>JAUNGT010000062.1 GCA_030524455.1 Eubacteriales bacterium | reverse complement strand
TGAACTTCTTTTTGGAAGTCCGCGTCGCGTTTGATTGCCGCAACAGTCATTTACTCTACCAGAACTGTTTGCTTTTGTCAAGCGCTTTTTTCTTCTTTTTTTGAAGAAGTTTCCTCAGCAGTTTCCTGCATCGGTGTTTCATTATAGCATCCGGTGTCATTTCCTGTCAACAGGTTTTTTTACTGATTTTTTACATGCCGTTTTGCATATTTTCACAATAAACCCATCTGTTGAAAGGGCGAAAAAAAAGAAGCCCAAAGAGCAGGATTCTCTTTTTCACTGGCAGAGCTAACGGAGAAAGAGGGATTTGAACCCTCGCGCCGCTTTAACACGACCTACACCCTTAGCAGGGGCGCCTCTTCAGCCTCTTGAGTATTTCTCCACATCGTCTGAATGAACCTCTGCCAATATAAAATTGTACGCCACTGCCGGACGCATAGGTTATTATACCTGCCCGGTGCCCTCCTGTCAACACTTTTTTAGCAGAAAGACGCGATTGTGCTTTCGATCCTTGACCTGACCTCTGCGGCCAGCTCCACGGTTTTCATATTTTTATATTCCTCATAGGGGATCGGGGGCAGGTAGACCACGCGGACCGTCACGGGCTCGATGGTATTTCGGTCGAAGGGGATGTAGGCGTTCATCAGGGCCACCGGCACAACGGGACATTTTGCCTTGTAGGCGCTCTTGAAGCTGCCGCCCTTAAACTCCTGGGTGACGTTTCCCTTCCGGCTGCGGGTGCCCTCCGCAAAGATCAGGAAGTTGGTTCCCGCCTTCACCGCCTCCGCCACCTGATTGATTACCTGCAGGGACTGGCGGATATCCTCCCTGTCGATGGAGATGGCCCCCATCAGGCGAAACACCTGATCCAGGAGGGGAACGCGCCGGACCTCCTTTTTGTTGACCACCGCAAAAAAGCGGGGACAGCTCTCAATCAGGGCCAGCACATCGAACAGGCCCTGGTGATTGGGATAGAAGATAAAATTCTCCTCCGGCGGGATATTCTCCGCCCCATGCACTTCGATTTTCACCCTTCCGCCCCGGTTGGCGCGGCGGGTCAGTCTTTGCAGAAAATCCCACCGCTCCTTCCGGCTGTAACGCTCCGGGTGCCGGGCGATCCGGCAGAGCCGCCACCACCAGAAGGGCACGAAGGGAAGATTATAAAGCACCATTAAAATAATCCGCTTCATTCCCCCTCCTCCCGGTACTGGCCGGCCGCCGTCTCATACAGATCTGCTCCGGTGGAATCCATGCACACGATCGCCGGGAAATCCTTCACTGTCAGCTTCCGGATCGCTTCCGTCCCCAGATCCCCGTAGGCCACCACCTCCGCGGCCTGAATGGATTTGGACAGCAGGGCGCCCGCTCCGCCCACTGCCGCAAAGTAGACTGCCCCGTTTCGGATCACAGCCTCCTTCACCGCAGGGCTGCGCCGTCCCTTTCCGATCATCCCCACCAGCCCAAGATCCAAAAGCGCCGGGGTATATTTATCCATCCGGCTGGCCGTGGTCGGGCCGGCCGAGCCGATGGGCCTGCCCTCCCGCGCCGGGGAAGGCCCCATATAATAGATGAGATTGCCTTTCAGCTGCAAAGGAAGCGGCTGCCCCGCCTCCAGGGCCTCCTGCATCCGTTTGTGGGCCGCGTCCCGCGCGGTATATATCGTCCCGGTCAGGTAAACGTAATCGCCGGAGCGCAGTCCGGCTGCCTCGCTCTTTGTCATCGGCACGCTGATATGCTTTTCCATGTCGTACTCCTTTCCCGCCGGTCCGTCAAAGCACGCGCTCTGCGTGCCGGTTGACGTGACAGCAAATATTGACCGCCACCGGCAGACCGGCGATGTGGGTCGGATAGGTGTTGATGTTGACCGCCAGCGCCGTGGTCGTGCCGCCCAGTCCTCCGGGGCCGATCCCCGTCGCGTTGATCCGCGCAAGCAGCTCCTCCTCCGTCTCCCGCACATAGGGAATCTCCGAATGCTCCCCGGCCGGACGCAGAAGGGCCTGCTTTGCCAAAAGCGCGCATTTCTCGAAGGTGCCTCCCACACCCACGCCCACCACCATGGGCGGACAGGCATTGGGGCCCGCGTCCTTCACCGCGGTCAGCACCGCGTTTTTGACGCCCTCCAGGCCGTCCGCCGGCTTTAACATGAATACCCGGCTCATATTCTCGCTGCCAAAGCCCTTGGGCGCCACCCGGATGCGCACCTGCTCCCCCGCAACGATACGGTAATGAATCACGCCCGGCGTGTTGTCCTTTGTGTTCTCCCGAAGGATCGGATCCTTCACCACGGACTTGCGCAGATACCCTTCCGTGTAGCCCCGGCGGATGCCCTCCTGCACGGCCTCCTCCAGGCTCCCGCCCTCAAAATGCACGTCCTGCCCGGCCTCCAGAAAAACCACGGCCATTCCGGTATCCTGACAGATCGGGATATCCTCGCTTGCGGCAATCTCCAGATTTTCCGAAAGCTGCTCCAGGATCCGGCGCCCCAGCGGGGACTTCTCCGACCGGCAGGCCGCGTCAAAGACACAGCGCATATCCGGCGAAAGGCGGTAGTTTGCTTCAATACACATATCGCGCACGGCATCCCGCACGGCTTCAACCTGTATCGTCCTCATCGTTTTCTCCTTTTTAGGTTACTGCTCACTCCGTGACCAGTAACCTGCATTTATGCACTCCTGAATCATTTTCTCACGTACTGTGCAGTAAATGCACAGTACTGAGTGAACCATAACCTTTTTGTCCTATTCTACATCAGTTGCGAGCGCCGCGCAAGCGACAGAAAGCAACCGTCAGCCCGCACCATTCGCAAAGCCGAAAAGCACGCTTTGACTTTTTGCCGCGAAAGGCCTATACTGTAGCCGAAAAAAAGCGACAGGCAGGCACACCTATGATAAAAATACTGATTTTCCTTTTCCTGGCGGTCTGGGCCGCCTATCTGTTCCTGCTGCACCCCCGGCTGCGCCGGGCGGACGGCCGGGCGTTCTCACAGGTTTTCTTTGCGCACAGAGGGCTCCACGACGGCAACCGTCTGGTTCCCGAAAACTCTCTGGCCGCGTTTTCGCGGGCCGTAAAGGCCGGCTACGGCATCGAGCTGGACGTACAGCTTTCAGGGGACGGCGTGCCCGTGGTGTTCCACGACGCGACCCTGAGCCGTATGTGCGGCATCGACCGGCGGGTGGACGAGCTGACCTTTCGGGAGCTCCGGGAGCTTTCGCTTGCCGGGACCGGGGAGCGGATCCCCTCCTTTGCGGAAGCGCTGGAGCTGGTGGCCGGACAGGTCCCCCTTTTGGTGGAGCTGAAAATGGACCGGATCGATATGGAAATCCCCCGCCGGGCGGACGCGCTGCTCTCCTCCTATCCGGGACGGTACTGTATCGAATCCTTTCACCCGCTGGCACTTTGGTGGTATCGAAAAAACCGCCCCCGGATCTTCCGGGGGCAGCTTTCCACAAATTTCAATATTGAGAACCGCACGCTGAGCCCTTTCCAGTATCTGTTCGGAAAGATGGTGCTCAACGTGATCGGCCGGCCGGACTTTATCTCCTACAACTGGCGCTTCCGGCACGACACCGGCCTTTGGCTGGCGCGCTGTCTGTTCCGGGCCCCCTGCGCGGGCTGGGTAATCCGCTCGCCCAGGGAGCTGGCCAGCTGCAAAAAAATGTTCAGCATGTTTATTTTTGAGGATTTTCTGCCGTAAACGAATCCTTTCCGTCTCTCTTTTTCTTTGCTTTCAGAAGGATCGCGCCGATCCCTGCCGCGGCGGCCAAAAGCAGCCCCGTCCACAGCCAGGGAGAAGCGTTGTCCCCCGTCCTGCCGCTTTCCGTATAAATCCCCTCCCTGTCCAGCGTGTTGGTGATCGTCCACCGGCCGCCTTCAAAGGAAATGCTCTTTAGATAGCCCTCCGGCACCTCCGGCTCATCCACCGTCCAGAGCACGCCCGTCTCCAGGCCGCTCCAGGTGTAGCTCCAGCCGTTCTGCTGCGACAGCTGCACCGGACTTCCCCAGGCTTCGCCGTTGCGGTAAAGCTGTACGCCGGCAAAAAGAGGTCTGTCCGCGCTTTCGTCATCCTCCCAGCGTTTGTCCGCCGTAAGGCTTACCGTTTCCTCCACCGGGGTATTTTCCTGAGGCTTCCCGTTCTCAAAGGCCGCCTCCTGCGTCCTTCCGACAAAAATTGTCCCGGAGGAACCCGACGCGCCGGTCACATAGCCCTCCTGATTTGCCTCCTGCTCGCGCACCGTATAGGCTGTGCCTGCCGGAAGGCCCTCGATCCGGATCCGCTCCCCATGCTTTAAGGTCACGGTATCCCCGTTCCCGATGCTGCCGCTTTTACTTCCGGTGTAGGGATAGCTTCCCGCAAGGGGACTGCCGCCCAGATCCGTCAGCCAAAGCGTAAAGGTGAAGCTGCGGTTTTTATCGCCGCTGCCCGTCACTGTCTTGGTAATTTCAAGCGCGCCCTCCTCCCGGAGCGTATTGGTGATCCGGCTGTTCCAGCCCTGCGTCACCACCGTGCCGTCGTAATAGGCCACTTCGGCCTCCTCCACGCTGTAATTTCCGTCCGCTATGGGAAGATCCTTCCAGGTGTAAGTCCAGTGATTGGCCTCGCTTAAAATGACGCTCATATCGTTATAGCGCTGCCCGTTGTTGAGCAGATAAACCGTAATCGACCGGGGCCTGCAGCCGTACTTATCGTTTCCGTCCTCCCACTGCTTGGTCACAGTGAAGTCCCTCGTGGTCACCGTCGTATTGTCAAAGCGTACCTGATCATAGTTGGCCGGAGCCGTCACGGTATCCGTCACCAGATAGCCGCCCGTCCCCTTCTGCACTGTCACCTTTACCGTAAAGACCCGCTCATCCTTGACAAAGCTGTCCGGATCCGGCCGGGAGGTTTCCCAAATGCGATAGTAATACGTCCCCTCCACGGGCTTTTGGCGATACACGATCTTCCGGAAGGTTATCTTTCCCGTCCCGTCGTTTTGGGCCGTATCCGTATAGCCTCCCGCAACCGGACTTCCGTTTTCGTCCACCTGCTCGATGGCAAAGTCAAACGTGCGGTCCGTGCAAAGTATGCTGTCCAGATATTTCCACGCCACCGGGGTGTACTCCGGCACCATAAATGCCTGAATCAGGCCATACTGGTCGTCCACCTCTATCTTTCCCACGTCCTCCGATGTGGAATCCTCCACCTTCGTGCCGTCCACAATCAGCTCTGCCGTGTTGGTCAGCCCGTCCAGGGAGGCTCTGCACTCCGTCTCAAAAACGAGGCGCAGCCGTCCGCATTCCTTCGGATCCGTCAGCGTCACCGTAAGACTGCTGCCGTCGTAAACCGCCGTGTATTGATCTGCGCCCAGAGGCGTATCCGACACCTGCGGGCCGTCGGCCGTCAGCGTCACCGGATAAATTCTCACCGTCTCCATCAGAGGGACCAGCACCGGGTTTAAGGGATCCCGGATCGTCACCTCCTTCAGCTTTTCCAGCTCCTCCGGCTCAAAAATGCCGTTCAGATCTGCATCCAGCTGCCAGGAGAGCACCGGATAGCCGTCCGCAGAGGGATCCTTTTGCTTCACGCCCGTCTTCTCAAAGGTCTTTGTGACCGTTGCGCTGCCTTTGCCGGAAGCCTCCGCTTCATAGCCGTGGCTGTCGGAAACCCGGAAGCTGTTTTCAAGCTCTGCCTCATCCCCGACCTGTCCGCCATTTGCCAGATACTGCTCCCGGTCCAGCTTCACCGCATACTCCACCGTAACCTCGGTGTGCGCCGCCAGCTCCTCAAAGGTCAGGACAAAGCCGCTGACGCCCGCCGTATTCATCTGCAGCGTGCCTCCGTCCGGCCCGGTGATCCCTGCTCCCTCCGGAAGCCGGTCCGGCGTATACTCCTGCTCCCCGTCCGGCCCCTTGATCCGGATTGTCATCCGTTCCAGCATCAGCGCATCCTGCGCCGTCTGCGTGGAAGCCTTCACCCCGTCCTCCAGCACAAGCTGCCGGCGGGCGGCCTCCCCGGTATTGGCCGTGGCCGTCCACACCAGCACGTTCTGCCGCTGACCGTCGTAGCCGTCGCAGCTCTTTTTCGCCTCCAGCGGAATATCCGGCCTAAAATCCGTTGATTTTTCTGTGCGCAGGCTGCTGCTTCCAAGCTCCAGGCCGGCGCTGTTTGCCAGGGTATACTCGTCCCCGGCCCGCCCGCCGTTTTGCAAAAAGGCATCCTTGTCAAACGCCGTGTCGTAGAATACAGTCCAGGTCTGGCCCTTGTCCAGCGCCCTGCAGGAATCCGTATTGCGAACCGTCACCTTCAGCTTCGCCCCCTGCGTCCACAGGGTAAGGTTGCCGGCTGTCCAGCCCGCCGCCTTCGCCGTTTCGGTCAGCCCGCCCTTTTCATAGACGGCTTTTCCGTCCACCTCCAGCCTTATGCCGGCGGCATCCACCGATACCGCTGCTGCCGCGGCCGCGCGGATTCTTTCGTCCGAAGCGGATATTTTTACTTCATCCGTTAAAATCAGGTCCTCTCCGTCCTCCGTGCCCGTGTAGGCCGAAATGCTCCAGGAGGCGGTTCCTTCCTGCGCGTCCGAATCGACGAGCTGCTTGGTCAGATCCGATTTTCTCAGCTCAACCTCGCTGCCCACTTCCTCCGCTGTCTCGCCTTTGCTGTTGGACGCTTCGTTTTTCATCGTCCAGGACAGATCCCTGTCCGTCCCGGCGGCATGCCAGTTTTCATCCAGCAGCCCCAGACGAAGGGCTTCCCGGGAAAATGCCCTGATATCCACATCCAGATCATAGACCATCACCAAATAGCGGTTGAAGTCCATATCGTCCGCACCAATCTCCAGAAGTGGACCTCCCTCTCCATAGGGCGTATAGGTCAGAGTCAGATCATGACCTCCTCCCTGTCCCTGAAGCGTGCCGTCGATTTTGCCGTCCGCCTGCCAGATCAGATTGTCCTGTGTGAGAGCCTCTCCGTTCTTACCGGGCTTCTTTTTTGTCTCATAAACCTTCACGTTGCTGTAGGAGGCATACTTTTCCAGGAGCGCCTGCAGCTGGCTGCGCTTTTCCTCCTTCTGCTGCGCGGTGAGATCCGTCCTGTCCTCAAACACATTGTCCAGAATAAAATGGAATGCATCCTTTATCCGGACCGTGGGCTTTTCCTTCCCCTCTGTGCCGGACCAGTCGTAGACAAGCCACTGGGAGTGCCCGTTCAAGTCCATATCCAGCAGCAGCTCCTTATCGATCACCTCGTCCGCCAGATAGGTGCTGTCCACGCTGCCTCCGCAGTCCACGGTCAGCTTCATATTCTCCTTATCGATTGTGCCGCCGGTGCGGGACGCCCGGCGTCTGCTCCGGCTCAGCGTCTCCATCTCATAGCTTCGGGAGGCTTCCGCGCTGTTTGCGATCTCCACCGCCTCGCCCGTATAATAGGGACTGGGCCGGAAGGGCGTCCTGCCGTTTGAGCTGTCGTCCATGTTCAGCGTCATTTTATAGGAAATCAAAAATTCTGTTCCGGCTCTCAGCTGTCCGCTGTCCTTTTCCAGCCGGGCCGTAAAAAGTGTTCCCGGATGGGTCCCTTTTTTCGGCAGTAGAGAGGAGTTTTTGGCCCAGCCCTCCGCGAAGCTTCTGTTTTCATAGATCACCTGCGCCGCGCTCTGGCCCGGCGCCTTTACGGAAATCACAAACCCGGCCGGATCAAGCAGCAAGCTGTCGCACAGCGCGGCAATCGCTTCCCTGTCGTCCTCCGTATAGCTTTTCCCGGAAGCGTTCCCGTCCTCGCTCCTGTTTCCAAAGCCCGAAATAAAATCCTCGATTTCCACATAATCCGTGGAGGAATAACCCACCTTAGTCTCCAGACGATAGCTGCCGGTCAGGCCGCCGGTGAGCTCGTCCCTCACCATCGCATCGGCATATTTGTTCAGGGCCAGCGCAGCGACCACCTGCGTCTCCACCGTCTGTGTCACCGGCGGCCGGCTTTGCTTCGACCAAAGATCCGTCGTCAGTCCGTTTTCCAGCGTCACGTCATACCAGGCCGCCGGATTTTGCTCCAGCGCGGCAACACTTTTACAGAAGGCTGCCTGATCCAGGGCCGTGACATAGGTGACGCTGAGCTTATAGGCATCGTCGACCCCTTCCAGCTTCAGGTCAAAACCGTCCTTCATATTTCCCTTGTAAATCACGGTCATCGTTACCGTTTTCCCGCTGCCGGGCATCACTTGGGTTGTGTAGCTGTGATCGGAGGAAGCGGCCGCCTTCTCCAGCATTTCCGCATTCATTCCCGTCCCGAAGCTGCCGCCCGGGCCGCTTCCGGACAACGTGACGGATTCCAGCACCGTATATTGCGCGGGGCTGCTGCTCTCTACCGGGTTGCCCGCGTCATCCTTCGCCGCCGATCCCGCCATGTCGTCGTGCAGCGTCAGGTTTCCGGAGAAATATCCCCTATATTTTCCGGACAGCAGGGGCGAGTTGACCGTCTCTGTCCTGCTGCCGGCGAGAATCCCTTCAACGCTCCATTCCGTCCGCAGCTTTCCGTCATCCTCGTCCTCCTCCTTCGATACTGTCCGGGCCGACTTGCTCAGCTGCGGAATGGGCGCCATGCCGGAGGCAGACAGCTTGATATTATACTGCTGTGCGCCCGTGTTTCCCCATTTGGAAATATCATGACCGACCAGCACCGCTTCCGCCTTGCAGGATATTTCTTTGGCCGAGCCGGAAACCGAGCCACCCGCCACTTTCGTGAAAAACCCTATGGTTATATCGCCGTTGGAATCCCGATAGCCGGAAAGGTTTCCGTTTGTGCCGCTTCCCCTTCCCATCATCCAGATATTATTTCCCTCCAGGGTCGGGATCAGGTTATTTTCCAGAATATCCCCTCCCCCGTTGGAATAGAGTGTCTTGTCGCCGTTTAAGGTATCCCAGGTATCCCTGTTTCCATTTTTAACATATATCAGTCTTTTCTCCAGCGTTTCTCCATTCACCGAAGCCGTGCCTGCACCGGATTCCCCCGTCAGAACGGTCTGTCCATACTCCGGCTGCACATACACATAGGTGGTATACCAGGAAGGAATATTTTGGGCGTCAAAGGTCAACATCCAGAAAACCGTCTCGTCATCCACCCAGATCCCCTTCATATGGGTTGCCGGGTAGTGGGTCGCGCCATAGCCGGACTTTGTGTAGAGCGGACTGTGAGACCCCGTCACATAGCCAACCTCCAGCTTATCCTGCGTACTCCAGCCGCCTGTCGTTCCGTCCGCATGCAGAGCGCCCAGGCTCTGTGTAAAGTCGGCGGTCAGATTTGCCGCGGGCGCGTTGAATACATACAGCTTCCAGGACGCCGGCGCAAGAGAATCCTGCCGTATCAGCTCTGTCCATCCGTTGCTCCTGTTCCAGACAGCGTTCCCCCTTGTCTTTGGATCAACCAGAATATAAATGTAGCGTCCGTCGACCTTTCCGATACTGCGGTAAACCACAACCACATCGCTGCCGGAATAGCTGCTGTCCGAAAAAGCTTCCTTCATTTGGTGCTGCACAACCAAATCGGCCCCGTCCACCGCAGGGCTCTGCCCTTTTCCCGCAAAATAACCGCCGCGGATCTCGCTCACCGTCAGCGTCCCCGTGATATGCCAGTCCGTACAGCCCGCGATCCGAAGTGAACGGAAGGTGGTCGTCCCATTTATGCTTCCGCCCTCCGCAAAGGCTCCCATATTCACATAATAATTCCCTCTCACCCCGTCATTTCCGGAGGTTGTTCCGGAATCCGCCGGGGTATATTCGAGCCAATAGGCATTGCCGTAATAGAAGCCGCTTTGCGCCGAGAGACTCGTATCGACTTCAGCCGGAAAGTATTCATAAGAACCGGAAGGATTTTTTGCATTTGTCGAAAGCCCGGGCGCATACAGACTTCCGAAGCCTTTTCCCGTGGCATATTCCGCCTTCAGATCACTGATCGGATTTCCATCCCTTTCGGCCGACACAACGGCTCTGTAGGGCTTTCCCTCGCCGTCTATATTATTATAAATCTGCGAAGTAAAGGTAATCTCATACCGGGCGATATCCTGCTCCTGATTTTTCTCGTCAGCACCGGCGTAGTACGGATTGGCTCCCAGCTTCACGGAAAGCTTGTCCGTCAGATAATACCGGCTGGTCGCTCCGACCTCCACATGATTGTTGATATCCGTCGTGACCGTCAGGATGATTCCGCTTGTCCCGTCGTCCGGTTGAGCCGGGTTAAACCCCGACGTTTCTCTGTAATAGGAAAACGTATCGCTGCCTCCCGCCCTGATTGAGCGCAAGGTCTCCTCCCGTCCATCGGTGTAAACGATTTTCACCGACACGCCATTCACCTTCTCGGCAGTCTCCCCGCCGCCCCGGTCGACAAAAACCGCCGAGCCGTCCTTCAGGCTGACATCCAGGGTCAGCGGCTCCATACTCTTTTTTTCCTGCAGATCCTCCAGCGTCAGCGTCCAGCTGATCGTGTTATCCGCCCCCGTCCCCGGCGTTCCCCCCAGGCTGAGCCTGTATTTGCCCTGCTCCTCCCCGTTTTCGTCGGGCGTCACGACAAAGCTCACCTTGCCTCCGGGCCACGACATACGCATGAATGCATCTCCCTTCCCCGCTCCTTGATTTTCTCTTTTT
>JAUNGT010000017.1:18143-60483 GCA_030524455.1 Eubacteriales bacterium | reverse complement strand
ATCATCCATCTGTCTGAAGCGCTCTCGATTTTCCTCATAATAAGACAAAATCGCCCCTTTGTCATTGCGTCGCTTCATAATGCCGATCAGTTCCCGCAAGCCGGTGTGGAAATTCTTTTCATTCAGGTCGGACAGTTTGAACAGATGAATATTGTAATCTGCACAAAAGTTCTTCATTTCCGGCCTCATATCGCTCATATCCAGCATCTCCTGCAGGTGTGTGGGTGCTGTCCAGTCATCCTCGCCATGATACAGTACGATTGTCACCACCGGATTTAAACGGTCGGTGCGCCGAATTCCGGACAGCTTTTCCGTCGGTTCTGTCAGTTCACCGTTCTCACGGTATCGTCGGCTTAGATGGCGCAGCTGCCTGACGTACTCGTCTACGTCGTACTCCAGGCATTTCAACGGCATACAAAGATGCGGATTGTTCTGCGCCTCCACTGCCAGCAAAATCAAATGCTCCTTATCCTGAAAAAGCTTCAGCACATCCCGTTCCCTGCGGCGGCGACTTTTTTTCAAATAGCGGTTTTTCAGGCTTTCGTGATATGTCCGCTGAACGTCGCCCAAAAGCTCCGGCAAAATCACCTGCTCCCCGTTGTACAGGCAGCCGTTATATAAATCTGCCAGTACTTCATCGCGTCCTAAAAAGTCTACAATAGCGTCATTTTTCCTCCCCATGCATTGTCCTCCTGCAAATTTGTCACACCTGAAAAGAAAAGGCGAAGTCTGCCCGTGATGATTTTCAAACCGACCGCATTCAAGCGGAACACTCTTGTTTGAAAATGACCTGGAATAACTCGGATTTTTGATTCTTGATTTTCTGATAGATTCAGTATAGCAGATAAACAGATTTTTTCAATATTTATTTGATCTTTTTATTTGATAAACTTGTCGATAAACTTGTCGGATGGCGCGGGCTCAATTCAAAATTTTGCTTCGCAAAAGAAGCCCACTCACGCCCAAATTGCGTTCTCACGCCTCAAACATCAAGTGTTTGAGACTGCCTTGAACAGAAAATGTCAACCCGTTACATTTTTATTATTTTATGATCTTAATCAAGTGTCCCGACTGACTGAAATTTCTGAAACTACTGTAATGGCATAACAAGATCAACACATAGTCTTCATGAAAAGCCGTCATACGGCAGTGCGATAATTCTGTGTAAAATATTATAGAATTTAGGTGTCAGCCCGTGATACATATCCCCCGTATTTCAACCTGCCTCCCGCAGGAGCTAACACTGGCCCTGTGGAGGTCATGAGGTTAGACCACCAGATTTCAACTCGCAACTCCCGCAGGAGCTGACACAAGCCAAGGAGCCATCCCAGCTCCTACGGCCTGATATTTCAACTCGCAGCTCCCGCAGGAGCTGACACGTCATTTCCCCACAGTTTTTGTCTGAATTTTTTCTATATCCATGCAATGTGCACAAATCATCCTTCGAAAAACTTTGTCTTTCTCTTCTCGCACACCATTCTCAGCAATATGCCAAGCTCTTTTCCGGTGCGAATGCAGCGCTCCTTTTTTGTTCGCTTACATTCGCACCGATCTTTCAGATGTCCGGAGCCGTCACTCCTTACGGAACCCCGGTTTTCCCGGAGATTACGAACGGCTGCGGATCATCTGCTTCCTCATAAAAAGTCAAACACCTCCGGCTCCACGCAGCCTTCCAGATTCCATGTAATCCGGTAATCGTCAAAGTGTTTCGGCTGCTCGGCTGCCGCGATGGTAAATGCCCTCTGAATCCTTCCGCTGGATGCCGCCGGCGTCTTCTCCTCATGCTGCCACCAATACAGGCGGCACACCTCCATACTTCCATCCGGTCTTGCAGAGGATGCGTCATTTTCAAACAGCGTTTGCAGGGCTTCCTTCAAAAGTGCTGCATCTTCCTGAGAAAAACCGGTTTTTTCCGCCAGCTGAACATTCACACTTCCCATAATCTTATAGACGGCAAAGCCAATTCTATGCTTTAATCCCATGGTGTCAGAGGCCTTACTCTCTTTCCCCGCCTCACTGTTTACGCTCTTGGTAATCTGCATGCTGATGATGTCCACCGGCGACAGGCTTACGGCCTGATGGACAGATACCGGCCCCCGCACGCCAAAAGAAACATCCTCCCCTTTAAAGGCAAACACCTGCCCAAAGCTTCTCACATCAATCCATTCCTCACAGGCGATTCTGGCGCAAACCTCTCTGCTGCGCTCCTCCTTTTTCTTCTTTGTCAGTTCCGCCCTGAGACGCTCGCATTTGTCCGCCCTTTCTTTCAAGCTTCCCGCTCCGTCATCCGCCCGGTCATCCGGCTGAACAAATACTCTCTGCCCCAGATCCTGAAAGCGATTTCTGATTTTTCTCTTGATACACACATCGGATATTTCGCCGTAGCCATCCAAATCAATGCGGGGCCGGTTTCCATTCAAAGGATCCCCGTTTGGATTTGCATTGCGGACGCTTACAAACAGTGTAAAATCAATTTTCCCCTTTAATTCGCTCATTTCTTCTCCTCCGTCTCTTTCTGCATTTTTTTCAGTTCATAAGACTGGCTGTGAAAGCCAAGCAGATACAGCCCATCCAATCGCTCATTTTTTTGAAACGATTCTGTGTCAAACAACTGACAGATATTGTCCAGCTGGTTTTCATAGCTTCTGCGCTCCGCCACCGCCAGCTTACTCAGATAAGGCTGCAGATCCTCCTCAATCACCTTCCAGGTCGTAAAGGGCCGTTGGGAAAAAGTGCTCATATATCGCTTGGCATTTGTTTCCCGCCCGCCGTCGTTCTCCTTATCAAAGGTCCGATACTCAATTCTGTCTGCGACCGCAAGCAGTCTGCCATACAGATAACTTCTGTCGGAGCAATTCCGATCCAGCGCCATGTTCCATTCCTCCAATCTTTGCTCATATCTTTGTTTTTTTACAAAGGAGCAGGCAAGTGTCAGCACCTGCTCCCAATGATACCGTTTTTCATAAATCTGCGGATTCGACGCCCTGGTTACCGCCAAATTCACCAGATCCTTCGGGATCGGCTGTCCATCCCAGATACAGGGCCGCAGTCTTTTACCGATCTGCGCATACAGCTTTTTCCCGTTTTTGTCAGGGATTGTCATAAAGTCCGTTTTTCCGCTATCCGTCCCATATAACAGGTTCGCAATATCCCGAATCCCCGGAACGCCAATGTAACTGATCAGCCGCTGTTTACTGTATTTCATCTGATACCAGCCGCAGCGCTCGTGCCATTTCTGAATATTATCCAGATATCGGGTCGTCTCCAGAGTCTTATATTCCGACAGGCAAAGCCGTCCTGTGGTCGCCGCGTCAAACGCCATGAACACCATACGGGAGGTATTCTTGATCCTTTTGCGGTATCCCTCCATTGCCGAAAAAAGCTGTCCCGCTGTAACCACACCGATATCCGTTTCCCCGGCCGCCTCCTGCTTTTCCTCGTAATCCTCCGCAAAGGTATCCTCCAGGGGCTCCTCATCCCCTATTCCCAAAACGGCCGCCGCTTCCGCACTTTCCCGCCGTCCGGTAATAACCGCTTCCGTATCCGCCTCCCAGGCCGGCATTTGCTGCAGGTCGGACTCCCAGGTCACCGTCGTCAAAGTGTCATAGATATGCCCCTGCCTTCGGACGATCCATTTTGCCGCATTATGAATTTTTTGCGAAGTCTCGCTTCCAACAGAAAAAGCCTGCTCTTTTTTCGCAAATCGTCCCCGAAAGGTAAAATATGTCTCATCGTTGGACGAAATCAGCTTTGCCCCGTCCCCGTCATAGCGAATCCCTTTTGCATGCAGATACGAGGGAGGCTCATATTGACCGGTCACATAATCCAAATCCTCCTTCGTTTGCCCGGAACGATAGTAGGATACAAAAGCCTCCTGAAGGGATCTGTCGCGCCAGCATTCCTCATGGGAAAGTGCCGTACTGCTTTCCTCCCTGACACGAAACCGGACAAACGCTTTTGCCTGGGGCAGCTTCTGTATTTTCGCATTCGGGTCCAACTGTCCCGCCTCATTGCATACAAGCACCCGGGTCCGGATCAAATCCGCCATCAGCCTTCTTTTCTCCAGATAGGTATAGATGGCATCCACCTTCGGATGCGTATACGGCGACAAATGCCACATTTCCAATGCTCTGCGATAAAGCTCATAGCAGGACGCTGCACCCGCAATATAATCCCCATAATCGGCAGCCAAATACTGCAGATTGTCACACAACGGATGCGGTTCCTTGCCCGCTGTACGGCTGCCCGACTTTTCCGTCACCGGAATCATCGTCAGACGCTCCTCCACCGGTACCCGGATGGCCTCAAGAAAATCGCCCGCCGTGCTTACCGTCACCTCGATCTGCGCTGTAACCGTTGTGTGAAAGGGCGGAAGCAGCACATAGGGAACCCCATATGGATTCGTCTTTATCACGCCAACCTCGGCACGATTTTTTTCATACAGTGCCAAAAGCTCTCCTTCCCAGTTCAATCCGACACCTCCTCCTCTGAAAATTCCTCCAGTCCTCTGAAATTGTCTTTTCCAAATTTTCTAACGCTCATCTCCTTGATAAAACGCTTCCTCCCACACTCCTCCGGCCTGACAAAACGGATAACGCCATTTCTCATCACTGCCTGATTCCAAAAATTGACCGTCATCCTGTTTTTCTCCTCCGGCAAAATCGCCTCATCCGCATAGGTAATCCCGTGATACATAAAACCATAGGAAATTTCCCCGGGCATGTCGTCGTAGTCGCCTTTCCCCTCTCCGAACACACAGGGTTCCACAAAGCCCTGGCAGTCCCTGGTTCCCAGAAAAATATCCCGTCTGCCTCCCCTGTCCACCATTCGTTTTGCGATGTTGTGATGTTTATGCTCATTCCGGTCCTGCTCAAGCTCCGGACGATTGGGATTAAACTCAAAATGCGCCCGCACCTGATAGCGTACATTTTTTAAGTATGTGTAGTATGCCAGCTCATTTCCGCCTCCGTAGTTAAGCGGGCGAACGCCTTTTGTCTCCGTCTGGATAAAATTCATCACCCGGACGGCATCCACAATCCACATGATGGTAGGTTTCCAATATATACTTTCCGTGATTCCCTTCAGCGCCTCATAAGTAGGAATGTGATAAGTGGTTTTCTCTCCGCCCGCCCGCGTAACCGGGTCCGCAAACAGCGCATATTTTCCATACACTTCAAATTCTATTGTATTTCTGTACTTTTCCATTTTCCCTCCTGCAAGCAATCCTCCGGAAATTGATCCTGCCGATTTTCAGTTACACCGGTCTGCGCGTCATAATAGGCCATATCCCAGACAAGAACCTCCGCTTTTCCCACCGGGCGGGCCGCCTGTGCCAGCCACTCTTTTTTATAGGGTGAAATTCCCACCGCATATCGCTGCAGTCTGCGCAAAGCCGCTCTCTGCTCCTCATACGTTGTATGCAGGCTCTCCAGCCTCCCGATCTGTCTCTTCGCCTCCTCATCATAGGGAATGATTACCGACAGCTTCTGATCCTCGCGGATTACTTCAAACTGATCTCCCGCCGTCCGAAACGCCTGCCCCAACGGCGTTTTCAGGTGCGTCCCTCCATGCGCCCGCCGATACTGCCCTCTGCCAAGCTTATCCTCCCCCAGCAAATCCATCAAATTGCTTTTTACCTGCAGTTCCGGTAACATAACCGGATACTTTGTCTCCTCTTCCGGCAGCGCATAGTAATAAAGCTCATAATATCGTTTAATTGACGGCAAAGAATCCAGACTGTGTTCAAACGTATCTTCCTGCTTTCTGTACTCATACAAAAATTTTTCACTGACCAGCCCGGCCGTCCGAACCTCCCGCATCCGTTCTGTTTTTTCCGCTTCAGCCGACAGCCTGACGAGAAATACCTTCCCCAGGTCCTCCATCTCCTTATGGCGATTGCAGCGGCCCGCCGCCTGCACCGCGCTGTCCAGACCGGATAACGAGCGGATCACACAGGAAAAGGACAGATTTACCCCCGCCTCAATCAGCTGCGTGCTTACGCAGATCACTTGCTTCTTTTTTTCGGACAGGACAGATCTCATATCCGAAATCGTCTTGCTTCTGTGCGCTGCACACATATCCGTGCTCAAATGATAGAGCCTGCACCCTGCGGGGCCGCTTTCCCTCAATATCTGGTATAAGCCTTTGGCTGCCGCTTTTGTATTCACTACCGCCAGCACAGTCCCGTACCGTTCCAGCTGCTCTCCCGCAAAGTCCGACAGCTGCTCCAGGCTCATACCCCCCGGCACCCGTTCTGTCTGATCCTCAATCTCCACCCGTCGAAAGGCTTCCATGTATTGGCGAATATCCCCCGCCATCTCACGGCACGGCAAAAGATTGTTTTCGCGCAATGCCGCCAGAGAGGGCTGTGTTGCGGAGCAAAGTACCACCGTGGTATTGCAGCACTCTGTCAGGAAGTTCACCGCCAGGTAAAACAGCTCTGTGCACTGCGCCGGAATCGCCTGGACTTCATCGAAAATAATCACGCTGTTACACAGACTATACATGCGCCGGATACTGCTTTTTTGTCCCGAGAACAGTGTATTTAACATCTGTACCGCTGTCGTGACGACAAACGGGCTGTCCCAGCTTTCCGTCAGCTTCTTATAAACCGCTTCCTGCTCCTCATCCTCGCGTATCACATTGCAGTGATGCTCCAGCACATAAGAATCATTTCCCACCGCCCTTTTGATGTCCGCCGCATTTTGCTCCAGGATGGAATTGAATGGCGCCGCATAAAAAATATGCTGTCTTCCATATCTTTGCGCGTGGTAAAGTGCAAACCGCAGGCTGCTCAGGGTCTTTCCGGCGCCGGTTGGCACCGTCAGACGATACAGCCGTCCGGGATGCTGCGCTGCCTGCCCGCACATCTCCGCAATCTCCTCCCTGTATCGGTTCAGCGGGCTCACCGTCCCGCTCCGCACCGAATTTGTCATATACTTTTCAAAATGCGCAATGGACTCTGCCCAGATCTCCTGTATCCTCTCCCGGGACGTTCGTTTCGGCAAAGGTTTATTTTCCGCAAAGCATGCCGCGTCGCTCCAATCGCTGTCAATCAGCACGGAAAGCAGCAGCCTTTCATACATCCCCAGATAAAATTCTTCGTTTCCGTATTTATTCTTTTCTTCTGTCTGTCCGGTAAGTTTCCGAATCCCCGCATAAAGCTGCTGTACATCCTGGTGAGCCGCTTTGAAAATATCTTTCAGGACAGTCAGATCTTCCATCTGCGCAAAGCGCCTTACCACCTCCAAAAAAGAAATCTCCGGCTCCTTCTCCTTGCGTTTTTCCGACAAAGACCGTCCCGTGGACAGATCCACACAATCCTGCAATCCGTGATGGGCGTAAATCGCGGTGGCAATCATTTTTGCCGCCAGCACATCTTTGCCGATCATTTCCACGATTCTCCCTCCGGCCGTGGCATGATCCACCTGCCGTTTTGGCGCTTTCTCCCCCTTTTCCAAAACATCCTGCATATATGCCTGAAAATCCGCACATAGTTTTCCGCTATCATGTACTGATGCCGCCACTCTGACCAGATTTCTCAGGATATCCAACGGACAATTCTCCTCTGCCAGCTGCAGCACATTCTTTAAATGCTCCGTTAAGCTCTGTTTTCTGCCCGTACACGAATCTGCATGCGCAATGTAACACCCGGTGTCCGGAAGAAATAATTCCTCTGTCTGCCGCTTTTCCATATGTACCCCCTTCCTGCATCTGTTGATTTTGCCGTTCTTTATATTCCGTGTCTTTCTGAGTTCCATAATATACACTTTTTATACTGTTGTCAATAGCAATTTAAATATCCATGGGAATTTGCAATTAAATAAATTATATTTTTCCCATCTCACACGAAAAGAGAAAATTAATTTGCAAATCAACTTGTAACCTCGGCCCAAAATATGTTACATTTTCTTTGTCAGACAACCGTGTCTGTGAGTTGAAAAATTGATTTGCATATTCATTTTCCCGAAAAAGGCCCGGAAAACGAGTTTATCCAACTCTGTTTTCCAGGCCTCTTTTCATTATTCGTATCGCAGCGCCTCAATCGGGCTCATTTTTGCAGCCTTTCTGGCCGGATAGATTCCGAAGAAGATTCCCACCGCCGAAGAAAATACCGACGCGCCCAGCACGGTGCTGATTTTTACCTGCGCGCTGAATCCGATCAGCGAACAGATCCCTACCGCGCCCAAAACGCCCAGCAGGATGCCGATCAGGCCGCCCATCAGAGTGATGATCGCCGATTCGGACAAAAACTGCAGAAGCACCGAGGCCGTCCTGGCTCCCAGCGCCTTGCGGATACCGATCTCCCTCGTTCTCTCCGTCACGGACACCAGCATGATATTCATGACGCCGATGCCGCCTACCAGCAGAGAAATCGCCGCCACAAGCACCACAAACAGCGTGATATAATTCAGCACCGAGTTGACCTGGGCAAGCGCATCGTTGAAGCTCTGCACCATGATCGCCCCGCTGCCCCGGGCGTTGTGACGCTTTTCCAGCAGGCTTACGCTGTCCTGCGCAATCTGCGCGCCATACTCATTACTCTCTCCGATGATATAGAAATCGGTAAAATCACTGACATAAAAGCCAAAGGATTCAATTGTGGAAATCGGCACCTCCATCGTCTGCATACCGCCGCTGCTCATGCTGTTGATCAGGCCTGCGGCGCTGTCCTTGCGGATGCCGACGATCTCATACTCCTGGGAGGTGCCGTAAACGTCCACATCCAGCGTCATGCCAAGCACGTCCGTGGTGCCGAACATCTTCCGGGCTGTGCTCTCCGTGATAACGCACACCCTCTTGGCCCCATAGTAATCGCTTTCCGAAAAGAAGCGTCCTTTTACAATCGGATCCTTGCTGTAATCCTTCATCCCCGCCGTTCCGCAGGACATCATCACATCGAAGCTGCCCTTCCGGGTACTGGTGGTTGCATACAGGGTATACACCGGCGTCACGCCCTTTACATGGGGAACCTTCTCGGCAATGGCGTCAAAATCCTCCTCCGTAAAATAGATCGGATCCCCGGTCCCCATGCTGCTGTCCGTATAGATCGCCACCAGGCCGCCGGACATCTCATTTAACTCGTCATTGACCTCCGCCTTGATTCCGTTTCCGACCGAAATGATCATGATCACGGAGGAAATGCCGATGATGATGCCCAGCATGGTCAGAAAGGATCGTCCCTTATTGCTCCTGATGTTCATCAGGGCAATTTTCAGATATTCCAGAAACTGTGACATATCGCTCTCCTTCCCGTGCGCCTACTGAACGACCGGCATCACCGGCATTCCTTCCGTCAGATTCGCGCCGGTGTCCGTGACAACGATATCGCCCTCCGAAACGCCCTCCTTAATTTCCACATCCATGTCATTGGAAATGCCTGTCACCACCGGCTGGCGAACGATCAGGCCATCCCTGACCAGGTAACAGAAATCCCCGTCCTTATCCGTGTTGACCGCCTCGTAGGGTACGAGCACCGCGCCCTCGGCCTTGGCTGTGTGAATGTTTGCCTTGCCCTCCACGCCCAGATAAAGGTTTTCGTCCGGATTGGTGACGGCGATGTCCGCGTTCACCACCGGCGTGTTCTGGGCATTGTTCTGCGCCATCCGGTTGATCCGCTCCACCGTTCCCTGATAGGCTGCCCCGGCAATCGTCAGGTCTGCCTTCTGGCCCTCCTTCACCTTTTCCAGATCGTATTTGCTTAACTCCACCGTCACCTGCACATCCTGACTGCTCTGCACGGTAAAAAGCTGCGCGCCCTTCGCCACGGTAGCTCCCTGGGTGACGGACACCTCCGTCACAATGCCGTCAAAATCCGCCGCAATCCCGGCCTGGGCCGCCGCAAGATCGTCCGCCGCCGCCTGTACGGACAGCCTGGCGCTCTCCACGCCCACCGCCTTTTCCTGCTTGGAATAATTGTTCAAAATGCCGGCCTCGGAGGAATCCTGCTTATTCTCCCGCTTCTGAACCTCCTCGGACATCTCGTCCAGCTTCTTTTGCTCGGCGTCGATGAGACGCTGCTTCTGCTTGAGCATCTCCTCGTCATCGATCATGCTCAGCTCGTTCTGCACGTCGGTGCGCTGTCCGGAGATGTTGTCAATGACCTCCTGCACCTTCTCTATGTCATCGCTGTCTGCGCCCGCCGCCTGCTTCTCGGAAAGCCTTCTGTTCTGATAATTCAGCTCCTCCTGAAGCTGCTTATCCCACTTGTACAGATCCTCGCGCCTGGCCGCCTTGTCGTCCTCCAGCTCATACTTTAATCCCTGGACATACTGCTTCTGGTTGGCCTCCATCTGCTTCAGCTCATCAAGCCCCAGGGAGGCATCGGCATACTCGCTCTGCTTTTCGTTGCTCTCCGTGATCGCGCTCTGATAGCTGTTGGAGGCCTGGCTCAGCTCCAGCTCCGCCTTCTGCTTGCTCTGCTCCAGCTCCGCCGTGTCAAAGACCAAAAGCATATCGCCCGCCTTCACCGAATCGCCGACCTTCACATTCAGCTGCGACACCTGCGATGCTGCCGGCGCAAAATAAGTCCGGGAATCCGCGCTTCCCACCTTGCCGCTGGCGGATACTGATTCCTCCACATCTCCTATGTAGGCGGTGCTGGCGCTCACCGGCAGCACCGCGCTTCCTGCCGTCGCCCTGGAATAGACAAAAAATACAATCGCCAGGACAGCCGCCGCTCCCAGCACAATCCAGCGCTTTCTGATTTTCTTATGCCCCGGCTTTTTCTCCTCATTTTTTCCCAACTTACGCATCACTCACTCTTCCTCCTGTATGAAGTCTGCTTCCACCTTACCGTCCCGGATCCGGATCACCCGCCTGGCCTGCGCCGCAATATCATTGTCGTGGGTAATCAGAATCACCGTATGTCCGTCCTTGTGCAGCTGCTTTAGGATCCCCATAATCTCCTTGCTGGAGTTGGAATCCAGGTTGCCGGTCGGCTCGTCCGCCAAAATCACAGGCGGGGCCTGAGCAATGGCGCGGGCGATCGCCACGCGCTGCTGCTGTCCGCCGGACATCTCCGAGGGCTTGTGGGTCATACGCTTTTCCAGGCCCACCTTCTGCAGCGCTTTCTGCGCCAGCTCCCGGCGCTCCCGCTTGCCGACGCCCCTGTAAATCAGGGGAAGCTCCACATTTTCCTCCGCGGTCAGGTTGGGGATCAGATTGAAGCCCTGGAAGATAAACCCAATCTCCCGGTTGCGGATATCCGACAGCTCGTCGTCGCTCAGCGCCGAAACATCCTTTCCGTTCAGAAAATAAGAACCGCTGGTGGGTATATCCAGACAGCCCAGCATGTTCATCAGCGTGGACTTGCCGGATCCGGAATGGCCGATAATGGCGACAAGCTCGTTCTCGTCAATCGATACATTCACATGATCCAACGCCCGAACCTCATTTTCACCCGGATTGTAGATCTTGCAGATATCCTTTACTTCAACCAATGCACCCATCGCATCCTTGCTCCTTCTGTATTAATTAATTAATACAATAATACTGCCTGACAGATTTGTCAAGCCCTGTACTGTTCTGAAGTATTATATCGGAGAGAAGAGTAAAAAATCCCGACAGGTTCATAAATAAATTCTTAATATTTGCTGAAGACGCTCCCGACCGGCGGCCGCCTACCTTTTCCCGGCAGCCTTCAGGATCGGGCTGAGCTTTTTGTAAATCAGCACCGTAAGCAGCGAAACGAGTCCTCCCTTGAGCAAATTCATGGGGGCCACGCACAGGATGACCAGGGTGGTAACGCTGTCAACCGCCGGATTGATCGCCGTTCCCATGGCGATGATGGAATCCAGCGGGATCCCGTAAAGCTCCGCAAACTTGGGCAGAAGATACACGGCGTTAAAGAGGGTGCCGAACACCGTCATCAGGACCGTGCCCACCGCCGTACCCAGAACCGCCTGCCGCCGGGTCTTTTTTGCCAGATAAATGATCGAGGCGGGCAGAACCAGGACGCAGCCCACGGCAAAATTGGCCAGCTCGCCCACAAAGGCCGTGGAGGAGGGCTTTAACACCAGCTTAATCAGGATTTTACAAAATTCAATCATCACGCCCGCCACCGGCCCGTAGGCAAATGCGCCCACCAGCGCGGGAAGCTCGGAAAAATCCAGCCCGTAAAAGGACGGGGCGAAGGGCACCGGAAACTCCAGCACCATCAGGATCGCCGCGATGGCAGAGAACACGCCGATCACCACCACCTTGCGGGTCGCCAGCACCCTCTCCTTATCCCCGGTCCTTTTCTTGACCGCCTTTTCCACGCCGTAGGCGATCAGAAAAATCGCCGCCACCAGGCCCAGAAACTGCAGCACGAACACCAGATTTTCAGTTACGGTTTGCCATACAGAACTCATTTTTCCATTCTCCTTTCAATTCTGCATAGGAAAAGTTCCCGGCTGTCTGTTTGCTGTACGCAAAAAACCCGGAAGAGAATTCTCTTCCGGGCCATAAACCATCGTTTGATCCGCAGCGTACCCCGTATGGTCGCTGCCATGGAACTGCCGTCGTCTTCTTTCATCCAGACTGTACTGTCGGCTCCGGACTTTCCCGCTTCCCTGAAGCGAAATCACCGAATCATGCCCCGCCAAAGCTGGCGCAGGCTCGTGGGCTATACCACCGGTTGGGACTTTCACCCGACCCTGAAGAACTTTTACCTTATTCTGTTGGTTACATGCGCCATTATAATACGAAAACCTCCGGATGGCAAGCACAAGTTCAGCAGCAACAGTTCAGCCAGCCGGGAAATCAATCCTCCATCTCCACCCGTTTCATCAGTCCATCCTCCCCGAAGCAAAGCGGCGCGATACAGGTTTCGCGGTGATAGCCCTTTCCCTCCGGATAGCGGTCCGTGGGCGTGCCGAAACGGTGATAGGCGATCACATAGGCGTCCTGTCCCGGCAGCCTGGTGATGGAATGGTGTCCCGTCCCGTAAATGTCTCTGTCCGGATCCTTCTCCAGGATCGGGTAACGGTAGGTCACGGGGCCGTAAAGGCTCTCCGAGGTGCCGTAGTTGATATGGTAATTCTCGCTGCCCGTATCGTCGCAGGACCAGGTAAAGTGGTAAAGTCCGCCGCGCCTGAGCACCGTCACAGCCTCCCGGAAATCGTACAGCCCCTCCAGATTCTTCACGGTGCCGGGAACAAAGCCGTCCATCGTATCCTTCAGCTTTCCGATGGCCGGATCGCTGTTGCCAAACAGGAGGTAAAAATCCTCCCCCTCCTGATAGATGGACGGATCGATCGTCTGTCCCATGCGGATCCCCAGCTCCTTCATCAGGGGCATGGTGACCAGCGGCTGAGGGCATGCGGTAAAGGGGCCTTCCGGACTCTTGGCGCTGGCCATGCCGATGCAGGAGGTTCCGGTCCGGTCCTTTGCGCAGAAATAGAAATACCAGGTATCTCCCCTGTGAGCGATGCAGGGCGCCCAGGCATGGCTGACCGACCACGGCACCTGGTCGGAGGCCACATCCACAATCATGGGGCCTTTCCGGAAGTGCCGTCCGTCCTCCGAGGAAAAGACGAAAAACTGCCAGCCGCCCCAGCCGTCAAAGCCGTCCGTGGTCGGATAAATATAATATTTCCCGTCAAAAACCGCGATATCCGGATCCGCGAACAATCCCGGGAGGACCGGATTCGTTCGTCCAAAGGCTTTCACCAGCCGCTCATACTCGGCATCGGTGATCTCCATCACGCCGCCGTGGCGCTTTTTCAGCACGCCCAGATCATAATCCGCTGCGGAAAGCTCCGTAAACTCCCCGCCGGCAAGCTTGTCGGTTACCAGGGGCAGATAGCCCTTCCCGGCCGCAAACTGATCCACGATCAGACAGTAGCGCCCGTCGGGAAGGCGGTAGATTTCCGGCCCCTCCACCCCGTAAAGCCCGTCCAAAAGAGCGGATTTGACCTCCTCAAAGCTGCCGTGCAGGCTCGCCGACCGCTCCATGCAAATGCGCTTTGTGGTCTCGTCCTTGGAAAAGCGATACCACATTCCCTCCGCGAAAATCATTGTTGTGTCGATCACATCGCAGTCCTTTTCCAGATATTTTTCCGCCGGGGAAAAGGTCTTAAAATCCTTCGTGTAGGAGCCGAAAATCCGGTGCTTTCCCGCAGCGTCCCCCTCCCCCTTCACATGGGAGGCCCAGAAGACAAAAAATGCCTCCCGCTCCGGATCGTAAACGGTCTCCGGCGCCCAGGCGCAGCCTGCGCCCGGTACGGCCACCGTCACCGCCCGCTCCTTCGACCAGTTCACCAGATCCTCCGACTCCCAGACAATCAGATCCCTGCTGCCCTCGTGCACCGCCTTATCCCAGCCCTTTCCGGCCTCAATGCGAAGGTCGGTGGCAATCAGATAAAACTTCCCGTTTTTCTCATCCCGCACGCAAAAAGGGTCGCGCACGCCCTTCTCTCCGATGCCGGAATAAAGGACCGGCCGGTAGCCGTTCAGATCCTGCCAGTGCAGTCCGTCTTTGCTGACGGAAAAATAAATCTGCTCCCCGTCCTTCTGTTCTCCGATAAAATGTACAAACAAGTATGCCATGCTGTGTTATCCCTCTCTTCCGATTCGTATAAAGGTGACGGACCGCGGCGCAAACGTCCACTCCGTCCGGCTGCCCGAAAGCTCGCAGCGTTCCGTGCGCGGCACGATCTTTTCCGGCTCCTCGAAGCTGTTTTGCTCCTCCGGCTCCCAGCCGCTCATGATCCGGACGCTGACCGGATAGCTCCGGTCCTCCTCCAGCCCGCAAAGCTCCAGGGCGGTCCGGCGCTCCTGATCCGTAACGTTTACGGCCTTGACCACAATATCCCCGTTTTCCGCCAGGGAAGCGCCCACATAAAGCGGCTCTGCCACAACCGGCTGCACGATAATATCGTGGAAAGGCTGCCCGTCGATGAAGGTGCGCACCCGGCGGCCGTCCACCTGCAGCTTCAGCTCGTATTCCCGCCCGGGCTCCACGGTCATCAGATACTGGCTCAGCTCCGCGCCCCGTCCCCGGATCGTCTGTGTCACGGAGGTGTCCTGATTCTGCCAGCCGCCCACGCTCCAGCAGAGCAGATCCGTCCCGGATTCCTCCCCGAAATAGATCTTAAAGCCCCGGTAACCCTCCAGCTCGGTCACCTTTGCCGTCAGGCTGAAACGGGAGGCTTTTGGAGCCGCAAGGACGATCCCGTCCTCCCCCGCGCGCACCGTCGCCTCCGCCGGGCAGATTTTTTCGCCGGTCTCTTCGTCCGTCAGGCAGATGTCCCGGTAGCGCGCCGTCGAATCGTAGGTGGCCAGCCGCAGGCCTCCTGTAATCCGCTCCGGCTCCTTTGTCCAGCACTCGTTTTCCGGCGCGTCCTCCAGATGTGCCTCCAGGCGGAAGCTCCCCTGGTTCTCCATAAACAGCTTCTGTACATAATAGTTGGCGGTGCCATAGCTTCTGTCCCGGTCAAACCAGATCATATCCGGCTGCCAGTTGACATAATCGGCATTGCAGAACAGCGGAGCGTAACAGGCAAGCCCCACCGCGCCGGCGTTTCGCTCCAGGCCGAGCATGTAGGAGGCCTCGCAGAGAGCGTTGTACCAGGTATTTCCCCAGGAGGCGTACTCCCCCAGAAACACCTTGGGATCCTCCGGCGAAAAAGAATCGTAGCGGTGGTGGTTCGCCAGCATCCACTCCGGCGCCATGTAATAATGCTCGTCCACCAGATCCGCCTTGTCCTCCCGGGCATGCCGCCAGCCGCGCTCGTACTCGCCGCCGGCCGCAAAGGGGCCGCTGCTGCCGATCAGCTTCATCTGAGGATAGCGCTCCCGCACTGCGTCCGCCACGATTTTGTACCGCGCAAAGAAGGGCTCGCCCACCTCCTCGTTGCCGATTCCCAGATATTCCATTCCAAAGGGCTCCGGATGGCCCATGTCCGCCCGCAGGCTTCCCCATTTGCTGTCCGCCGGCCCGTTTGCAAACTCGATCAGATCCAGCGCCTCATCGATAAAATACTGCATTTCCGACAGCGGGGCTTCCCGGTGATGATGCGGGTCATAGCCGGGAGAAAGCACCGGCAGCGGCTTTGCGCCGATCTCCTCACAGAGCACAAAATATTCGTAAAAGCCCAGGCCCAGCGTCTGATTATAGCCCCAGTTACTGCGCCGGGCCGGACGGCCCTCCACCGGGCCGACGGTGTTTTTCCACCGGTACTGGGCATCCCTCGCCTCCGGATCCAACGCCCCGTCGTGCACCAGACAGCCTCCGGGGAAACGCATGAACTTCGGATGCAGCTGCTCCAAAAGCTCCGCCAGATCCCGACGCAGGCCGTTTTTATGACCGCGGTAGGTATCTGTCGGAAACAGGGACACAAAATCCAGATATACCTTGCCCCGCCCTCCGGGCGTCAGGGTCAGATAAGCCCCGCCGGAGGCTTTCTGCGGCGTCAGCGTCAGCTCATATTTCTGCCACCGGTCCGTGAGAGAAAAGCTTCCCTCCGCCAGCGTCTCCCCCGCTTCTTCCCGCAGGGAAACAACAACCGGCTCCTCCGGATCCTGCTCGCGCTTTGCCCAGCAGGAAAACCGATAGCCTTCCCCGGCCTTCACGGAAATCCCCCGGTGGTAGCCGCCGTTGCGGATGCCTGCCCCCTGCCCCGGCTCATGCACATCCAGGGCCAGGTAGTGGGGATTTTTCCCGTTCACCGGATCCCCGGTGATCACGGCCGCTCCGATCTGCTGCGGCGTACCGATCACCTCCCACCCGGTCAGATGATTGTAGTCCGGATTGTCGATCGGATCAAACTCAAAGGCCCTGTTCCGGATCAGCTCCGCATACAGGCCGCCGTCCGCCGCATGATTCAAATCCTCAAAAAAAATGCCGTACAGGTCGCCCAGAGGCTCCCTCTTTTTCGTCGTATCTATGACAAGCTTCATTTTTTCCTCTTTTCTGCCGTCCCCTTCTCACGCTCCGGCTCCTGATCCAGCCGCATGGTCAGGCTGATCCTTTTCTTGACGGGATCCACATCCAGCACCTTCACGTCCACGATATCGCCCACGCTCACCGCCTCCAGCGGATGCCTGATAAACCGGTCGGTAATCCGGGAAATATGCACCAGTCCGTCCTGATGCACGCCGATATCCACAAATACGCCGAAGTCGATCACATTGCGCACCGTTCCCTTCAGGATCATGCCGGGCTTTAAATCCTTCATCTCCAGCACATCGCTGCGCAGGATCGGACGGGGCATATCCTCTCTGGGATCGCGGGCGGGCTTCTCCAGCTCCTTTAAAATATCCGTCAGTGTAATCTCGCCGATTCCCAGCTCCCCGGCCAGCTGCTTCTTATCCCGGATCCTCCGCTCCAAAAAGGAAGCTCCGGCAGTCTGCTGTCCCGGCTGCTCCGTCTTTTTTGCAGGATTTCCTGCGTTTTTTGGCATCGGTGCATTGTTGTCCGTCATATTTCCCATGGCAGCCGCCAATGCCCGCCCCATGGCAGTGTCGGTATTCCGGATCACAAACGCATCCCGCCGGCCGCTGCGTCTTGGTCCCGGCTTTGCGGATGCACCCGCCGCGCCTTTCGCGCCCGTTGCGCCCGCCGTACCTGTCGCACTGCCCGGCTGCGCCGCTCCGGATGCCCGGCCTTTTTTGGCTTCCGCCTGAAGGGCGCGCACATCCTCCATCGTCAGCTCCAGCTTCTTTAAAAGCTCCATCGTAGCGCTATAGGATTCCGGGTGCACGCTGGTTGCGTCCAGCGGATTATCCCCGTCGCTGATGCGCAAAAAGCCCGCGCACTGCTCAAAGGCCTTGGGCCCAAGCTTGGGCACCTTCAAAAGCTGCTTTCTGTCGGTGAAGCGTCCGTTTTCCTCCCGGTAGTCCACGATATTTTTTGCAATCGTCTTCGTCACACCGGAAATATGCTCCAGCAGCGGGGCGGAGGCGGTATTTAAATCCACGCCCACCCGGTTGACGCAGTCCTCCACCACGCCGCCCAGCGTCTCTCCCAGCTTCTTCTGGTTCATATCGTGCTGGTACTGACCCACGCCGATGGACTTCGGATCGATCTTCACCAGCTCCGCCAGGGGATCCTGCAGGCGGCGGGCGATGGAGGCCGCGCTTCGCTGTCCCACGTCAAAATTCGGAAACTCCTCGGTGGCCAGCTTGCTGGCGGAATAGACCGAGGCCCCGGCCTCGTTGACAATCACATACTGCACCGGCTTTTTCAGCTCTTTGATCAGGTCTACGATGACCTGCTCCGACTCCCGGGATGCCGTGCCGTTGCCCACGGAAATCAGGGACACGTCATACTTGTCGATCAGCCGCTTCAGCTCCCGCTTGGCCTCCTCCACCTTATTCTGAGGCGCGGTGGGATAGATCACCTTCGTGTCCAGCACCTTTCCGGTGGCATCCACCACCGCCAGCTTGCAGCCTGTCCGGAAGGCCGGATCCCAGCCCAGCACCACCTTTCCCGCGATGGGCGGCTGCATCAGGAGCTGCTCCAGATTTTTGCCGAATACGCTGATCGCGCCCTCCTCGGCCTTCTCCGTCAGCTCGCTGCGGATCTCCCTCTCGATCGCCGGGGCAATCAGCCGGTCATAGCTGTCCGCGATCACCTCCCGCAGCATAGGCGTCGTTTCCGGATTGTCCCGCCGGATCACCTGCTTTTCCAGATACTGCAAAATCCGCTCCTTGGGCGCCTCCACCTTTACCGTCAGGATTTTCTCCGCCTCTCCCCGGTTGAGCGCCAGGATCCGGTGGCCCGCCGCTTTTTTGAGCGGCTCCTCATATTGATAATACATCTCGTACACGCTCTGGGCCTTCTCATCCTTCGCGGCGCTGGTAAGCTTTCCCTCCTCCATGGTGAGCTTGCGGATGTAAATCCGGTAATCCGCCTCGTCGGAGATGGTCTCAGCCAGAATATCCCCCGCTCCCTGAAGGGCCTCCTTTCCGTCCGCCACGCCCCTTTCGGAATCCACATATTTCTCCGCTTCCTTCTCAAGCGGCCGGTCTGTCTGCTGTGCAAGGATCAGCTCCGCCAGGCCGCCCAGTCCCTTCTCCCTTGCCACGCCGGCGCGGGTTTTTCTCTTGGGACGGTAGGGACGGTAGAGATCCTCCACCACCACCAGCGTCTCCGCCGCCAAAATCCGCTGTCTTAACTCGTCGGTGAGCTTGCCCTGCTCCTCGATGACAGACAGCACGGATTCCTTTTTTTCTTCCAGGCTTCGCAGATAAGCCAGCCGCTCGTGAAGGTTGCGCAGCACCTCGTCGTTTAAGGAGCCTGTCACCTCCTTGCGGTAGCGGGAAATGAAGGGAATCGTGTTGCCCTCGTCAATGAGCCTGACTGCCGCCTCCACCTGCCAGCGCTCCACCTGCAGTTCGTCCTTAAGCTTGTTTAAGATGTCCATATTTCATTCCTTTCCTGTCGCCGCTGCCCCGGTCCGGGCAGGAACCGGAGGCGATCGGTATCAGGTATAGTATAGTGGATGGAAGGGTGCTTTTTCAAGAGGAGAGAAAAAAGTTACCTGTTCCATCCCTCCACAGCCGGATCCCGGATCTCCTGCGTCCTCCTCCATTCCTTCGTGCCCTGCACCTTCTGCGTCTGGCTCCGGTTGCGCCGCAGAAAACGGCTCAGCTGATAGCAGTCAATCCAGATCTCGTTGTCCGATTCCTTCTGGGACTCGTCAAACACCAGCTCCATCCCCCAGTGCAGGTGGGGCGTCTCGATATTATTCACGTTTTCCTGCGTGCTGTAGCCGGTATGGCCCAGATAGCCGATCACCTGCCCGGCGGTCACGACGCTTCCCTCCTCCAGCCCGGACTGGAAGGGATAGTTCTGCCGCAGGTGAGCATAGTAATAGTATCGCTTTTTGTCGAAGCTGCGGATGCCGATGCGCCAGCCGCCGTACTGATTCCAGCCCATCGCCTCCACATAGCCGGACTCTATGGCGATGATCGGTGTCCCCACCTGCCCCATCATGTCATGCCCCAGATGCGGCCTTTTGTAGCCGTAGCTGCGCGCTGTCCCGAAATCGTCAAAATCCGAATACTCAAAGCCCTCTGCGATGGGCGAATAGGCCTTGAGGCCGTAGCGCGCCTCCCAGCCGTTCTCCGTCCGGATCTCATACTCCCCCACCATGCCGGAAAGCACCGCCCCGTAAGCTTCTTTATAATAGGGATAATATTTGAGCTCCTCCCCCATCCGGTCCAGAACCTGGGTGCCCGTCTGCGTTTCGTCCGCCTCCTCCAGCGCCTGCTGCGCGGACCGCTGCAGCTCCCGCATCGCCTTTTTGGAAAAATCGCCGCCCCTTTGGGCCGCCGTGTAGGACAAAAGGCTCACCCAGTCCAGCTCTTTCCCCGCCTCATGGGCCTCCACGTCCCGCTCATAGGCGTACTCCAGCGCCTCGCAGGGCACGGTAAAATCCACCCATTTGATATAATCCTTCTGCCCCTCCGCCGTATTTTTCCGGGCCAGCTTGATGTTGCCGGACACCGCCGCCGGCTCCTCCCGATCCATAAACTGCCCGTTGATCAGCACAAAAATCAGCAAAAGCTCCAGCGCGACGGCCGCCAGATATTTCGCCGGAGGCCTGTATTTCATAGGCTGCCTCCGCCTTTTTTGTTATTTTATGAAAAAAAGTACGTCATCAGAACCCCTCAGGGCGCGCTCTCCTCCTCGTAAAACACCTGCTCCTCCCAGGAGGCATAGCGCTCCTGTCCCCGCCGGTCCGGCAGCTCATAATGGCTGTCCAGCCACTCGCCCAGATACTCCGTGTACTTGGCGCTTCCCGCCTCGTTTAAGTGGGCATGATCCGCAAAATCCGTCCCGAAATCCAGCCCCATGGCGCGGTAATGCTGCCGCGTGTTGGTGTTGAAAAACAAAAGCCCCTCCTCCTGCGCAATCCGCCCGATGGAGTTGTACACCTCCTGATCGGAATCCTCCAAAAGATAGGGTCCGCTGATCAGCGCCAGCGCAATCCCCTCCCGGCGGGTCAGCGCTACGATTTTGTCAAAATATTCCCGCGACTTGTCCGACATCTCCCGCACGCCGGTCACATGACTCACATCCGGCTCCGTCAGCCCTGCATGGGTGACCAGCGGCGTATAGCCCTTCCAGCGCGCCTGCTGTTCCCGGTTCCAGACAAAATTCTGAAAATCCGCCTTCGTCAGCTCCCCGTAGCGGCTGTGATATTTGGGAAAGCCCAGAAGGTAATCGGCCCGCTCGATCTCCGTGCTCGCCTTCACCGCCCTCCATTTGTTGAGCGACGGCGCCATCCCGTCCAGATTCTGATCCAGCCACTTATACTGATAATCCTCATAAAACCGCGCCGGGCAGAACATATCCAGCACCACCAGCCTGGGCTTCTGCGTTTTGAGCGCCTCCACCAGATAGTAATAGCTGTTCCATATGGGCTGCTCCGCCCCGGTCAGCAGGTAGGACGCCATCCCGTGCTCCTCCCACAAAATCTGCGGGCTGACGTTGCAGTGCACATGGCTGCTGCCCAAAAATAAGACATCCACCGTATTTTTCGGCTGCACATACAGATAGCGCGCCTGATCCACCCCGTGGGGCGACTTGACGCATAAAATCCGGTTCAGCCCGGCGATCAGAAACGCCGCCGCGCAGGCAAACAAAAGCCCCCTCGCTCCCTTTTTCCACATATCGGCCTCCTCAAAAGTTTACATAAATGAAGCTGGACGCATGGAAGCCCTGCCCATACATTCCCACCGCAAACACTGCCCCGAGCAGCAGCAGGCAAATCCCCCAGCGCACCGGCAGAGGCGAACGGTAAATCCATACCGCCGTCTCCTGCTTTTTCTTCTCGGAGACCAGATCCAGGATGAACAACAGCGCCATCCCGCCTGCCGCAATCCAAAACTCAGTGCGGTTCAGGCCCATGGCAAACAGAAACTGCTCCGCATAGGAAAAGCCCAGCCAGCCGGTGAACAGGTTTTTGAAGCAGACAAAGGCGATTTCCAGGGAATCGCTGCGGAAAAAAATCCACAAAAGAGTCGCTGCAAGGAAGGTGCCCAACACGCGCACCAGCTGTATGACCGCCGAAAAAACAGGATTCCTTCTCCCCCGCACGGCCCGTCCGGTTCGTCCGGTTCGTCCGGCCCGTACCGCCTGCAGCCCGGCAAATGCCCGGCCCGCCAGATCCTCTACCGCAATCCCCAGCCCCCAGAGCAGTCCCCAGACAAGAAAATGAGGCGCGCCGCCGTGCCAGAGGCCGCTGGCCAGAAACACCAGCACCAGGTTGAGCTCCTTGCGCCAGACTCCCTTTCGGTTTCCTCCAAGCGGGATGTAGACATAGTCCCTCAGCCAGCTGCTCAGGGAAATGTGCCAGCGCCGCCAGAAATCCGAGAGACTGTTTGCCAGGTAGGGCTGGCAAAAGTTTAAAAGCAGCTCAAAACCAAACAGTCTCCCCACCCCCACCGCGATGAGGGAATAGCTGGCGAAATCACAGTAAATCTGCACGCTGTAAAACAGGGCCGCCATCAGCATCGTGAAGCTGTTGCCATTTTCGTACACCCCGTAGAGATAATCCACCAGAAGCGCCGCCCGATCCGCCACCACCAGCTTCATAAAATACCCCAGCAGCATGGACGTCAGGCCCTGGGCGATCCGGTCATAGCAGAGAAGCTCTCTCCGCCCCGCCGCCAGCACCCGCTCAAGCTGCGCAAGAAAATGCCCTCCCCGCTCGATGGGGCCGCTCAGAATATTCGGGAAAAACGAGACGAACACTGCATATTTGAGCCAGTTTTTTTCCGGCTCGTACCGGCCCTTTGCCACATCCAGCAGATAACCGGCCGCCTGCAGCGTATAGAAGGAAATCCCCAGGGGCGCGGCGATCCCCAGCGCTCCCGCCGGATCCAGATGCACCCTCCGCAGGCCGCCTCCAAGCGCCTCGTTGACCAGCCGGTCCCACACCGGCAGATACTTAAAGACCGCCAGCAGCCCGAAATTGACCGCAAGACAGCCAATCAGCAAAAGCCTTCGCCCTGCCCTGCCTTTCATTTTCCGGAGAAAAAGCCCTGCACCCCAGGTGGTGCACACGGACAAAAACAGCCAGATCCCGGCAGACGGCCGGGTCCATTCAAAGAAAATAAGATTTGCCAAAAACAACACAAGCAGCCGTCCTTTGGCCGGGACGGCATAAAACACCAAAAGCGCGGCCGCCAAAAAGGCCGCAAACGCCATAGACTGAAAAGACAAAGCGCTTCTCCCTCACACTGGAAAATCATTTTCCGTATTTTTCCGTTTACCCCCTGGGAAAAGCCTCGCTTTTTCTGCCGCCCCGCCCGGCATATGCCGACCCCTAAGCGGCCAAAAAACAGGCCAAAAAAGCTGCCTTTTTAAACGAAGGTCAGCCGCTGGTCCTGTCCCCCGGAAGCTCCGATGCCTTGCCTCCTTTTGCCGGACAGAACCGATCCGTTTTTACGTTGGATTTATTATAACCGATCCGCACATTTTGCGTCAACGAAACAAACGAAATACTAAGAATTTCCTAAGAAATACCGTTCCCGTTTGCCGGAAAGCAGGCAAACGGGAACGGCTCCGGTTCCATTTAAAGTGAAAGCTTTGCTGTACAAAAGCGCCTCAGCCAGCGCGTCACTCTCATACCTCCGGCTCGATCAGCCCGTAGGTATTTCCCTTTCTCCGATAGACCACGTTCACCTGATCCGTCTCCGCGTTGCAGAACACATAAAAGCTGTGTCCCAAAAGCTCCATCTGCACGCAGGCATCCTCGGGATACATGGGCTTGATGTCAAATTTCTTCGTCCGGACGATCTTTACCTCCTCGTCCTCCTCGTCGTCATTCTCCAGATACTCCGGCTGGAAGCTGCCGCCGGACTGATGCTGGGCGATCAGCTTGGTCTTGTACTTTCTCAGCTGTCTCTCAATGATCTCCTCCACCAGGTCAATGGAGACATACATATCGTTGCTTGTCTGCTCAGAGCGGATGATATTGCCCTTCACGGGAATCGTCACTTCAATCTTCTGCCGGTCCTTCTCGACGCTCAGCGTCACATAGACCTCGGTGTCCGCCGTAAAATACCTCTCCAGCTTCCCCAGCTTGGACTCCACCGCGCTGCGCAGCCCCGCGGTCACATCAATGTTCTTGCCGCTGATAATAATCTTCATATACACATCATCCCTTCCGGTCCATATTAGAATCGCCTCCGCCCCGCAGGCAGGGGGTTATCTTATGCAGATTATACCATATCCGCAGGTGTGAAGCAATAATTTCAGACTTTTTTCACAAAATGGCACCAACATGGCACAACAGTTCAGCCAACCGGGAGTGAACGTTTGCTCCCGGCTGAGGGAGCGCCCGGGCAAAATAATCCGATAATACTTTAAATTTTCAGATAATTATTTCTCACCTCTATTCCGGCATTTTGGTATAACCTCACAAAACAGTTGTTTGCGGATTTCGTTCTGTCGTGATTGACTTTTCTTTCATTTCGTTTGTGGATAATGTGTATAAGTTCGTGCATAACTCAAAATTCCGCAAAATTCATCCACATTTTCTGTGGATAAGTCAAATTCTCACTTTCCCGATTTTCCTCCGATTTCCCGTTTTTCTTGTGCATTTTCACAAAGTTTTCACAGTTCCGACAATTTTCATCATTTTCTATATTCTGACAATTCATCTCTTTTTCTGCCAGATATGCGGCAATCGGATAGGGAAAGATCTTCTTCGCTGTCCGTTGCCCTGCAAATGGCTGCCCGTGCAAGCACGGCAGCCGCCTGCAGGGCGTGTCGCACAAAAAGAGCCGCAAAGAATGATCGCTCACTCTCTGCGGCCCTGGCCGTCCTTTTGTTATGATAAATCAGAAAATCCGTCTGATCGCTACCGGAGTACGATAATCGGCGTTGGAGATCTTGATTCCCGTGGCAGCCGTGCTGGCATGCACGATCTGGCCTCCGCCAATGTAGATCGCCACATGGCCGGAATAGCAGATCAGATCGCCCGCCTTCGCCTCCGACAGGCTTCCCACGCTGTAGCCTACGCGGCGGTCTGCGGAGGACGAATGCGGCAGGGATACGCCGAAGTTCTCATATACCTTCATGACAAAGCCGGAGCAGTCCGCGCCGTTGGTCAGGCTGGTGCCTCCGTATACATAGGGGTTGCCCACAAACTGTACTGCAAAATCCGCCACCGACTGTCCCAGGCCGGAGCCGGAGGTATTGGCCGGAGCGTAGCTCTTGCCGGAGGATTCCCCGCTGCCCTCTGCCGCGGACTCCTTGGATTTCTGATCCTTCGCCTGCTGCTTTGCCTGCATCCGTTCCTCGGCTGCCTGCGCCGCTCTTCTCGCGTCCTCCTTGGCCTTCTCCTGCTCCGCCAGGCGGGCGCGCTCCTCCTCGATGGACTCCGCCGTCACATACTCTGTGGCCACAATCACATAGTCCTCGGAAACCCAGCCGTCGCCTTCCTCGATGCTCACCTTGACAAAACCGTTGTTCTCATCCATCACGGTCAGCTCCTCGCCGCCGGGCACAAGTCCCAGCACGGAAGCCTCCAGGCTGGCGTCGCTTCTGACCTTGAGCGTCTCGGTATTGACCGTCGCAACCTTGTTGCCCACCTCATCCGCAATCCGCTTGGCCTCGTCGCCGGTCTTAAAATATTCCGCCTTCACATAGCCTTCCACGCTGCCGGATTTCATCTGATACCAGTCGCCCTCCGTAGCGATCAGCGTGCCCACGGAATTGTTGTACAGCTTCCCTACGATCTCGCCGTCGGTGCCCGGGGTGCTGCGGATATTCACATAGTCGTTGACCTGGGCAATGATCAGCACATCCTTCTCTTCCTGCTCCCGCTCCTCCTCCTCGGAGATCTTGGTCTCAGGCTCCTTCAGGACAGGCTCCACCGCCATGACGATCTCCGTCTCGGATTCCTCCTCGCTCTGCGTCTCCTGACTGGAAGCCGCCTCGGCTGTCTCCGTCGTCTGCGTCTCGCCGGAGGAGTTGGCGGAAACCGCGCCTTCCTTCTCCGCCTTGCGCTTCTTTACGTCGTCCCGGATCTGGGAAACGGAAACACCGTCCTCCAGAACAAGCCCCACGCCCGCCGCGGGCAGGAAGGAAGCCGTCACATGCGCCGCCTCCACACTGACCGGAGCCTCCTGAAGACGCACACCGGAAAACATCACCGCCATTGCCATGGCACATACAGTTGCTTTTGTAATCTTATGATTCATGGATTTCCTCGAAGTTTTCATCAGTAAAAGTTTGTTACATTTATTACAGAATTATTAAATCTAGGAAATACTATATCACCGGTTGCTCCTTTTGTCAATTCCTGCAGGCCAGAAAATATAACCATTTTTTGTGTCAGAAATGTTAATTTTCCATGACTTTCCGGCACTATGCACAAATAACAGTTCAGCCCGCGCCATTCGCAAAGCCGAACTTGTTCGTCTTTCGCGCATAACGCGCTTTCCGCCGCTACGCGGCTGACTGTGGAATAAGGCGGAACGCCGTTTCCTGCTCATAATCAGGCGCTCCCTCAGGCGGGAGCAACCGGTCAAAATTCGTGCGAGCACGATTTTGGCCGTTCACTCCCGCCTGGCTGAACTGTTATTATATACTCCTGCACGGACGTGACTGCGTTCGCTCCGTCCGCCACCGCCGTCACAATCTGACGCAGCTTTTTGGTGCGCACGTCTCCCGCCGCAAAAACCCCGGGCAGGCTGGTGCGGCAGTCCTCCCCGGCGCAGATGTAGCCGCCTGCGTCCGTCTCCACCGTTCCCCGGAAAATTTCTGAGTTGGGTGTAATGCCGACTGCGATAAACACGCCGTCCGTCTCCAGGCTTCTGCGCTCCCCGGTCAGCTTATTCTTCAGAGAAAGCCCCTCCACCTGCTGTTCCCCGCAGATCTCCTCCACGGTACTGTTCCAGATCACCTCCACGTTCGGCAGAGAAAAAAGCTGATCCTGCAGGATTTTCGCCGCCCGCAGTTCATCCCTGCGGTGGATCAGATAAACCTTCCGGCAAAAGCGCGCCAGAAAGACGGCATCCTCCACCGCCACGTCGCCGCCGCCCACGACCGCCGTCACTTTTTTCTTGAAGAAGGCGCCGTCGCAGGTAGCACAATAGGAAATCCCCTTTCCCGCAAGCCTCTCCTCCCCGGGCGCTCCAAGTTTTCTGTGGGCCGCGCCGGTGGCGATGATGGCCGTCGCCGTCTCAATCTCCTCAGCCGACGTCCTCACCAGCAGGCGGTCCGGCCTTTTTTCCAGGCCCAAAACCTCTGCCTCCTTAAATTCGGCTCCCAGCTTCTCCGCATGGTCCCGAAACTGCATTCCCATATCGAAACCGTTGATTCCCGGCAGGCCCAGATAATTGTCCACCTCGTAGGTGTTGAGCACCTGTCCCCCGCTCATGGGATTTTTCTCCAGCACCAGCGTCTTAAGACCCGCCCGCTTGCCGTATACCGCAGCTCCAAGCCCCGCCGGGCCCGAACCGATAATTACCAAATCATACATTTCACGTCACCTCCGCTTATCCGCAACCGTTCAAACCGGCTGTTATGCAGTAGTATACACAAAACAAACCCGATTTACAAGCCGCTTGCATTTTCCGCGCGATCCTTCTATACTCAAACGTAACGGTTCACTCCGTAACCTTAAATTACTTCTGTTAAAACACGAGGAGGAAGCTTTATGTCCGCTTTCGATCCATCCGAAATGCCCGCGCGCCGCAACAAGGCGCTGATCACCGGCGCGTCCCGCGGGATCGGCCGCGCCATCGCCGAACGCTTTGCCGCCGCCGGCTACGACCTGATCCTGACCTGCTTAAACAACGAGAAGACGCTGCAGCAGCTTTGCGCCTCCCTTGCGGACCGGCACGGGATCCTGGCTCAGCCCTTCTGCGGGGACCTGGGGGAATACGAGACCGTACAGCGCCTCTTTGCGCCCATAAAAAGCCTGGACGTGCTGGTCAACAACGCCGGCATCTCCCATATCGGCCTGCTCTCCGACATGACTCCCAAACAGTGGAGACGGCTCATGGCAACCAACCTGGACGCCTGCTTTTACACCTGCAAGCTGGCTGTTCCCCTGATGGTGCAGCGCCGGTCCGGCCGGATCATCAATATTTCCTCCGTCTGGGGCAGCGCCGGCGCTTCCATGGAGGCCGCCTACTCCGCCTCCAAAGGGGCATTAAACAGCCTGACCCGGGCGCTGGCCAAGGAGCTGGCCCCCAGCGGCGTCCCGGTAAACGCCATCGCCTGCGGCGTCATCGACACCGACATGAACCGCTGCTTCTCCGAGGAGGAAATACAGGCCCTGATACAGGAAATCCCGGCCGACCGCCTGGGACGCCCGGACGAGGTAGGGGAGCTGGCGCTCTCGCTGGCCAACTCCCCCACCTATCTGACCGGCCAGATCATCACGCTGGACGGCGGCTTCCTATAAAATACAGTAACTGTTCAGGACGGCGGGAAAATAAGGCCCAAAATGGGCGTCAAGCTCGCTTGTAAGACCATTTTGGACCTTATTTTCACATCGGATGAATCTCCGATGCTTCTTGTCCGGCTTTGCCGGGCAAGAAGATGCGCCGTCCTGAATCGTTACAAAATATACAACCGTTTTGCCGGCCGCTTTACTTCCTCCCCATCCCCTTCGGGAAGGAGGTCCGGTCCTTCTGCTCCTGCTGCTTCTGACGGCGGAGCAGAAGCTTGCGCAAAAAATACACGATGTAGCCCGCCTCCAGGTAATTGATCTCCATGGCCCAGCCGATCCCGCCGTAGAGCACCAGCTCGGACACCAGATACAGCGCCACTGCCGCCAGAGGCACATAGACGCCGATTTTCCCCATATTGTTGGCATGCCAGCCCACCACCGCCATATAAATCTGATTGACCAAAAACATCATCACCAGCATACCGATGCTGTAAACCTGCTCCGGCAGCCGGGAGAGAAGGAAGGGCACCGCAAAAAACAGCACCGCCGCTCCTCCTGCAATCCACGCAAGCCTCTTTCCGTTCGCCTTATCCATTTCCCTGTCTCCTCGCATTTCCCGCCGCCGGCTTATGCCTGCAGCGCTTTTAACTCGTAAAAATATCCCTTCTTTTCCATCAGCTCCTCATAGCTGCCCACCTCCACGATCCGGCCCTCCTTCATGGCGACGATCCGGTCCGCATTGCGGATGGTGGAAAGCCTGTGGGCCACCAGGAAGGTGGTGCATTTTTCCATCATCCGGTTGGTGGCCTCCTGCACCTTTTTCTCGGAGGCGGAATCCAGCGCGCTGGTGGCCTCGTCGAACACGATAATCTTGGGCCTGCGGATCAGCGCCCTGGCGATGGAAATCCGCTGCCGCTGCCCGCCGGAAAGCTTGTCGCCGTGCTCGCCAAGCTGCGTGTACACGCCCTGGGGCAGCTTGGCAACCATGTCCTCCAGCCCCACCTCCCGGATCACCTCCATCACGGCCTCCTCGGAAACATCCTGCAGTCCGTAAGCGATATTATCCAGGATCGTGCCGGAAAACAGGATCGTATTCTGGGGCACCACCGCAATCTGGTGCCGGTACTCGTTGAGATCCAGGTTCACCATGTTGATGCCGTCGATCAGGATCTTACCGTTGACCGGCGGAATAAAGCCGATCAGCAGGTTGAGGACAGTGGACTTGCCCGCCCCCGATTCGCCCACAAAGGCGATGCTCTCCCCGGGCTTTACATCCAGGGAAAAATCGTTCAGGATCCACTTCTCGCTGCCGGGATACTTAAAGTCCACATTCACAAACCGCACGGCCCCCTTCAGCGTCCCCAGCGGCACGATGGAATGATTCTCCTCCACCTGGGTCTCCCCCATGATGTCGCCGATGGACTTGACGGATTCCAGCCCCTTGCTGATCTGCGGATAAATGTTGACCAGTGTGGAAATCTGGCTCACCAGGGAGCCGAAGTAAGTCTGGTAAAGCACCACCTCACCCACGCTGATCTTCCCCTTCACGGCCAGGTAGCCGGTGAAGGCCAGGCAGATCACCTGAAAGGCCTGGAAAACCACCCAGTTGACCGCGCCGAAAAGAGCGTTGATCAGATCCAGGTTGTAGCCCCGGTTCACGATCCGGTTTAGGTAGGTGTTCATCTTGCCGATCTCCACCTCCTGAAGGCCATGGGCCCGGGCCACCGGAATCATCTCCAGCATCTCCGCCACCGCTCCCTGAGTGTGCTCCATCTCGCTGCGGAATTCCCGGTTTTTCTCATTCACCGGCTTCCGGAAGGCCCGCATGGTCAGCACCGCAAAGGGCACCACCACGATGAAGAACAAAAACACCACCGGGCTTTTGCGAAGCGTAATCACAATCACCACCGAGATGTCCAGAGCAAAGAAAAACAGCGTTTTAAACACCTGGTTTAACAGCTCCGTCACGTTCTCCACATCCCGCATAATCTTGGACTGGAGCCGCCCCGACTGCACCTCCTTGTGGAACATGATGGAAAGCTGCTGGAGCTTGCGCACCATGGCGTTTCGCAGCGATCCCTCAATACTCCGGTTCACGCTGGCGTATTCCTTGGTCGCCATGTAGTTGCTGCCCGCATTCTGGATGATAAACAAAATGGCGACCAGCAGATTAAACAGGATCACCTCCACCGCGTCCGCTCCCCTTGTGGTGGCCGCATTGATGATATTGCTGGTCACGATCGGGATCACCCATACCGGCGAGCGCTGCAGCACCAAAAAGAAGGCGCTTTTGGCAAGCTTTGCCTGCTTTCCCTGATAAAAGCTGCACAGAATCTTCACCGGGTGGTTCCGGTTCTTTGAATAGGTCTCCAGATACTCCTGGAAGCGCTCCAGCCCCTCCTCCGGCACGGCCCGCCGCTGCGCCCAGCGGAGCCGTTTCTTCCGTTTCTTTTCCGGGACAGGCTCCTGCGCTGCCCCTGCGGTTTCTGCGCCCTCCGCAGAAGCCTCCCTCTTCCTGTGAAATAACATTTTTCTGCCCTCCATGCTGTCGTTAAAATGAAGTATAGCATTTCCTTCCCCGCCCGTCCAGACTGTTTGGGCCCAAATCCGCATTGGTACGGATTTGGGCCCATTTTACCCGGCTTCCGGGTTCTTATCTGATATCATACACGCTGCGCAGGCGAAGCTTGTCCGTGCTTCCGGAGAGCACCTTCACACGCTTTTCGTCCGCATTTAAATCAAAGTAATTGTCGGAGAGCACAAGATCCTCATTCTCGTTCAGGATTTCCACGCTCTTTGCGTAGGCCTTCGCCGACACCACAAGCTCGTCTTTCTCCACGCGGCAGGTCAGCTGGGGATCCTCGTACTTAAAGTACTTCGGATAAGAGAAGTTCACCGTTCCCGCAGAGATCACCTGTCCCTTGCTTATCAGCTCGTAGCTGACGTAGTGGGAGAAAATATCCGCGTTCGGGAATTCCACCTTATCCAGCCACACACTGGTCAGGGCGGGCACCGTCAGCGTCTGTTCCCCGCTCTCCAGCACAGCCGCCTTCGGATCGCGCAGCGCCCAGCGCACGGTCACCTCGTGATCGCTCATCGTCTCGTTCGCCACATTTAAGCGGATGGACTTTTCAAATACAAAATGCTCGCGGTTCATGTTGGCCTCCGCGCTCATCATACCCTGCTCCTCGCAGGAAATCATCAGCGGCGCGAAGAAACGCTTCGCATAATAGTGCAGCGCCTTGAGTCTTCCGCAGTAATCCACGGAGGACCAGGAAATCACCGGCCAGCAGTCGTTTAACTGCCAGTACACCGCGCCCATGCAGCGGCCCCGGTTGCGCCGGAAATGCTCCACGGCGTAGCGGATGCCGTCCGCCTGCAGCAGCTGGGAGGCATACACGAAGGTCGGGAAGCTGTTCGGATACTTGTAGGTCTGCTGCATGTAGCCCATAATCTTGCCGCAGGCGCCGTACTGACGCTCATGCTTCTCCATGATATAGGAGAAGGGGTTCATGTCATCCGGGTTGTCCGTGAAGGCCTCGATGGTCTTAACCGACGGGAACGCCTGGAAGCCGAACTCCGACAAATAACGGAAGAAATACTTGCGGTACTCCGTAAACGGCCGGTTGCCGTGCCACACCTTCCAGTAATGCACGTCGCCACGGTTGGGATCGTTGGGCTCGTCCAGGCTGCCGCCCGAGGAGGGGCTTGCCGGCCAGTAGAAGGTCTGGGGATCGTACTGATGCACCACCTCCGGAATGATCCGCTCAAACATCAGGAAATAGTCGCGCACCTCGGAGGGCTTGGTGAGCCAGGAATTTCTCTCAAACACAAACTGCTCCATCTCGTTGTTGCCGCACCACAGCCCCAGGGAAGCATGATGGCGCAGACGCTTGACATTCTCGATAAACTCCTGACGGATATTCGCCTCAAACTCCGGCGTCAGCTCATAAACCGCGCATGCGAACATGAAGTCCTGCCATACCATCAGACCCAGCTCATCGCAGATGTCATAGAACCAGTCGGAGGGATAATAGCCGCCGCCCCAGACACGGATCGCGTTGTAGTTTGCAAATTTTGCCTTCTCCAGAAGCTTCCGGGTCGTCTCCGGGGTCACACGGCCCAGCAGATTGTCCTCCGGAATATAGTCGCCGCCCATGGCGAACACATCCACACCGTTGACCTGATGCGCAAAGCACTCTCCCCACTGATCCTTCTCGATGTGCATGGTCATGGTGCGCAGGCCGATCCGGCGGCTCCAGCTGTCCAGCTCCCTGCCGTCGCAGTAAAGCGTCACCTTCACATTGTAAAGAGGCTGATCGCCGTAGCCGTTGGGCCACCAGAGCCTGGGCTGATCGATCCGGATCTGCGCGGGAGAATCCTCATAGCGCGTCACCGCGCCGTCCGGATCGGTGATCTCCACCGTATAGGAAAATACCTTGCCGCAGTGACAGCAGGTGTGGCCGCCGGTGATGTTCTTCACCTTTCTTCCGTGCGGACCAAAGCGCTCCTGCTCCACCTGAAGGGTGAGCGTCACAGCCTTCACGACGGGACGCACTGTTCCGGGCTCGGTTTCCCCGGTGCGCTCGTGGGTCTGGCGAATATACACGCTGTCAATCCGGGCCGTATCGATGCCCAGCAGGGATACCGGACGGAAAATCCCGGCATCCGGCAGGTGAGCGCCCCAGTCCCAGCCGAACATGTAGTGGGCCTTGCGCAGATGCACGAAGCCCTCGAAGGTATCGTCGTTGCCCAGGGTACGGCACTTTTTGAACGCCTCGCGGATCCACTTGTTGGGAGAATGCAGGATTACCTTCAATTCGTTCCCGGTCTGATGCAGGATTTCCTTCACATCGTACTCCCAAACCCGGTGCATACTCAGCGGGCTGCCCAGCAGGATGTCGTTTAAGTAGACATCCGCCACCGTGTCCAGGCCGTCAAAACGCAGCACCACGCGGTCGCTGTCCAGAAGCCCTGCCTCACAGTCAAAGTGGGAGACGTACTCGTAATCCTCCTCCATCAGCTCGCAGGCTTCGTTCTCATTGTCCTTCCAGAAGGGATCCTCCATCTTTTTGTTCGCCAGCAGATCCCCGTAGACACTGCCCGGCACGACAGCCGGCAGAAACTGCGTGCTGCCGATCTGGCGCATTTCCCAGTTTTCATGTAAAAACTGCTGTTTCATGTGCTTTTCTTGCTCCTTTCTGCCTTTTTATTTCTGACGCAGGTAATCGCCGTACCAGCAAACCAGACTCTGAATGCGGCGCAGCTCGGATTCCTCGCTGACCCTGCGGTATTCCTTCTTATAATAGTAGAGCCAGGTTTCCAGCTCCTTTGCCAGGGCGAAGCGGTCCGGCATTGTCTCGTAGGTGCAGCCAAACATCTCTGCCGTCACATACTTGCCGACCTGGTTGAACAGGCGCACGCCCTGGGCCGCAATAATGTGAAGCAGGACAAGCTCTCTCCGGCTGCTGTCCAGCTCTGCGATCTGCCCGTACAGCTCCCGGATGATCTCCTGCAGACAGCGGTCCTTCCCGTCCAGCTCCGTCATATCCGCCAGACGTTCCTTCATGAATTTCTTCGTCTGCTCCTCAAACTCCGTAATACCGCGCTTTAACTCCCAAAAGCGGACCGTCTCGTTCCACTGGAAGGCGGCGTTCTCCTGAATCCGCGCTACCACGGCCAGAATGTTCTCGCTGCTGTCACGGTACTCGATCCGGGAAATCTGCCGGTTGATTTCCTCATAGGAAGGGATCTGGCTGTTCCAGGAGAAGGCCGCGCCGTAGATCATCCCCACGCGGGTCAGATCCGGCTGGTTGACATGCAGATAATCGCCCCAGTCCGTGTTTAACAGACCAATCGCCCCGTATTTGTTGGCGTAATTGCACAGGCGCATGATATTGTTATAAGCGTTCCAGTACAGCGGAGAAATCTGGTTCCAGCTGCAGCAGCCGGGACAGCAGTACTGCACCGCTCCCGCCTCGTACATCCACTTTGTCTCCTCCTCGCGCTGGTTCCACATATAGCCCCAGTTTAAACAGATGATCTCCTCCGGCAGTTCCTTGATCATCTCCGGGAAGCCCAGGATGATATCGCCCCAGAACATGGGTCTGCGGCCATTCGCCAGGACAAACTTCGCAAGCTCCTTGATAAAGTCGATGTAAACCCGGTCCCTGCCGAGCTTCTCCACCGCCTCCTTACTCCTGCCCTTGCCCAGATCAAAGGTCTCGTCCGCGCAGAAGTTAAACTGCCTGGAAGAAAACAGCTCCATATATTCCCCGATCATTCCCTCGATCAGCGTAAGGCTTTCCGGATCCGTGGCGTTTAAGGTATGATGCGCCATCCGGCCGGACTGTGAAAACATGGGCTGTTTGTCGGAGCCCTCCAGCTCGCACAGATGCGCATACTCCTTGCTGGACAAAAGCTTGTAGAGATGACCGAAGCTGGACAGGGAGGGCACCAGCTCGATGCCGCGCTCTGCGCAGTAGCGGTCAAACTCCATAATCTCCTCGGCCGTCAGCGGGGTGTCGTCCCTCCACAGCTCCGTCATGCCGCGGAACAGGTAGGAGTGCTCAATGTAGAGCTGCAGCTGATTCATCTTGTAATAGGCCATCCGGTCCGCCAGCTTTTTTAACCAGTCAAGCTTCGGCACCCGGCCTCTCGCACAGTCAAAGTAATAGCCCCGGTTCTCGATCGCAGGCGCGTCCTCGATGTGCAGGCAGGGCAGGCAGGCCCCCTCCTGCTCTGCGATCTGCAGAATCGTCTGCATTCCGTGCCACAGGCCGCTCTCTTCGCCGGTCAGGCGTACGCCCTGCTCCGTGATATCCAGCACATAGCTCTGCTTTTTCATGCCGTCGTCCTGCACCAGCACGATATCGCCGGGCTTTTCCTGCCCCTTGGACAGCTGGGCGCGATAGCCCAAAAGCTCCCCGGCTTTGTCCAAAAACAGGGCCGCCTGCCGTCCCACCTTCAGGCTGCAGCTTTTGTCCAGATTCACATAGGTTTCATAGGTCCAGATAAACTGTCCCTCTTTTTTCTCCAGCTTCGCCGGAGCGGGAATCAAATACATAATGTAAATTCTCCTTTCCAAATCGGTGCAGAACCGTCCGAAAGCTCCAGTCTGAACTCTCCCGGCTCCGCCGTAAACTTCATTTTCCGGTTCCACAGGCTAAAAGCGTCCTTCCCCAGCGTAAGCTGCACGGTCCGCTCCTGCCCCGCGTCCAGCCATACCCGCTGGAACGCCTTAAGCTCCCTGACCCGCCTCACGGTGGAGGCCGCCAGATCCGTCACATAGAGCTGGGGCACCGCAAAGCCGCCCCGCTCCCCCGTATTTTTCACCTGGAAGGAAAGGGTCACTCCCTTTTTCTCCAGCGTGGCGACCGTGACCTTCTGCAGGCTCAGGCCGATCTCCCTCCACTCGTAGGTGTTGTAATCCAGGCCGAAGCCAAAGGAAAACAGAGGACCGGCCTGCTCGTCCATATACTGCATGGCACGATAGGAGCTCTTATAATTGTAATAAACCGGCGTCTGCCCCACGCTTCTTGGCAGGGACACCGGCAGTCTGCCGGACGGACTGATCTGCCCGGAAAGCACCTCCGCCACCGCCTTTCCGCCGCCGGGGCCCGGATAAAAGCCCAAAAGCACCGCATCCGCCAACCGGCAAACCTCCGTCAGCACCAGAGGGCGGCCGCAGATCACCACCGCGATCACCTTTTTCCCGCTCTCCCGAACGGCCCGCAAAAGCTCCAGCTGGGCCTGCGGCATCGCAAGCTCTGCGCAGTCCATCCCCTCGCCGCAGTCCATGGTGGGCCCGCAGTCCGCCTTGCTGACTGTGTTTGCGATTGTATCGTTTGCGATTTGATCGCATACGATCGCTGCGCCGTTTGTGTCGAACAAGGCGCCGCCAAACCGGCTGGAGGAGCCTCCCAGCACACAGATCACGGCGTCGCTGTCCTCCGCCAGCGCTCTTGCCCGGTCGAGCATTCTCCCGTCACGGCCGCGCAGGTAGCAGCCCTGCTCATAACGCACACGGTCCTCCCCGTAGGTTCGGCGCAGGCCCTCCAGGACCGTGACGCCCTCGCCTCCGCGCAGCGGCGGCGTATAATCGCCCAGCTGACTGTAGATCGCGTCCGCGTTGGGGCCCGTCACTGCCAGTTTTTTTCCGGCCATTTTCTCCGGGGTCAGCGGCAGAACGGAGTCCTGATTCTGCAGCAGCACCAGGCTCTCCCGGGCAAGCTGCAGGCTTTCCTGATGCTGGCTGTAGGAAACCCGGATACCCTCCTCATCCTCCGGCAGATAGGGATGCTCAAACAGGCCCCTCTCGAATTTGACCGTCAGCACCCGAAGCACCGCCTGATCCAGTCTGGACTGCTTCACCAGCCCTTTCGTCACCGCCTCCTCCAGCTTCCCAAAGGCCTCGTCCCAAAGGCCCATATCCACGCCCGCCGAGAGGGCCAGCGCGCCGGAGGTCACATTGTCTCCGGTCATCGAATCCAGCTGATCGATGGCTACTCCGTCGGACATCACAATACCGGAAAAGCCCATCTCCTCCCGCAGCACCTCGGTGAGCAGCCAGGGGTTTGCGTGACAGTACACGCCGTCGATCTCGTTGTAGGCCGCCATCACACCCTTCACGCCCGCCTTCACCGCGGCGGCCGTCGCCGGGAAATGAATTTCCCGAAGCTCCCGCTCTCCGATCCGGGCGGCGCTGGCATTGACCCCGCCGGTGGTTTCTCCCTGGGCCGCGAAATGCTTGGCCACCACCGCCGTGCCTCCCTCCTGCATTCCGCAGGCTGCCGCCTGTGCCATCTGCGCGCACAGGTAGGGATCCTCGCTGTAGCACTCCTCGCTGCGTCCCCAACGGGGATCCCGCAGCACGTCCAGCATGGACATCAGCGCCAGATCCACGCCCATGGCCCGGAGCTGACGGCCGCAGACCCGGTTGGCCGCCCGCAGAAGGGCCGGGTCAAAGGAAGCCCCCGCCGCCAGATTCACCGGAAGCAGATAGCCGTCCAGCGCCTGATGGCCGTGCGGGCACTCGCTGCTGTGGAGCACCGGGATCCCCAGCCGGGAATGCTCAAGCACATAGCGCTGTACCTGATTATAAGCCTTTTTGGCAAGGCTGCCGGAAAGGCCGGTGGAGTAATCCTTGTCCGCCCAGGGATCCGCCCGGTACAGACCGTAGAGGGCCCCCAGGCCGCCGTATTTTTCCACCTCCCGTTTAAACTCCCCGGACAGCTCAACGGTTTCCCCGTCTGGGCCCTGCTTTCTCTCGTAAATGCGAAAGCCATACAGCCGCTGGGTAAGCTGCCCCACCTTCTCCGTCAGCGTCATCTCCGCCAGCAGAGCTCTTGCGCGCTCTGCCGGGGAAAGGGACGTATCCTGATAAGCTTTCATTTTTCACAATCTCCGTATTGTTTTTTCAGCAGCTCGATTCCGTACTCCCGGGGCGTCCCCTTCAGGCGTTCCATATAGGACTTCAGATGGCCCCGGCAATGCTCCGGTCCGCCCTCCCGCATCACCGTCCACATGGGATCCACGTCGCTGACGGAGGTCTTCATCATTCTGTCGTTCCAGTCCAGAATCATCTTTGCCCCCTTCGCGCACAGATCCGGGCGCTCTGCGGCCAGGTTACGCTGCTCGTGGGGATCCTCCCTGATATTGAAAAGCATCTCCTCCGGGAACAGATGATAGCCGCCGTGCACCGTGCGGATATACACATAATCGTCAAACCGTGCGCTTCTCTGGCACACATGAGCGCACTGGGTCAGCACCGCATAGGGCTTGGAGCAGTCCGTGCCGTCCTTCAGGGTCCGGGCAAAGGAAACGCCGTCGTAATGATAACGCTCCCCGAACATGGGCGTTCCCAGAAGCTCCTGCACCGTAGGCGTAAGATCCGTGTTGTCGTAAAAACCCTCCGCCGTCACACCCTTTCGCATGCCGGGCCAGCGGATAATCAGCGGGATATGGCATACCGGCTCGTCCGCCGTGCCGTGCTCCCCGTAAATTCCAAACTCTCCCAGATCCTCGCCGTGATCCGCCGTGATGATGATCACCAGATCGTCGTCGTAGAGATTGTGCTCCTTGAGCCAGCCGATGATCTGCCCGATATTGTCGTCGGTAAAGCGCACGCCGTCGTCATAAAGGTTCTGGAAATGCTTCTCCTCCGCCAAATTGGTCAGCTTCCCCGGATGCTTGGGCCACTGGGTAAAGGTGTCGTCGTTCCACATATTGATCTCGTTTGCACCGTGAGGGCCGATGTGCAGCAGATGCTCCCGGAAAATATCCTCCGTGATCCAGTCGTCCGGCAGGGGCGTCCCCTCGAAGGGGCTCTGATACCCGGCGGGCGTGCGGTAAGGGGTATGGGGATCCCAGTAATGCACATGCATCATCCAGTTGTCCTTCTCGCCGTTTCTTTCCAGCCAGTCCAGCACATGGGGCGTGACCATCTCCGCGGACTCACCGCCGCGCCGTCCCACATTGTAGCACTCGTTGAAGCCGGAGTTGAACCACCATGCGCTGTGACGCTCCGCAAAGGAGGAGAAGGATACCGTGTGCATCCCCGCCCGCCGAAACTGCATAAACAGCCCGTTCTCCGACAGATCGTCCGTGAAGCTTCTGGTCGCTCCCTGAAGCCTCAGATCCGCGGCCGTCCCGCCATGTCCTACGATTCCGTTGTGAACGCCGTACTGTCCGCTGATCATCGATGCGCGGGACGGTAAGCAGGGAGCGTTGGGGCAGTAATAGTCCGTAAAGCGCACGCCCTCCTTTGCAATCTCATCCATCACCGGCGTTGTATTGCGCCCGTAGCCGTAGCAGCCCATACGATCCGCCCGGAGCGTATCGATATCAAAAAGTATAACTCTCATTTTTCCACTCCTTTATTTTATTTACCAGCCCTCATCTCAGAGGGCGTGATATCGTAGTAATTGTGAAAATGCTGATAAAAATAGTTCATGTTGGAATACCCAACATCCCCCGCCACCACGGAAATCTTATCGTCCGTGTTCAGGATCCGCTCCCGCGCGATATACATCCGGTAGGCCATCAGATACTCCGAAAACTTCATGTTCGTCTCCTTGATAAAAATCTGGCCCAGATAGGTGGCATTCATGCGGAACCGGTCCGCGATGCTTTTGAGTGAAATATGCTGTCCGTATTCCATCCCCACCATCATGACAATCTTGCGGATCAGCGGGGAAAACTCCTCATAAGGGCGCTTTAACACCGGATCCTCGTTCTTGCGCTCCTCCCGCCGCACCGTGCCGTGAAGCTTATCGACCACCACCTGCTCGATGCGCTTCTGAAGCTGGTCCTTGTCGATGGGCTTGAGCAGATAATCCAGCGCCCCGCAGCGCAGCGCCTCGCAGGCATACTGGAAATCATCATAGCCGCTCATCATAATATAGTTGGACTTCACGCCCATCCCATTCAGACAGTTGATCAGCTCATAGCCGAACTCATTGCCGATGCGGACGTCCACCAGGCACACGTCCGGCTTCCAGTCCACCACATGGGAAACCACCTCAAAGCAGCTCACCGCGGTGCGGATTCTCTCGAATCCCAGGCTCTTCCAGTCCAGCAGGCGGCAGATTCCCTCCGCGATTGCCGGTTCGTCGTCAACGATCACCAATGTGTACATCTTCTCCCACCTTTCCGCCTATGAATATGGAGATCCGAAAGCCCCCCTCCTCGTTGTTCCGGATTTCCATGGTAAATCTGTCCCGGTAAAAATAATTCAGCCGCATATAAACATTGCGCAGCCCGATGTCCGCCTCCGGGTCGTCCGTCCCCTCGTACATATTCCGGCGGATCTCCTCCAGCTGCTCCTCCGGCACGCCGCTTCCGTTGTCGATCACCTCGATGAAAGCGCCGTCCTCCCGGGCATTCCCCGTCACGATCAGCAGGTTATAAAAGCTGTTTCGGTCAAAGCCATGCGTAAAAAAGTTTTCCGCAAGGGGCTGCAGCCAGAAGCTGACTGTCTCCATCCCCGCGATCTCCGGATCCAGCTCCATCTGGTAAACGAAATTGTCCCGAAACCGCAGCGCCATGATCTTTAAATACATTTCCAGCAGCTGAAACTCCTCCCCCAGGGTAATGCGGTCTTTTCTGTGCATCCGCGCCCGGTAGAGCGAGCCCAGCATGGCGATGGCGTCCGCCATATCCCGGTCCCCCTGCAAAAGCGCCTTGGAGCGCAGGGTTTCCAGCGTATTGTACAGAAAGTGCGGATTGATCTGATGCTGCAGCGCCCGCATCTGGGTCTCCTGCTCCTTCAGCTTCAGAATATATTCCGTCTCGATATAGCCCTGCAGCTTCTGTCCCACATCCTGCAGCGCCACAGCGATCATCCCGTACTCGGTCTCCCGGTGCCGGCGCGGGAGCTCCCTTTTTTGCAGTTCCTCAAAGCGTCCGTTCTCCATCTCCGACAGCATCCCCTTGATCGTGGCAAGAAAGTCCGCGTCCGTCCGGATCCCGGCATAGCTGTAAAGGATTACGCCGCCGGCCAGGATACTCAGCGCCGACACAAGGGCAAACAGCACATACCGGTTGTCCGCCACCAGCTCCGCCACGCTTTTGACCGCCACATAGGAAAAGCCGCCCTCGCGGGAGGTAAATTTTACAAAGAATACGTTCTGCCCGTCCTCACTGCGAAACCATCCCGACTGCGCCCCCTGCTGCGCCGCGTGAAGAAGCCGTCGTTCCTGGACCGATGTCGTGTCGGAGCCGGTCATCCTCTCCCCGTCCGTGCCAAACACCCCCCAGACCGCATTGACGCTGCTGCTCTCATCATACAGCTCCCGGCTGTCGATCCAGAATTCCAGGGTTCCCAGCTCGCCGCTCATATCCCCGGGATCGCGGATCTGGCAGGAGGCTGCCCGGATATCCCCAAAGCCGGGATTGAGGCGTTTGAGATCCTCGATCTCCCCATAATCGAAGCTCAGACAGATATCCCCGTTTTCCAGCCAGATCGCCTTCAGCCCGCTCCCCGACTGCAGCGTGACTCCCGTGATCCGGCTTCTCCCATCTAAAAACAGCTGCTTTAGGTTCGCCGGGACATAGCTGATCTGCCCCGCCTGCGCCTGGCTGAGATATCTGCGCTCCAGCAGATACTCCCGATTGTCATGGGCCGCCAGCAGCGCTTTGAGATCATACATCAGCGGCTTATCCTCATACATGCCGTTGACATAGGATTCCGTCCAGCTCTCTATCGTCCCCAGCCTGCGTTCCCTTTCCTGAAACCGGCTCTGCGCCTGCTGACGGATATCGTCCATCCAGGCGTGTACGGAAAAAAAGAATACAATGGAAAAAACAGTAAGACAAAGCAATATCACAACCGCAATGGTTCCGATGAATTTCTTCCGGTATATCCGATATCCCAGAAATGTGTTGCGAAATCTGCTCATTTCTTCTGTCCTCTCCTCATGCTGTCAATTTGTGTGGCTATAGGACGCGCGGAGCGGGGAAGGCGCATTCCCTGCCGGGGACGCTCCCGCTCCATGAACACGCAGCGGTACCAGGGCCGCATCCGTCGGGCTCTCGCCCGACGAATATACGCAGCCCAAGGACCGGCGTGTTCAAAGGCCCCTTGCAGTGCACGCGCCTTCCCCGCCCCGCGCTGGCTGTGCCAGCCCTGCGGGATTGTACGATAACGGGCCCGGTTTGCCCGTCCGGCTGCATATCTGTCCCAAGAGGGCCCTTTGCAATAGATGTGTTGCCGCCCGCGAAGGCGGGCGGTTTGCCGCTGTCAGCGGCAGAGTGGGCGGTCCTGCGGACTGCAGGGGCCTTTGAACACGCCGGTCCTTGGGCCGCGTCCATCCGCCGGGCGAAAGCCCGGCGAATGCGGCCCTGGTACCGCTGCGTGTTCATGGAGCGAAAGCGCCCCCGGCAGCCGCAGGACTGGCCGACTCTGCCGCGTCCTGCCTGCCAACCACACTTTCGTACCCAACACACTCATTGCAAAAGGCCCTCCGAACCAAAGTTCGGAAGGCCTTTGG
>JAUNGT010000017.1:0-18043 GCA_030524455.1 Eubacteriales bacterium | reverse complement strand
ACCCAACACACTCATTGCAAAAGGCCCTCCGAACCAAAGTTCGGAAGGCCTTTGGGTTCTTCATCGAATCATGTGCAAGTGAAATATTGCTTACTCTGCGAAGAACTCGTCGATCTGCTTCTGTGCCTCTGCGATAATCGTGTCAAGTCCGGCCGATTTGAGCTCGGAGATGCACTGATCCAGAACCTGTGCAGGATCGGAAGCACCGGTCAGCAGGTCGTATTTATATTTGTCCCAAACGGTGTTGCAGTTGGACATCTCGTTCTGAATGTTGGTTACATCCAGCGCAAAGCCCAGGCAGCTGGAGGGAGTAGCTTCCTCGTTCTGCTGCTCTACCTGCTTCCAAGCCTCCGGATCGCCGTCGGACAGAGTAGACAGGATAAAGAAGGTGCCCTGCGTGTAGGAAGGCCAGTTCCAGTCGTCACGAAGTCTGGTAACGGTGCCGTCGGACTCATACTGCATGTAGTTGCCCTCGGTTCCGTATGCGCACATGTCGCGGAACTTGGAGTCGGTGTTCATCAGCTCCAGAACCTTCAGCGCTTCCTTCTTGTACTTGGAGTTAACGGAAATCGCGTTCATGGAGCCCTGGATGGACTCGGTGGTATAAACAGGTCCGAATACCTTGGTCAGATCGTACTTCTCAACGCCCATGTTCTTCTCCCAGGTGGAAGCTGCTGCAGGCCAGCCCTGAGCGGTGCCGAAGATCGCGCCCTTGTTGGACTCGGAAATAACGTTTGCATCCGGGTTGATGAAGCCGTCCATGTACCAGGTGTGCAGATAGTCAAGCTGCTCCTTGATATCATCCTGCTCCAGGGTGCAGACAACCTTGCGGGACTCGTCGTCAAATCTCACGCCGATCGGCTGCAGGCCGCTTGCCAGGCCGTCATAGTTGTTGAAGAAGCCGTTGAACAGGGAGCCCTGTGCCAGCTGGATCGGGTATACGGAGCTGCCCTCGCCCTCTTTGATGGTGCGAACTGCCGCATCCAGGCCCGCATAATCCTTCACGGTCTCCATGTCGATGCCGTACTTCTGTACATAAGTATCATCCAGGTACCAGAACTGGGTGATGGAAGAATCCTTGTAGGTGGGAACCGCATACACGTTGCCGTGGATCTGAGCGCCCTCCCAGAGGTCAGTCGGGATGAAGTTGTACAGGTCAGGGGTCTCGCTCTGTACCAGGTCGGTGATGTTCTCCAGCGCGTTCAGGTTCACGAACTTGCTGTAGTTGGTGTTGTTTACAAACATCAGGTCGAAATACTCGCCGGTGTTGATGATGTTGTTCATCTTGGTATCGTAATCGCCCCAGCCTGCAATCTTGACATCAATCCTTACGCCGATCTTCTCCTCCGCGTAATCGCTGATCTGCGAAACTGCCTCGTCAAAATCGTCTGCAGGTGTTCCGCCTACGGTCCACCAGATCAGGGTAGGCACCTCGCCGGTGCTGGCGCTGTCTCCCGCGCCGTTGTCAGCCGCCCCGTCGGTAGCCGGGGTGGCCGCGCCGTTATCGGTAGTCGTGCTGCCGCTTCCGCCGCAGCCTGCCAGCAGGCCTGCGGTCATGGCTGCGACCATGCCCAGGGCAAGAATCTTGCTCAAGCTTTTCTTTCTCATAGTAATCCTCCTGTCAATGATTGTCCGGCCGCCGCCCTGTGCGGCGGCCGTTTTATATCCTCCGGCCATGCCGGTCGATATCATGCGGTAGGGGTCAAAAGGTCTTTTGACCCCTATAATACCGGATTGCTCCGCACAAAGTGCTTCCGCAATCCTCAAAACATTCGCAATCTGCCCGTTTTTCTTTGAAAAACGGCTTCCTGCTCATGTTTTGGCAGGTCCCAAGTTCAAAAATCCTCCTGCAAGCGAGCTTGCATCGGATTTTATGACCTTTTGACCCTGGTATCTTACAAAGTGCCGTACCGTCAGCCCTTTACGGCGCCTACCGTCAGACCGGAAATGAAGTATTTCTGGAAGAACGGATATGCGCAGGCAATCGGCAGCACGATGATCACGACGATCGCCATGCGGGCAGCCTCTTTGGGCATGTTCGCCAGCATCTCCGCCGCGGATGCTCCCAGCGTCGCCGCGTTGGTGGCAAGCATCTGGATGTTGGTCAGGATCGAGTTTAACAGCGCCTGCAGCGACAGCAGCTTCGTGTCGTCAATGTAAAGCATGGACTGATACCAGTCGTTCCAGTAAGCAAAGGTCAAAAACAGTCCGATGGTCGCCAGCACCGGGAGCGAAATCGGCAGCACGATGCGGGAGAAAATCGTCAGCTGGCTTGCGCCGTCCATCTTCGCCGACTCAATCAGCGACTCCGGCACCGTCGTCTTAAAGAAGGTGCGGCAGATGATGACGTTGAAGGAGGAAACCGCCAGCGGAAGGATCAGCGCCCAAATCGTATTCTTTAAGCCAAGCAGCTGGCTGACCACGAAGTAAGTGGAAACCAGACCGCCGTTGAACACCATCGGGATGAACACAACCATCGTCAGAAATCCGTTCAGCTTGTAGCCCGGCCGGGACAGCACATATCCCATCAGTGTGGTGAGGATAACGCCCAGGCAGGTACCCACAATCGTGACGAACAGGGAAATTCCCAGTGCCCGCAGGATCATCTTGCTCTGGGAAGCCAGGAATGTGTAGCCCTCCAGGGAGAAGATCTTGGGGATGAACCGGTAGCCGTACTCCGTGATGGAGGCCTCCGCCGAGAAGGAGATCGCCACCACCAGCAGTACCGGAATCACGCAGGCCAGCGCCGCTATAATAAAGACAATATTCAAAACCACGTTGGCCGGCTTGGAAATCCGGTTAAACCGGTCGAAGCCGTCCGGCTCGTTCTTATTTCTTTTCTTGATCGCTTTTGTCGTTTCCATCTTGCCCTCCCTTAAATCATCGCGCTCTCGCGGTCAACCTTACGCACGATCGCGTTCGCGGTCAGGATTGTGATACAGCCCGCAACAGACTGCACAAACGCCGCTGCTGCCGCCATGCCCGTGGTGGATGATTTCAACTGTTTGAACACATATACATCCAACGTATATACATAATTGTACAGAGAGTTGGAATCTCTGGGCACCTGATAGAACAGACCGAAGTCGGAGTAGAAAATACGTCCTACCGCCATGATAAACATCATGATGATAACCGTCTTCATCAGAGGCAGGGTAATGTAGCGGATCTGCTGCCAGATCGTCGCACCGTCGATGCCGGCCGCCTCATAATAGGTCTTGTCGATGCCGGTAATCGTCGCCAGATACACGACCATGCCGTAGCCGAGCCCCTTCCAGAGATTCATGAACACCAGGAACGGAGGCCACATCGCAGGCTTCATATACCACTGCTGACGTTCCATCCCCCAGCTCTCCAGCATCCCGTTGAGCAGGCCCTTGTCATATGCCAGAAACGCCCAAACCAGCGCGCTTACCACGACCCATGACAAAAAGTAAGGCATGAACATCGCCGTCTGATACGCCTTCGCCAGCTTCTTGCTGTGAAGCTGTCCGATCGCAACCGCCGCGGCAACCGGAACCACAATGCCCAGGATAATGAAAACGATATTGTATCCCAGCGTATTGCGGATGATCCGCCAGATATCATTGGAGGAGAACAGGAATTTGAAATTGTCCCACCCCACCCATTCGCTCTGGACGAAACTCTTTAAAAAGCTTCCATACACCTTGTATTGCTTGAATGCAATAATGATACCGAACATCGGCAGAAAGCTAAACAGCGCGTACCAGATCGTGGTCGGCAGCGCAAGGAGCGTCAGCTCCGTGTCATCTCTGCCCCAGCGGCGTTTTTTGCCTTTTTGGGGTCCCTTTGTGTTACTCATGACCAATTCCTCCTTCTCACAGTGTACCTTCTCTTGTTGAACTTGGATTTATTATAACCTATACATTTTGCCACTTCAACCTAAAATTTATTATATACTGGTATAAAAATATGAGTTTTGATGTACAAAATCATCTCCGATTTTTGTGCATTTTCGCCATTAACTTCTTTTTACTTTTCTCTGATCTAAAATTTGTATCTGTATAACCTGCATAATATTTTTCGTATTATATCTAACGTTTCTGGGATGGTCATAACATTTTTCCCCCTTTATACTCATTTTAAAAGGAGGATAAGCTTATGCCTAGAGATAACATCCTGCTGATCACAACGGATCAGCAGCGCTTTGACACCATCAACGCCTGGGGAAACCAGAGCATTTTCACTCCGCACCTAAACTACATGGCCGCCATGGGCGTCAGCTACAAAAACTGTTACGCCAGCTGCCCCATCTGCGTGCCCTCCCGCACCACCATCATGACCGGGCGCCAGGGCTTTGAGAGCAGCGTCGTCTCAAACGCCACCCACGAAACGTTTATGAGCGCCTGCACAAAGGAACGCTCCACCCTGCCCGCCGTTCTGACGGACGCCGGCTACCAGACCTGCGCCAAGGGGAAAATGCACTTCGAGCCCGCCCGCGCCCACTATGGCTTCGAGCATATGAAGCTTCCGCTGGACTACATGAGGGAATACGACAAAAAGCAGGACAGCGCCCGCCCCAAGGTGCACGGCATCGGGGAATGCGAGATGGAGCCGGTGCTCTCCACCGTGGAGGTCAAGGACAGCATCACCACCTGGATTGCGGATGAGGCCATCGATTTCATCGAGACGAGAGACACCACCCGCCCGTTCTTCCTCTGGACAAGCTTCACCAAGCCCCATCCGCCCTTCGACCCCTGCAGGGATTTCTGGGAACTCTACGAGAATGTGCCCATGCCTGCCCCTGTCACCGGCGACTGGTCCAAAACGGTGGAGGATACGCCCCAGGGCTTTTTGGCCGGCGCCTACGAAAACACCAACATGCACCTTCTGGGCCCCGCACAGCTTTCTGCGACCCGCCGGGCCTACTACGCCTGCATCACCCAGGTAGACTATGCCCTGGGCCGCATTTTCGGCTCCCTGCGCGAGAATGATCTGTTCAAAAACACCTGGATCATCTTTACCTCCGATCACGGGGAGATGCTGGGAGACCACCATATGTCCCAGAAAAACCTGTTCTTCGAGGGAAGCGCCCATGTGCCGCTGTTCATCATGCCTCCCCTGGGACGGGACATCCCCCACAACTGCAGCGTGGATGCCTACGCCGACTTAAACGACCTATACCCCACCATCCTTGCGATGGCCGGTATCAAGCCTCCCGTGCAGGTTTCCGGCAAGAATCTGCTGGAGCCCCTCCCCGAAGACCGTATCTTTTTCGGAAACAGCCTAAACAAAAACTTCTGCGTGATGGAAAAGAAGGTGAAGCTGGTGTACTCTGCCGTGGGCAACCACACTCTGCTGTTTGACCTAAACGAAGATCCCATGGAGCAGCACAACCTGGCGGAGGATCCCGCCTGGCAGGAGCAGAAGGCGCGGCTTTGGAAGCTGCTTTTGGAGCACACAAAGCAGTACACCCCCGAGGCCCTCGGGAAAGACGGCGGCTTTCTCACCTACGACGCGCCCAGGTTCCCCGGAGATATGCCGGGAAGATGGTTCGGCTTCCACTACCACGACTACACGGTAGATACCTTTCACTGAAAAAAAGCGCCGTCCGGAAGTGTTTTTCACTTCCGGACGGCGCTTTTTTATTTCCTTCCCTGCCGTCAGCGCTCCACGCGGATGCCGCAGTAATCAAGCACCAGCTCGCAGAACATCGCATTCGCCCAGGAGAACCACTCGCGGGTATACTGCGAGGGATCATTTACATCAAAGCCCTCGTGCATCATGCCCTTGCCCGCATCGGTCGCCTTCATCATCTGAAGGATGCGCAGCTTCTCCTCCTTTTTGGGGCTGGTCAGGCCCTGGATCGCCAGGGAGATGTGCCAGATATAGCCGGGCCTGGTGTGCTGGCTGCCGATTCCCTTGGCACAGCTTCCCTCGTAGTAGTAGGGATTTCCACAACTTAACAGGAAATTGCGGGTGTTTTCCACAACGCTCCTGTCATTGGCCTCATAGCCCAGGTAATCCATCGCCAGCAGACTGGGAACATTGGCGTCGTCCATGAGCAGATACTGGCCGTAACCGTCCATCTCATAAGCGTAAATCTTTCCGTAATAATAATTGTCCACAATGGCAAGCGTCTCGATGGCGTTGTGGATTTCCTTTTTCAGAGCCGCCGCCTCCGCCGCCAGAAGCTCGTCGTCCAGTACCTCGCGGGCAATCGTCTCCATGTAGCCAAGCACCACGGTGGCAAACATATTGGAGGGAATCAGATAGCCGTAAACGCAGGCGTCGTCGCTGGGGCGAAAGCCCGACCAGGTCAGGCCGATGCCGGATTTTACCAGAGCGCCCTTGCCGCTGCGGGAGAGGGTATCCGTATAGTAACAGCCCTTTCTCTGGAAGGAATAGGGGGACTTCTCCTCGTGACACTGCTCGGTCTTCCAAACCTTCAGGATCGTGCGCAGGCCCTTCACAAAGTTTTCATCAAAATGATCGGTGCGCCCGGTATTTTTCCACAGCAGGTACGCAAACTGCACCGGATAGCACAGAGAATCGATCTCATACTTGCGCTCCCAGAGCCAGCCGGTCATCTCGGTCTCGTCGTGCTCCCAGCAGTTGCCGTTGTCCTCCTGGTTGAAGGCATTGGCATAAGGATCGTGATTGACGAACATAAACTGCCTGCGGGACAGTCCTGCCAGCAGATCGGAAATCTCCTGATCCTCCGCAGCCGCCACCAGATAGGGACGGACCTGGGCCACGGAATCGCGCAGCCACATTGCCGGAATGTCACCGGTGATGACATGGGTCGTACCGTCGTCCATCTTCTTGACGGTGGTATCGAGAGTGTTGGTAAAGCAGTTGACGAAAAGCTCCGCCATCGCCGGGTCGTCCGCAAAGGTCTCCTGCACCTTCCGGATCAGCTTCTGTAAAGATTCGGGTAAATTTTCTTTCATCTTTGGTTGCTCCTTCCTCCGCATTTCATGCTTTTATAGTGCTGGTTTTTCGGGATTCTGTCAAGGTATAAAATTGCCAGATAGTGTCTATAATTTCTGATTTCTCCATATCCCCTTGTCCTTCCCCGAAAACCATGCTAAAATCATGTCAGTTGTCCCGGCCGGCAGGCCGGGCTTTTGAAACGGAGCGAAACATTGACGAATGACAGACCACTCTCCAAACAGGAGGTTTTGAAAACATATTACGGCTACGACTCCTTCCGCGAAGGGCAGGAGGAGCTGATCGACTGCCTGCTCTCCGGGCAGGACGTGTGCGGCGTCATGCCCACCGGGGCAGGCAAGTCCGTCTGCTACCAGGTTCCCGCGCTGATGCTGCCTCATGTCACGCTGGTGGTATCCCCGCTGATTTCCCTGATGAAGGATCAGGTGCGGGCCTTAAATCAGATGGGCGTGCACGCCGCCTACCTAAACAGCTCCCTGACCTGGAACCAGTACAAAAAGGCGCTGGCTCTGGCGAAGGAGGGACGCTACAAGATTATCTATGTGGCGCCGGAGCGGCTTTTGACGGAGGATTTTCTGGATTTTGCCCGCCAGACCCCGATTTCCCTGGTGGCGGTGGACGAGGCGCACTGCGTCTCCCAGTGGGGACAGGATTTTCGGCCCAGCTACCTGAAAATTCCGGAATTTATTGAGGGACTGCCCTCCCGCCCCGTGCTGGGGGCCTTCACGGCCACGGCCACAAAAGAGGTCCGGGCGGATATCATCGGGATGCTGAAGCTGTCAGAGCCTCATGTGTCCGTCACCGGCTTTGACCGTAAAAACCTGTATTTCGAGGTGCGCCACGACCGGGACAAATATAAGGGGATCCGGGATTATCTGCGGGCCCACCCGGACAGCTCCGGCATCATCTACTGCGCCACCCGCAAAAATGTGGAGGAGGTCTGCGATAAGCTGCTGGCCGACGGCTTTTTGGCCACCCGCTACCACGCCGGGCTTTCCGACGCTGAGCGGCGCAGCAACCAGGAAGCCTTCACCTACGACGACGTCCCGGTGATGGTGGCGACCAACGCCTTCGGCATGGGCATCGACAAATCCAACGTGCGCTTTGTCCTGCACTATAACATGCCCAAAAATATGGAAAGCTACTACCAGGAGGCCGGGCGTGCCGGGCGGGACGGCGCGAAGGCGGACTGCATCCTGTTTTACAGCGGCCAGGACGTGATCACCAATCAGTTTTTTATCGAACAGAACCGGGACAACGAGGAGCTGACCGGAGAGGCGCTTGAGCTGGTGCGCGAGCGGGACCGGGAGCGCCTCAAAAAAATGACCTTCTACTGCCACACCACCGACTGCCTGCGGGACTACATGCTGCGCTACTTCGGGGAGTACGGCTCCAACTACTGCGGCAACTGCGGCAACTGTAAGAGTACCTTCGAGACAGTGGATATCACGGCGCTGGCAAACGACCTGATCGGCTGTATCCTGACCAGTGGCATGCGCTACGGCGTCAATGTGATCCTGGATACCCTGCGGGGCAGCAAAAGCGAGAAGGTGCTGCGCTTTGGCCTGGACAAAAACCGCTATTATTCCACCCACGCCCAGGAGACTGTTGTCTTTTTGCGGCAGGTGTTTCAATATCTTGTTCTGACGGAATATCTGGCCGTCACCGACGACCAGTTTCCTATTGTAAAAGTGAAGGAAAAGGGACTGACCTTTTACTCGGAGACCGGGGAATTCCGCCCCGTGCTCACGATGAAGGCGGCAAGGAAGACTACGCAGACGCCTGCCGCTGCCGGGAAGGAGCCCGGCAGAAACGGCAGAAAGCGCACGACGGCGCCCGGCAGCGCTCCCTTCGAGGAGCTGCGCAGGCTCCGCACCCAAATTGCCCGCGCACAGCACGTTCCGCCTTATATGATTTTATCCGATAAGTCGCTGGAATCCATGTGTGTCCTTCTGCCTCAGACAAAAGACGAGATGCTGGCCGTCCATGGGATGGGCGAGATCAGATACCAAAAATACGGCGGGCAGTTTCTGGCGCTTTGCCGCAAACTCGCCGGAGAATCGGAGGATTTTTTATAATTGGATTTTAAAAGACAGTTCAGACACTATTTTTCCTTGTTTGCCGGGGCTGCTGTGCTCTCCTTCGGACTTTTCAATGTCCACAGCCAGAGCCGGATCACCGAGGGAGGCATTCTCGGCATGACCTTATTTCTGCATCACTGGACGGGGATTTCGCCCGGCGTCTTCTCCTTCCTGCTGGATATGACCTGCTACCTGGTGGGCTTTAAGCTCCTGGGAAAGGATTTTTTGAAAAATGCGATCTTTGCATCCTGCTGCTACGCCCTTCTGTACCGTCTCTGGGAATTCACCGGCCCGGTGCTTCCCTCCCTGGCGGACAAACCGCTGCTGGCAGCCCTGCTGGGCGGCCTGTTCGTGGGCGTGGGCGCGGGGCTGATCGTCCGCCGGGGAGGCGCCTCCGGCGGGGACGACGCTCTGGCGCTGATCCTGCACAACGCGCTGGGCTGGAAGGTGTCGCGCAGCTACTTTTTCACGGATTTCGTGGTGCTGATGCTTTCGCTGTCCTATATCCCGGCAAAAAAAATCATGTTTTCGCTGCTGACCGTCCTGCTTTCCTCGGCAGTCATCGACCTGATCCATCAAAAACCGGAAATATCTCCGCAAAAATCAAGCTGACCATCGAGGGCCCGGCACACCGCAAATGTGCCGGGCCCTCGCCGGTCAGCCTGACTGCTCTCTTAAAAAATCAATCAGCCCCTCCGCCGTCTCCGGGAAGCAAATCCCGTTTTTTTCCAGCTTCCCCGCATCCATCGTCAGATTGCGCAGGCTGTTGTCTCCGCCTTTTCGGACAAGCTCCTCCCGCCCGAAGGCCGCCAACACCTGCCGCGCCGTCCGGTACATGCTCTGCCTGCTTCCGCTGCCGAAATTGTATACGCCGGCGGGCAGCTGCCAGGCCGTCTCCATCCAGCGCACCACACGGGAAGCGTCCGTGACGCTGCGGTAATCCGTATCCGAAAAGGTCAGCCCTTCCCCCGTTTCCAGCGCATCCAAAAGCATCGTCCCCAGATTGCGGCGTCCCCTGTTTTTCTCAGATTCTGTCAGCGCGTCGTACATCCAGGACAGGCGCAGGCTCACGCTGTCCGGACACACCTCCCGCAACAGCTCCTCCGCCGCAAGCTTCTGCTTTCCGTACACGGGGACAGGGCAGACCGGATCGCTCTCCCGGTTTTGCCGCAGCGCAAACGCTTCCCGGTCGTTTGCAGATGCAGGCTCCTCCCGCCGGAAATAGACCTGATCCGAGCTGCAAAAAACCAGCCGCGCCCCCACCCGGGCGCAGGCCTTTGCCACATGATAGGCTCCGTCCACATTGATCCGGTAAGAGCCCGCCGGGTCGGCGCTGCAGGCCGCCACATCGGAGATGGCGCCGCAGTGCAGCACCACCTTCGGCCGCCAGGCCTCCAGCGCCCGCAGCACCCCTTCCCCGTCCGTAAGCTCCAGCTCCCGATGGGAAGGCCCCCATACCTCATATCTTTGCCGATAATACGCCAGCAGGCGGCTTCCCAAAAAGCCGCCCGCGCCTGTCACCAAAAGTCTCATGTCCCCTCCTTAAAAGCTTCTGAGCGCGTCGTCGTCCCCCGCATTTTTGTCGATGCTGCGGATCACCACATAATAGCCGTCGCCTCCGCCCATCTCCACAAACACCCGATCGCCCGCCTTGCGGCCCAGCAGCGCCTTCCCCAGCGGGGACTCCCCGGAGATCAGCCCCTCCAGGGAATTTTGCCGCATGGTGGTCACGATCTTGTACCACTCCGTCTCATCGTCCTCCTCGAACCAGACCTCCACCCGGTTGTTCATCCCCACCTCGTCGGCGGCGGACTGATCCGACACCACCCGCGCTGTCTTTATCATCCGCTCCAGGAAACGGATCCGGCTCTCGTTTTTGTTCTTGAACTTTTTGGCCGCGTAATACTCGAAATTCTCCGACAAATCCCCCTGGGCGCGGGCCTCCTTCACATCCTCCAGGGCCTGTCTGCGGACCACCAGCTTCCGGTACTCGATCTCCTCCTCCATCTTTTTGATGTCGCTCTCCGTCAACTGATTATTCATATTCTGTCATTCCTTCCGTCAATCCCTGGGCACAAAGCCCTCAAAAATGAAATAGTCAAAATGCTTGCGGCAGGCGTCCAGCTGCGCCTGGCACTTCACCGTCCAGGCTACCAGAGGGCAGCCGAACAGGTTGCGGCAGATCGTCTTGGACACCGCATGCATGGCCCGGCAGTCGTAGGCGATAAAATCCGGTCTGGTCAAAAAATTGGTCAAAAGATGCCGCATCACGAAAAACTGAGCCCCCCGGGAGCCGTCCTCCCGCTGATAGTTCATCGACAGCTGACCCCGGCAGATATGGGGATAGTTTTGCCGATACCAGCGCAGTACCTGAGGATGGAAGGACTCCACGCAGTAGACGCCCGTGTAGCCGTTTAAAATCTCCTGGGCCTTCTCGCAGATTTTGCTGCCGTTTTTATACTTCAGCTCCACGATCAGCGGCACACGGCCCGCCACCAGCTTTAACACCTCCGCAAACAGCGGGATGCGCTGGCTGCTGCCGTAGATTGGCAGCTCCTGAAGCTCTTCGTAGGTAAAGCTGTCCACCGGACGGTCCACCTGGCAGAGACGCTTCAGTGAAAAATCATGCACCACCACCACCTGACCGTCCCTCGTCAGCTGCACGTCCAGCTCGATGCCGTAGCCCGCCTCCGCCGCCTTTTCAAAGGCCGCCAGCGAATTTTCCGGCGCGTCCGTCAGGTTATCGTGCAGCCCCCGGTGCGCGTAGTAGACCTGCGGCAGCCGCGCCGGCCGCTCCGACAGCCGGGGAGAAATGGAATATAAGTATGCGCCTGTGGCGGCCAAAGCCGCCGGAACCCATTTTTTCATCTGATTAATCCTCCGTATCAAAATTCTCCAGCAATTTTTTCTTCCGCGGCGGCCGGTTGTCCCCGTGCCGCACCCGGCTCATGGTAAACATCGCCGCCACCGTGAACACGCAGGCATAGGGAAACAGCGTCCGGTAAGAGACATACTGCAAAAAAGCGCCCGACAAAATCGGCGTGACGATCTGCGCCGCCATGGAGAAGGTGTAGTACAGCCCGGTGTACTTGCCCACATCCCCGCTGGAGCACATCTCCACCACCATGGGAAGGGAGTTGACGCTCACCGCCGCCCAGCCCATGCCGATCAGGGCAAAGCCGATATTGATGGCTCCGTGATAGCGCACAAAGAAGATCGCCGCAAAAAAGCTGACCAGCATCAGCACCAGCCCGCCCTGAATGCAGCGCCTGCGCCCCACTCTGGCGGAAATCATGCCGATGGGAATGTAGCTGACAATCGCCGCCACCGTCGCCACCATCAGACAGTTGGCAAAGCCGCCGCCCTCCATGCCCCAGACCGTGCGGGCGTACCGGGAAAAGGCCGTCGTCACCGCGTTGTAGGCCATAAACCACAGGAAAATGGAAAGCAGGATCATCTGAAGGCTGCGCTTTACATCGGGCGCAAGCTCCCCGGTCCGGTCGGCTTCTGCCTCCTCCTCGGACTCCTCCCTCAGATTTTCCTCCGCCACCAGGGCTGCCAGCCTTTTCTCCCGGACCGTCAGCAATAACAGCGCCACCGCCAGCACCATCAGGCCCGCCACCCCGGCAAACACCGGCGTATAATCCGGCTTTTCTCCCTTCAGCAGCAGGCTGATCAGCCCCAGCGTATAGATGCCGCCCACCGCCCCCATCAGGTTGATGACCGCATTGGCCTGGCTGCGCAGCGGCTTGGGCGTCAGATCCGGCATCAGCGCCACCGCCGGCGACCGGTACAGCCCCATGGCGATCAGCAGGAAAAACAGCGCTCCCACAAACAGCGCAAAATTCGCCGTCCGGTCCGCATAGGGCAAAACCATCATCAGCGCCACCGCCAGCACGGTTCCCACCACAATGAAGGGCGTCCGCCTGCCAAACCGGGTATCCGCCTTATCCGACAGGCTTCCCAGAAGCGGCAGCAAAAAGACCGCCAGCACGTTGTCCGCCGCCATGATCCCTCCGGTGATCGTCTCGTTTAAATGAAACGTCCCCTGCAAAATCAGCGGCACAATGTTGTCGTACATCTGCCAGAAGGCCGAAATCGACAGAAATGCCAGCCCGATAAAAAAAGTCCGCCTGTAATTTAATTTCACTCTCCTACCCCCTTCTGCAAAGCTTTCGGCAGCCTGCGCCGCCTCATGTCCCTATCATACCGCATAGCAGGGCGTTTGACAAACCAATTTTAGCTTTGCCGCCCCCAGATCTCCCCGGCCCGAAATCCCAGTATCATCAGCTCCAGCATCTTCGGATCGTACTGGCGGTATTTCAGAAAATAGTACAGCGTGTCCAGATAATTCAGAAACGCCTTTTTGTCCTGCTCCCGAAGCGTCTGGTCCCTGCGCCCGTCCACCAGGAAGGCCGCCAGCCGGGAAAAGGCGAATTTTTCATTGACAAAGGCCAGGAAATCGTCCTGCTGCTGCCCGATCACCTGGAGCGGCTTTCTGCGCAGCAGCCAGAAGGTCTCGTAGGAAATCACCTTGATCTCATTGATATGGTGGATGTGATGGAAGCTTTTTAAGCGGGACACATCGGAAAAATAATCCAGCACCATGTGCATCAGCATCACTTCGTCCAGCCGCACCTGCTCCTCCAGCTTCTGGCTTTTTAAAAACTCCATACTTTCCTTGTAGAGAAAGGCGTACCGGCTGCGGATCACCTCCTCCGAAAATTCCTCAAACAGTCCGTCGTAATTTAAGTATAAGCTTTCGATATTATTCATCCTGCATCCTCCCCTCCAGCCGCAAAATCTCGCAGCACAGCTTTGTCTGCAAAAAATTGCAGTAGTCGTCCACGCTCTGATCCTCCACCGACCCGTGCCGGATCCGCGACGTATCGCCCAGCAAATGCTGCTTGATCCGCCCCTGCTTTGCCAGCCCGAGCATCCGGTCCGCACTCTCATACGCGCTTTTGGGAATCCCCCAGAACATTCCGTCGTCCATATTTTCACCGCCTATTTCGATAAAACCGATGCGATCGCGTCTCCCACCGTCTCGATCTTTTCCATCTCCACACGGCTCACCTGCCTCTGATGGGGCTCGTAGCCCCTCCGCACGTCCACCATGCTCTTTTTGTCCAGAAAAGCGTCCCCCGGCACATTCTGCAGCCTCCTGTAAAAGGACGCCATCTCGTCGCCCATTCCTGCCAGCCGGTTCAGCAGCTCCGAAAACTCCGCCAGCATCGGATCCTGCTTTTTGTAAGGATACAGGATGTGATGATCGATCTCGCCCCAGCCCTCCTCGAACAGCGTCCTGACCTGCACCTCCAGATAAACGCCCCGGTATTTTAAAATGTAATGCACCGACCGGTAATATTTCTGATCGTAAATATCGTCGCTGGCGATCCAGTCCGCGTAAATATCCGCAAAATCCCCGGGCCGCATGTGTACCTTGGGCGCCTCCGCCATATACCGGTCCCGGCTCTCGTCAAAATCCGCCAGACAGTCCCGCACATACCAGGAGGCCTTATTTTCAAAATGCTCCAGCAAATATTTATGGAACACCACCCAATCCTCCCGGTACAATAAAAGTCCCCGAAAGCCGATGATATCCGTGACGAATTTCAGATAATTGTCCGCCGCAAGATCCTTATATTTCCGATAATTTTCCACCCGCCGCCGGATAATTTTCTCCGCAAGATGCTCCGGCGTCTTGATCCGGGTACGGTAGGAGTGCAGTCCCGTCTCCTCCTCCCGGTTCTCGATCAGCTCCTTCAAAAACATGTCGCGGATCATATAGAAGCCGTCCATCCGGTAGGAATAATCCTCCGCGATGGCGCACAGCTCCTCCCAGCTGATTCCGGCCTCCTCAAACATCCGCTCCGGAATCGCGTATTCCCTCAAAAATGTGTCTCTGTCTCCCAGCATTTTGGCTCCTCCTGCCGTCTGTATTTCCGGGACAGGCTGTTTTATATGTCCTGTTTTTCAAGCAATACTCTGCAGCATTTTTTACGGCAGGCAATCCCGTATTTTAAAACGGTATGCACACCGGATTCCCGCAGCATCCGATCATACCCGGCCGCATCGATCTGTTCAATTGCCCTCCTGCACGCATGCTCCATATCGCCCTCCGCATATTTTACTTCGATAATGATACCTGTGTCTGCGTCATCTATCCAAATCATAATATCACAGAAACCATCTCCGGATTCCCGATTGGAGGTCACATCCCATCCATCCTTGAATCCAAGTATTCCAAGCAAAATACCGTGGTAAAAATTTTCTTTCATCGCCTTTTTTGTAAACGTGTCGCGAATACTGACCGTCTTGCCCATATAAGCGGTAAACAGCCGTTCCACTTCGGCAGCGTTTCCGGATGCCAATGCCCCGCAAAAAGCCTCCAGCATCTTTCCGTCCCCGGCAATCGTCCGTTTAAATAAGGTCAAAATATGCCTCGTAACGATATCCTGCACCTCCCGGTTCGGAATGACCAGATTATACCGATCCCCGTCCGGCTCTCCCCGCTGCGTCAGATATCCTGTCATAAAAAGGGCGCTCCATATATTCTCCGCAGAATCATACAATTCCTTGTATGTCAGCTCCTGCTTCACCGCTTTCTGTACAGTCTGGCCGTTTACAAGCCTCTCCAGCTCTGTCCGCGTCAGCTCCTGCTGCTGTCCCACCCGATCGATAAAATGCCGGATCACATCATTGCCGCTGGTATTGAGCCAGTAGTTTAGCGGCGCAAGCTGCTTTTGCTCCAAATGATCCGCGCAGTAGCAAATCACGTCCCAGGGACAGTACACATCCATCTGTCCAAACCGGTATCCGTCATACCATTCCTTTATCGTCCCGTAATGCTCCTCCAGGCCGTAGCTGCAAAGCAGCTGTCTGACCTCCGCATCCGTAAAGCCAAAATACTCGTCAAACGTGACATTGGTAATCGGGTATACCTTAAAATTGTTCATTCCGGTAAAAATGCTTTCCCGCGCTACCCGCAGGCATCCGGTCAGCACACCGAAATACAGATTATCGTTGGTCTTTAATACCGCGCCGAACATGCTGCGGATCAAATCCGCCATCTGATCATAATAGCCGTATTCGTTCGCCTTGGCCAGGGGAACGTCATACTCATCAATCAGAACGATCACCCGCTGTCCATAGTGCTTGCGCAAAAGCCCCGAAAGCTCCTTCAAGCTGTTCCGCAGCGTCTTGTCGCTCATCTCCTCCTGCACCAGACGCAGAAAGAACGACTTGTCAATCTCTGTCAGCCGGTCGCTCTCCATCAAAAACTGCAGCCGCTTTGCCTCGTCATTGACGACCGCAACCGCCATATCTCTGGCCGTTTCATAGGACGACGCCTCAATCCCCTTCAGACTGACACAGAGCACCGGAAATTTGCCCATATACTGTTGACACAGGGCTTCCTTTTTCGAAATATACAGCCCATCAAACAGACTCTTATCCCCGCCGATCTCAAAAAAGCTTTTCAGCATACTCATATTCAGGGTCTTGCCAAAACGCCTGGGACGGGTAAATAAATTGGCTTCGCCCCAGTTGTCCAGCAGCTTCTCGATCAGCTGCGTCTTATCCACATAGTAAAAACCGTCACGCCGGATCTTCTCAAAGCTTTCGATTCCCACCGGCAGCTTCCTTTGCTCTGACATCCGCTCCCCCACGCTCCCTTCCTTTTGCTGCATCCACGCTTTTCTTTTCGTGAAACATCGGTTTATTTCTCCTATAATACCACAGGCCCGCAGCTTCCTACAAGGAAAAAAGCGGCTTGCCCTGCAGGATATGTGCAATGAAATCTCTTACCTGATCATTATCGGTATTGTGAATGCGCTTGGCGTAACCGCATCCGCCGGAGTCGGCATTGCGGAGAAATTAGTGATTTTCATTTTGCTGATTCCGATGTCGTATATGCAGTCTATTTCTGCATTTGTGGCACAAAATGCAGGCGCAGGGCAATACGGGCGGGACTATGGCTTACATTTCGTTCTTTCATGGCGGCGCCATATCCATGATATTCCTAAAAGACGCAGCTGCGGCAGATGCCGGGGCAGTCATGAACGCCTCTGCCGAGTTCCTCAAAGCAACCTCCATCGAATGCTTTATTTTATCCGTTGCTTACTGCCTCACCGGATATTTTAACGGACTTGGCAAAACGACCTTCAGCTGTTTCAGATCGGCCTTTCCACGGCATTTGCAGCCGTCTTTACGTTGGCCGTATGCTTTGTCTGCTTTATCCATGATCGGATAGGGGAGATTTGACCCTTCCCTTCCACACCGCTCAGCATACCGTTCGGCACTGCACGGTTCAATGGTTTCCGTTGATTTTTTCTGCCTTACTGCGTATAACAGAAGTAATGCCAAAGTCATGGCAAAGGGGCAAATCACAATTCCAAAGGATGTCCGCATTGTTAATTCTGCTGTATACGCCATACAGGTGCTTCAGCAGGAAATGGCCGGAGAAGCATGAGGGTTCTGATCGATACCATGTCCTCATTTCTGCCGCGCTGAGTGCAAACGGCGCGCACCGTTTCGCGTCCCGCCGGTAGAACAGGGCGGTTTCCAGTTCCCTGTCCAGCGGCAGCACCGCCGCAGTTGCCGCAGCCCTGGCAGGCAGGGGGATCTGGCTCCGGGCCAGTGGGCGTGTCTACCAGTTCCGGCTGTATCAGTTCAAGGGGCAGGCAGATTGTAAGATTGACAGTGACAAGATAACGGATCGCGCATGATCCCCGCGTGAAGCATTACTACGATGCAGAAGAAGCGCTCCGGGAGCTGAAACGATGAATATTCTTCCTCGGTCATGGAACTCCCCTCTCTTTGAATGATAGAGAGGGGCGGCTGGCTTTGCTATTTGTTCTTCTGGTATTCATTATCATTCTTTTTCTTCTTTTTGTTCTTACACCACCATGTACCTGCCAATGAGCAGCTACCGCCTAGAACAAACAAAACAAAAATAATAATTTGCCACAAATCACCCATTACTTATTTCCTAAAACTTCCCATACCCAAAATAGGGTTCACACCTTGAAAATTCAATATTTCAG
>JAUNGT010000016.1 GCA_030524455.1 Eubacteriales bacterium | reverse complement strand
GTGGCTGCCGCGCTCAATGATGCGGCCCTGCTCCATGACCATGATGCAGTCGGCGTTTCGGATCGTGGAGAGGCGGTGCGCGATGACAAAGGTGGTGCGGCCCTTCATCAGCCGGTCCATGCCCTCCTGCACCAGCTTTTCGGTGCGGGTGTCGATGGAGGAGGTCGCCTCGTCCAAAATCAGCACCGGGGGATCCGCCACCGCCGCCCGGGCGATGGAGAGAAGCTGGCGCTGGCCCTGGCTCAGGCTGCCGCCGTCCCCGGTCAGCATGGTCTGATAGCCCTGCGGCAGCCGCGTGATGAAATCGTCCGCATTGGCCAGCTTTGCCGCCGCCACGCACTCCTCATCCGTGGCGTCCAGCCTGCCGAAACGGATGTTTTCCAGAACGGTTCCGGTGAACAGATGGGTATCCTGCAGCACCATCCCAAGGGAGCGCCGCAGATCCGACTTGCGGATTTTATTGATATTGATGCCGTCATAGCGGATTTTTCCATCCTGGATATCATAAAAACGGTTGATCAGGTTGGTGATCGTCGTCTTGCCTGCGCCGGTGGAACCGACGAAAGCAATCTTCTGGCCCGGATTCGCATACATCCTGATATTGTGGAGCACAATTTTATCCGGCGTGTAGCCAAAATCCACGTCGTTGAATTCCACGCCGCCCTGCAGTCTCACATAGGTCACCGTGCCGTCCGCCCGGTGAGGGTGACGCCAGGCCCAGAGGCCGGTGCGCTCCCGGGTTTCCGTCAAAACGCCGTTTTCCTCCTTCGCGTTCACCAGCTCCACATAGCCCTCGTCCGTCTCCGGTTTTTCGTCCAGCAGCGAAAATACCCGGCGCGCCCCGGCCATCGCCATCGCCACCGAATTCAGCTGCTGGCTCACCTGCGTGATGGGCTGGGTGAAATTTTTGTTCAGACTCAGGTAGGAGACCAGACCGCCCAGGGTCAGGCCGCCAAAGCCGGTGAGCGCCATCGCCGCTCCGACCACCGCGCAGAGCACATAGCTGATGTTTCCCAGATTGGCGTTGACCGGCATCAGGATGTTGGCGAACTTGTTTGCGTTGTCGGCGCTGCTGCGAAGGCTCTCATTCAACTCCCGGAATTTTTCCAGGCTCTCGTTTTCATGGCAGAATACCTTGACCACCTTCTGTCCCGACATCATTTCCTCGATGTAGCCGTTGACCGCTCCCAGATTTTGCTGCTGAGCCACAAAATATGCGCCGGACTTTCCTGCCAGGACGGAGGTTGTCCGCAGCATCACGCAGACCATCGCCAGAGATACCAGCGTCATCCAGGGGCTGGTCGTCACCATACCGGCAAACACCGTCACGATTGTGACCAGGGAATTGACGGTCTGAGGGATACTCTGGCCGATCAGCTGCCGCAGGGTGTCCACGTCGTTTGTATACACGGACATGATATCTCCGTGCGCGTTGGAGTCAAAATAGCGGACCGGCAAAGCTTCCATATGCTGAAAAAGCTGTATCCGCAGGTTCCGCATGGTCCCCTGCCCCACATTCACCATAATCCGGTTGTAGGCGTAGGAGCAGAGGATCCCCACGCCAAAAATCGCCGCCATCTGCAGCAGCGCTGCCGCCAGCGGCCCAAAATCGGCGCTGCCGCTTTTTATCATGGGTGAAATGTACTCGTCGATCAGCACCTGCAAAAAGGTCAGGCCCTTCACGTTCGCCATCGCCGCGCCGACGATGCAGAGCACCACGATCAGGCAGTGCCATTTATAGTCCTTTAGCATATAGCGCAGCACCCGCAAAAGGAGTCCCGGCTGCAGCGCCGTTTTCTTTCCCTTTTCCCGAAGCTGTTCCATCACGCCTCACCTCCCGTCTTCTCGTCGAAATCCCCGCCGCCCTTCGTCTGTGTCTCATAGATTTCCCGGTATATTTCATTGTTCTGAAGAAGCCTCTCGTGGGTGTCAAAGCCGTTGACCCTTCCGCCCTCCAGCACGAGGATACGGTCCGCGTCCTGTACCGAGGAAATCCTCTGGGCGATAATCAGCTTCGTGGTGCCCGGGATGCTCTCCGCAAAGGCCTTCCGGATTTTGGCGTCGGTAGCCGTGTCCACCGCGCTGGTGGAGTCGTCCAAAATCAGGATTTTCGGTTTTTTCAGAAGCGCTCTGGCGATGCAGAGACGCTGCTTTTGTCCGCCGGACACATTCGCGCCGCCCTGATCGATGCGGGTATCATATTTTTCCGGAAAACGCTCGATAAACTCGTCCGCGCAGGCCTGCCTGCAGGCCTCCCGGCATTCCTCCGGCGTAGCGTCCGCCCGGCCCCAGCGAAGGTTTTCCAGAATTGTACCGGAAAACAGCACATTTTTCTGCAGCACCACGGCCACCTGGTCGCGCAGCGCCTCCATATCATAATCCTTCACGTTTTTTCCGCCCACCAAAAGCTCGCCTCCGGTCACGTCGTACAGACGGCTGATCAGGTTTGCCAGCGTGGACTTGCCGCAGCCGGTACCGCCGATGATGCCGATCGTCTCCCCGGAACGAATATGAATATCGATGTCCGAAAGCGCCGCCTTTTTGGCGTCCTTCTGATAGGAAAAGCTCACATGATTGAAATCGATGCTGCCGTCCGCCACCGTCTTGAGCGGAACCTCCGGATTTCTCAGATCCGGCTTTTCCTGCAGCACCTCCACAATCCGGTGGGCGCTGGCTGCGCTCATCGTCACCATCACAAAAATCATGGACAGCATCATCAGCGACATCAGAATGCTCATAATATAGGTGAACATGGACGTCAGCTCTCCGGTGGTCATGCTGCCGGACACAATAAAATGCGCGCCGAACCAGGAAATTGCAATCATACAGCCGTATATCGCCAGCATCATGACCGGATTATTGAACGCCAGGATTCCCTCCGCCTTCACGAAAAGCCGGTACAGGTTCTGTGCCGCCCCGTTAAACCGCTCCTTTTCATAATCCTCCCGCACATAGGCCTTCACCACGCGGATCGCGGATACGTTTTCCTGCACGCTGGCATTCAAATCGTCATATCTGCGAAACACAACATCGAAAATTTTCGACGTCCGGGTCATAATCAGCGCCAGGATCCCTCCCAGAAACACGATCGCCACCGCAAACACCAGGCTTAGCCGGGCATTGATCCAGATACACATAAACAGGCTGCAAATCAGCATGAAAGGGGCCCGCACCGCGATCCGGATGATCATCTGAAAGGCATTCTGCACGTTCGTCACGTCCGTGGTCATCCGGGTCACAAGCCCCGCCGGGCTGAATTTGTCGATATTGGAAAAAGAAAAGCTCTGAATATTTTCATACATGCCGTCCCGCAGCCTGCAGGCCAGCCCCGACGAGGCATGCGCCGCATACTTTCCGGCGAGAAAGCCGGACATCAGGCTCAGCATGGAGCAGACAAGCATCAGCGCTCCGTAGCCAAACACCGCGCTTAAATTGCCGGCCGAAATTCCCTGATCGATGATAGCCGCCGTGATAAAGGGCAGAAGCACCTCCATCACCACCTCCAGCGCCGAAAAAAACGGCGTCAGAAAAGAAGCCCGGCGATAAGGGCCAAGATGAGATAAAATCACTTTGATCATTTTGTTACCTCCATATTTTTATACTCTACCGCAAAAGAGCTTGCCCGTGAAATTCAAAAATGCTATTATTAATAAATAATATTTATCAATTATACTCACGCTCCAAGGAGGCCCATCCTATGAATACCGTCCAGCTCGAATGCTTTCTCGCCGTCGCCTCAAACTTAAACTTTGCCAGGGCTGCCGCCGAGGTCCATATGTCCCAGCCCGCCGTCACCCACCAGATCCGTTCCCTGGAGACGGAGCTCAATGTGCGCCTTTTCAAGCGCAGCACCCGCTCCGTCTCCCTGACCTACGAGGGCCACGCTTTTTTGCCGGATGCCCAGAATATCCTGCATTCCATGCGCCAGGCCAGGGCACGGATGCAGAAGGCGGGCGGCGAACCCATCCTGCAGTTTTCCATCGGCTGCCACAGTCCCGGCGAATTTCCCCTGCTGCAGAGACTGCTGACCTCCTTCCGCCAAAAATATCCGCTGATTCATCCGGTTTTGAAAACCTTCCCCTTCCGCGCGCTGGAAAATATGCTGGAGGAGGAAGCCATCGACCTGATGTTTTATTTCCGTCAGGAGCAGGAGAAATCCGGCTGGCGCTTCGATCCGCTGCTGAAAGCCCCGCTTTCCTGCATCCTTTCCCCCAACCATCCCGCCGCAGGGGCTCCCTTTTCCGAAAGCCTTCTGGAGCGGGAAAATCTGGTGCTGGTCGAACCCCGCCGTCAGCCCCGTCAGATCAATGCGCTGCAGTCCCCCTTCGTCCACCTGGGACATCCCTCCCGGCTTTATTTCTGCGAAAGCATTGAGAGCGCCATGACCCTTGTGCGGTCCGGCTACGGCATCAGCGTGGTGGCGGATCTTGCCCCCCTGCGCGCGCCCGACCTGGTATATTTGCCCATAGAAAAAGCGCCCCCGCTGGTCTATGGAATTTATTCCAAATCCACAGCCAGCGCGGAAGCGCTTCGGTTCTTCTTAAAGCTTGCAAAACAGCAGTTTCGGGAAACCTCCTAGACCTCCCACACCACCCGGGCGTCGCGGTCGCAGACAAGCTCCCCGTCCCGGACCACCAGCTCGGCCACCTGCACCACCGCCTTGTTGCGGTCGCGCTCGGACATCGGCGGCGTATGATCCTCCTTGTTTTCATGGGCGAAGGGATGGCAGAAGTAAAAAATATATGCCCTGCCGTCCTTCACCAGCACGTCCGCATGGTGCCCCAGCCCCACGTCCATCGGCCGGGTGCCGGAAGCGCGCAGAATGTCGCTGCACCGCTCCCAGTGCGCAAAGTCCCCGGAGGTATACACCGCCAGCCCGTTCCAGAAATCGGAGATCATCCAGATCTTCCCGCCCAGCTCAAACACGTTGGGCCCCTCCTGGCCGCAGTCAAAGACCTCCTCGCCCACCACCGTCCAGTGATACAGATCATCGCTCTCCGCCGCGTAGGTATGGCTTTCCTTATCCTCATCCTTATACCACATTTTATATTTGTGGGGCGCAACCTCGTACACACAGGCGTCAATGACGCGTTCGGAGTTTAAGTCCACCCGCCCCTCAAAGCGCCAGTCCCACAGATTCTGCGAAGTATAGTGAAGCATCTGTCTGGGATACTGCCAGTCCGTAGGGATCCCGGTGATATAAGTGACATACATGTGATAAAGCCCCTCGGCCCGGATAATCTCCGGCGCCCAGAAGGTATTATGTCCCCTCTCGATATCCAGCCCCGGAAGCGTTCCCCGGTACAGCCACTTTTCCCCGGTCCTGCTTGTCGCCACGCCGATGGCCGTGCCATGCACCCAGGATACCCCGATCGGCACATCCGTCGCTCTTCTCTGCGTGTAAAACAGATACCACTGCTCCTCCTCCCGGTTCCAGATCACCGTCGGATCGGTGGGACAGTCGTAAATCGGATCCCGAAACAGGGGCGCCGGCAGCTCCACGAACTTTTTTTCTTCCATGTTCAATCTTCCTCCTTAATTATCCCCTATCAGTATACTCCTTCAACGTTTTCAGCACAAGGTCATGTGCCGCCTCTGCAATCACCCCTTTACACTTCCCACCATAACGCCCTTCTCAAAGAATTTCTGGGCGAAAGGATACATAATAATCAACGGCAGAGCCGACAGTACCATGCAGGCCAGCTCGATGGTCTTGTAGTTGGCCGCGGAGTTGGACACCGTGGTCAGCACGGAGGCCGCTCCGGCGCTCATCGTCTCCCCAAGCTGAGCGGCGGAGGCGCTGGCCTTGGTGATGGACAGCATGTAGTAGGACAGCGTCTGGATCTCCGAGGATTTGGTATAATACAGCGTCTGTGTATAGTCGTTCCAGGTTGCCACCGCGGTGAAAATTCCCAGCGCGCTGATTACGGGCTTGGACAGCGGGATCACGATTTTGAAAAAAATCGTATACTCGCCGGCGCCGTCGATCTTGGCGGACTCAAACAGGGAATCCGGAATGGACTTGAAGTTGGTATTGAAAATAATGACATTGTAAAAGCCGCCGAACAGCGCGGGCAGGATGTATACCCAGTAGGTGTTGTAAATGTGCATGGCGTTGAACAGGATAAAGTAGGCGATCACGCCGCCGTTTAAATACATGCTCACAAAGCCCAGCACCGTATAAAACTTTTTGCCGGTCAGATGGTTCCGGGAAAAGCCGTAGGCGAACATGGCCGTGATGACCGTCTGCAAAAAGGTCACGATCACGGTCCTGGACAGGGTGATGCCGAAGGCCTTGAAAATCTTCGGATTTTTCACCACGTTCCCCCAGCTCTCCAGGGAAAATTCTCCGGGAAGCAGCATGGCGTAGCCGTTCTTGGCGATGCTCTGGGCGCTGTTTAAGGAGTTGATCAGGGAATACCACACCGGATACACGACGATGAGCATGATAATCGCCATCACCACCGTCAGCATCAGGTTAAAGCGTTTCTCCCTTTTTGACTTTATTTTATTCATAGCTGCATTCCTCCTTTGCTCAGAACAGTCCGCTGTCCGTCAGCTTGTTGGACACCAGGTTGGCGGTGGTCAGCAGGATGATGGCGAGCACGGATTTGAAAATATTGACGGCCGCCGCCATACCGAACTGCAGCTGCTGCAGGCCGACCTTATAAATGTAGGTGTCGATCACCTCGCTTCGCTCCAGGTTAAAGGAATTCTGCAGCACATAGAGCTGATCGAAGTTGTTGTTCATAATACCCGCAACGGCAAAAATCACCATGATCACGATGGTCCCCTTGATGCAGGGCAGCGTCACATGGAGCATTTTCTGCACCCGGCTGGCGCCGTCCAGATCCGCCGCCTCGTACAGCTCCTGGTCCACGCCGGAGATGGCCGCCGTGTACAGGATGGTGCTCCAGCCCAGCTCCTTGACCAGGTTGGAAAGAATGGCGATTGCCCAGAAATACTGCGGCTGCGCCATGAACACCACCGGATCCTTGATGATCCCGAGCTTCAGCAGGAGCATATTGAAAATACCGCCGTCCGCGCTCAGCATGGTGATCACGATGCCGCCGAACACGACCCAGGAGATGAAGTGGGGCATGTAGGTGACGGTCTGCACGAAGCTCTTGAATTTCTTATTGGCGATCTCATTGATCAGCAGAGCAAACAGGATCGCCATGAAAATGTTCACCACGTTGCCGATCAGGTTGATTCCCAGGGTATTCACCAGCATCCTGGCAAAATCGAAGTTGCCGAAAATCACCTTAAAGTTCTGGAAGCCGTACCAGGGGCTTGTGAACACGCCCTTGATCCCCTCGATCACGCTGTAATTTTTAAAGGCCAGGATCAGGCCGAACAGCGGCACGATAGAGAAGGTCAGCATCAGGAGCGTGCCGGGCAGCATCAGGGAATGAAGCTGCATCTGTGTGTGAACGTCGTAGCCCAGCCGGAACCCTTTCTTTCTCTTATCTTTTTTCATATCGGTTATCCTCGTTCTTTCTGCGGCTCTGCAGGGCTGTCAAAAAATGTGCGGGACAAACCGCCCCGCACATTTTCGTTTTTCTCTGCCATTCTGCAGGACCGCGCCGTTTACTGATACAGTGCAGCGTTCACATCCTCGATGCTTCCGCTCTTTTTCTCGCAGTACTCCTTGTAAACCTTGTCGTACTCCGCGTCGATTCCGGTGATATCATACTTATTGAGCGTATCGATCATGTTCTGATACTCCGTCTCAAATATCTCGTCGGAGGCAGCGGTCGCGATCTTCGCCTTCTGGGATTCCAGATAGGTCTTTACCTGTCCCTCCTTGATTCCCAGATCGCTGGAGGGCTCGATCACCTGCCCGCTCTTGAAGTTCAGCAGGGAGTCATCATAAATGTAGGTGTCCTGATATTTGCCCATGGCAGGCATCAGAGCTACCTCCACGCCCCGGTTCGTTGTGGGATCCGGCACGGGCTCGGTGTTTCTCTCAAAGGAGGTGTTTGCAAAGGGCCACAGCAGCACGTTGTTATCATAGCTCTCCGCCAATACCTTGGTGCCCTCCTCAGTCCTTGTCACAATCCCGGCGTCGTCGATGGTGTAATCCGTCCCCTCAATGCCGTAGTAGTTTAACAGGAGGCCCTCGCGGCTGGAAGCCCAGCTCAGCAGCTTGGCGATCTTTTCAGGGTTTTTGCAGTCCTTGGAAACCACGGTCTGGATCCAGCCGGTGCCTGCGGACTGGTTGATGCCTACCGCCGGTCTTGCGCCGTTTGTCGCGACGATGGGACCGTAGGATACCCAGGGCATGTTGGTCTTGTCCTGCTGCGCCTGGTTGCCGATCCAGCAGAACACTCTCTTGGCATCCAGATAGGTTTTTAAAGCCGTCTCGTCGATGGTCAGTGTGTTGACGTCCAGGTAGCCGTTCTGCACCAGGTTGTTGACAAACTTGAGTGCATTTTTATAGCCGGGAGCAAGCTCCGAATGACGGTAGTTGCCGTTCTCATCCACCGGCACCACGCCGAAGTTGTTCGCCAGCACGCCGTCCAGGCTGGTGCCGATCCACAGGTTGCACTGCAGCACCACCGGCAGCACGCTCTGTCCGTCCACCTGATAGCCGGAGTTCTTCACCTTCTCGCAGGCTGCGTAGAAGCCTTCCTCCGTCTGCACGTCCTCCTGGGTAATGCCCAGAGCGTCCATGATCTCCTTGTTGAACATGATACAGCCGTTGGTACCCTTTTCTACCACGTCCACCCAGATCTGATCATCCGGCGGGAAATTCTCTCTGTTGTCGGCGGACTCCATATGGCTGGGGAAGGAGTACCAGCCGCCGTAGGTATCGGTCAGGGCCTGCTTGATATCCTCCGGGAAATCCGTCAGCAGATGGGATTCGGGATCATAGGTCTCCAGGAAGGTTTTCATATCCCAGATCTTGTCCGCTGCCACCAGCTGCTTGTATACATCCGCGTCCGTGATGGACATCAGGTCCGGCAAATCGCCGGAGGCGATCATCAGACCCAGCTTTGTCGCCGCATCCGTGGGCGGCTGCTCGATATTTAAGGTAAGTCCGAAATTCTCTTCAATATATTTGGTTGCCGGGGATTCCTGGGTGGACCAGTTGGCCGTCGCCGGTCCCCATCCGGATACGTCGGAAAACCAATACAGTTCGCTGGTTCCCGAGGCGGTGTCTCCCGATCCCGCTGCGGTGCCCGCCGTCGTTCCCGCCGCATCGCCGGAGCCGCAGGCCGCCAGTCCAACGATCATTGCCCCCGCCAGGGCCAGGGCGAATCCCTTTTGCACACTTCTTTTCTTCATAGTTTCATAACCATCCCTTTCCGCGCTCCGCCTTGTCTGCCTTGCGCTGATCTGTTTTAGATTATAGCTTTCCCGTATTCCGTTTTGTATGGATTATCTTTCACTTTTTTTGTCAAATCTTAAGTTTCTGTACAAAAACAACAAAAACTCCGTGGAATTTTCCCACGGAGTCCGCTTATTGTTGTGCTTATTTTTCTTTTCTCCCGGAATATCCGACAGCTTTTACAACTGCTTCCGGTAAGCCGCCGGGCTGATTCCCGTGGTTTTTTTGTACACCTTCGTGAAATAGTAATAGTCCGGGTAGCCCACCCTGGCCGCCACCGACTCGATGCTGTCATTGGTCGACTGTAACAGCTCCTGGGCCTTCTGAATGCGCACCTCCGTCAGATGCTCGGTAAAGCCCTTGCCCGTCCGCTTTTTGATCTGGCTGCTGATGTAGGTCTCGCACTTTCCGAACCGCTCCGCCAGCACCTGCAGCGTCAGTCCTTCCGCATAGTGCTCCTGGATGTACTGAACCATCTGCTGCACCTGCTGCTTTTCGGAAACATAGCCCTCCTGGTCCATCCCCTGATCCATCCCCGGGTCCGTCTCCTGCCCCGACGCCTCGTCCAGGCGCGCCCGCACCCGCTCCAGGGCCTCGATCAGATCCTTCTCCTCCACCGGCTTGACCAGATATCCGGCACAGCCAAGCTGCAGCGCCCTTCTGGCATACTCAAAATCAGTGTAGCCGCTGACCAGAAGCACCTGGGATTTGATGCCCTTTTCCCGCAGCCGTTCCAGCAAGGTCAGCCCGTCCATCCCCGGCATGCGGATGTCGGACAGGATCAGGTCCGGCTTCATTCGCTCGATCCGCTCCATCGCCTGCCTGCCGTCCTCCGCCTCCCCGCTGACTGCAAAGCCGTATTCGTTCCACTCAATCAGATTTTTCAGAATCGCCAGAGCCCACGGCTCGTCGTCCGCCAAAAACACATGGTACATCGCCTCTCACCTCTCTGCTTCCTCTGCGCTCTCCCGCTGCAGGGGCAGGATCAGCCGGATCCTCGTGCCCCTTCCTTCCTCGCTTTCGATCCAAAAGGACGCCCTGTCCCCGTAAAAAAGCCGCATCCTCCGATATACATTGAGCACTCCGATCCCGTATGCCCTGTCCGGGATCGCCCCGTCCCTGTCATAGGTCTCCATGGCCGCCCTAAGCTGCTGCAGCTGCTCCCGTGAAATCCCCTGTCCGTTGTCCTCCACCGTCACCGACAGCTTCTCCGGGACATACCGGTTCTCCTGGTCCGAGCCGGCCGCCAGAAGCTCAAAATGCACCCGCACGGCGCCTCCCTCCGTCTTCGTCTCCAGCCCATGCAGCACCGCGTTCTCCACCAGCGGCTGCACCAGCATCCTCGGGAAACGCCTGTGGAAAAGCTCCCGTCCGGCCTCCAGCTCTATCTTATGCTTACCGTTAAAACGATACTCAATAATCAGTGCATACTTGCGCAGGCTTTCCAGCGCCTCCTGCACCGTCACCATCTCCTCCCCCTGGATGCTGTAGCGGAAAAAAACGGCCAGCGCCATGGTCAGCTCCGCCACGTCCCGGTCCCCGTGACAAAGCGCGATTCCGCGGATGCAGTTGAAGGTGTTGGCGAGAAAATGCGGGTTGATCTGGCTGCGGTAGGCCACCATCTCCGTCTGCTTCTTGGCATATTCCAGCTCCAGCACCCTTTTGCGGGACTCGATCACCCGGCTGTTGAGCGCCTCGATGTCGTCCAGCATCTGGTTCATCTTGCGCGCCAGCTCCCCGATCTCATTGTGCTCCGTCACCTCGATCCGCTGCCCCGTATCCCGCGCAAAACCGGCCATGAAGGCTGTCTGGCGGCTGATGGGCCGGATCACCCTGGCATAAACCAGCACGCACACCAGCGCCATCATAAGCAGCGTACAGATATAAGTCAGGAGGTTGACTCTCTGCATCCGGTTCACGCCGGAAAAAAGGCTGTCCTTGGGCACCACACTGATCAGCCGCCAGCCGGTCTTTCCCGCCTCGCTCACATAGACAAGGCTGTTTTCCTCCTCCCCGCTTTCTTTCCGGTGTCCGTAATTTTCCAGCCAGCGCCCGGCGCTCACGATGGTTGCGCCACGCCGGTCCACGATCCCCATGCCGGCCTCCTCGTTCGGGAGCGCGCTGTCCACAATTTCCTGCAGGCTGTTCACATTGAACAAAAGGACCACGGAGCCGATCTGATTGAGGACGATGCCGTTGGCGTCGTCATAAACCGGCATTCCCACCTGAAAATAGCGGCTGCCGGTTTTGGAATCCACAAGCCGGTTGGAATAGGAGGTCAGTCCGTTTTGCAGAAGCTCCGCCTCCTTGTGAAAAAACACATCGCCCCGGGCCGCCACCAGGTATCCCTCCTCATTGTAAACAGAGACATTCTCCAGGTTCTCGTTGATGCGCATGTTGTTGCCGACCACCTGAAGAAAACCGTCCAGATTGTCCCACCGCTCCGAAGCCTCGCTGGCCTGCAAAAACACGCTCATGGCCGGATTGTATACCACATTGTTATAGAGACTGTCGATATCCTCCTCCAGGATCAGGATCCGGTCCCCTGCCTGCTCAAAGACCACGTCCACCGCCTGCCGCGCCTCCTCCGTCGCCAGGTTGCGGGCGATATAATCCGTCGCCAAAAAGGAAATCAAAATCATCCCCGCCATCAGAAACAGCAGCAGCAAATACTCGTACATCAGCCTGCTGCCAATCCGCCGCCGGATCCTGCCAAGGACCTCCATACGCTTCCTCCCTTCTGCCCGTAACGCAAAACAGCGGCCTCCATTTACCGGAAACCGCTGCTGTCTGATCAATGAGAGCGACAGACGGGACTCGAACCCGCGACCTCCACCTTGGCAAGGTGGCGTACTACCAACTGTACTACTATCGCATTACTGTATTGCTCCTGCAACGTAGTTTATTCTACCCGATATTTTTTCCGCTGTCAACCACTATTTTTGTTTTTTTTTACAAGCTTGTATTCTGCCTGACTTTGTGGTAGAGTTAAACAAAAGTTACTATGAAATGCACTTTCTGCGAATTCCGGCGTGAAAGCCGTCTCAATGATACGCATCCCCACAGGCAAGGATGAACGGGTAACAGAAAACAAGGAGATATGAACATGAAAGGAAGAATCCACTCTCTCGAAAGCTTCGGCACCGTGGACGGCCCCGGCGTGCGGTTTGTCGTCTTTGTGCAGGGCTGCCCCATGCGCTGCGCCTACTGCCACAACCCCGACACCTGGGCTATGACAGGCGGAACCCTGATGGAGCCCGCCGAGATTTTTGAACAATACAAACGCAACGAAAGCTTTTATAAAGGCGGCGGCATCACCGTCACCGGCGGCGAACCGCTGATGCAGCTCGATTTTGTCACGGAGCTGTTCGCTCTTGCAAAGCAAAACGGCGTGCACACCTGTCTCGACACCTCCGGCATTGCCTATCGTCCGGACGCGGCGCCGGACTGGATGGAGAAGCTGGACAAGCTGCTTGCCCTGACCGATCTCGTCATGCTGGATATCAAGCACATTGACCCCGACAAGCACCGCGAGCTCACCAAACAGCCCAACGACGGCATCCTGGCTTTTCTGGCCCATTTGAACGAAAAGCATGTCAGCACCTGGATCCGCCATGTGGTGGTGCCCACCATCACCGACGATCCGGAATACTTATACCAGCTCGGCTATTATATCGGCCAGTTTACCTGCGTCAAGGCACTGGACGTACTTCCCTACCACACCATGGGCAAGGTCAAGTACGAGAACCTTGGCCTGGCATATCCCCTGGAGGGGATTCCCGCCATGGACACCAAACGGGCGGTGGAATTAAAAAAGATCGTCCTGGAGGGCGTGCGCGACCGCCGTATGGAGCTGAATATGCTGGGAAGAGGGATGTAACGCTGTGCCATTGTACTGGATTTGGTACTTGTGCATTTCTCCTTTTTGAGATAAAATGTACTTATCCAAAAACAAAAGGAGGATGAGAATTATGGCATACGTTATCGGTGATTCCTGCGTTGCATGCGGTTCCTGCGAAGGACAATGTCCTGTAGGCGCAATCAGCATGGGCGACGGCAAGTACGAAATCGATCCCAACACATGCATCTCCTGCGGTTCCTGTGCAGGTCAATGTCCTGTGGGCGCCATCTCTGAAGGCTGAGCGCCCGGATCGGATTGCGCGTACTTTGTAATTTATAGGATGGACGGCAGCTGTTTCATACATCTGCCGTCCGTTTTTTATTGCTTTTTCATCCATCTTCTACAGGCGGCGCTTCCTTTTCCCTCTCCGTCCCTTCTGGCAGATCAGCTCGTCCAGCCTGCGGTAATGCTCCTCCTCCCGCTCCCGGTGCCGCTGCTCCCTGGCCTGGGCGTTTTCCTCCATCTGACGGAACTGATAGTCCAGCTCCTTCAGCACCGCCGCATTGTTCTCCCTGACCGCACGGGAAACCAGATTTTCCAGCAGAAACTGCAGCTTTGCGGCGCGGCTGCTGCGCTCGTCCAGCAAAATGGCCTCCACTGAGCCTGCCTCGCCTGTCTGCAGTCCGGCCGGCGCCTGTACGTCCCCCGCCGCCGGTACGTCCCCCGCCGCCGATGCGCCTGCCGCCGGCCCACCTGCCGCCGATCTGTCTGACGCCTTCTGCGCGCCTCCGTCCGCATCGCCGTCTGTACCGCTGTCCGCGCCTCCGTTCGCATTGCCGTCTGTGCCGCTGTCCACACCTCCGTCTGCGCGCTCCACCATGGACTGGGCCTGCCGCACCACCTCCCGGGGCACGGACAGCTTGCCGCCCTCCGAAAGCATCAGCCGGATCGCCTTGAGCTGCAGCCCCTGCTTTTTCCAGTTTTTGATGCGCTCAAACAGCTCCACATCGCCTTCCGTGTAAAGCCGGTGCCCCTGATCGTTGCGGCCGATCCGCAGGCCCAGCTCCTCCTCCCAGTAGCGCAGCACATGAGGCTCCACCTCCACTTTTTTCGCCGCATCCCTGATTGTGTAACTTTCCTGTACCGTCATCTTCCCTCTCCTTTCCCGCCGGATCCCTCCGGCGCACGTTCGATTTTGTATCACGGCCAGCTCACAGCAAAGCTGCTCGCTGTCCGTTCCCCTGCAAATGGCTGCCCGTGCAAGCACGGCAGCCGCTTGCAGGGCGTATCGCATAAAAAAAGAGAACAGTCCCATGCAGGCTTTCTGTTCTCTTTGGTAGAATCGTTGTTACTTCTGCAAGTTTGCAAATTTGGTGTAATCCGGCAGCCAGACCAGCTCGATGGTGCCGATCGGTCCGTTTCTCTGCTTGGCGATGATCACCTCCGCGATGCCCTTCTTCTCCGTATCGGGATTGTAATAATCGTCCCGGTACAAAAACATCACCACGTCGGCGTCCTGCTCGATGGCTCCCGACTCACGCAGGTCGGACAGCATGGGCCGGTGCTCCGGCCGCTGCTCCACCGCGCGGGAGAGCTGGGAGAGGGCGATCACCGGCACATGCAGCTCCCGGGCCAGCGCCTTTAAGGAGCGGGAAATGTCGGAGATCTCCTGCTGGCGGGAGTCGGAGGCCCGGCCGCCGCTGCCGCTCATCAGCTGCAGGTAGTCGATGATAATCAGCTTCAGATCATATTCCAGCTTATATTTCCGGCATTTGGAGCGCAGCTCCGCGATCGTGATGCCCGGCGTGTCGTCGATAATCAGGTTGGACTTGCCGATCACCCCCGCGCTCTCGATCAGGCTCTCCCACTCCGCATCCGTCAGGTTTCCCGTGCGCAGGTGCTGGGAATCCACCTTGGATTCCAGGGAAAAAAGACGGTTTACGAACTGCTCCTTGCTCATCTCCAGGCTGAACATGGCCACCGTCATTCCCTGCTTGAAGGCCACCTGCTGGGCGATATTCAGGACAAAAGCCGTCTTTCCCATGGAAGGCCGGGCCGCAATCAGGATCAAATCGGAGGGCTGCAGCCCCGCCGTCTTGTAGTCCAGATCGATAAAGCCTGTGGGAATACCGGTCACGTTCCCCTTGTTCCTGGAGGCCTTCTCAATGCGGTCCATAGCGTTCATCACCACCTGGCGGATCGGCACAAAATCGCCGGTATTGCGGCGCTGCACCAGATCGAACACCTTTTTCTCGGTGGTCTCCAGAATCTCCTCCAGGCTTTCCTTGCCCGCATAGCAGGTGTTTGCAATCTCCTCGTTCAAGCGGATGAGCCTGCGCAGCGTGGCCTTCTCCGCCACAATATTGGCGTAATGTTTGACGTTTGCGGAGGTGGGCACCGAAGTGATCAGATCCCGCATAAATTCCAGGCTGGAAATCTCCGGGGGCACATCCTTTTCCTTGAGCTTGTCCTGCAGCGTCACCATATCCACCGGGCGGCCGCTGTCGTTTAGCTCCACCATGGACTCGAACACTACCCCGTACTGACGATTGTAAAAATCCTCGCCTGTGACGATTTCCGCAGCCACCACAATCGCCTCCCGGTCGATAATCATGGAACCGATCACCGACTGCTCCGCCTCCACGCTATGAGGGAGTACCCTTTTTAAAATCGCCTCGTCCGCTGCTGCCATCCGTTTCGTCCCCTGTCTGCTTTCCTCTGTGTCTCATTTTGCGCTCTAGGCTTCGGTCACCTTCACCCGCAGCGTCCCCGTCACCTGGGGATGCAGCTTCACCGGCACCTCATGCGTGCCAAAGGTTTTGATTGCCTCCGGCAGGTGGATTTTCTTCTTATCCAGCTCCACGCCACACTGCTCCTTGTAGGCCGCCGCAATTTCCTTGCTGGACACGGAGCCGAACGCCTTCCCGCCCTCTCCGGCCTTGATGGAGAGCGTGACGGAAAGCTTTTCCAGCTGCTCCGCCTGGGCCCTGGCCGCCTCCAGCTGCTCCTTGGCAAGCTTTTCCTCGCGCGCCTTCTGAAGCTTTAAATCGTTCATGTTGGCGCCCGTCGCCTCCAGCCCCAGCTTCTTTTTGAGGATGAAGTTCTTGGCGTAGCCGTCCGACACATCCACTACCTGGCCCTTCTTTCCCAGAGCCTTCACATCTTCCAGTAAAATTACTTTCATGATATTTCACCTTCCTCTATCATTTTATCCAACGTCCGCTTCAGGATCACAATTCCGTCCTGAACCGGGGTATTTTCCATCTGGCAGCCGGCGATATTTAGGTGGCCGCCGCCGCCCATCCGCTCCATAATCACCTGCACGTTGATCTCGTCGATGGAACGCGCGGAGAAATAGAGCTTTCCCTGATACTCCGTCAGCACAAAGCTGGCCTTTATCCCGCGGATGTCCAAAAGGTCGTTGGCCGCCTGCGCTCCCACCACGGTGGGGCTCGCCAGCCCTTCCCCGTGGCAGACGGAGATGGCGTAGACGCCCCGGTAAATCTCCGCCTGGCTGACCGCGTCAGCCTTGGCCTTATACTCCGCCGCATTCTCCCGAAACAGCTTACGCACCCGCACCACGTCCGCGCCGCTGCGCCGCAGAAAAGCCGCCGCCTCAAAGGTGCGCACGCCGGTCTTGGTCATAAAGTTCTGGGTATCCACCACCATTCCCGCGTACATGCTGTCGGCCTCCTCGTTTTTGATCCGCAGATTATCCGAGATATACTGTAAAATCTCCGAAACCATCTCGCAGGCGGAGGAAGCATAGGTTTCCACATAGGAAAGCGTGGCGTTCTCAATCGTCTCCGTCCCGGCCCTGTGATGATCCAGCACCACGATGGACTTGCAGATCTTAAGCAGCTCCGGGCACTCGGTCAGGGAGGGCTTGTTGACATCCACCACCACCAGCACCGTGTTGGGCCCGGCACACTCGATCGCCTGGGCGCTGGTCAGCATCATATCGCTTTCGTACTCCGGATTGTTTTTGAACAGATCCACCATGGGCCGCAGGGAGGTGGTCACGTCGTTTAGCACAATCTGCGCCCGCCGCTCCAGCGTCCGGGCAATCCGGTAAATTCCCACTGCCGCGCCGAAGCTGTCCACGTCGCCGATCTTGTGTCCCATAATCAGCACGTTGTCCTTGCTGGTGATAATCTCCCGCAGGGCATGCGCCTTGACACGGGCCTTGACGCGGGTATTTTTCTCCACCTGCTGGCTCTTGCCGCCGTAGTAGCTGATCCGGTCCGGCTGCTTGACCACCGCCTGATCGCCGCCGCGGCCCAGCGCGAAGTCGATCGCCGTCCGCGCAAACTCGTAATCCTGCGCGTATACCAGCCCGTCCAGACCGATGCCGATGCTGATCGTCACCGCCATCTCGTTGCCGATGTTGACGGTCTTGACGTCCTCCAGAAGCTCAAAGCGCTGCTCCTGCATCTGAGCCACCGACTTTTTTTTCAAAATGATCAGATACTTGTCCTTCTCGATCTTCTGACAGATCCCGTCGAAGGCCGCGATGTACTTGTTCACCTTCCGGTCGATCAGGGCCATCAGCAGGGAACGGCGCACCTCCTCCACGCTGGCGAGGGCCTCCTCGTAGTTATCCAGATAGATCAGGCCCACCGAAAGGGACTGGGCGTCGTTTTCCCGGAGGGCAATCTTGAGCGCCGTCTCGTCATACAAATACAGCGCGTACAGGCAGCTCTCATAGTCCTCGTCGTCCAGGATGTCGCTGTCCTCCGACATCCCCTGCAGCGAAACCCTCGTCATATGGGCGATGTAGTCGCTCCCCTCAAAGGAAATCTCCAGCTCCGCCTCCTGCTCGCTCTGGGGCAGCTTCTCTCTTGTGATGGACGGGAACACATAGGTGATGGACTTCTTAAAGCCCTTCTCGCTGTGAATCGCCGCCCGAAACGCGGTGTTGCACCAGATCACCCGTCCGCCCTCGTCCAGCAGGGCATACGGAACCGCCATGTCCCGCAGCAGCTTTTTCTGGATCTGTCCGTATTGGGTGGCGAAGCTGACCAGCTCGTTCAAAATCACCGGCCGGTTGTAAAACATCAAAAGCACGACCATGCCGAAATAAACCAGCAGGAAGCAGGTCAGCAGAAATCCCGCCCGCACATCCAGAAAATAGATGCCGGCGTCCACCACCAGAAGCAGGAGCCCCAGATAAAGGGAGGTCTGCATGTAAATGCGCAGCCTTCCTTTCAGCTTAATTCTCTTCTTTGTCTTCATAAACACACCCGCTCACCCCGCGGCGCTTTCCCGCGGGACACTTCATCCCTCTGTATCGAATGCGGCAGCCCTTGGCGGCTGCACGGACTAAGTATATCATCTCTTCCGCAAAAAAGCCAGACTTTAGATGGAAAGGGCACGCAGGATTCGACAGAATGGGGAACCGTTCAGCCAGCCGGGAGTGAACGACCAAAATCGTGCTCGCACGAATTTTGGCCGGTTGCTCCTGGCTGAGGGAGCGCCGATTCACGAGCAAAGGCAGCCGCCGAAGGCGGCGGAGAGCTCGGAGAGCGACTTTGCGAGTGGCGCGGGCTGAACGGTTACACATTATGGGAACAATTCAGCCAGCCCCCTTCGCCAGGCTGCGCTGGCAAATCGCGTAATAGGCAAGCCCTGCCGCATCCGCGAAAAACCAGCCGATCGGCACGGCCCACCAGATCCCCGTCACGCCGACGGCGGAGAGCACATAGGCCAAAAGAACGCGGGTTCCCAGAGAAATCACCGTCAGGACAACGGACATTCCGGGCTTTCCCAGGGCGCGGTAGAGGCCATAGAGCAAAAACAGGCAACCGATCCCGCAGTAAAAAGCACCCTCTATCCGAAGATAACGGACCCCTTCCAACAGGATGGCGCTTTCCGCCTCATCCACAAAGAGAAGCATGAGCGGGCGCGCAAATACCCACACTCCCAGAGAAATGATCAGACAGAAGACGAGCGCGGTCGCAACGGCGCCCTTTAACCCTGCCCGAATACGATCCGGTTTTTCTGCTCCGTAATTTTGCGCGATAAAGGTGGAAAATGCGTTCCCGAAATCCTGGACAGGCATGTAGGCGAAGGAATCAATCTTCACGGCGGCGGCGAAAGCGGCCATGACGGCAGGCCCAAAGCTGTTCACCAGTCCCTGAACCATCAGGATGCCCAGATTCATCACGGATTGCTGCAGACAGGTCAGAACGGAAAAGCTTCCGATTTCCCGCAGGACAGAGCGCCGCAAACGGATATGCCTCTTTTCGATGCGAAGGGACGGGCAGGCGCTCCGGTAGTAGATTGCAAGTCCGATGCCGGAAACATACTGGGAGATCACCGTTGCCTCCGCTGCCCCTGCGACGCCCCGGCCCAGGCCAATCACAAACCACAGATCCAAAATAATATTCAACACTGCGCACAGACCCAGAAAAAGAAGCGGAACCACGGAATTGCCCACCGCGCGCAGAAGGGAAGCAAAATAATTATAGAGAAAGACCCCCAAAATACCGCAGAAAATGACCGCGAGATACCGGCGCATCAGAGGCCAGATCTCCGACGGAACCTGCAGGAATCCGGATATTTCATCCAGACACGCAAAAGCCGCCGCATTTAAGATCACCGCAATCACGGCAATGACTGAAAAAGCGGCAAACATCGCTTCCTTTAAGCCCTCCATATCCCTCTGGCCAAACCGGATGGAAAACAAAGCACCGCTTCCCATACACAATCCCAGCAGGATGGAGGTCAGAAATGTCATAAGCGAGTAAGAAGAGCCGACAGCCGCCAGGGCATTGGCTCCAAGAAAGCGCCCCACAATCAGGGTGTCCGCCACATTGTAGCACTGCTGCAAAAGATTCCCCAAAATCATCGGGACCGCGAACCGCAGCATGGACCGCATGACAGGTCCTTCCGTCAAATCTCCTTTTCCCATGGATAACCCCTTTTTCCGCATTTAAAAACGGCTGTCCGCATCGCGCTGACAGCCGTCCTCTTTTTATTTATTCCGCAACGTAAGGCATCAGGGACAGATGACGTGCTCTCTTGATCGCCACGGTCAGCGCTCTCTGGTGCTTTGCACAGTTGCCGGTGATCCTTCTGGGAAGAATCTTGCCTCTCTCGGAAACGTATCTCTTAAGCTTGTTGGTGTCCTTGTAATCGATTACATTATCCTTACCGCAGAACACGCAGACCTTTTTTCTTCTGCGCATGCCGCCTCTTCTCCTTGCGGGAGCGTCAGGTCTTTCAGATTTATTGAATGCCATTATGGTTTACCTCCTATCAGTTAATTGAACGGCAGCTCCTCGTCGATTCCATCGGGAATGTTCATGAAGCCGTCTGCTGCCGCAGCAGGCTGAGGCCTTGCAGGAGCGCTGTTTCCGCTGCTGTAGCCACCGCCGGCATAACCCCCATCGTTATTGGCCGCGCTGTTCTTGCTCTCTGCGAACTCCTGGTCTTCCACAACAACGTCTGTCGTGTACACTTTGACGCCGTCCTTGTTGACATAGCTGCCTGTCTGGATCCGGCCGGTCAGCGCAATCTTCGTTCCCTTATGCAGGTAACGCTCGGCGAACTCCGCGCTCTTGCCGAATGCCACGCATCCGATAAAATCTGCGGAATTCTCGTCGCCGTTGCTACGGCCAAATCTCCGGTCCACCGCCAGCGTATATCTGGCGATTGCCATCGAATTCTCACCCTGGGAATACCGAACCTCCGGATCCCTGGTGAGACGTCCCATAAGAATTACTTTATTCATATTAACCCGCTTTCTTACTTCGCGTCGTTTTTGACAACCAAGTATCTGAGTACGTTGTCCATGATGCGAATACGGCTCTCGATCTCTGCAGGCGCAGAGGAAGCGGCCTCGAACTGAATGAAGTAATAAAAGCCTTCTCTCATCTTCTGGATTTCGTAGGCAAGTCTCTTCTTGCCCCAGTCATCGACATTGGTGATCGTGCCGCCGAATCTCTCGATCAGCGCCTTGCACTTGTCAACAACCGCAGCTCTTTCTTCATCCTCGATTTTCGCATTGACAACCACAGCTAATTCGTACTTGTTCATGCTAATTACCTCCTTTTGGTCTCTGGCCCCTTTACATGGAAAGGAGCAAGGAATATATATCACGGGTATCAATCATACCACGGATTTTCCCTTGTTTCAAGCTTTTCTTTTGAGATCCCGCAGATTTTTCTCCACCAGCCTGCGCGCAATCATGATCTGATGGCCGCAGCCTGTGCATTTGAGGCGGAAATCCGCGCCGATACGCAGCACCTCCCAGTCCTTGCTGCCGCAGGGATGCTGCTTTTTCAATGTCACGATGTCCCCGACCTGAATATCCACGCCCTTCACCTCCCGCCCGGCTTGTATCACGTACTAGAGCGCGCCGAAAATCTCTCCGATGCTCCCCGTTACCACCAGATCGGCCCGGCTGTCCCTGGCCGTGGGCGTCCGGTTGACCAGCACCAGCCTGTCTCCCTGATAGTAGTCGATCAGCCCTGCCGCCGGGTAGACCACCAGCGAGGTTCCGCCCACAATCAGCACATCCGCCCGGCGGATAAAGTCAATGGCCTCCTGCATCACCCGCATGTCAAGGCTCTCCTCATAAAGCACCACATCCGGCTTGATAATGCCGCCGCACTCGCAGCGGGGCACGCCCGTGCTGTTTAAAACAGCTTCCATATTATAGAAGCGATGGCATCTCACACAGTGATTGCGCAGCACGCTCCCATGAAGCTCCAGCACCTTTTTGCTGCCGGCCGCCTGATGAAGCCCGTCGATATTCTGCGTGATCACGGCCTTTAACCGGCCCTGCCGTTCCCACTCCGCCAGCTTTCTGTGCGCTGCGTTGGGCCGGGCCCCCGGCGCGAGCATCTTCGCCCGGTAAAACCGGAAAAACTCCTCCGTGTGCCTTTCAAAAAAGGTGTGGCTCAAAATCGTCTCCGGCGGATATTGGTACTGCTGATGATACAGCCCGTCCGTGCTGCGGAAATCCGGTATCCCGCTCTCTGTGGATACTCCCGCCCCGCCGAAAAACACGATATTATGGCTTGCGTCAACAATTTCCTTCAGCTTTTGCAGTTGCGAATTCGGCATATTTCATATCCTCTTTTTTAATATGTTCATGCAGCCACTTCTGCAAATAATCAAACAGCTCCCGGATCATATCGTCCTGCGTACCGATGGAAAGCTGCGACACCTGTTCCCTGAAATCCTCCAGTCTGCCCACAAAGAGCCGGTGCTGCTGCTTCTGGCTCTCCAGACCGTCATAGCCCATGCTCTCCATCAGCTCCTCCTCATGGGCAAAGTGCATCGCTGTGTAGTCGATCAGCCGTTTTAACAGCCCGCGGATGTCCGCGCACTTAAACAGCATATTTTCGTCCTCCAAAAGCTTGCGGACCTGCTCCGTCAGGTCCAGCAGCACCACATGCTCCTCGTCCAGCTCCTCCATTCCCGTCCGGAAATCTTCTCTGATCTGCTCCATTCCCGCTTCCTCTCCTGCTCTTATTTTTTGCGTCCTGCCGCCTGCGCAGAAAACACATTTTGGGGTAACAGTTCAGCCAGGCGGAAGTGAACGGTCAAAATCGTGCTTGCACGAATTTTGACCTGTCACTCCCGCCTGAGGGAGCGCCCGATTATGAGCATGAAACGGCGTTCCGCCTTATTCCACAGGGAGCCGCGCAGCGGCGGAAAGCGCGTTATCGCGACTTTGCGAATGGCGCGGGCTGAACTGTTACCTTTTTTGATAGGGAAAGTGTACCATAAACGGGAAGACTTGACAACAAACCGCCAAAGAATTTCATGTGCATTTTGGGATACAAAACAGTTCAGCCAGGCGGGAATGAACGGCCAAAATCGTGCTCGCACGAATTTTGACCTGTCACTCCCGCCTGAGGGAGCGCCCGATCATGAGCAAAGGTAGCCGCGAAGCGGCGGAAAGCGCGTTAGCGCGGCTTTGCGAATGGCGCGGGCTGAACTGTTGCTTGTATACAAAACAGTTCAGCACTTTTTGTAACTTCCTATTGGTTTTTCCGGCGTATATGCGTATAATAAAGAGAACGTCACAAAAACGAAGGACAGGAAGTGCAGACTCATGTATCATGTAGATTTCAATCATCCCATACACGTTTACTTTATCGGCATCGGCGGCATCAGCATGTCCGGCCTGGCGGAGATTCTGCTGGACGAGGGCTTTCCGGTGTCCGGCTCTGACTGGAACCGCTCCCCGCTGACCGAGCTTCTGGAAAAAAGAGGGGCGCACGTCAACTACGGCAAGCCCCAGAAAGCGGAAAATATCACCTCCGATATCGACCTTGTGGTGTACACCGCCGCCGTTCACCCGGATAATCCGGAATTTGCCCAGGCCAGACGGCTCTCCATCCCGATGCTGACCCGCGCGGAATTTTTGGGGCAGCTGATGCGCAATTACGACATCCCGGTGGCAATCAGCGGCACCCACGGCAAGACGACCACCACCTCCATGATCTCCGAGATCCTGCTGGCGGCAGATGCCGATCCCACCCTCTCCATCGGCGGGATCCTGAAATCCATCCACGGCAATATCCGGGTTGGACATTCGGAGCTGTTCGTGACGGAGGCCTGCGAGTACACCAACAGCTTCCTGAGCTTTTTCCCGAAAATCGGCGTCATTTTGAATATTGAGGAGGATCATCTGGACTTTTTTAAGGATCTGGAAGACATCCGCTCCTCCTTCCGGCGCTTTGCCCGGCTGATCCCGGCGGACGGCGCCCTGATTATCAGCGCGGATATCCCCGGCTATGAACAGATTACGGAGGGGCTCCCCTGCCGCGTGATCACCTTCGGCGGCGGCCCCGGCGCAGACTATTATCCCGAAAATATCACCTACAATGAGCTGGCGGACGCCACTTTTTCGCTGCACAGCCCGGGCAGGGAGGCGCGCACCCTCACGCTGGGCGTTCCCGGACGCCACAACATTTTAAACGCTCTGGCCGCCGTCGCCCTGGCGGATCTTCTGCAGATCGACTTTGCCGTGACGGCGCAGGCGCTGCGGCATTTCCAGGGCACGGACCGGCGCTTTGAGTATAAGGGGAAGGTCAACGGCATCACCATTGTGGACGACTATGCGCACCATCCCACGGAGATTGCCGCCACCCTGACGGCGGCCCGCCACTATCCCCACAAAACGCTCTGGTGCGTGTTCCAGCCCCACACCTACAGCCGCACCAAGGCCTTCCTGCCGGAGTTCGGACATGCGCTGGCGCTGGCCGACAAGGTGATCCTTGCGGATATTTACGCCGCCCGGGAGACGGACACTCTGGGCATCAGCTCGGCGGATATTCAGCGCCTTGTGGAAAAGGAGGGGAAGGAGTGCTTCTATTTCCACAGCTTTGAGGAGATCGAGCAATTTATTTTAAAAAATTGTATCAACGGCGACCTGTTGATAACTATGGGGGCCGGAGATGTAGTAAATATCGGGGAAAAGCTCCTTTCCCACTGACTTATCCACATTATCCACATTTTGGCGGTGGAAAACTTTCCCCGCCGGATGTGGATATTTTTTATCGCACAGCATCCGATTCCAGGCCGTTTCCGCAGACTTTTACACAATTTCCACATTTTCCACATTTTTCGCGGTGGAAACGCCGCCGAAAGCCGGGGCAAAATTGCCTGTTCCCTTTTCGGATTCCTTATGTTAGAATAAGGCACGATGACTTAGACGGCTGACAGAGCGGAATCGCAGGTGGAAATATGGGGCATATTCTTTTAAGCGGAGGAGGAACGGGCACAACCGTCCTCTCCAATATTTTTATCGATGAATATATGAAGGACGCCAATGATGCACAGCTGAAGGTGTATCTTTTTTTAGTGCGTATGCTTCAGTCCGGCGAGCCGGTGAGCGTCTCCGACATGGCTGACCGGTTCAACCACACAGAGAAGGATATCCTGCGTGCCCTCTGCTACTGGGAGAAGCGCGGGATCGTGGCCCTGACGCTTGCGCCGGACCGCACCCTGTCCCAGATCCGGCTGCTTCCCTTTTGCGTTTCCGGGCAGGAGACGGCGGACAGGCAGACGGCGGACGGCTTAGCCCTTCCGGACAAAGCGGAGGAGATCACGGTGGATCTCTCTGCTTCCCACAGCGAAAAGCAGCCGGAGGAGCCGGACGGCGCATCCCCCTCCCGGGTCAGGCTGCTTTCCCGCCAGGCGCTGGATTTACCGGACAGCTTTGAAAAGCCCGCCTACACGCTGGACGAGCTCAAGAGCTTCCGGCAGCAGGAAAATACCGCCCAGCTTATTTTTGTGGCGGAGCAATACCTGGGCCGCACCCTGACCCCCTCGGATATGAAGTCCATCCTGTTTTTCACCGACCGGCTGCACTTTTCCGACGATCTGATCGATTATCTGCTGCAGTACTGTGTGGAGCGCGGCAAGAAGGATTTCCGCTATATCGAGAAGGTTGCCATCGGCTGGGCGGAGTCCGGCGTGACCACCCCCGCCGAGGCGGAGGGGCATGTGTCCCGCTATGACAGGACGGTTTACTCGATCATGAACGCCCTGGGCAAAACAAGCGCCCCCGCCCGCAGCGAGCTCTCCTACATCCGGCGCTGGACGCAGGATTACGGCTTTGAGCTGGAGGTGATCCTGGAGGCCTGCAGCCGCACGGTTCTGGCGACGGACCGACACCGCTTTGCCTATGCGGACAGCATCCTCTCCGCCTGGTACAAGGCGGGCGTGCACCATGTGTCCGACATCGCCGGCCTGGACAGCTCCTTCCAGAAGGAGAAAAACGCCCGCCCTGCGCGGACAGGCTCCACCGCCGAATACAACCGTTTCATGCATTCCAGCTACGACTTTGACGCGCTGGAGGAGGCTCTTTTGAAGTAAGGAGAATGAAAGTGGCACTGACAGTTTCCCAATACAACTCCATCATGCGGCAGTACGAAGAGCGCCAGACCCGCAACCGTCACCTGCGGGAGCAGCGGCTGCGCCACATCTACGACACGGTGGCCGGCTATCAGGCCCTGGACGAGTCTGTGGCCAGCGTCTCCGTGGCCCAGGGGAAAAAGATGCTGGCCGGGGACCAGCGGGCGCTGGAGCGGCTAAAGCAGGAGCTCCGCACGCTGGCCGGCAAACGGGCCGACCTTCTGACCAAAAACGGCTATCCGGCCGATTTTTTAAAGCCGGTCTACGACTGCCCCGACTGCCGCGACACCGGCTATGTCAACGGTCAGAAATGCCACTGCTTCCGGCAGGCGGAGATTGCCCTCCTTTACGAGCAGTCCAATTTAAAGCGCATGCTGGAAAAAGAAAATTTCAGCACCCTCTCCTACTCCTATTTCGAGGGAGACGCTCTGACTGCCTACCGGCAGGCCGTTGAAAAATGTAAAAATTTTTCCACGAATTTTAAATCAAACTACCAAAATCTGTTTTTTTATGGTACAGTAGGTACGGGAAAAACATTCCTTTCCAATTGTATCGCGCGGGAATGTATCGAGATGGGCTGCTCCGTGCTTTATTTCAGCGCCGCCAGCCTATTTGACCTTCTTTCCCGCAATTCCTTCAATTACAAGGCCCGGGATGAGCTTTCCTCCCTCTGCGCCGACCTTTACGGCTGCGATCTGCTTGTAATTGACGACCTCGGGACAGAGACGGCTACCGCCCTGACTCTCTCCCACTTTTTTACCTGTTTAAACGAGCGGCTGCTCCGGCAGAAGTCCATTATCATTTCGACCAATCTCTCCCTGGAGGATTGCCGGAACCGATATCAGGACCGTATTTTTTCCAGGATTGCCAGCAATTTTGAATTCTGCAAGCTTACGGGGCCGGACATCCGCATGTACAAAAAGGTGGCGCGCGTCGCTCCCTGAAGCGCTGCGCCGTCTGACAACACCGATTTACCAGAAAGAGAGGAACTTCCATGACGGAACGTGAAGAAACAAGAAATCTGGAGACTATCCCAGTGGGCTCCCTTGGCATTATCCCCTTAAAAGGCTGCGAGGACCTTGCGGAACGGGTGAACGATTATCTTGTGCGGTGGCGCACGCAGCGCGAGAGCGAGCATAAGGACAGTCTCGCCTTTTCCGGTTACCAGAGGAATTCCTACATTTTAAAGAGCAAGATCCCGCGCTTTGGCTCCGGCGAGGCAAAGGGCATGATCCTGGAATCCGTCCGCGGCATCGACCTGTACCTGCTGGTGGACGTGACCAACTACAGCCAGACCTATTCCCTCTGCGGACATGAGAACCACATGTCCCCGGACGACCATTATCAGGATTTAAAGCGCATCATCGCCGCGGTGGGAGGCAAGGCCCGCCGGATCACCGTAATCATGCCGTTTTTGTATGAAAGCCGCCAGCACAAGCGCACCTCCCGCGAGTCTTTAGACTGCGCCATCGCGCTGCAGGAGCTGGTGAAGATGGGCGTGGACAATATCATCACCTTTGACGCCCACGATCCCCGGGTGCAGAACTCGATCCCGTTAAACGGCTTCGAGACGGTGCAGGCCACCTATCAGTTCATCAAAAACCTGATGCGCACCGACCACAATCTCCAGATTGATTCCGACCACATGATGGTCATCAGCCCGGATGAGGGCGGCATGACCCGCGCCATCTACATGGCGAATGTGCTTGGTCTGGACATGGGTATGTTCTACAAGCGCCGCGACTACACCAGAGTCGTGAACGGGCGCAACCCCATCGTGGCGCACGAGTTTCTGGGCACCAGCGTGGAGGACAAGGACATGATCATTGTGGACGACATGATCTCCTCCGGCGAGAGCGTTCTGGAGGTGGCAGCGGCCATCAAACAGCGCGGCGCCCGCAAGATTTTCATCTGCACCACCTTCGGCCTGTTCACCAGCGGGCTGGACAAATTCGACAAGGCCTATGCCAGCGGCACCTTTGACCGGGTGCTGACCACCAACCTGATCTATCAGCCCAAGGAGCTTCTGGAGCGGGAATGGTACGTCAACTGCGACATGAGCAAATATGTGGCTTACCTGGTGGACACCTTAAACCACGACACCTCCATCAGCGACCTGCTGGATCCCAACGACAAGATCCAGGCGGCCGTTGCCAAATACAAGAAGGGCGATCTGCCCGATATCGACGACTGAACATAAAAATCTCCCTCCGGGAATCCGAAACGGAACTTCCCGGAGGGAGATTTTTTCATGGAATCCTTTTAACCCACGATGCGGCGCACCGTCAGAATCGGCCGGTAATTGGCGTAGCCGTACTTGATGCCCGTGCGCGCCGTGCTGGCGTGGACTATCCTTCCGCCGCCCAGGTAGAGGGCCACATGACCGGCGTAGCAGATGATATCCCCCGGCCGGGCCTCCTCGTAGGAGACCTCCCTGCCCGCGCTTCGCTGTCCGGTGGAATTGCGGGGCAGGCTGTAGCCATACTGCTTATACACTGCCCAGATAAAGCCGGAGCAGTCCGCCCCGTTGGTCAGGCTGGTCCCGCCCGACACATAGGGGTTGCCCACAAACTGGCAGGCGTAGGCCGCAATATCGCTGCCGCTGGAGCCGCTGGCGGGCGGCACGCTCTGCAGCCCGCCGGAGGAGGCTGTCACAGTCTCCTTGGATTTGGAGGAGCTGCTTTCGGAGGCGCCGGAGGAATCGGTGCTCTTTTTTCCCTCCTGCGCTTCTTTGGCCTCCTTTGCCGCCTTCTCCGCCGCCGCGCGGGCTGCCTCCTCGGCCTTCCTGCGCTCCTCCTCCGCCCGGATAATGGCGTTTTCCTCCTCATCCAGCTGGGCGATTTCCGCGTTCTGCTGCTTGATCAGCGCCTTATAGGTCGCCGCCTCCTGGCGCGCCTTTGCGATCTGTACCTCATAATCGCTGGAGGCCGCCTTTTTCTCGTCCAGCATTTCCTGCATGGAGGCCTGCTCCTCCTGCAGCTCGTACTTCTGCGCCTCCAAATCGCTCTTTTTATCCTCCAGATCGTTCTTTTTCTGAGCGACCTCCTCCTTAATCAGGATATAGCGCTCCAGCATCTGCCGGTCGTACTCGTACAGCTTCTCCACATAGGAGGCCTGATTGAGCATATCGTTCCAGCTCGAGGCCTTAACCAGAATCTCCACATAGCTGGTTTCCCCTTTTTTGTACAGGTAGCGGATCCGCTTTTTCATGGCCTGGTACTGGGCATCCTCCTGGGCCTTCGCCGCGTCGTAGTCCTCCTGGGCCTTTTCGATCTGTGTCTCCGTGTCTGCGATCTGATCCTCCATCAGGCTGACGCTGGCGAGCACCTCCACCAGCTGGGAATCCAGCTCGTCGATCTCCTCCTGCAGCACGTCCTGCTCCTCCTGCAGATCGCTCAGTTTCCCCTGACTTTCCTTATACTGACTCTGCGTGTTTTTCTGTTCGTTTTTTTTCTGCTCACGCTCCTGCTGAATCTCCTCGCGGGTCTTGGCCGCAGCGGCCATCGGCTGCAGCGCCATCAAAACCGCCAGGGCAAAGGCCAGCATAGTCTTGTATTTTCTGCACATATCTTCGTCCTTCTCCCGTCTGCCGCCGGCCGGCCTGCCCGGCCGATCCGGCTACAGCAATCTCAACTTATCCGCCATCCTCACAATGGAGCCGCCGCCGGGCATCGACAGAAGCTCCTTTCTCTTCATCACGCCCAGCTTTAAGGCTGCCGCGAAATAGACCAGAGCTCCCAGCGCCACCGACGCCAGGATCCCCAGCGCGTTGCCGAGGGCGCCCCGGGGAAGAAGCCAGGTCAGCCCATAGTATACGCCGGCCACCACAACGCCCATGATCAGGGAAGCCCAAAACGGCAGAAGGAAGGTTGTCACCACCTCCTGCTTATAGCCCACCGCCTTGCGCACGGCAATCCCGTTCAGCAGGCACATCAGGAAGGAGTACACCGTGACCGCGATGGGCAGGCTGTAAATCCCCAGCTCCGTAAAGCCCAGCAGCACACCGGCAACGGCTGTCTGCACCGCCAGGGCGATCACCGCGTTCGTCACAGGCCTGGTGGCCTTTCCCACCGCCTGCAGCATGGAATTGCTGAGGGTGGACAGCGAATAAAAGACAATGCTCGGCCCCAGCATGGCCAGCAGCTGGCCGCCCAGCGTAATGCTGTCCTCGTTGGTGTTGTACAGAAGCCAGACGATGGGCCGTGAGAGCACCATCATCCCAATCGCAGAAGGGATGGCGATAAACATAATCGTCTTGATCGCCACGCTGATCTTGTGCCGCACATCCTTTTTGTTTTTGCTCTCAAAGCTTCCCGCGATGCTCGGAAGAATGGCCGAGGCCATGGCGGAAGCGATGGCGATGGGGATGTTGGAAAGCCCCACGGCCTCCGTGTCGTAGATACCGTTGATCACCGTGATATCGTCGTAGGCCGCGCCGTGCACCGACTGCATCAGGTTCAGATACAGCGTCTGGTTGATCAGGGCGCTGGCATTGTATGCGAAGGTACTCAAAAGCACCGGCGTCACCATAAACAGGATGATTCTGAAAATTTCCTTCGTCTCCAGAAGGTTTGCGGAGCGGTCCCGCTCCAGACGGCGGCGGATCAGCTTCCGGTTCATCCGGTAAATCATCAGCATGAAGGCCAGCGCAGCCAGCACGCCAAAGCCGATGCCCACCGCGCTTCCCACCGCGCCCCAGGCCGAACGGGTCAGATCGTCCGTGTCAATAAACATCTGCATCAGCGCCCAGGCCGCGAACATGCTCATCGCCGCGTGCAGGATCTGCTCCAGGATCTGGGATACCGAGGTCTGCACCATGCTCCGGTTCGCCTGGAAGTAGCCGCGCAGCACGCCCAGAAGGCCGGAGAAAAAAATGGTGGGCGCCAGGGTCCGCAGTACCATGGCCGCGCGCCCGGGAATCAGAAAATCCGCCCCGAAAAAGGCGAACAGGCTGGCAAGCCCGCCCACAACCACCACATAGAGGATCGCGCAGTGGAAAATACGCTGCGCATTCTTATACTGGTGTACAGCCAGACGCTGGGAGATCACCTTGGAGATGGCCGCCGGGATGCTGTAGGAGGAAATCAGCAGGATCATCTGATAGTACCGGTACGCCGGCGCATAGTAGCCGTTCCCGGTCTCCCCGATGATGGCGGTCAGGGGGCTTCTGTATAAAAGGCCGATGATGCGGCAGATAATGCCCGCTGCCGCCAGGATACCGGCCTGCTTTACGAAGGAGCTGCTTTTGTTGTTCTGCGTTCCCATATGCTCTCCGCCTCTTTCAGTCCGACAGGCCGAAGGTCAGCAGATAATCCAGCCGGCGCTCCACCAGCTCCAGCACGAAAATATCCGGCTGCTGCTCCTCCACCTGGCTCTGCTCAAAAAATCCGTTCCAATGTGCCATGTAGCTGTCCGCAAAGCTGGAGGCCACCGGCCCCGCCATGCCTCCCGCAAAGGAGTCCCGCACCATGAACAGCTTTCGGGTATCCGGCGCGTCGGAGTGATACACCAGCGCCGTGGCGTCGTCGATGGACACCGCCTGCAGGTTGTTTCCGGCATAGCCCGTCACGATGTAGTTGACATCCGCGGGCATCTCTTTTTCATAATAATCCTGCAGATTCATCATCCGCGCCAGATCGTAGCCGGAAAAAACATCCGGCGTGTAGGTCACGTCCTCCACCGGCGGAAGCTCCACGCCCAACTCCGCCAGAAGCGCCCGCGCTCCGATATAGCCGCCGCCCGCGTTCCAATGCGTGTCATAATGCCAGTACAGGGGATACTGATCCCGGTAGGCCTTCATCTCCTCCTCCGGATACACCACCCGCAGATTCGTGTTTTCCTTCAGGTAGGAGACAAGCTGCTCTGCCCGCGTCTGCTCCCCTTTTTTATAATAGGAAGGAAGCGCCTGCTCCCCGTAAATCGTCTCCTTGTTGGGCGCGATGAAAAGCACGAACTCACAGTCCCGCTCCGCCAGCCACCGGGCGGATTCCGTCAGGCCTGCCCCAATCCGGGCCAGCTCTCCCTCCGTGAAAAGATTGGTTCCCTTATAATCGTCGATGTTGCTTTCCATGCTGTAAAACAGCCAGTCATCGCTGCCCACAACCACCTTGTCGTTGATGGATTTTTCCCGAAAAAGCCGCAGATCCGCCAGGCTGGACAGGCTGATCAGCTGGCTGCGAAAGGGCACCGCCGCGTCAAAGGCCGTCTCCACCAGCTCCGTATATTCCCTGTAGTTGTCCGCCTTCAGCCTGGGAAGCTGCGTGGAAACCGTATTTTCCGTGGCCTCGGTTTGAAAACGCTCCTTCGCCACCGCCCACACCGCCCCCGGCAGCAAAAGCACCAGGGCAAAGACAATCAGCCACGCGGCCGCCGTTTTTTTCTTCATAAGCTCTCTCCGTCAGAAATTCAGATAAATCGCGGGGCTGTATGTCCCGTTGACCAACAGTAAAATGGACGCCCCCAGCAGGAGCATACACCAGACAAGCTCTGCGATGCCGCCTTTTAGCCTCTGCGCCGCCGGGCAAAACCGCTTTATCGCCGCCTGGACAATTCCCATCGCCAAAACGCCCGCCACCGCCGTCACAATGCAGCGGTTGCTCACCAGCTCCCGAAGCGCGTATGTACTCTCGGTATAACGCCAGGGCGCAAGCATCCGCTGCAGGTACTGCAGGGCCGGCCGCAGGTTCGCCACCCGGAAAATCACCCAGCCAAACACCACCACCAGCCCGGTGTAAGCATAGCGGAGAACCCCGATTCTGTCCAGAACCTTCTTAAAGCCCACCCGCTCCAAAATCATGAAAAAGCCGTGCATCGCGCCCCAGGCCACAAAGGCCGTGGTCGCACCGTGCCACAGGCCGGTGGCCAAAAACACAATCCCCAGATTCACATAGGTGCGCACCCTTCCCTTCCGGTTTCCTCCCAGCGGAATGTAAAGATAGTCCCGGAACCAGCTGCTCAGGGAAATATGCCACCTGCGCCAGAACTCCTGCACGGAGCCGGACAGATAGGGATAGTTAAAGTTTTCACAAATATCAAAGCCGAACATCTTGCCAAGGCCGATCGCCATATCGGAAAAGCCCGAAAAATCATAATAAATCTGCAGCGTATACAGAAGCGCCGCGCACCACACCATGGCCCCGGTCACATTTCCGATATCCTGGGCGTAAATCTTGTCCACGCTGGCCCCCACGATATTGGCGATCAGCATCTTTTTGGCGAGGCCGTAACAGAACCGGCGGATTCCCTCCGCCGTCTTTTCCACCGTCTCCTTTCGCTGCCGCAGCTGCGGCCCGAAATCCTGATACCGCGCAATCGGTCCCACCGACATTTTCGGGAAGAAGGACAGATACAGCGCCATGTTCACCGGATTGACCTCCGCCCGGTAATGTCCCCGGTAAAGATCCGCCAGGTAGGCGATGGCCCCGAAGGTAAAAAAGGAAATCCCGATGGGCAGCGGAATGTTCCGCATCTCAAATTCACTGCCGGTCAGCCGGTTCAGAATCCGCAGGAAAAAATCAAAATATTTGTAATAGCCCAGGATCAGAAGATTGGCCGCCACACCTGCCGCCAGCGTCACCCGCGCGCCTGCGCTCCCCTGCCCCATGCGCCCCAGGATCAGCCCGATCCCGTAATTTATCGCGATGGAAACAAGCAGCAGCAAAATATAAACCGGCTCGCCCCAGGCGTAAAACGCCAGGCTTGCCAGCATCAGCAGGATATTTTTCAGGGCCGTTTTGCGCGCGCACAGTCTGTCCGCCGCAAAAATCACCGGCAAAAAGACCGTCAAAAAAATCATGGAATTAATGTTCATTTCGATACTCCGGATGTATGATCAGCGCGCCGGTTCCTCTGCCTGCGTTCGATGTCAGGGCACACTGCCGTTAGTAGTATACCATAAAAATCCGGAGAAGAATATTAAAATAATATGAACTGATGCCATAAAGGGAGGCCCCTTCAGACCTCCCTTCGTTTTTTTATTCCAGCACCACCCGGGCGCAGCCCTTTGGCAGATACCATTTTAATTCCACCTCATTGTAGGAATCCGGGTTGGCGGTGTACACCGCCTGCCGCCGGATCAGCCCGCCGCCCGCGTCGTAGAAGGAGGCATAAAAGGCGCTTAAGCCGCCCTTCTTCTGATCCTGCGCGGTCAGATTGCCTGTTACCTTCAGGCAGTCCAGACCGGAATTTTGCTCCAGCTCCACATCCGTCAGCGCCAGTGCGGCCCCGTTTTTGCCGGTCAGCGAAGCGGGCCAGGTGACGGTGCAGTCATCATAGACCGCCATGGTTCCCACCGGCGTGGCCGCGCTGTACATGCCGTCCTCCCCGGCAAAGCCGCTGTAAACCGCCACATAGGCGGCGATCTCCGGCTGATTTGCCTGATAAACCGCCACGCTGGCCGTTCCGAAGGCCACGCCCTGTACGGTCAGGACGGCCCGTCCCTTGCCCTTATCCTCCAGGGAGGCAGTGGCCACCGCCGGGTCGGAGCTGACCACCGCCAGGTTGCCGAAGCCGCCCACGCTCTCGTCGTACTCCACCTTCACCGTTGCAGTCTTGCCGATTTCCGGAAAGGCCCGCCCGGCCTCCGGCCGGATCGCTTTTTTCTGCGCCGCCTGCACAGTCAGCGCCCCGCCGAATATCCCGCCAAATCCCCCGCCAAACGCCCCGTACACCAGAAGAACCGCGGTCAGGACAAGCGCCGTCAGGCGGCAAAGGCCGGAAAGGACAGCGCATTTTCTTTCTTTTTCTCTGTATTCCATCTGATTTTTCCTCCTGTCTCTATTCGCTGCGCAGCGCGTCGATGGGATTTAAGCGGCTGGCCCGGCGTGCCGGCATCCAGCCGAATATGATTCCCACCGCCGCCGAAAAGCCCACGCCCAGCCCCACCGCCGAGCCGGAAATCACAAACTCCGTTCCCAGGGCGACCGCCGCCGCCCAGGACACCAAAAGCCCCAGGATCACGCCCACAAAGCCGCCGATCAGGGACAGTACCAGAGATTCCAGCAGAAACTGAAGCTGGATTCTCCCCGGCGTGGCCCCCATGGCCTTGCGCAGTCCGATCTCCTGGCGGCGCTCCGAGACGGAGGTGAGCATCATATTCATAATGCCGATGCCGCCCACCAAAAGGGCGATGGAGGCGATCCCCGCCAGCATGTAGGTGAGCATGCTCATCATACTGTCCATCGTATCCAGCAGGCTGTCCATGGAAAAGACGAAATAGCAATCGTCGTTCTCATTGAAAATCCGGTACAGCACTGCCTCCGTATCATCGATCAGCTGCTCCGTCCGGTCCGTATCCGCCACATAAACGTCAAGGCTGGTGATGCTGCCGCTGCCCGACAGCTTCATCGCGTTGGTGTAGGGGATGAGCACCGTGCCGTCGGAATCACTGCCGGAAAGGCTCATGGCCGCCATCAGGTTGTCATCCTCCCCCAAAAGTCCCACCACCGTATAGCGCACAGCGCCGATGAAAAGCTGCTGCCCCACGGGATTCTCCCCTGGAAAAAGATTTTCCGCCAGATCCTGATCGATGATGCAGACATAGCTTTCTTCCTCCACGTCCGTTCGGGTCAGCGCCCTGCCATAGGAGATTCGATCCTCATTCTGAAAATAATATTCGCTCCGTCCCTGGATCTGAGCGCTGTCCAGCGTCTTTCCCGTGCGCGCCACCGGCGCGGTGACGCTGACGGAGGGCGAAAGCCCGGCCACATTGTCCAGCGCGCCAAGCTCCTGCAGATCCGATTCCGTCAGCCCTTTTTTCAGGGAGGAGCCCGTGATCGTCACGGACAGGGTGCCCGCCCCCAGGGAGGAAAACTGCCCCATCACAGAGCCAATCACGCCGTTTACGATGGTGATCAGCGCGATCACCGCCATCACGCCGATGATGATTCCCAGGGTGGTCAGAAAGGTCCGCATCTTGTTGCTCTTAATATTTTGCAGGGAAATGCGCACCCCCTGCCTGACTGCCGATAGTATATTACGCATCCTCCAACGCTCCTTCCCCGATGTTGCCGTCCAGAATCCGCACGATGCGGGAGGCGTGCCGGGCAATGTGGATGTCGTGGGTGATCATGATGATCGTCCGCCCCTCGTCGTTGAGCTCATGGAACAGCTCCATCACCTGCCGTCCCGTCTTCTGGTCCAGCGCACCGGTGGGCTCGTCCGCCAAAAGGATCGCCGGATTGTTGCCCAGCGCCCTGGCGATCGCCACCCTCTGCTGCTGGCCGCCGGAGAGCTGGTTCGGATAATAGTGGGCCTTTTCCTTCAGACCCACCCGCTCCAGCATGGCCAGCGCCCGCTTTTCCTGCTCCCGCTCCGGGATATCCGCATACATCATGGGCAGCTTCACATTTTCCAGGGCGGACTGCCGCTGCAGCAGGAAAAACGACTGAAAAATAAACCCGATCTGCTTGTTCCTGATATGCGCCAGCGTCTGCTCGCTCTGATTGGCGATCTTCATACCTGACAGGTAATACTCCCCCGACGTGGGCGTATCCAGGCAGCCGATGATATTCATCAGCGTGGACTTTCCCGAGCCGGAGGGCCCCAGCACCGCCAAAAATTCCCCCTTTTCCACGGTCAGGTCGATCCCTTTTAACACCGTGGATATCTCTCCCCCGACCTGATACTGTTTTACGATCCCCCTCATGGATACGATTTCTTCTGCCATTTGGGCCTCCGTTGCCTGTCTCTTATTCGCCGTCTGCTGTGCCCCCGCCGTACGGTCCGCCCATCTCCTGGCCGTCCATCGGGCTCATATAATACATCCCGTTCTGTCCGTACTGCGGCATCTGCAGCACCGTATCCGTTCCGGAAATCCCCTCCGTCACCTGCACATAGCTTCCGTCGGAAATTCCCAGCTTCACGCTGCGCTTTTCGGGCTTTCCCTTTTCATTCTTCACATACACATAGGCGGTATTGTCCACATCATAGCTGACCGCGCCGGAGGGCAGGCAAAGCGCGTCCTCCTGGTGCGCCTTCACCAGCTCCACCTCCGCGCCGAAGCCCGTCCTGACCTGCTCGTCCGCCTCAAAATTCACCACCGCTTCCACATACACCGCATTGTTTTCGTTGACAGCGGTGCGGGAAATTTTGTCCACCGTACCCTTGTAGGTCTTGTCCAGAGCGCCGATGTAGACGGAAACCTCCTGTCCCTCCTGCACGCCGGAAACATCCTGCTCATCAATCTTGACCGCCACCTGCATCACGGAAAAATCCGCCATCTCGGCCAGCTGGGCCGCAGCCGCAGCCATATCGCCCTCCTGCAGGTTCAGCTTGGTGATCACGCCGTCCATGGGCGCATAAACCGTGTAGTCCTCGAGCGATTCCTTCAGCTGCTCCAGCTCCAGTCTGGCCGTCTCTTCCGCCGACTGGGCCTGCGCCTTTTCCACGTTGTCCTGATAGGTCTCCTCATTCAGATCCGCGGTTCGGATACCGGATTCGTAATCCCGCTCCGCCTGCTCCAGGGATTCCAGGGCTGTCTGGATGGCCTCCTCCTTATCGTCCACGTCGTCCTGCGCCGCAGCCACTGCATTTTTGTAGGACTCGCAGGCGTTGTCGTAGGAAACCCGATAGGTTTCCAGCGCCTCCTCCGTCAGCATCCCGTCCTCCTTTTGCTGCAGCGCGGATTCATAGGAGGCCGCCTGGCTGTCCATCGCCTGCCGGGCGCTGACCACGCTGGAGGTCGTTCCCTTTTCCAGCTCCTCCCTGGCTTTATTATAGTCCTCCACCGCCGACTGATACTGGTCCTGCGCGGACAAAAGCGCCTTCTGGACTGTATTCAGGCTGCTGTCATAGCCCTGCTCGATCCCCTCCTTATAATTGTCCAGCGTCCTCTGGCTCGCCTCCAGGTTGTAAGCATCGTTTCGCTCCGTATCCCGCAGAGTGGACTCCTTTAAGGCGATGCTGTTCTCCACATCGGAGGAATCCAGCACCGCGATCACGTCGCCCGCCTTCACGGTATCTCCCTCCTCCACCGGAAGGCTCACAATCTTCCCGGCGGCCTCTGCGTACACCGTGGCCGTATCCGCCGCCTCAATATTTCCGGAAAACTTCAGATAAGTGCTGATATCCCTTGTCTCCGGCCGAATCTCCGTATATCCCCCGGACGCAGCCCTGCCCGTGCCTGCCACGACCACTGCTGCCACAACAACGACCGCCGCTGCCGCGGCAACCGCCTTTTTCTTTTTGCTCCAAGGCTTCATTCCTTCGTCTCCTCCTGTCCGTTTGTTCTCCAGAATAAAACCGGAACCTCAACAAAACCTCAACAAACGCGACGGCCACGGAAAAAAATTACGGGAGACGAGGTTCGCGGTTGCAGTTTACCGGAAGCCTCCCTATAATAGACTGCAGGATGAGAGTAACAGTTCAGCCAGACGGAAGCAAAGGCAGCCGCCGAAGGCGGCGGAGAGCTCGGAGAGCGGCTTTGCGAGTGGCGCAGGCTGAACAGTTACGGATGAGACGCATTTTGTAGAGGAAATGTACGTCAGGCGAAAGGCTGTCAGGCCGGTGGCGGTGCAGTGTCAGGGCGAATTATTTGCGAACGGTCAATTTCAAAAGAGAGGGCCGGTGCCTGCGGCCTGCGGCGTCTCTGTCTGAGCGCGCACCGCGCGCGAGTTTGACGCCGCAGAGCGCGTTTTGGCACCGGCCCTCTCTTTTGCTGAATTGACCAGTGAGCAAATATCTGAGCCCTGACACTGCACCGCCATCGGCCTGACAGCCTTTCGGCGTCCGCCATCTCCTCTTCAAAATTCATCTCATTCCGGAAAGGAGCCTGTATGTTTCATATTTTGGTTGTGGAGGACGATGCGGATCTCCGCGAGCTCTTTGTCACGGTGCTGCGCACCAACGGCTACGAGCCTCTCTCCGCCGCAAACGGACGGGAAGCGCTGGCCGTCATGGACCGGGAATTTGTCGATTTGATTATTTCCGATATCATGATGCCCCGGATGGACGGCTACGAACTGACCCGTCAGATCCGTCAGGCAGGGCTGGACGTGCCGATCCTGATGATCACGGCCAAGGACGGCATATTTTATAAAAGGGAGGGCTTTCAGGCGGGAACCGACGATTACATGATCAAGCCCGTGGATGTCAACGAGATGATCTGGAGGGTAAAGGCTCTGCTGCGCCGCTCCCGGGCTGCTCACGAGCGCACGCTGACCATTGGCTCCACGGTGTGCAGCTGCGATTCCTGCAGCGTCACCTGCGGCGGGCAGACTCAAACGCTGCCGCCCCGGGAGTTCGCCCTGCTTTTCAAGCTGCTCTCCACGCCCAACCGCACCTTCACCCGCATGCAGCTCATGGACGAGCTCTGGGGACCCGAGTCCAATGCGGACACCCACACGCTGGAGGTGCACATCGCCCGGCTGCGCGAGCGGTTCCGGGAAAATCCTGATTTTGAATTGACCACCGTCCGGGGACTGGGCTACAAGGCCGTCCTGCGCTGACCCGTTATCTGTTTTTGTGTGCGGAGGAATGATTGAAATGAAGAAAAACACCGAATCCGGGGAGAACCGCGCGCCCTTTGGCTTCACCCTTCCCGTCACGCTGACGGCGGCGCTCTGCGGCTTTGTATTTTTGATCCTGTTTACGACCATGCTGTTTGCAGCGGCAGGGCTTCTCTTGCTGCTGCATTTTCACGCCCTGCCCTTAAACCGCCCCGTCATACCCTTTTTGCTCATCGCCCTTTTGAGTGTGGTGACCGGGACGGCGCTGGCCCGGCTGGCAGCCGTCAAAGTATTCGCCCCGCTGCGGCGTCTCAGCTGCGCTGCCGGACAGGTGGCAGGCGGCGATTTCGACGTGCTCCTTGACGAGGACGGCAACATCGCGGAGGTTCGGGAGCTGACCCGCAGCTTCAACCGCATGGTGCGCAAGCTGCAGAGCACGGAGCTTGTGCACAGCGATTTTGTGCGGAACATGTCCCACGAATTCAAGACGCCCCTTTCCTCCATCGAGGGCTACGCCACCCTGATGCAGAACCCGTCCCTCTCCGAGCAGGAACGGCTGCTCTACGCCTCCCGCATCATCGCCTCCACCCGCCGTCTTACGGCGCTGACCGGAAATATCCTGCTTTTGTCCCGGCTGGAAAACCAGGAAATTTCCCTGTCCCGGCAGCGTTTTTGCCTGGACGAGCAGCTCCGTCAGGCCGTTCTTCTCTATGAAGAGCAGTGGAGCGCCAAAAAGCTTTCCCTGGATCTGCAGCTTCCCTCCGTCTCCTGCCTGGGAAACGAGGAGCTTTTGTTCCAGGTCTGGCAGAACCTTCTGGGAAATGCAGTCAAATTTGCAGACGAGGGAAGCGAGCTTTCCCTCTCCCTGTCGCTTTCCGACGGAGAAATCCGGGTATCCGTAGCCGACACCGGCGTCCCCGTCCCCGCCGCCGACCTGTCCCGCATTTTTGAAAAATTTTACCAGGGGGAGCAGGCCCGCAGCAACGTGGGAAACGGCTTGGGGCTGGCGCTGGTCCGGCAGATCGTCCAGCTTCACGGCGGCAGCGTGACCGCCTTCTCCCGGGAGCGGCGGACCATATTTACGGTGCGGCTGCCGCAGTAGGGATGTTGTCTCTCTAAGTCCGACAAATACAGCGGAACCTCCCGCTTACTCCTCTCCCCACAGCTTCCCCGCAATCACCTCCAGCGGCTCCAGAAACCGCTCAAACAGTCCCTCCTCCGTGATCGTTTCGCCCCCGGACTGCGCCCAGTCGTTCCACATCATGTAGCAGGCGCCCAGCATTTGAGGCGAGTAGGCAGGCAGGCTCCAGGTCCGCTCGGCTGTCTCGAAAACGTTGGGCTGCCAGCTTTCCCTCAAAAAATCCATGTCCAGCCGGTCGTAGCCGCCGCCCGGAATCAGATACAGGCTGCTGCTGAGGGAATTGATCAGACCAAATCCCGCCTCGTACATCTCCTGCGGATCGGCCCAGTCCGTATCCCAGATATGGAGCTGGATGTTACGCGAAATATCCGCCCTGGCTCCCCCCGTTTTGGACAGACTCCCCCACATGCGGATCGTTTTGTTCGGCGCAAGGCCTTCCACATAGGAGGAAAGCTCCCGCACATAATCCAGATATTCCTCCTCATCTCCGAAATACTCGTCCATCCCGATGTGCAGCGCCCGCGTTTCCCCGAAAACAGGCTGATCCCCCTCCAGATATTCCTTCCAGATCTCTTTTACCAGAGCGATACTGTCCGGATTGGAAAGGTCGAGCTGATCGGCCGCCTCCGGGTTCCCCTGCAGTCCGAGCTTTGGGAAAAGCTTCGTGATCGCAAGACTGTGGGCCGGCGTATCGATCTCCGGCACCACCTCCACGCCGTAAGTCGCCGCGTCCTCGATAAACTGTGCAAATTCTTCCTTCGTATAAAAAAGATCCTCCGAGGTAAGCCCCTGGCCCGCCTCATTTTGTATTTCCGACTCCAGCCGGAAGCCCGCATACAGGCCGTAGGCGCCCTCCACGGTGCCGTTATAGCCGCTCTGAGAAATAATCTGATTATCGTTTAAGTGTACCAAAAGCGTGTTCATCCGCCGGGCTGAAAGCTCCTCCACCATGCGGTACAGAAGCTGCAGCGACACCGGCCTGCGCCCCACATCGATGCCGAAGCCCCGCACACGATAGCGCGGATAGTCCCGCAAAACGCCTTCGGGGAGCTGTCCGCCGCTCTTTTCCCACAGCTCCAGAAAGGAAACGCAGCCCCACCGCACTCCCCGGGCCGTGCGGCCCGTTATCCGCACCTTTCCCGTCTCTGCGTCAAGCTCCAGCTCACAGCCCTCCTCCCCCAGCGTCTGCGTCCACTCCTCCGGATCCTCCCACAGGGTCAGACAGATCAAGCCCTCCGCGAAGTGCTCTGTCGCGGAGGGCTGCAATGCTTCGTCCGATAAAACGGCCTCCCCGGCATAGACCGGAATTCCCAAAAGCTCCTCCAGCTCCCGTGCAAACAGCTCCGCCGTCCCTGCAAGCTGCTCCTGCCCCTTGGGATAAAGCACCCGCAGCGTCTCCCAGCCTTCCGTCTCCAAGGCTGCGCCGTTTTCCCCGGGCTGCCACTCCATCGCAGAAAATCCTTCAGGAAGCGCAGCGGCAGCTTCCCGGTCGGCTTCTGTTTCGCTGCCGGCTTCTGCTTCGCTGCCGGATTCTCCTTCACTGGACGGGATCACCGTCTCCATGCCGGGCAGCTCCCAGGAAACGCTGTCCTTTTCCAGGGCAAAGCCCAGCTCTGCCCTGGCTGTCCCCACAGTGTCCGCAATTTTCCCGCTTTCCTCCACCAAAGCGTCATAATCCGCCCCCACAAAGGTCAGCGTATACCTCTCCGGCACATCGGGCAGCGCAAGGCTGCGCCCGGTCCCCTCCAAAATTTGGGGCGTTTCCACGAAAAAGCTGTCCGAAATTCCTGCATAGGCCTCCAGCTCCAGCACGGAAATATTCTGATAATACAGACTCAGATCGTCCTCCCGCCGTGTTACCTCCGTCACATGCAGCCGCAGATACTTTGCCTCCACCGGCTGTTCCAGCACGATCCGCTGCTCCTGCCCGGCGGGCGGCTCGTCGAAGGAGGCCGCGGTCTCCCAGCTTTTCCCATCCTGAGAATATTCCAGGGCATAGCGCTGCGCGTTCGTTCTCTCCCAGAAAATGCGCACTGCCCCCACCGTCTGCGTCTCCCGGAAGGCTGCCTGCAGCCAGTGATCGCTGTTTTCCCAGTCATTTTCCGACGACCAGCGCAGCGCCGCGTCCTGACTTATCCCGTCCCGGGCCAGCTCTGCCCCGAAGCTTTTGCTCTCCTCGCTGTCCGCCGACATGCGCACCCCGGACAGCAAAAGCAGATTCTTCCCTACCGTCTCCACCTGAATCCCCGCAGCCTGCTCCTGCGCCTGCCAGATCCGCCAGGAGGGCTGACTGATCTGCTCCGGAGATACCTTGTTTTTCCCCAAAAAGAGCATCAGTCCTACGGCAGCCGTCACTGCCAGCAGCCGGCCCAAACGCCGCCGGCCTTCCCGATCGCATTTTCTCATCGTGCGTCCAGTCCTTTCCCTGTGGAATCCGTTCTTTCGTATTATTGTTCAGGACGGCGCATCTTCTTGCCCGGCAAAGCCGGACAAGAAGCATCGGAGGTTCATCCGATGTGAAAATAAGGCCCAAAATGGTCTTACAAGCGAGCTTGACGCCCATTTTGGGCCTTATTTTCCCGCCGTCCTGAACAGTTACTATTATTATAAGCTTCCCCGGAAGGAGAAACAATAAAATAAAGACAGGGATGTCAGATTTTCACTGCATCCCTGTCCTCGCTTTTTTATTTTTCTTTTCCAAAAAATCCCCGTTTTTTCTTGTGTGGCTCGCCGCCGTTTAAGCGTTCCGCCGCGTGAAGGCTGTCGCCGGTTGCCTCATCGAATTTGCGCAGATGCTCCTTGGCCTCAAAGGAAAGGTGCTCCGGCGTCTGGATCACCAGTGTCACATAATGATCGCCGCGTATATCCTTGTTGCGCAGGGAAGGCACTCCCTTGCCCTTCAGGCGCACCCTCGTATCGGTCTGTGTGCCGGCCTTCACGTCGTAGACTACCTTGCCGTCCACGGTATCGATCACGACCTCGCCGCCCAGCGCCGCCACGGCAAAGGAAATCGGCACCGTGGAATAAATGTTCATGTCCTGACGCTGGAAAATAGGATGGCGTCCCACGATCACTTCCACCAGAACATCGCCCCTGGGACCTCCGTTCATACCGGGCTCTCCCTGACCGGCCAGACGCTTGCACTGCCCGTTGTCGATCCCGGCCGGAATTGTCACCGCAAAGCGCTTCTTCATCGGCACATAGCCTGTGCCCCGGCAGTCGGCGCACTTCTCGCGGATGATCTTGCCCGTACCTCCGCAGTCCGGACAGGTCTGCACGTTGCGGACGGTTCCGAAGAAGGATTGCTGCGTAAACACCACCTGGCCCTTGCCTCCGCACTTGGGGCAGGTTTCCGGGCTGGTGCCGGGCTTTGCCCCGGTGCCGTGACAGGTCTTACACTCCTCCTTCACGGTCAGCTCGATCTCCTTCTCCGTGCCGAACACGGCTTCCTCAAAGCTGATCTTCACGCTCGTGCGCAGGTTTGCGCCTTTCATGGGGCCGCTTCTGGCGCCGGCTGAGCTTCTTCGCCCGCCGCCGAAGAGGTCACCAAAAATGTCCCCGAAAATATCGCCGAAGTCGGCGCCGTTGAAGTCAAAGCCGCCAAAACCGCCGGCTCCGCCCGCGCCGCCGTCAAAGGCTGCGTGACCGAACTGGTCGTACTGGCGTCTCTTCTCCGGATCGCTCAGAACCGCATATGCCTCCGAGGCCTCCTTAAATTTCTTCTCGGCCTCCTTATCACCCGGGTTCATGTCCGGATGATACTTCTTTGCCAGAGCACGGTATGCTTTTTTGAGCGCAGCGTCGTCGGCGTTTTTTTCCACACCGAGGACTTCATAATAATCTCTTTTCTGTTCCGCCATGTTTCTAACTCCTTTAAAAGCTCATCCCCCACGCATACGCACGACTGGGGGCCAAAAAATCTTGGCCCCCGCTTTCGTGAATATCTGTCTTATCTTATACCTCTCTGAAGTCCCCGTCAATAATATCATCATCGGGTTTGCTCTGCGCACCCGCATCGCTTCCGGCTGTCGCGCCCATGTCGGGACCTGCCTGGCCTGCGCCTGCCGCCTGGCTCTGCTCGTAAACCTTTGCAAACAGCGCCTGTGCGGACTGTGTCAGCTTCTCCTGAGCCGCCTTGATATCGGCTACCTGGCTGTCGGAAAGCTCCTGATCCTTGGTGGACTCAAGCAGAGACTTCAGTGCGTTCAGATCGCTCTCTACGCCTGCCTTCTGGCCTGCGTCGATCTTGTCGCCTACCTCGCCCAGCGCCTTCTCGGTCTGGAACACGAAGGAGTCTGCGCTGTTCCTGGTATCGATCGCTTCCTTCTTCTTCTTGTCCTGCGCCTCGAACTCAGCCGCTTCCTTCACGGCCTTGTCGATATCCGCCTCAGACATGTTGGAGCCTGCGGTGATGGTAATATGCTGCTCCTTGCCCGTGCCCAGATCCTTTGCGGATACATTCACGATACCGTTTGCATCGATATCGAAGGTAACCTCGATCTGCGGTACTCCGCGCATTGCCGGCGGGATACCGTCCAGACGGAACTGGCCAAGGGACTTGTTGTCCTTCGCGAACTGACGCTCGCCCTGCAGCACGTTGATGTCAACGGCCGTCTGATTATCCGCCGCCGTGGAGAAGATCTGGCTCTTCTTGGTGGGGATGGTGGTGTTTCTCTCAATCAGCTTGGTTGCGATGCCGCCCATCGTCTCGATGGAAAGGGACAGAGGCGTTACATCCAGCAGAAGGATATCTCCTGCGCCTGCGTCGCCCGCCAGCTTGCCGCCCTGGATGGAAGCGCCCAGCGCCACGCACTCGTCAGGGTTTAAGGACTTGCTGGGCTCATGGCCGGTCAGCTGCTTTACCTTGTCCTGTACGGCAGGAATACGGGTGGAACCGCCTACCAGCAGCACCTTGCCAAGCTCGGAAGCGGTAATGCCCGCATCTCTGAGCGCGTTCTGAACAGGGATCGCCGTCCGCTCCACCAGATCACTGGTCAGCTCGTCGAACTTCGCCCGGCTCAGATCCATATCAAAGTGCAGAGGGCCGCTTGCATTCATGCTGATGAAAGGAAGGTTGATGTTGGTGGTCGTCGCGCTGGACAGCTCCTTCTTCGCCTTCTCCGCAGCCTCCTTCAGTCTCTGCATTGCCATCTTATCCTTGGACAGATCCACGCCCTGCTGTGCCTTGAACTCGGATACCATCCAGTCAATTACCTTGTTGTCAAAATCGTCGCCGCCCAGGTGGGTGTCGCCGTTGGTCGCCAGAACCTCGATAACGCCGTCGCCGATCTCGATGATGGATACGTCAAAGGTACCGCCGCCCAGGTCGTAAACCATGATCTTCTGCTCTTTCTCATTGTCCAGGCCATACGCCAGAGCTGCCGCCGTAGGCTCGTTGATGATACGCTTTACATCCAGGCCCGCAATCTTGCCGGCGTCCTTGGTCGCCTGACGCTGTGCGTCGTTAAAGTACGCGGGAACGGTGATGACCGCCTCGTTTACCTTCTCGCCCAGATAGTTCTCCGCATCTGCCTTCAGCTTCTGCAGAATCATCGCGGAAATCTCCTGCGGGGAATATTTCTTTCCGTCGATATCCACCTTATAATCGGTGCCCATATGTCTCTTGATGGAAGAAATGGTGCGCTCCGCGTTGGTCACCGCCTGACGCTTTGCAGGCTCGCCGACCAGACGCTCGCCGGTCTTTGTAAATGCCACAACGGAAGGTGTGGTTCTTGCTCCCTCCGCGTTTGCGATAACGGTGGGCTTGCCGCCCTCCATCACTGCCACGCAGCTGTTTGTCGTTCCTAAGTCAATGCCAATAATCTTGCTCATAACTGTTCTCCTCCTGCCCCTTCGGGCTATCTGAAAATATGTCTCTTTTCTATCTGAAAAATGCCTTCGCGCTTTTTGCGCCGCCGCATTCGGAGCTTCTTAATTTATTTATCCTGCACTACGGCCACCATACTGTGGCGAACCACGGTGTCGCGGTACTTGTAGCCCTTCTGCAGCTCCTGCGCCACAGTGCCGGGCTCCAGCTCGTCGTTTTCCACCTGCATCACCGCGTTGTGAACGTTGTGGTCGAAGGGCTGCCCGACCGCCTCGATGGGCGTCACTCCCAGTCCTTCCAGTTCCTTGATGAGCTGCTTGTAGACCTTGGTCATACCGTCCACAAAGGGGGTGTCCTTCTCCTCCTCCGGGACTGCCGCAAGGCCTCTCTCAAAATTATCGACCACCGGAAGGATCTTCTCGATCACACTCCTCGCACCGGTCTCAAACATCGTCGCCTTCTCCCGCTCGGAGCGCTTGCGGAAGTTTTCAAACTCGGCCATCTGCCGCACAAGCTTATCCTGCAGCTCGCCAACCTGAGCCTTCATCGGGTCCTCCTTCTTCTCCTTCTTCTTGGAAAAGAAGCCCTTCTTCTCTTTGGCCTCGTCCGCGCCGTCCGCTTCTGCCGTCTCCGGCCTTTCGTCCCCCGCGGTCTCCTCCGGCTCCGCCGCGTCCGCCTGAACGTTCTCCCCGGCGGCCTGCTGCAAATCCTCCGCGGCCTGCTGTGTTACATCCTTATCCATCTTCTCGTCTGCCACGTCTGTCACCCTTTCTACTTCTTATATAATGTATCGAATTCGTTCATCAGCGTTTTCAGTGTGCTGATGACCTTGTCATAATCCATTCTTTTCGGACCGATCACGCCGATCGTCCCTCGCATTCCCTCGCCCAGCTCATAGGTCGCCGTCACAACGCTGCAGTCCTTCATGGACTTTACCGGCGTCTCGCTGCCGATGTAAACCTGAATGCCTGTGCTGCTTTCATCCGCCAGCGTTCCCTGCACCAGCTCTCCCAGCGCCTTCTTTTCCTCAAAGACATTGATGAGCTCGCTGGTCTTTTCCCGGTCGTCCGTCAGCTCCGGATAACGCAGGATGTTGTTGGCTCCGCTGGTGTAAATCCGCAGATCCTCATCCGACCGGATTGACTCCGCAACCGCATCGATCACTCCGCTCACAATCGAGCTGTGAATGCCGGCTTGCTGCTTGAGCGCCGCTATCATCGCCAGATTGATCTCGTCGATGGACAGGCCGTTCAAATGCGTATTCAGCAGGATGTTCAGCTTCAGAAGCGTAGCGTCGTCCAGCTCCTCCTCCACCTGCAGTATGGTGTTCTTAATCACATTGCCCTCCACCACAACCACAGCCAGGATCTGATGCGCATCCACTCTGGAAAGCTGGATGAACTTCAGCTTGTTGCGCTGATACTGGGGCGTGCTGATCATCGCCGCATAATTGGTGTTGGTCGCAAGCACCCGCGCCACCCGCTTCAGCAGGGTGTCCATCTTTTCATCCTTTTCCAGGAGAAGGCCCTTTAGCTCCTCCACCTCGCGCTCCCGCTCCTCCAGCATCGTATCCACATAAAAGCGGTAGCCCTTATCAGAAGGAATCCGTCCCGCAGAAGTGTGGGGCTGCAGGATGTAGCCCATCTCCTCCAGATCGGACATCTCGTTGCGGATGGTCGCAGAACTCAGATTCAGGTCGCTGTCCTTGGAAATCGTCCTGCTGCCAACCGGCTCGCCAGTCTCCAGATAATTCCGGATCACCGCCTGCAGAATCTTTCTTTTCCTCTCATCCAGTTCCACGCTCTCACCTGCTTTCCGATTTATTAGCACTCACCTCTTTCGAGTGCTAACGCCTTCTGATGATTAAGATACCACTACCTTTTTGTATTGTCAACAGCTTTTCAAAAAATACTTGTGAAGAATGTATGAAAATAACAGTTCAGCCTGCGCCATTCGCAAAGCCGCGCTAACGCGCTTTCCGCCGCTACGCGGCTCCCTTTGCTCATCATCGGGCGCTCCCTCAGCCAGGAGTAACCGGTCAAAATTCGTGCGAGCACGATTTTGGTCGTTCACTCCTGGCTGGCTGAACTGTTCCTGAAAATATAACGCCGCAGGGATAAAATTTCCGTTTCCCTGCGGCGTTTCTTCCTTTATTTAATCGATATGGGTCAGATTGCGAAGCTGCCGGTGACAGTGCCGTTGATTACATAATAGACGGCGCTCTCCTCGGGCTTAACGTAAAGCTCGACGGTCCGGAAATCCTCGGGCTTCTTGCCAAGGTCATACTGCCATACATCCCTTGCGATCTCCACCAGCTTCTCGGAGGTGTAATCCTTGCCGGCAAACTGGATGCTGATCTCTGCCTTCGCCTCAACAGGCTTTGCCGCCTTGCGGGCGGGAGCTGCCTTCGTCTCCGTCTTTTTGGCGGGAGCCTTGGTCTCCTTTGCGGGAGCTGCCTTTGCTTCCTCCTTCTTGACCGGAACGATCTTGCCCGCTTCCTGCTTCACAATCGCTTTTGTCTCTTCCTTTTTCTCAGGTTCCGTTTTCACAGTGCTCTTTGTCTCAGCCTTGGAAACCGCTTCCTTTGTGACGGGTGCCTTTGTTACAGTCTTTTTTGCTGTAGTCTTTGTCATAATATTCTCCTCCTTAACACCCAGGTATTCTCTTCAAGCAAATCCAACTAGCCGTTACCTGAACTTAAGGAACAGTTTACCGCCAAATCACGGACTTGTCAACTACGGCCGGGCTTTCCGCCGCGGTTTCCGACGTTTCTTTACGGAACTTTGACATGATTTTTACACTTTATTTATACCGGAAAGGGGGATTTCCACCAGAAAAGTGCTTCCTGCGCCCATCTCGCTGGTCAGGCTCACACTGCCTCCGTAGTACGCCGTAATATGCTTGACGATGGCAAGCCCCAGCCCGGTTCCGCCCATTTTCCGGCTCCGGCCCTTGTCCACCCTGAAAAACCGTTCAAATACGCGCTTCTGATCCTCCGGCGCGATTCCCACGCCGTCGTCCTTCACCTCGATCATCACGGCCTCGGCGCCCTGCCAGATCCGGGTGCGCACATGGCCGCCCGGGTGATTATATTTGATCCCGTTACTGATCAGGTTCAAAAGAAGCTCCCGCATCTGCTGGAGGCTTGCCTGCAGACACACCCCGCTGCACTCCCCGCTGATCTCTACCTGACAGGCAGCCGCCTGGGGCGCCAGCGATTCCAGCACCTCGTTCATCACCGTGCAAAGCTGTACCTTGCTCAGCGTCACCTCCGCATCCTTGCTCTCCAGCCGGGAAATCAGCAGAATATCGTCGATCAGCCCGGTCATGTGCTCCGTCTCCTTCAGAATACGGCTCAAAAAATCCTTCCGCGTGGCCTCATCCTGTGCAAAATCCTGGCTTAACAGCTCCGCATATCCCCGCACCGAGGTGATCGGCGTTTTTAACTCATGGGAAGCATTGCTGAAAAATTCCTGCCGGATCCTTTTATCCCGCTCCATCTGCACCATCTGGCGCTTGACCTCGTCCGAACGGATATATCCGGTAAATTTCGCCGCCACCGCCACACTGACGGCAAAGGCCACCAGCATCCCGACCAGAAGGATCGGGAAAACGATCAGCATGTAGCTAAGCAGGTGCGCATACGGTATGGACAGGCGGATCACCGTGTTCCCGTCCTTTGCCAGGGCCGCCACATACAGCATATATTCGCCCAGGCTCTCCGAATAACGGATGGCATAGCCCTGCCCGCTCTGCCGCGCCTTCTGCACCTCCCTGCGATTTAAATGGTTGGACAGGCGCTGCTCGTCGCTCATATCCGTATCCGCCAAAACCGTGCCGTCCCGGCCAATCAGCGTAATCCGCATATCTCCCTGCAAAACGGCGCTGTGAAGTCCCTCCAGCTGCTCCTGCAGCGGGCTCTCATAATTCAATGCGTAGTCCGCCACCGCAATCGTCTGCTCCATCACCTCGATATTTTGCCGCAGCATCTGCCCGCTCAACAGAAGCGAGGAGATGACGCTGCTGATCGCCAGGGCAAGGATCAGAACCAGCGAAAATCGCAGCAGGATCGGATTTTTCCAAAATCTTTTTCTCTCTTCCGACATTTCTCACTCCTGCGGCTTTGCGAACCGATAGCCCACGCTTCTCACCGTCTTGATATACCGTCCGCCCTCGTCGCCCAGCTTCTGCCGCAGCGTCTTAATGTGGATGTCCAGCGTGCGCGTCTCCACATCCGCCCTCCAATCCCACAGCTTGTCCAAAAGCTCGTCCCGGGGCACCACGCGGCTGCGGTTTTCCACCAGATAGGAAAGAAGCTCATACTCCTTATAGGTCAGCACAACCTCTTTCTGCCCGACCTTCACCTCCCGGGCTGCCATATCCATCCAAATCGGCCCGTACTCAAAAATCTTGCCGGTATCCTCCTCGTCCTCCTTCGTGCGGCGCAGCAGGGAACGCACCCTTGCCAGAAGCTCCAGCACACTGAAGGGCTTGGTCATATAATCGTCGGCGCCTCCGTCCAGTCCCGCTACCTTGTCATACTCCTTATCGCGGGCCGTCAGCACCAGCACCGGAAGCTTTTTGAGCTGCTCGTTCTCCCGGATCCGCCGGATCGCCTCCAACCCGTCCATGCCGGGCAGCATCAGGTCGAAAATTGCCAGCTGAGGCTCCTTCACCCGGAAAGCCCCCAGCGCCTCCTCCGCCGTCTCGAAGGTGGCCGTCTCATAGCCGGAGCCGTTGAGCGCCACCTGCACCAGGTTCCGGATATTCTCATCGTCCTCCACGATATAAATCATAGAATCCTTTCTGACCGCCGTATTATTTCTGCGCAGCGGCAAGCGCCTTTCCTTCTCCGCCATGGGCCGCCTGCACCTCAGCCGCCACATAGTCCGCAATGTTCACTGCGTGGTCGGAGACCCTTTCCAGGTTGCTGATGATATCCAGGAAAATAACGCCGCTCTCCGGCCCGCATTTTCCCTTGGAAAGCCGGCGGATATGCTTCTCCCGCAGCTCCTCCTCCAGCCGGTCCACGCTCTGCTCCAGTACCCGCACCGAGGCAGCCGTCTCCGCGGAGAAGGTTTCCCTGGCCTCGATGGAAATCTGCAGCGACTGCAGCGCCTGCGCGCCGATCAGCTCCAGATCCGTCTTGCCTTTTTTGGAGAAGGAAATATGATCCCTCACCATATTATCGGCCAGCTCCGCGATATTATCCGCGTGATCGCCTGCCCGCTCGATATCGCTCACCGTGTAAAACAGGTTTTTCACCTGCTCATGCTGCGGCTCCGTCAAAGAGAGGTTGTCCACCTCCACCAAAAATGCGGTGAGCACCTTCTCCATCCCGTTGATATCCTTCTCCCGCTCAAACACCTCCCTGGCCTTTTTCTCGTCTTCCTCCGACACTGCCGCCAGCGCGGTTTCCAGATTCAAACAAGCCGTGCGTCCCATCGCCGCAACCTCCCGGGAGGCCGTTGCCAGAGCAAAGGAAGGATTGTTCAAAAGGCGCTTGTCCAGACGCTTTGCCAGCTTCTTGGCCGCGCTCGTATCCTGATCGCCCACACCGATGAGCTCGTCCGTGCCGGGAACCAGCTTGCCGGACAGCCAGACCAGCTTCTCCGCAAAGGGCAGCAGAATGATCGTACAGCTGATATTGAACACCGTATGGAAAATGGAAATATCCACGCTGTCGATGGTGGAATGTCCCCATGCCGGGAAAACCAGGAACAATACATACATCAGGATGCCGAAAATGATCGCGCCAAACACGTTAAAGCAAAGATGGATCACCGACGCCCGGCGCCCGTTCCTGCCGGAACCGATTCCCGACAAAAGTGCGGTCACGCAGGTTCCGATATTCTGGCCCAGCGTGATGAACACCGCGGAATTCCAGGTTACAATCCCGTTCATCGCCAGCGTCTGCAGGATACCCACGGAAGCGGAGGAGCTCTGAATGATCGCCGTCACCACCGCACCGGTCAGAATCGCCAGCACCGGATTTTTCCCCAGCACCGTAAACGCCTGTGAAAAGATCGGGGACTCCCGGTAGGGCTCAATTGCGCCGGACATAAAGGAAAGGCCGATAAACAGCACGGAAAAGCCGATCAGGATCTCGCCCACCTGCTTTTTTCTGTCCGATTTGATAAACAGCACAATAAACGCGCCGATTCCAAGCAGCAGCGGCGCAAAAAATTCCGGATTAAAAACGCTTCCCCACTCGCTCATGGAAACCATCCACGCCGTGATCGTGGTACCCACGTTGGCTCCCATGATCACGCCAACCGCCTGGGACAGATTCATCATCCCCGCGTTCACGAAGCCGACCACCATAACCGTGGTGGCGGAGGAGCTCTGAATCACCGCCGTGACCAGCGTGCCGGCCAAAATCGCCATCAGCCGGTTTTTCGTCAGAAATTCCATCAGCCCCTGCATCTTGCCCCCGGCAAAGTGCTGCAGTCCGTCCGCCATCACATGCATTCCATACAGGAACATGCCCAGACCGCCAATGAAGGTAAAGAGCATTGATATGTCCTCGATCCTCATAGAAACCTCTCTTTCTTCCCGTAACAGCCCGATCCGACAGGGCTGTCGCTTTTCTTCCTCCAAAATTCGACCTTATACACAGTTTTTTTCATTGTAGCAGTTCCGTGTAAGATTTGACTACTTTTTTTGTAAAATTCATGTAAAATTTTTTACTTTTCCTTCTCCTTGCCGTTCCCGGTCAGTCCCTCCCTCTGCAGGTAATCCAAAAACGCGGCGCAGCCCTCTGTAATATCCCGGTAAGCCGTCTCAAAATCCCCGCTGTACCAGGGATCGTCGATATCCCTCGGCCGGTCGGAATAATCCAGCAGGCGCCGGATCTTGTGCTGCGGATCTCCTCCGGTAATCCGAAGCATATTTGTAATATTGCGGCGTTCCGCCGCCAGCAGGTAATCGTACTCCTCATAATCCCGCCCCGTCATCTGCCGCGCCCGCTTGCCGGACGGATCGATTCCATGCTCGCGCAGCTTACGCTGCGCCGGAGGATAGACCGGGTTTCCGATCTCCTCCCGGCTGGTCGCCGCGGAGGCGATCCGGAACTGACCGGCCAGGCCGCGCTTTTGCACCATGTCGCGGAAAATAAACTCGGCCATGGGGGAACGGCAAATATTGCCAAGGCAGACGAATAATACTTTTATCATCTTGAATATATCCTTCCTATAAGTATTTAACCAATATCGATTTCTCTACTCCCAATTCTCTTGTAGGACCTGATGCTGCACAGAGAATATTTCTTTCTGTCTCTCAATCTCTGCTTTCAACTGCTCTTTTGTAGGCAAATAAGGCAGATACTTTGACATAAACAATCGGTTATTATCATGAAGCACCGAATATCTGGCAATATCCTCATCCGTTTCTGAGCACAATAAAATCCCAATGGTAGGATTATCTCCTTGTCCTCGCTTCAAATCATCATACATACGCACATACATATCGATTTGTCCCACATCCTGGTGTGTAATTCTGCCCATCTTCAAATCGATTAGGACATAACACTTCAGCTCAATATTATAAAAAACGAGATCTAAATAGTAGTCTGAAGTTTCCGTTACGATATGTTGCTGACGAGCCACAAATGCAAATCCTCTGCCCAATTCCATCAAAAAGTCTCTAATATGTGAAAGAATGGCAGATTCTAAATCTCCCTCTAAATAAGTATCTTCATTTTTGAAACCAAGGAATTCTGCAATCACCGGACTTTTGATTAATTCAAATTGACTTTTTTGAAATTCTGCGGTTTTCCGCTTCATTTCTTCAATTACAGCATCTTTTTTCGGGGTTTGAAGAAGCCTATGATAGTATTGCGTACTGATGTTACGATCTAAAGTTCTTGAACTCCAACTCCCATCAACAGCCTCTTTCATATACCAATAGCGTGCATTTTCATCTGCAACACGAAGAAGGCTCCTAATATGTGTCCAGTTAAGATTGTGAACGCATGCGTTCACAATCTGCTCATCAGGAAAGCACTGATAAAACTTGATATAATAGTGCAAATTTCTTTTGGAGTAATTTTGTCCAAACTCTTTTGTCAAATCGTCTGCCAATGCAGAAATTAGACCTCTACCATACTCTGCACGTTCACTGCCGCCCAGTTCCTGTTCTACAATTCGCTTGCCAATATTCCAATAGGTAAGCAGCATTGCCTTACTGGAAGCACTATAGGCTGCTTCTTGTCCAGATGAAATAATGCTTTTAATTTCTGTAATAACTGATTGGTATGACGTCAAATGATTTTCCATCATGTCACCTCAATTTCCCATAATAATTATATTTTAACTTGCTTTTCCTGTCACATCAAGACTCTTTCAAAAATGGTGTTATAACCACTTCTCAGAATCAGAATATTTTCAATTTTATTATTAAATCATTCTAAAATACGACAGGTTATATTTATAACATCGCTGTCAAGATTTTGATACAACTTTCTGGAGCCTATCACATAAAACTCTTCTTTGGCGCGTGTTGCGGCAACGTTCATAATATTGGGATTTTCTGTTCCCATTGCCCAATTTGCGGCACCTTTGCTTTTTTCATCAGCACCCAGAACCAGAAAAACGATCGGTGCCTCTTTCCCTTGAAAAGTATGTACTGTGCCTACGTTCGTCGGCTTTCCATTATCATATCTTGTAAATCCGATTTTTTGCAGTTCCCGTGAAAGCTCATATGCAACATTTTTAAACGGCGAAATAACATAGATAACATCTTTCTTAGACGGATCAAGGACTTCCGGATTTTCGCGGGATATTTCCAATATCCTTTCCCGCAAAAAGAGCCCCTGTTCCGCAACATACTTGTCTGATGCTTCGCCAATGATATCATACCATGCTGCTCTTCCCTGCTGTTTCACACCTTGCACCATATTCCCGCCATATGAGATTTCATTTGCAATATCAAACATCGGATGTTTGCACCTTCTGTGCACCCATAACGGAATTCCTATCCAATCCTCTTTTTCTCTGTCTTTGTAAAAACCATATCTACCGGCGGCATCCACAAGAGTTTGTGTCGACGCATTCTCGGAAAGATATTTTTCAGAGACCCCATAGTGTTCTCTCAACAGCCCCAAAATACCTTCATCAAGCGTCAGCACTGGCTTTATCTGCGAAGGATCACCTACAACCATCATTTTCCTGCTTCTAAGCATTGCGCCTACGCTGGCTTGCGGAAGTGCTTGCCCCGCCTCATCAACAAAAAGATATCCGATGGTTTCTTTGTCCAGATATGCGCACATTCTTGAAAAGCTGGCAAAAGTCGAACTAATTACCGGAATTGTCATATTGATCCAATTCCACGCCTCGGAAATCACCTTCCTGCGTTCAAGATAATTTTTTTGTTTGCTCCAAATAATATAGGCAGCTTTAACATTCTTTCTGTTTTCATACAGGAACTGCTTTCTCACCTTCAGTGCCGAGATAAAAAGCAAAGATTGCATTCTTCTGTATTCGATATCAAACCATGGATTACTGAGTTGTAAAGTCTCATATGATGCCGAAAAGTCGAGCACAGGAATCCCAAATGCAAGTACTTTCTTCTCTAACAAGGATATTTCCTTCTTATAGCTCTCAAGCTCTTCTTCTTTCTTAAGCTTCCAGATTCTATACTTTTCGTCCTCTTGCAAGATGTTCTTTTTATATCTTTCTACAGAGCGATTGTCCTTTTCAATCTTTATCTCAATCTCAGCAATCTCATTTACAAGTTTCTGTTCACTCTGCAAAATCTCCTGTAATTTGTCTGAATACATTTTCATTTTCTGATTATATTCTTTTTTTCGACAAAACTGAAATAATCCCGGCTTTTGCAGGCGCAAAGCTTCTATCAACTGATTCGTACCATTTATTTCAACCCTAACGTTTCCTGCAAGTTTTTGCCTTTTGATTTTTGCTTCATTTAATCCGGCAATTTCATTCTGTAAAGACTGTATTTCTTCATTAAATTTCTCTCTGTCCGCATCGACTTGTTCTTTACGGTTATCAGACTCGACCGGATAATGTTTGCTTCTATCCAAAAGCCTTTCTTTTAATTCATGCAGTTTATCAATTTCGCATACGGATTCCTGCCGGCTTTTGCGATATTTACATATCTCCTCATGTTTTTTCCTAAACTCATCATAAGCCCTGGAATCCGGCTCATATTCTTCCTCAAGATACTTTACAATATGCTTAAGCGCAGTAATAATTTTATTAACGTTTTCCTTTTTCCCACCTTCAAGTGAAAACAATCCCCAGAATCTGTCAGGCCCCGCAGCCGCTTCCATTATTAACTCTTCTGATTTTACCCCTTCGTCATCTTCTGTCCATTTTGAATCAAGTTTAGCGTTTGAAAGATTTCGGAAATAATCCGCTTCATGAATCGCATCAATAAACTCCTCATCAATACCTGACAACAAAGGGAGTTCATTCACGATATTTTGAACCGCTCCATTATTTGAACTTGCAACAACAATACCCTTCTCCACTATTTTACGAGGCAATACTCCTATAGAAGCATTGCCATAATACTTTGTTTCTCCGGATCCCTTTATCGATTTATCTGCCAGCTCAACAATATCCCGTGCTTGCTGCACCACAAGTTCGGCAAAAATATCTTTTAAAAGTGTGGTCTTTCCGGTACCGGGTGGACCATTTACACTACGAAGCTGATCGTTATCATATCCAATGGCCAGATTAACAGCCACCTGCTGCATAAAAGACAGCGCGTACTGTGGTTTACTTGGAAATCTTGAAACAGGATAATGAATTGGCTTCAATATTTTCCAAAACTCCCCCTTCGCAAACTCAGGGGAATCTGATCTGCTGTCCAGATTTATCCTACTGTTTGTCCCCGAAATATAATCCTTCAGTTTCGCCGAATGACTTTTTTCGCTTTTTGCAAATCATCAACAAAAAATGAGTGCAGATTTGTTGCACCCGTCTCCAAATTTTCAACAACGCGCATTCTGCAATTTTTTATTTCAACATTATTCTTTCTTAAAACGGTTGCAATCGCAGTATTAAAATGCGCCGGATAATTTTCAGTTTCCTCACATTCAAATAATTCTTCTGTTTTCTTTCTAAGTTCCTCTTCAAAAGATGAAAAAGCTTTTTCATCCGGCAGTTTTTTTAGCTTGCGGATAAAATAGCTTGCGGAAACAAAAGTCATCTTCGAATTAAGCTTCAAATTCTTATCAAAGCAAAGTGCAAAGGAAAACTTGTATCCATTCACGATATCCTGATCCGTCTCCTGAGGCGAAATTCCTTTCTTAAAAAAACAACAATTTCTTCCTGCATCTTCATCCCAGTGAATAATCGATTGATCCGTCATACTGATATCCCCTTCGGATAAGTGCTCAACCATAATCCAGGCATCTAATACATTATTTTCATTCATATAATCCGCCTTTCTTCGAAAAGCACCAATTCGTCATAAAACGGGTTGGCTAACTTTCGCTTTTTTAGCAAGCTTCCTTAATATACAATCCTGAAATAATCCAAATATGCTTTATATTTATCCTGTGCCGTCAGGCAGGTATCTGTCAGATAGCCTTTTTCATTGTTCCACTCTTTCAAACCCCGATAGTAAAACAGCTTCAGATTGTCCTCAATGATGAAAGGAACAATATTATATTTCAGGCACTCCTTAAACATAATCAGTCTGCCCACGCGACCATTTCCATCTTGAAACGGATGAATTCGCTCAAACTTCACATGGAAATCCAGGATATCCTCGAAGGTCTTTTTTCCCTTGGCATCGTATTTCATCAACAACGCTTTCATCCTGTCGCCAACTTCTTCCGGAAGGGCGGTATCCATGCCGCCAACCTCGTTTGGCAGCTTTTTATAATCGCCAACAGCGAACCAGTCTTTTCTGGAATCACTGGTGCCGCTCTTCAAAATCAAATGAAGCTCTTTGATAAATTTCTCGGTTAATGCGGTTTTTGCGTTCTCAATAATCCTGTCAATACAACGGAAATGGTTCGCCGTTTCGATCACATCATCCACATTGAGAATTTCATTTTCTGCACCGATCGTGTTGGTTTCAAAAATATATCTGGTCTGATCGTGGGTCAGGCGGCTTCCTTCCATGTGATTTGAATTGTATGTCAATTCAATCTGTGTTTTATGGTAAATACCACCGGAGTATTTGCTTGCTTTCTGCTCTTTCAGAATATCCAACAGCGTAATTGGTTCCTCTTTTCTCTTGTTGATACGCTCCGGTTTTTCTGCAGTCTCAGGAATGTTCCAGGTCTTACCGGTAAGAAACGCACCATTCACCCGCCCCTTGGCACAATAATTTCTAACGCTGCGTTCCGACACATCCCACTTTTTTGCTGTTTCCGTAACTGAAAGGTATTGCATCTGCTCTCCTCCGTCATAAATCAATCACAAAACTGCCCTGATCTACTGTATAGTATATCACGCTATCGGCAAAAATATCAATTTATTTTCTATTTCGGTATCATATTTTTGCCGTTACGGGAATGTTCTATCTGCTTTGCAAGATCAGTGAATAACTTGAACAAAAAACAATCTGATGAACTCCCTTCTTCGTCAAATCCCATCGTTTTTCCTGCTTTTCTTCATGCAAAAGTTTGTAAGAAAAATTCCCTGTCGTTCAACCTGCTGTTCCTTTACGACTTTGTAACCCCTTTTTTCAAAGAAAGGCTTCGCTGTAACAGAAGCGTGAGTAGTAATATCTCCCTGAACAGCTTGCTCCAGTTGATTGCAAATAACAGTCGCTATGCCTTTTTTCTGATAATCGGCATGAACAAACAAATGATCAAGGTACCCCGTTTTATCTATGTCCCCAAAACCTGCAATAACTCCATTTTCGACAGCAACTATGCTGTAATGTTCCTGAAGTAACTGGTTCCATTTTGCCAAATCCACTTGCCCGGTTGCCCATACATCCAGTTGCTCTTTTGTATAATCTTTCGCATTTACTGTATGGACTGTATGATAAAACAACTCCGTAATTTCTTTACAGTCGGAAATCCGATATTTTCTGATAAACATTTTCTGTCCCTTTGTTTCATTATAGTCAATTCATTTTGCTCATCTGCTTTTCCATCGCAAGCAAATAATCCTCTATATCTTCTCTTGTGTGAAAAACATAAATGTTCTTTTCGCTTCTGTATCTGTCAAGCAGTTCATATATAACCGGCAATTCATTTTTAGGAAAATCGATAATCCATTGTCTGAAACCTTCATCAAACTCCGTCTCTGTCCATGGCATATCTGCACGTTGTTTGCCTACGCGCGATTCTGCTCCGGTCAAACATTCCTCTACCGGAAAATCCAGTAAAAATATGGTATCACACGATTGAATACGCATTTCAAGGGTTCTTCCGTAGTTTCCGTCAATGATCCATTTATCCTGCAGCCTTCTTGCAAATGTGCTTTTCCCTGCACCTGGACAACCGATTATTATTGCTTTTTGAAACATAAGTGAACCTCCTCCAAAGCACACTGTATTTTGCCGTTGTCTCCATTGTACCCCATTCAGCCGAAGAAGCATAGCCCGGATCGAAAAACGGGAGCTGTCACGAATGATCCTCGTTACAAATGCTGTGTAAATAAGGTTAATCGCCATCGGAATAAAGGACAAACCAAACAGCGGCAGGGCAGCCGAAGCAGTCTGCACCAGTTCCGTGTCCCGGTTAAAAATGCAAATAACCGGAACATCAAATACAAACAGTATACCATAAATGAGAACAGACAGAATGCTGTTTATCATAATTCCACAGCGGAAATACCACCCCATTTCTTCTGTATCCTGTCTGCCATAACAATTTCCCCAAAGAAACTTGCCAGCATAAGATTGTAGCAAAGTGCGAAAGCAGCACAAGCGTTGAAAAAATCTGCCTCAGACCGGAAGCAATCGCCGTGCCGATTATTCCCATATCAAACGGAAAAATAAACAGCCAATCCAAAAAGATATTTGCGACTGCGCATTTCCGCACTCAATTTTCCTGCACCGCTTATATCTGCAATCTGCTGTGAGAACACCATTCCCACAATCATAAGCAGGAGCGATATCAGGAGCGTGAGCGAAAAGGCTGTCATAAAAGCGCGATTGCAATAACAAACGTAATAAAAGGAACGCCAATATTCACAGCGCCTAACGCCGCAGCTCCGACACCCTGGCCGACAAAAATACCGTCTACGACATTGTAAAGATAGGTTACAAAGGAAAGTGGGATAAAGCCTTTTTAGCCTTATCCCACTTCAACAATCTTATTTGATTGCCCTGAAATCAATTCGTACAATTTTCATCTTCATCATATCATCTCCAATTTTCGCTAAAATCCGGTATAACTTCTTGACGGAGGGAACGTCCAATGTCTGATATCCCAGCATGTAGCCGCGACAGGATACCTGAAATTTATCCGACCAGAGTGCAAGCTCTTTCTGAGCGTCGCCAACGGAGAAATATGCGTTTACATCTTTTATTTTGGCTTCTTTTAACCATGTTTTTTTTACCAGCTTTGCCCCGGTCTTTCCGCAGGCATCGAATACAATTCTGCCTTCCGGAAAATGGTTTTCTATCGCCAGGAAAAGTCTTTTCACTTCTTCCGTCAGAAAGTAGTAAAACACACCTGCCGCAAAAAATATAATTCCCTGACTTGCTTCAATTTCACGGAACCATATGGAATCCTTCAGATCAGCGGCAATATTTTTCTCCCGTTCTCCTGCAGGCAGCAAATGGTTTCTGACCTCTATCACATCCGGGAGCTTCCTGTATAATAAAAAATGTGGATGTTGAAAATTGAAAATACCTCAGA
>JAUNGT010000061.1 GCA_030524455.1 Eubacteriales bacterium | reverse complement strand
TCATGTGCCTGTCCCGGTATATGATCTACGGCCTGCCGCTGTTCTATGTGGGAGGCCTGCTGCTGGTGAGGGAGACCGTTCAGCGCGCGCCATTCGCAAAGTCGCGCTGAACTGGATTTCATTAAGATTCCATGAAGTGCGTTGCGCGTTTTTCCGAAAGAGGGTATACTAGAAAAATCAGGTTACTGGTCACGGAGTGAACAGTAACAAAATCAGGAAGGACAGGAGTGTGAGAATATGAAAAAATTATCGAAACGGACCGCTGTGTTGGCGCTTTCCGCTGTGCTGGCGCTTGGGACTCTGCTTTCCGGCTGTTCAAACAGCGCGGATTATACGGAGGAAATCAAGGAGTATCAGAACAAGCTGGAGTCGCTGGCGGCGGAGAACGAGCAGCTGAAGGCTCAGCTGGGCATCACGGAGACGGAGACGCAGGAGAGTCAGGAGCAGGTTTCCGGCAACGATCAGCAGACCGTATCGGAAAACAACGGGGAGCAGGCGCAGGCGACGGAAAGTCCGTCCGTGCAGGAGTCTCAGGAAGGGGAGTCCGGTCAGGAGACGACGGACGACAATATGCAGATCCTGGTGCTGGGCGACAGCATCTGGGGCAATTACCGGGATGATACCGGCGTGTCGGCCAGGGTGGAGCATTACCTTGGGGTGAAGGGGTATCAGGCCACCGTCTATAACGCGGCCATCGGCGGGACCCGCGCAACGTTGGATCCGGATGACAATCCCTATGAATTCGGCCCGGCCAGCGAGAATTCCCTGGCCAAGATGATCTCCATTTTCCGCGGGGATACGGATGTGGAGCTTTTGCAGGGCAAGCCCGCCTATGATGATGCAAAGGCGGCCCTGGCGGTGAAGGATCAGATCGATCTGGTGATCCTGGCCTACGGGATGAACGACTTTTTGAGCCAGGCGCCCATCAACGATTCTGATGCTCCCTGGACAGGCTTCGGCACGGCGCTGGTGAACGGTGTGGCCGGGGTCCGGAGCGTATTCCCGTCGGCGAAGATCATGATCATTACGCCAAGCTATGCCTCCTACTTCTCCATCCCGGTGCAGAACATGGGACAGAAGGCGCTTTACAATTACGCTAGCGTGGCCTGCGATGTGGCAAAGGGTGAGGATACGCTGTGCATGGACGCTTACAACAATCTTGGGATCGACGCCTACAATGCGGACGAGTACATTGAGGACGGCGTGCATCTGAATGAGAAGGGCAGGGATCTGTATGCGCAGGGTGTTGTTTCCTGCCTGCTGGCGGGGACGCCGGGACAGGTTTCCGGCAACAGCCTGATCAGCTTTGACGAGGGAGAATGACGATGGGATACCAGAATCTGAAATTTGATAAGGACAGCGTTTTTGTGGTCACAGGAGGGGCCGGCTTTATCGGCTCCAACCTGTGCGAGGCGATTTTGAAGATGGGCTGCAAGGTGCGGTGCCTGGACGATCTTTCCACCGGCAATCCGGCCCATGTGGAGATGTTTGCGGGCAATCCCGATTACACCTTTATCAAGGGCGATATCAAGGATTTTGACACCTGCAAAAAGGCCTGCGAGGGAGCGGATTATGTGCTCAACCAGGCGGCCTGGGGCAGCGTGCCCAGAAGCATCGAGATGCCGGTTTTTTACGCCCAGAACAATATCGTGGGCACTCTGAATATGATGGAGGCGGCGCGCCAGTGCGGCGTGAAAAAATTTGTCTACGCTTCCAGCTCCTCGGTCTACGGCGACCATCCCGGCCTGCCCAAGAAGGAGGGGGTGGAGGGCCATGTGCTTTCCCCCTACGCCCTGACCAAAAAGACGGACGAGGAGTACGGACGTCTGTACAAGACGCTTTACGGTCTGGATACCTACGGTATGCGCTATTTCAATGTGTTTGGCCGCAGGCAGAATCCGGAGGGCATGTACGCCGCCGTGATTCCGAAGTTTTTAAAGCTTCTTTTAAATGACGAGGCGCCCACCATCAACGGGGACGGCCGGCAGTCCCGGGACTTTACCTATGTGGACAATGTGATCGAGGCCAATTTAAAGGCCTGCCTGGCGCCCAGTGAGGCGGCGGGAGAAGCCTTCAACATCGGCTCCGGCGGCCGCATTTATCTGATCGACCTTTACTACACCCTCTGCGACGCTCTGGGCAAGAAGATCGAGCCGGTGTTCGGCCCGCCGAGAAAGGGAGATGTGCGGGATTCCAACGCGGACATCAGCAAGGCGCGCAGGTTCCTGGGCTATGACCCGGATTACGATTTCGAGAAGGGAATCCGCCTGGCGATCGACTGGTATAAGGAAAATCTGTAGGGTAATTCAGAGGCGGCAGCATCCCTCAAAAGGGGGGCTGCCGCTTGCGGGACAAGGAGGTGTGCATGCACTATCGCGTTGTGATTTTTGGAGTAAAGGATACCACGGCGGAGATCGTCAGGTATGTGCAGGAGAAGCTGGTGCCGGTGGATCTTTTGGTGACGATCCATCCGGACGTGCTGGCGGGCAATCAGGTGTCCGGCTATCAGGGGCTGTCCTATCTGGAGGAGGAGTATGGGATCCGGGTCTTTGAGACGCATTCCTACGGGTTAAAGGATGAGGAGACGACCCGGTTTTTTTCGGAAAACACCTTCGATCTGGGCATTTCCATGGGCTGGCAGCGGTTGGTGCCGGGCTTTGTGCTGTCCCGCTTTCAGGTGGGGGTGTTCGGCTTCCACGGCAACTGCGGCTATCTGCCCTTCGGACGGGGGCGGTCGCCCTTAAACTGGTCGATTATCCTGGGGGATACGCGGTTTAACTTAAACCTGTTCCAATATGACGAGAAGGCGGACAGTCCCAATATTTTTGCGAGCGAGATGTGCGCCATTACGCCTCACGACACGGTGCGCACCATGCAGTATAAGAACATGCTGGTGAGCAAGCGGCTGATTGCCCGGCTGATCAGAGCCTATCAGGAGGGAACCGTCGCGGTGCGGCGGGACTCCAGGGATTTTGACAGCTGGTATGAGAAGCGGACGGCGGCGGACGGAAGGATCGATTTTCACGACAGGACCCGCAATATTTACAACCTGATCCGGGGCGTGACCCGGCCCTTTCCCGGGGCGTTCTGTTTTTGCGGCGGGCACAGGGTGACGGTCTGGAGCGCTCAGCCCTTCGATGAGATGCTGGATTTTTCCATGTACGCGCCGGGCGAGATTATCGATCTGTTTGACGGCAAGGCGATTGTGCGCACGGTGGACGGCTCCCTGCTGATCGGGGAGTACGAGTGCGGGACGGCGCTGGAGCCGGGAATGATGCTGGAGTAGAGCGATGAAGGTTACAGTCAGGATGGACGATATCACGCCGGATATGGACTGGGAGAGCTTTGAGGCTTTCGAGCGGATGTTTTGCAGCTATGGGATCCGTCCGCTTTTGGGCATCGTGCCGGATCACCGGGACCCGAAGCTTTCGGTGGACCCTCCGCGGCCTGATTTCTGGGAAAAAATGCGTTCGCTGCAAAAGCAGGGCTGGAGCCTTGCGATGCACGGCTGCCATCATGTGTATCAGACCGGGAAAAGCGGACAGTTTCCCTTAAATTCCGAGTCCGAGTTTGCGGGAAAAAGCTACGGGGAGCAGTACCGGCTCCTGGAGGAGGGCAAAAAGAAGCTGGAGGAGAAGGGGATCGTCACGGACATTTTTATGGCGCCGGGCCATACCTTCGACAAAAATACGGTGAAGGCCTTAAGAGAGCTGGGATTTTCCCGTATCACGGACGGCTTTGGCAGCGGTCCCTACCTGCGGGACGGGATGACCTTTTTCCCGATCGCCTTCCTGCGGCGGCTGGCCTTCTCGGACCGGGAGGGCATCACCACGCTGGTGATCCACCCTAATCACTCCACGAAGGGGGAGCTGGACAATTACCGGGCCCTGTTTGAGCGGCAGCGGCACCGGTTTGTGGATTACGGAGCGTTTGAGCGGGCGCAGGTCTGTCGCCAGGGCCCCTGCGCGCGGGCGATGGAATACCTTCTGGCGACGGGCAAGCGGCTGGCGGCCCGGGGGAAGCGCTTTGCATTCCGGGGAAGAGGAGGAAAAGGATGAGAGAACCGATCCGGGTGCTGCAGGTGCTTGGCGGGACAGGGCTTGGCGGGGCGGAGAGCCGGGTCATGGATCTGTACCGCAATATGGACCGTGACCGGGTGCAGTTTGACTTCGCGGTCCACACGGAGAAAAAGGGATATTTCGACGACGAGATCCGGCGGCTGGGCGGACGGATTTATCCGCTGCCCCGTTTTCGGATTTACAACTGGCGCGCCTACCGGAGAGCCTGGAAGCGCTTTTTTGAGACGCATCCGGGCTATGCCTGCGTACACGGGCATATGACCAGCACGGCGGCGCTCTACCTTCCGGCCGCCAAAAGAGGCGGCGCAGCGCTGACGGTGGCCCACGCCCGCAGCGCGGGGACGGATCGGGGCGCAAAGGGGCTGGCGACCCGCCTTCTCCGCAGGGGGCTCTGGAAAAAGGCGGACATATGCCTCGCCTGCTCTGCCCTGGCGGGACAGGCGGTGTTCGGGAAAAGAGCCTGGGAGCGGGGGCTGGTGCATGTGGTCCCCAACGCCATCGAGGTGGAAAAGTACGCCTATGATCCGGAAAAGCGGGAAAAAATGCGCGGCAGGCTGGGGCTGTCCGACCGGTTTGTGGTCGGCCATGTGGGACGCTTCAACGTGATGAAAAATCATCTTTTTCTGGTGGAGGTGTTTCACCAGATCTGCCGAAAGCGCCCCGACGCCACCCTGCTTTTGCTGGGGGAGGGCGATTGCATGGAGGCGGCCCGGCGGCGGGCAGAGGAGCTGTCCGTGTCGGAGCGCGTGATTTTTGCCGGAAACAAAGGCAACGCGGAGGACTATTACCAGGCCATGGATCTCCTTATTTTCCCCTCCCTCTATGAGGGGCTGCCGGGGACGGTGCTGGAGGCGCAGGCGGCGGGGCTGCCCTGTCTGATGTCCGACACGATCACCGGGGAGGTGGCGCTGACGGAGCTGGTGGAGACGGAAAGCCTTGGACAGACGGCGCAGGAATGGGCGAAACGGGCGCTTGCCCTGACAGAGAAAGCCGGACAGCGCAGGAGCCGTCTTGAGCAGATCCGGGCGGCGGGCTTTGACGCGAAGCAACAGGCGCTGTCTCTGGAGCAATTTTACCGCACGGGAAAGGGGGAGGGCCTATGGCGCTGACGGAGAAAAAAAAGCTTCTGCTGGTGGTGCCCATGCTGCACCAGGGCGGATTCGAGCGGGTCTGCGTGCGGACGGCGCGGATCCTGGAGCAGGATTTTGAGGTGACCATCGCCCTGTTTTCGGACGCGGATATCGCCTACGATATCGAGGGGCTTCGGACGGTCAATCTGGACGTGCCGTCGGCGGAGGGGAAGGCGCGCAAGGCGGCCAACGTGGCCCGGCGCATTGTCCGCCTGCGGCGCCTGAAAAAAAAGCTGCGCCCCGATATCACCTACAGCTTCGGCCCCACGGCGAACCTGGTCAACGTGCTGACCCCGATGTGCGGGCAGATCTGGACGGGAATCCGCAGCTACATGGATCTGGACAATCCCGGAAAGCTGCGTCTCTTTCTGTGGCGCTCCGACCGGGTGGTGTGCTGCTCTGCGCGGATCGCGGACGAGCTCACGGAGCGCTTTGGGGCGCGCAACACGGAGGTGCTCTACAACCCCTACGACAGCCGCAGCATCGCGGAAAGCGCCCAAAAAAGGCCCCCGGATATGCCCGATTTTTCCGGGAAAAAGCTGATGGTCAGTATGGGGCGGGAGGACGACTGCAAGGAATTCTGGCACCTGATCAAGGCCCTGTACCTGATTCGGGAGGATGTGCCGCAGGCGGCGCTCTGTATCGTGGGGGACGGGGATTTTGCGGAATACAGAAGGCTTTCCGAGCAGCTGGGGCTTTCCGGGCGGGTCTTTTTTGCGGGAATGCAGAAAAATCCCTTTCCCTGGCTGGCGGCGGGGACGCTGTATGTGGGCGCCTCCAGCATGGAGGGCTTCCCGAATGCCCTGGTGGAGGCCATGAGCTGCGGCCTGCCCGCCCTGTTTTCCAACTGCCCAAGCGGCCCGGCGGAGATTCTGTCGGACCGCTACCGGCAGGTGAAGGACCGACAGGAGGTGTTGGAGGAGGCCTACGGCATCCTGATGCCGGTGATGGACGACACAAAAAACCTGGACCCTTCCGTTTTTACGGACGAGGAAAGGCGGCTGGCCGGGCTTCTCGCCGGGCTTTTGAAGGACGAAAAAAGGCTGGACAGGCTGTCACAGCGGGCGGCTGTGCGGGCGGCCCAATTCAGCGACAGCGCATACCGGGAGAATATCCTGCGGATTGCGTCGGAGCGGTAAGTATAGTACACTGAGAATATTCCTGTTTCCGGGATCCCCGGAAACAGACTTGGAGAAAAAATCAGGATGCATAAGATTGCGTTTCATCTAAACAGCATGGAGCAGGGCGGCGCGGAGCGGGTGGTCAGCAACCTGGCCAACCGCTTTGCGCGGGAGGGCTACGAGGTGCTGGTGGCCACGGAGTGGTACGGAAAGCGGGAGTTTGCCCTGGATCCGCGGATCCGCCGGGTCCATGTGGGCCTGACAGAGCGGGACGAAAAGCGCTCCCGCGTGGGAAAGATCCTGTGCCGGACGGCCTATCTGCGCCGTTTCATCAAAAAGGAGCGGCCCGACGTGCTGGTGGCCTTCACCCACACGCCAAACTACCGGGCGCTGATGGCCGGGATCGGCACCGGGGTGCCGGTGGTGATTTCCGTGCGCACGGATCCGACCGGCCACTATGACCGGAGGGCGGACAAGCTCCAGATCCCGCTTCTGTTTCCGCGGGCCGCAGGCTGCGTGTTTCAGACGGAGGGGGCAAAAGCCTTTTTTGCCCCGTATTTGCAGGAAAATTCCCGGATTATTTTAAATCCGCTGCACCCAAAGTACGCGGACGCCCCTGCAGCGCCGGAGCGGAAAAAAGAGGTGGTGCAGTCCGGCCGGATCGTGGACTTTAAGAACCAGCCCATGCTGATCCGCGCCTTTTTAAAGGTCCATCAAAAGCACCCGGAGTATGTGTTAAAGCTTTACGGGCCGGATTCCGGGGACGGCACATGGCAGATCCTGGAAAGCCTCATCGCAGAAAACCATGCGGAGGACTGTGTGAAGCTGATGGGCGGCAGCGACGCGCTGGAAAAGGAGCTGGCCTGCGCCTCGGTGTACGCCTTTTCCTCCGACTGGGAGGGGCTGCCAAACGCGCTGATGGAGGCCATGGCGCTGGGGCTGCCGGTGGTTTCCACGGACTGTCCCTGCGGAGGGCCAAGGACCCTGATCACGGACGGGGAGGACGGGCTTTTGGTGCCGATCATGGACGAGGAGGCCATGGCGGCCGGAATCAACCGCCTGATCGAGGATCGGGCTTTTGCGGAGCGGCTGGGACAGCGGGCCCGCAAAATCCGCGAGCGGGCCAACGAGGACGCAGTTTTTTTACAGTGGCGGGAATATCTGGAGGAATGCAGCAGAAAGTGAGGAGAGATTATGTTTTCATACGAGGATTATAAGGAGATTGTCCGGATTATCCAGTCCACCGGGCGGCAGATGGGCTACCGGGAGGCGATTGGGAAGGACCGCTTCGTCATTATGCGGCATGACGTGGAGTACAGCGTGGACCGGGCCTATGCCCTGGCGAAGGTGGAGAGCAGCCTGGATTTTACCTCCACCTGGTTTTTCCAGTGGACGAATAACTCCTACAATATTTTGTCCCGCCGCAACCAGGACCTGATCCGGGACATGCACGAAAGAGGTCATGTGATCGGCCTGCATTATGCTTTAAACGGCCTGACGGATATGCAGGAGGTGCGCAGGCAGATTCAGAAGGAGATCGACATCCTTTCGGAGATGTTCGGCTTTCCCATCACCCAGTTTTCCGTGCACCGGCCCTCCGCCGATGTGCTGCGGGAAAACATCAAGCTGCCGGGGATCCTGAATGCCTATCAGGACGAGTTTTTCACCTTTGCAGAACGGGTGGAGCCGGATACGCCCCTGCGGGTCAAATACATGTCGGACGCCAATCATATCTGGCGCTACGGCTATCCCGACCGGGACAATATCACCGGCTATGACCGGGTGCAGATCCTGACCCACCCCTTTGCCTGGAGCAAGAAAGGCTACGACAACCGGGACAATTACGCGTCCCTGATCCAGGAGAAGTACCGGGAGATGATCGAGAGCATCAACAACGAGTGCAAGGATTTCTGCGAGTACAAGGATGAGTTTCTGACCGCCTCCCTGATCGGGACGCGGGAGTAGGAAAGAGAGCGGGAAGGAGGGAAGGCCCATGTGCGGGATCAGCGGCTTTATCAGCAAAAAAAGAATCACGGCCGGGCAGCTTACGGCCATGAACGACACCATGCGCCACCGGGGGCCGGACGATGCGGGCGTGGAGATTTTTCCCGCCTCGGAGGGCTACAGCGTGGGCCTGGCCCAGCGGCGTCTCTCCATCCTGGATCTGTCTCCTCTGGGGCACCAGCCCATGCATGCGGCGGACGGACGGGTGAGTCTGGTGTACAACGGGGAGATCTACAACTTCCGGGAGCTACGGGAGGAGCTGTCGGACTATCCCTTCCGCTCCCAGTGCGACACGGAGGTGATCCTGGCGGCCTACGAAAGGTGGGGAATGGCCTGCCTGGAGCGGTTCAACGGTATGTTTGCCATCGCCCTGTTTGACCGGGAGAGCCAGGAGCTGTACCTGGTGCGGGACCGGATCGGCAAAAAGCCGCTCTATTACTGGCTGGACGGGGAAAATCTGGTGTTTGGCTCGGAGCTGAAGGCGATTATGGCCTGCCCCGGCTTTTCCGGTCGGATCAACCGGGACGTGCTGCCGGTTTATCTCTATCAGCAGTATATCCCGGAGCCGGATACTGTTTTTAAGGATGTCAGAAAGGTGCGGCCGGGCGAGGTGGTCCGGTTTGCGGTCCGGCCCTCCGGCCACAGCCCGGCCGCGATGGACAAACCAGCTGCGGCGGACGGCCTGGTCGCAGCGGACGGCCCGGCTGCAGCGGATGAGCTGTCTGCGATGAGCGGACATCTGTCCTCCTTCCGCTACTGGAGCGTGGCGGAGCGCTATCGGGAGGGGATTTCCGATCCGGTGACGGATTACGGACAGGCAAAGGCGGAGCTGAAGGCGCTGCTGCAAAAGTCCGTGCGCCGGAGGATGATCGCGGACGTGCCGCTGGGCACCTTTTTGAGCGGCGGCTACGACTCCTCGCTGGTCACGGCCCTGGCCCAGGAAGCCAGCGAGGCTCCGGTGAAAACCTTTTCCATCGGCTTTGCGGAGAAGGAGTACGACGAGTCCGTCTATGCCGGGCAGGTGGCGCGCTGTCTGGGGACGGAGCACACGGAGCGGATCATCACCGAGGGGGAAATGCTTTCCCTGGTGGACAGCATTCCCCGCTATTTTGACGAGCCCATGGCGGATTCCTCCCAGATCCCGACCATGCTGGTGTCTGAGCTTGCCCGCAGCCAGGTGACGGTGGCCCTGTCCGGCGACGGCGGCGACGAATTTTTCTGTGGCTACCAGATGTACCGCAAGCTGGCCCAGGCCCAGCGGCTGGATGGCCTGGGAGGGCTGGTCTATGGGATTTCCCGGCTGCCGGGCTTTCAGCAGGCGGGATTTTTGTCACATCTGCCCTTCTCCGTGCGGACCATCGCCCAGAACCGGGATAAGCGTTATAAGACGCAGCTTTGCTCCGACCGGTATCTGGCCTGCATAAAGGAGCTGACCGGCACGGATCAGGTGCGCTTTGACCGGGAGGGCGGGTACGGCGTTTCCGACTGGCAGATCCGGCGGATGCTGCTGGACATGGATACCTATCTGCCGGGGGATATTCTCTGCAAGGTGGACCGTGCCTCCATGAAATATTCCCTGGAGGCGCGCTGCCCGCTGCTGGACCGGGACGTGATGGAATACTCCTTCCGGCTGCCCCACCGCTTCAAGGATCATAAGGGCTGCCAGAAATATATTTTGAAGGAAATCGCCTACGACTATATCCCGCGGGAGCTTTTGGAGCGGCCCAAATCGGGCTTTTCCGTCCCGCTGGGCAAGTGGCTGCAGGGGCCGCTGCGGGAGCGGCTGACCGACTACGCCTCCCCGGATTTTGTGAGACGGCAGGGCCTTTTTGAGCCGGAGACGGTGCAGAAGCTGGTGCAGGGCTGGCTTGCCAGCGGGGACGGCGGAGCCTACAGCGGAAGCAATTATTCCCGGATTTTGTGGGCCTTCTTTATTCTGGGGCAATGGTACGAGACATATCTGGCATAGACGAGGACGTGTGGAATGCGGCATATCGCTTTTTATATCGGGTCGCTCAAAAAGGGCGGCGCGGAGCGGGTCTTTGTGAATCTGGCGGCTTACTTTCTTTCCAGAGGCTATCAGGTGACGATGGTGACCCAGTACAGGATGGAAAATGAATACGAGCTGCCGGAGGGCGTCCGGCGGGTGATCTCCGATATCACCGAACAGGAGCAGCGGGGACGGATCGCAAACGTCTGGCTGCGCTATCGTAAGCTGCGCCGGATTTTCCGGGAAATCCGGGCGGATCTGGTGCTGTCCACCATCGGGAAGAACAATTTTATGGCGCTTTTGGCCAACGCCCTGCTGCCCACCAAAGTGGTGGTATCGGTGGTGGCGGAGCCCACGGAGGAATATCCGAACGCGCTGATGCGTTTTCTGGCAAAGACGTTGTTTGTCTTTGCGGACGGGATCGTGATGCAGACCACCGACGCAGTCCGGTTTTTCCCGCCCTATCTGCAGAGAAAATGTGTGATCCTGAAAAATTCGCTGAATCCGGCTTTCGTGCGTCCCCGCTATGAGGGGGAGCGCCCGCAGGAGCTGGTGGTTGTGGGGCGGATGGACGAAAATAAAAACCAGCGGATGGCGATCCGCGCCTTTGCCCGCCTGGCGGACAGCTTCCCGCAGGCGCGGCTGATTCTCTACGGGGACGGGCCGCTGCGGGAAACGCTGCAGCGGGAGGCGGAGCGCTTTCCGGGCCGGATTTTGCTGCCGGGCCGGGTCAGCGACGTGCCGGAGCGGATCGGGAAGGCCTACGCCTTCCTGCTCACCTCCTTCACGGAGGGGATGCCCAACACCCTCATCGAGGCCATGTCCCTGGGACTGGCCTGCGTGTCCACGGACTGCCCCTGCGGCGGCCCCAGGGACCTGATCCGGGACGGGGAAAACGGCTTTTTGGTGCCGCCGGACGACGACCGGGCGCTGGCGGAGCGGCTGCGCCTGCTCCTTTCCGATCCGGAGCGGGCAAACCGCATGGGACAACAGGCGGCCAGGCTGCAGGAGGAATACCTGCCGGAACGGGTAAACCGGGAGTGGGAGAACTACTTTAAGGCTATCAGTTCAGCCAGGCGGGAGTGAGCGGCAAAAATCGTGCTCGCACGAATTTTGGCCGGTTGCTCCCGCCTGAGGGAGCGCCCGATGATGAGCAAAGATAGCCGCGTAGCGGCGGAAAGCGCGTTAGCGCGGCTTTGCGAATGGCGCGGGCTGAACTGTTAGCTTTGAAGTGAGGGAGTGAGCGGCAAAAATCGTCTGGCATAATCCCCCAATCCATGTTATACTGAC
>JAUNGT010000015.1 GCA_030524455.1 Eubacteriales bacterium | reverse complement strand
AAAAGCTGCGGACCATGACGGCGGACTACCGGATCCATCTGTTTTCCATCACAGAGCTGAAGGAGGAGAATTTCCGGACCGGCCTGCGGGAGCTGATCGGCGTGATGAAACGCTGCCGGGACAAGGAGGCTCTGCTATGTTACTGCAATGAGAATGCGGACCGTTTTCAGCAACTGGATGATGAAACCTACGACGTAATCTGCACAATGATTAACGCCAAACGACTATTAAAGCAAAAGGAAAACTATAAAAGAGACGGAAAGGAAGGGAACGATATGTGTAAGGCATTGAACGATTTGATGAAGGACAGCAGACGAGAGGGCTGGCTTGAGGGACGTAACGAGGGTGAGAAAGTCGGGCGCATTGAAGGCGAGAAAGCCGGACGCATCGAGGGTGAGAAAGCCGGGATTGTCAAAGGAGAAATCCGAGGTGAGGAACTATTCGGAAAATTGGCCTCCTGCCTTCTTGGGCAGAAGCGCTATTCAGACCTGGAAGAAGCGGCAAAAAACGCTGTGGTGAGAAGCAGGCTGTACCGGGAGTTTCACCTGCGCGCCTAACACACTTTCCGCGGCTTTATAGCTATCGGAAGAATGAAGAATATCGTTGCCCGGGAATAAACTGACCTTTCCTTGGTCAGATCCCAGGTCAAAGTTCATGTTGCAGGAGGCGCTGCTATGTTACTGCAATGAGAATGCGGACCGTTTTCAGCAACTGGATGATGAAACCTACGACGTAATCTGCACAATGATTAACGCCAAGCGATTATTAAAACAAAAGGAAAAATATAAAAAGGACGGAAAGGAAGGGAAGTTACTGGTCACTCAGTACTGTGCATTTACTGCACAGTACGTGAGAAAATGATTCAGGAGTGCATAAATCCCATCGCCGCAGGCGATTTTAAATGGATTTATGCATGTTACTGGTCACGGAGTGAACAGTAAGGAAGGGAACGATATGTGTAAGGCATTGAACGATTTGATGAAGGACAGCAGACGAGAGGGATGGCTTGAGGGATGCATCGAAGGCGAGAAGGCCGGGTTCGCCAAAGGGGAAATCCGGGGCGAGGAACTATTTGGGAAATTGGCCGCCTGCCTTATTGGACAGAAACGCTATTCAGAGCTGGAGGAAGCAGCAGGAAGCGCGGTGGTGAGAAGCAGGCTGTACCGGGAGTTTCATCTGCAGGTAAGTTGACGGGAACCAATTTCCGGCAGTCGCGAGGTTACTGCTCACTGGCAAGCCGGGAAACAGTAACCTTGCGGCAAGTGCCGGTCGGGTGGAGAAGTGGGATTGATCAGGCTGATATTTTTTGCTCCGCGTTCCACATGGCTGCGTATTTCCCGTTTTTTGCAAGCAGCTCCTCGTGGGTGCCAGCCTCGACGATTCTGCCATCGCCCACGACAAGGATCTGATCTGCATTTTTGACAATGGAAAGGGTATGGGCAATCATTACCACCGTCTTTTTCTCCTTTAACAGATTGGCGATGGCCTGCTTTACGGCCAGCTCGTTCTCGATGTCAAGGGATGCCGTCGCCTCGTCCAAAAGCAGGATAGGGCTGTTTTTTAAAATCGCGCGGGCAATGGAAATCCGTTGACGCTCCCCGCCGGAAAGCAGGTTTCCGTTCTCTCCGGTGGGCGTATCATATCCTTTTTCCATCTTGCGGATGAAGCCGTCGCAGTTGGCTTCCCGGCAGGCGGCCTCGATTTCCCCGTCCGTGGCATTGGGGCGTGCGTGCCGGATATTTTCACGGATGGTATCATCAAAGAGAAATACATCCTGGTCTACCATAGAAATTTGGTCCAGCACCCGCTCGGCAGCTATGTGGTTGATGGGCCTGCCACCGATGGAAATCGTTCCGCCCGCTGCTTCGTAATATTTTGCAATCAGGTTCAGGATCGTAGATTTGCCGGAACCGGAGTCGCCCACAATGGCCGTGAGCTTCTGGTCAGGTACCGTAAAGGTGGCGTGTTTCAGTACCGGTTCCCCGGGAACATAGGAGAAGTCCACCTGGTCAAAGGTAATTTCATGGGAAGCTGTCTGAAACGGCTTCATGCTGCCGGTTTCCTCCGGCTCATTCATTACGCCCAGGATTTTGTTTTTCGAGATCATCAGGTTCTTATAGCTGGTGAGATCGACAAAAATAAGGTTGGCCAGTTTTGCACAGAAGAGGGGAAGCATACAGAGCAAAAGGTAGTTTACTGTGTGCAGCGTTCCTGCGGCCCAGGGCGCATAAGCCGTCCAGATCACCAGAGGGCAGGACAGCCAGCTGAAAATGGAAAATCCGGCGCCGACGGGCAGCACCTTTGCTTCGTACACAAAACTGATCCGGCTGAATTCCCGCATGGCGCTGATGACGGTTTTGTTTTTCATACCGCCCACGCCATAGGCCCGGAAGGTCTGAATGCCGGAAACATACTCCACAATGCTGCTGACATTCTCCGCACAAATATCGTTCTTTTCGTTTCCGTATTTTTGCACCATGCGAAAAGAAAGCCACAGGCTGGGAATGAGGAGAAGATCGGCAAGCAGCAGGATGATCCCGGCCGGGACATAGAGGGTCATGACAAAGACGATCAGCATCAGCGACAGGGCAAAGCTCTTTGCCATGTCCCCGATCTTGTGGGTCAGGATTTTTTCGTAGTTGTTTACATCGCTTGTGATGGTGTTGATATAATCGCCGGTTTGCCCCTGAGTAAACCGGGAAAGCGGGATGCGCTTCAGATGATCGCCCATAAAAAGCCGGATATTTTTGCTGACCTCTGCGCCGCCGATCTGGGCTTTGGTATAGCCGTAGCTGTAAATCAGAATGCGGAGAAGAAAGATTACCGCGATCATACCGGTGAGAAGCAGGACGCGGTTTATGTCAAACTGCTCCGACCACAAAAACTGCATCACGGAATAAAGCAGCAGAAACAGGCTGCCGGAAAGAAGCCCTTCCAGGACGGTTCCGCCAACTCCGATATAGAAATTGCGGTTCTTTTTCAATAGCTCATACTCATGCATGCTGCTCGCCTCCTTCCAACTGATAAATGAGATTCCGGGCCGTTTCGTAATCCTCCCACGCTTTTCGATAGTAGGCGTTGTTCTTCCGGACTTCCGCATGGGTGCCAATGCTGGTAATCGTGCGATTTTCCACCACGGCCACCCGATTGCACATTTTTAAGGCGCTCAACCGGTGAGCAACCACAATGACGGTTTTGCCTTTGCAGAGATTTTGGATGGCCTTATCGATTTCCATCTGATTTTCCGGATCAGAGGCGCTTGTGGCCTCGTCCAGAATCAGGATCGGAGCATTTTTCAGAATGGCGCGGGCAATGGCAATCCGCTGTTTTTCTCCGCCGGAGAACCGGGAGCCAAAGCTGCCCACCTTTGTATCATAGCCTTTTGGCAGGGACATGATAAAATCGTCGATCTGGGCCTTTTTTGCGGCGGCCCGCACTTCTTCCAGAGTAGCGTCCGAGCCCATGCGGATATTTTCCAGTACGCTGTCACGGGTGAGAAAGGTCTTTTGAAACACGATGGCGACGTTCTTCAAAATAGTATCGTAGTTAAGCTCCCTGACATTTTTTCCGCCGATCAGCACCTCGCCCTCCTGCACATCGTAGAACCGGGAAATCAGCTCAATTACGGTACTCTTTCCGGCACCGGAGCGTCCCACAAGAGCCATCCGTTCCCCGTCCCTGATTTTGAGGTTGACGTCCTGCAGGACATCCGTTTTCCCATCATAGGAAAACCGTACATTTCGCAGTTCAATGTCATGGCGCGGGGGAAAATCTGTTCCGCCCTCATAAATCGGAATATCCAGTATCTCTTTGGTCTTCGTAACAGCGTTCAGCACATTTGCAAAGTTTGTTCCCAATTCCTGTAAAGGCCGGATTTCCGTCAGATACATAGAGCCGACATAAACAAACAGCAGGAATGCGCTGGCCGCCAGGGAGCCTCTCAGGAAAAGCATCCCGCCGATTGGAACCATAAGCAGCATTCCGCACTCAATAATAACGACAAACGCCGCATACGGCGGTCCCATGCGCCGGGAGGTTTCATTCCACATGGCGTTTTCCTCCCGGATCGCGCCGGAAAACTTCTGGAATGACTTGCTCCCCAGGTGATAGGCTTTGATCAGCTTCATTCCGCTGATATATTCAATCATAACCGAGTTCAGGGCGGTAATGGAGCGATTGGCCCGTTCCATCAGGTCATCCGTATTGCGGAACATTATCCCCATCACCACTGCAGCCAGAACCAGCGGGATAAGGGAGAGCAGGGCCAGCGGGACATTGACGGTCATCAGATAAACGAAAATGACAATCGGCCCCACCAGGTAGCACACAAGATCCGGAAGGTTATGGGCCAGGAACAGCTCCAGCTTTTCAATATCTTCATTCAGAACCGTTTTTATATCACCGGTGCGCCGCTCGTTCAAAGCCCCCAAAGGTGCTCTGGCCATGTGTTCCGCAACCATGCAGCGTACTTTGAACAGCGCGCCGTATGCGCCCTTATGGGATGCCACGCCCGAACAGCCAAGCAATACAAACCGCAGGGCGACAGAAACGGCAATCATCGCAGCCGTCTGTGCAACGAGCTCTTTCGTGCAGGCATGGCTGAAGGCAGCCTCCATCAGTCTGTAAATTCCCATATACGGGACAATGATACAAAACCCGCTGCACAGGGACAGCAGGATGGCCAGGAACAGCCAGAATTTCTGGCCTCCGGCCCAATGGAGCAGCAAGGCCACCCGATTTTCTTTTTTCTGTTTCATAGACTATCTCTCCTTTCCCTCTGAAACAGAGAACAGCTCTCTCAATTTTGGGAGGGCATCCATTGTAACAGGTACATCATCGGGCATTTTGCCCTCATCAAAATGCAGGACACGGGAGCAGGTACGGCATACAAATTCAAAATCATGGGTAACAATGAAGATAACTTTTCCCATATCGGATAATCTCCGTATAAGCCCTGCTACCTGCGTCATGCTGTCAAAGTCAAGACCGCTGGTCGGTTCATCGAATATCAGCAGGTCTTTCCCGCAAATCATACTGACGGCTGTTGCCACCCGTTGTTTTTGGCCGCCGGAAAGTGTGTTTGGATGCCAAAGGAACACTCTGCTTCCACGCTGTCGGCAAAAAGCTCGTAATTCACATCCTGCATCACCAGATAGGAGCGTTTCAGCCTTGCCTTGCGGTCCATGGGCTTGCCCTCCCACAAAAATTCTCCCTCGCAGTTCCTGTGAAGCCCGCAGAGGGCGCGGGAAAATGTAGTCTTTCCGGCTCCGTTATGGCCGATTATGCCGATGACTTCTCCTTTTCCTGCGGATAGTCCGATATTGTGCAAAATGGTTCATTTCTTGTAACGGAGCGTCACGTTTTGCAGCTCCAATACCGGGATAGGGGCAATCGAGCGGGGGGTGGGCGGAAATACCGTCCGCAGATCGACCGCCCGCAGGCCCATGCATTCGCGCTCCTGTTCCGATAGCTGTCGAAATTCTTCCGGGGTATAAATCCCTTTGATTTCTCCTTTTTCCAGATAAACGATCCGGTCGGCCAGTTCCATCAGATAGTACAGCCGGTGTTCCGCGATCAAAACCGTTTTGCCCTGCTTTTTTATCAGCCGCAAATGCTCCCTCAACTCCTGAATGGAAGTCATGTCCAGATTGGAGGACGGTTCATCCAGCAGATAAATCTGCGGGTTCATGGCATAAACAGAAGCGAAGGCAATTTTCTGCTTTTCACCGCCGGACAGTTCAAAAATATTCCGGTTCCGCAGCTTTTGAATACGCAGATCGTTGGCTGTCTGTTCCACTCGCTTTATCAGCTCTTGTGGAGGACGGGCCTCGTTCTCAATGCCAAAGGCAATCTCGCTGTCTGTGTCCACATTGAAAAACTGTGTCCGTGGATTTTGGAAAACCGAACCAACCTTTGCAGCAATCTGGTACATGGGAAATTTGCTGATTTCCTGACCATCTACCAATACACGGCCATGAAGTTCCCCTTGATAAAACTGCGGGATCAATCCATTGACCAGGCGTGTAATCGTTGTTTTGCCACACCCACTGCGCCCGCAGAACAGGACACATTCTCCATCTGCAATTTTCAGATTGATGTCATGCAGGCCGTCATGTTCCTGCCCATTATAAGAAAAGGATACATTTTCAAGTTCAATCAACCGATAACACCTCCCCGTACACACACTTCAAAAATCAGAAAAGCAACGGCAACCGCCATAGTCATCCAATCAGCAATTCCGCACTTTATCTGAACAAGGCAGGTCCGGGAATTGGGATTTTCAATTCCGCGCGTAACAGAAGCGATGGAGAGCTCATCCGCCGCTTTGGAAGCCGTCATCATCAACGGTACATAGATACACTCTGTCGTCATGCCCGGATGGGCCAGAAAACCACACAGAGAAGGTGAAACATCTCTCATCCTCATAGCGTCCCTGATATACCGCCAATCCTCCTGACTTTCGTTGTCTTGACTCGACAAGTGGTTTGTGTTATTCTCCGGTTAGATTCTGCTAACCGTTATTTCATACAGTACGCTCGTGTCGGACGACATGCAACAGAATGCGCGGAGGTTCGTCTGTTCCTTTCAAAAGTTCGTCCGATCGTTGCAAAAAGGAGGCTGTCTGTTTTTATGTCTGAAATTATCGAGTGCTTTTATGCGCCTCTGCTGGAGGAAAACGGTTTTACCCGTGAGCCGGAGAACCGGCAGTACGGTTCTCTGGGGGACTGCTGGCGGCTTTCCGGGGAAATCGGCGAAGGCACCTACTGGACCTACGGGCAGAAAGATCTGTACGATATTAAGATTCATAATTTTTCTTTCCATGAGGATTTTCTGTTTGAGTTTTCTATCCCGGAATGTCTGAGTATCACCCGTTATGACTCTATTTCAGGAGAAGAATTATCTCCATACCGCAGGCTGTCGGCCGGCTGTATCAAAACTTTTATCGGAGGCTATGCCCCGTATAAGGCATTGATCCATAAGAACATTCCGATCCGTTCCATTGGGATTGAAATCGCTCCGGCCTACTATGAGGACTATCTGAAAAAGCTGTACCCGGAGGCGGAGCTCAATCCGGTTGAGGCCTTTCGCAAAATCGACCAGACCTCTGACTTTCCGGAGATGTCGCAGCTGCTCACGCAGATCAGGGATTATCGCGGGGAAGGAATTGCCGCAAAGCTTTTTTACGAGGGGAAAGTCGCGGAGGCTGTCTCGATGGTGGTGGAATATCAGAAGAAGCACCCGGATCAGGCGGCACACAGACTTTCGCAGCAGGATATCGAAAGTATCCGGACGGTTGCCGCTTATCTGAGCGACCATTATGCCTCTGATATTTTGCTGGAACGGCTGACGCAGATTGCCTGCATGGGGACGACGAAGCTGAAAAGCTGTTTTAAGAAATGCTGCGGCTGCACCATCACAGAATATGTGCAGCAGCGGCGTATGAGCCAGGCGGAATATCTGCTGGCTCACACCGAGCTGACCGTGGGGCAGGTGGCCCGAACCGTAGGGTATTCCACTTCCAGCCGGTTTGCGGAATTATTCCGCAAAAGCACCGGATTGTTACCGTTGGAGTACCGAAAAACCGCACGGCGGAGGTAAACCGGCTTCCAGAAAAGGTTTGCCAAGCACCGAAAGATGCGTTACAATGCCTATAAACGCATCCGCGGGAAAAAGGACAGGGAGGAAGCTTATGTTAAAGCAGTTATCAATCTACGCAGAGAATAAAAAGGGAACCTTAAAGAGCATCACGGGCATTTTGCAGCGGGAGAACATCAACATCCTGGGCTCCGTCACCAACGACAGCGCGGAGTACGGCATTGTGCGGGCGGTGGTGTCCGCGCCGGAGAAGGCGGCGGAGGCTCTGACGGAGGAAGGCTATCTGTGCCGGCTGACGGACGTGGTGGGCGTGGAGGTGGCCGACGAGGTGGGAAACCTCCACCAGCTTCTGACTTCCCTTTCCGAGAGCAATATCAGCGTGGACTATGTATATCTGTCCTTTAACCGGGATTCCGGCAAGCCGATCCTGATTTTTCACGCGGACGACATTTACACGGTGGAAGCCTGCCTGGTATCGAAAGGCTTCACGGTTGTAAACGGTGTAAGGGCGTAAACGAAAAGGAGAAAGACATGGAGAAGTTTTTGGATCTGATTTCCGGGGAGATGGCGCGGGGCTTTGAGGCGGCCGGCTACGACGGGACGCTGGGCAGGGTTACGGTGTCCAACCGTCCGGATCTGTGCGAATATCAGTGCAACGGCGCGATGGCCGGAGCAAAGCGCTACCATAAGGCACCGGTGGTGATCGCCGGCGAGGTGGCGGAGAAGCTGGCGGACAGCGCCGTATTTTCGGAGGCGGCAGCGGTGGCGCCGGGCTTTTTGAATCTGAAGGTGAAGGAAAGCTTTGTGCGGGATTACCTGGCCCAAATGTCCGGGGCGGAGAAGTTCGGCCTGGAGGCGCCGGAGAAGAAAAAGACGATCGTGGTGGATTACGGCGGGCCGAATGTGGCGAAGCCTCTGCATGTGGGGCATCTGCGTTCCGCCGTGATCGGCGAGAGCATCAAGCGGATCTGCCGCTACAAGGGCCATCATGTGATCGGCGACGTGCATCTGGGGGATTGGGGCCTGCAGATGGGCCTGATCATCACGGAGCTGAAAAAGCGCCAGCCCGGACTGCCCTATTTTGACCCGGATTTTGCAGGAGAATATCCCGCGGACGCGCCCTTTACGGTGTCGGAGCTGGAGGAGATTTATCCCACCGCCAGCGCCAAATCCAAGGAGGATCCGGCCTACAAGCAGGAGGCGCTGGAGGCAACATTGCGGCTGCAGAGCGGCGACCGGGGCTACCGGGCGCTGTGGAAGCATATCATCGACGTGTCCGTGGCGGATCTGAAAAAAAATTACGGAAGACTGAACGTGGAATTTGACCTGTGGAAGGGAGAGTCCGACGCGGATCCGCTGATCCCCGGCATGGTGGCGGAGCTGAAGGCCTCCGGCCTGGCCTACGAGAGCCAGGGCGCTCTGGTGGTGGATGTAAAGGAGGACACGGACACCAAGGAAATGCCGCCCTGCATCATTTTAAAATCCGACGGAGCGGCGCTGTACGCGACCACGGATCTTGCAACCATCAAGGACCGGATGGAAAACCTTCATGCGGATGAGCTGATTTATCTGGCGGATAAGCGCCAGGAGATGCACTTTGTGCAGGTATTCCGGGTGGCCCGCAAGGCGGGGCTTGTCAAGCCGGAGACGGAGCTGAAATATGTGGGCTTTGGCACGATGAACGGGAAGGACGGCAAGCCCTTTAAGACCCGGGAGGGCGGCGTCATGCGGCTGGAGTATCTGATCCGGGATATCGACGAGGAGATGTACCGGAAGGTGGCGGAGAGCCGTCATGACCTGCCGGAGGAGGAAGCGCGCCAGGTAGCCAGGGTGATCGGCCTGTCCGCCATCAAATACGGCGATCTTTCCAACCAGGCGGCCAAGGATTATATTTTCGACATCGACCGCTTTACCTCCTTCGAGGGGGATACGGGGCCGTACATCCTTTACACGATCGTGCGGATCAAGTCGATCCTGGCAAAATATCAGGAGCAGGGCGGCAGCCTGGAGGGGCTGACCTTTGCAGAGCCCTCCGGCTCGTCCGAGAAGGATCTGATGCGGCAGCTTTGCGGCTTTACCGCCATGATGGACAGCGCCTGCGAGGAGACGGCGCCGCACCGGGTGTGCGCTTATATTTACGACCTGTCCAATGCCTTCAACAAGTTTTATCACGAGACGAAGATCCTCACGGAGGAGGACCCGGCGAAAAAGGAGGGCTGGATCGCCCTGCTTTGGCTGACCCGCCGGGTACTGGAGGATTGCATCGGGGTGCTGGGATTTTCGGCGCCGGACCGGATGTAGGGGCGGATGTAGGAGCGGATTCTTTTTCAGATATCCAGCTTCATGTCTCCGGGACGGATCCAGCCCCTTCGGCGCATAAATTCGGAGATGAGAAGAGACAGAAGCGCCGGGGCGATAAAGTGCATCAGGCCGATCTGGAGCAGGGCCAGGGCAGCGGAGGTACCCTCGCCGGTCATGGTCTGGAAGGCCATGATCTGTCCCACCAGACCGCAGGTGCCCATGCCGGAGCCGGTGGCGTTGTTTGGCATGGCGAGCAGACAGGTGGAGACAGGGCCGAGGATGGCGCTTGTGAGGATGGCCGGGAGCCAGATGACCGGACGGCGGATGATGTTAGGCATCTGCAGCATGGAGGTGCCCAGGCCCTGGGCGACCAGCCCGCCGATCCGGTTTTCCCGGAAGGAGGCCACGGCAAAGCCGATCATGTTTGCGGCGCAGCCCGCGGCTGCCGCCCCGGCGGCGATCCCGCTCAGATTCAGGGAAACGCCGATGGCGGCGGAGCTGATGGGCAGCGTCAGGGCGATGCCCATCAGGACAGACACGGTCAGGCCGGCCAGGAAGGGCTGCTGGACGGCGCCCCAGTTGATCAGTTCTCCCACCTGCGTCATGAAGGAGGCGATGGGGACGCCGATAGAAAGTCCCACCACCGCACCGGTGCAGAGGGTAACGATGGGCGTCACCAGGATGTCGATCCGGGTTTTTCCGCTGACAAGCCCGCCCAGCTCGGCGGCCAGGTAAGCGGCCACGAAGGCGCCAAGCGGCTCGCCGACTCCGGCCAGCACGAAGGTCCCGTCGGTCAGGATGGTTCCGCCGAGGATGGTTTTGGCGTAGGCGCCGATCATGCCGGCGGCTGCGGCGGACACGGTGACAAGGGGCGGGAGGCGGAATTTGCTGGCAACGCCGATGCCGATGCCCGCGCCCGTGAGTTTTTTGGCGATGGTGGCGATGACGATCAGGTATGTGCCGAGGGAGCCGCCAAGGAGCGTCCCGATCTGCTCCAGGATGGTGCCCACCAGCAGGGTGGCGAAGAGTCCCTGGGCCATGCCGGACAGGCCGTCGATAAAGATTCGGTGAGACAGTTTTTTCAGTATTTTCATGAGTGCTTTCCTTTCCAGTCCCGCTGGGAATATTGTTCGTTGAGCCAGTCGACGGCCCGGGCGCAGCCCTCCTGCGTCAGGGGAAACCGACTGGTTGTTTTTTGTTCGGGAGGCGTTTTGACAAAGCAGAAGGGCTCCGGCCAGACGGTCGCCTCGATGCAGTCCTCCTCCTTGTCCTGTCCCTTTGCCAGGCGGTAGCGCATTCCGCAAAAGCTTCCGGTCTGGGGTTGTTTTCGGATGTAATTCAAATGAATCAGAGCCTGTTCAATCATATTCACTCTCCTAGAAAAAAAGCGGTATTCCGACCAGACCGAAGTAGCCCACCGAGAGCACGCCGGCGGCAGACAGCAGCAGACGGTAGTGCCGTTTTTGCAGAAGGTCGGGGGTGCGGCTTGTCAGATAGCCGAAAATCAGGATCGCCGGAAGCAGGTAGCGCCCCTGGGCCATGGAGTCGATGAGCCAGGAGTTCAGGATAGAAGCGACCAGCCCGCCCAGCATCAAAAGAGCGCCTGTGGTAAACAGAAGCTTTCCCTGCAGATTGTCCCTCTGACGGAAGGTGTGGATCCCTGCGCCCGCAAAAAGCGCGGTGTAGAGGATGCCCATGCACCAGTAGTACCATGCGCCGGTGTCGTGGTCCTGCAGCAGGCCGCAGAAGCTTTTGTAGGTCATGGAGAACCACTCCGGATTTTCCTCAAACACGGCCAGGATGCTTTTGCCCTGAGAGAACATGCGCCAGGAGGGATTGCGCTCCTGCTGCGGCGTGGAAGGATTTTTGTCGTAGTCCGCGTGCGCGATGGCAACGGCCTCCTTGACCTGAGCCTTGTCGGCGCCGTAGTGTATGAGGTCGAAGCCGGCGCGGAACAAAAAGACAGCGGCAAAGACGCCCAGGATGAGCAGGTAGTTGCGCCAGAGGATCCGGCGCTGCGCCCGGTCTTTCTGCCAGATCAGGCGCAGCAGGAGGACGACAAACACAAGGGCGAGGATGGCCAGATAGTTCTGCTTTCCAAGGGCGATGTTGCCGTACAGGAGCCCAAGCAGAACAATGGAGCCCGCTGTCCTTCCGGAAAGACGGCGGGAATCCACCGTGCGGTAGAGCAGGCTGTCCTCATCCGCCAGCAGATAGACGGCCAGGAAGGACAGGAAGAAGTCCAGGGCGTCCGCCGTGGTGTAGGAAAAAATGTACCAGGCCTGAACGCAGATGCCAAAGGCCGCCATGAGCCAGTTTTTCCGGCGGACGTTGCGCACGAACACAAAAGCCAGCGCGGCAAACAGGAGCAGGTTCGGAATCCGGTAGTAGGCGATGCCGTAGCACATGGCCTGAAACAGCAGGGCGATTTTGCCGGCCAGATAAAAGTACCAGGTGTAATTTTCCAGCTTTGTGTAGCCGTAGCCGCTGTAGGTGCCGGACACCTCCTCCGCCCGCATGTCCGGCGGGAAAAAATGCGTCATACCGTAATCCAGACAGGCCTTTACGTCCCATTCGTCCGGATGAAGCCCCAGCGGGCTGAACAGCCCGATCAAAACGACCACCAGCATGGCGCCGGCCATCACCGCCACGGCGGTCAGGGTAAACCAGTCGAAGCGTCCGTTTTGATCCCTGGAAAAAAGGCCGCGGACATATTTCAGTATAGAAGGAAAGAAAAAGACTGTCAAACTCAAAAGAAGCGCTGCCATCAGCAAAAGGAAAAAGCGCTGGCGAAGCTGCAGGGTGCGGAGGCGGTCGGAGGCCTCCCGGGCGGAGGCGTTTAGCTCCTCCGAGTCCAGAAGAAGGCCGCTGTCGCTGTTGGACGGAGTGATGACGACCTCCTCGCCCTGCTGCTCCCAGGCAGCGTTGACCGGAATGAATTTTTCCATGATTTCCTGAGCAGTCATGGTGCGGAAATATTCCCCGTTGATCATGTAGCCCACATGGGTGATGCTGTAGGGCTCCTGGGTGTTGGAGGGATCGATCCGGATCATTTTAAGCTGGCCGGGGGAGATGGGAAGGGAGAAAACGGTCACGTTTCCCTCCCGGACGCCGTCTGCAGTGTCCGCGGCGGAGAGCTCTCCGTCCGTGCCCCAAAACAGCTGGGAGGAGATATCAGGATCCGACTGCCGGTAGTACAGATCGATGGACAGCTCCTGCCGGACCGGGATCGTAAATGCCCCGAAAAGGGACAGCAAAAAGGCTGCCCAGATGACGGCGTAGCAAATCAGTGCGGTTTTTCTCGTTTGTTTCATAGCGATATATTCCCCGTTCGTATGATAAGAAGTACGGTATAAGTATACAATAAAAACAAAATTTTTCCATAGAGAAAAAAGAAAAATGGAGGAGGACAGTCAAAAGTCGCTTTTGTACAAAGCATATAGGAATTGTGCATTGCAGCGGACGGGCAAAGGACTTATGATAAGAAAAACGAATGGGGAGGTTTTTATGAAAATCAATCTGGAAAACGGACGGCTGCGCAACGCGCGGCTTTTGGAGCGGACGGAGGACGGCTGCATCCTGGAGCTTGGACAGGAGGGCGGCGGGATCGATTTCCCGCAGCTTCTTGAGACGAAGGACCGGTATCTGATCGGCGATGTGGAGGTGCTGGAGGATCACTCGGCAGCCATGATGTTCCGCTGCTTTGCGGCGGGGGAGGAGAAGGAACGGCTGTTTTTGCGTTTCGGGCTCCTTCCCGGCTTTCGGACCCGGATCTGCCTGGATCTGCAGCTTTTGGACAACGCCACGATTTTTACCAACCGGACGCCGGGAACGCTGAAGCTGGTATGCCACGGACAGCGTATCCGCCGGGAGGAGGTCGTCGGCTTTGAGCTTGGGATCGAGAAGGTGTTCCATGACGTGAAGGTGCGCCTGGAGAACTTTTACACCGATTGCCGGCCGCCGGAGAGCTATCCGCTGCCGGACAAAAAGCTGGTGGACGAGTTCGGCCAGTGGAAGCCAAAGGAGTGGCCCGGAAAAATCCATTCGCCAGAGGAGCTGAAAAAGATGCTGGCAGCCCAGGAGGGGCCTGCGGTCTATCCTTTTGAAAGCTGGAACCGCTGGGGCGGCGACAGCAGCCGTAAGCTGAAGGAGGGAACGGGCTTTTTCTCCACCATCAAGACGGAGGACGGCAGATGGCATCTGACGGATCCCGACGGCTGCGACTATTTTTCCCTGGGACCCTGCGGCACCCGGCCCGGGGACGAGTGCCGGATCGACAGCTTTGAGCAGGTTTGCGACTGGCTTCCGGAGGAGATGGACGGGGAGTGGAAGGAATTTTACAAAAGCGGGATCCGGCGGAGGGCAGCCTATATGCCGGAGGACAGCTTTAAGCTGATCAATTTTGCGTCGGTGAATCTAAAGAGGGTGTACGGTGAGCAGTGGAAGCAGAAGTGGGAGGAGATCGCCCTGCATTCCCTCAAGGGCTGCGGCGTCAATTCCCAGGGCAATTTCCCGGGACTTTGCGTCAATGACGGGCGTCCCAGCCTGCCCTATGTGCGGGAGCTGATGGGCTTTCCGGTGACGAAGACGCTGATTTTCCGGGATTTTCCGGACGTGTTTTCGCCGGAGTATGCGCACAATGCGGCCGAATATGCCAAAAAGCTGGAGGACTGGAAGGACGATCCCTGGCTGATCGGTTATTTTCTGCGCAATGAGCCGGAGTTTAATTTTGTGGAAAATCTGGCGATCGCGGAGGAGGTGCTGCGCAACCCGGCGCAGACCTATTGCCGGACGGAGCTGATCGCTTTTCTGAAGGAAAGATACGGGACGATCGGGGCGCTGAATGAGGCCTGGGGAACGGATTTTAACGCCTTTGAGGATTTCCGGCGTCCCCTGGAGGACTGCATTGTGCGCTGGCCCGGCTCGGAGAAGGATCTGCGCGCCTTTTCCGTGGAGCTGATCCGCCAGTATATCCGTGTGCCGGCGCTGGCCTGCCGCGCGGTGGATCCCAATCACCTGAATCTGGGACTGCGCTGGTCCAAGGCCTACAATAAGGATATGATGGCAGGCTGGGAATATTTTGATGCGTTTTCCATCAACTGCTATGATTTTGATCCCACAAGGGATATGGATTTTGTGAAAAATGCGGGCGTGGATCTGCCCATTATCCTGGGAGAGTTCCACTGCGGCGCGCTGGATCGGGGATTGACCGCCACCGGCTTAAAGGGCGTTACCGACCAGAGCCAGCGGGGCGTGATGTGGAGACATTTTGTGGAGAAGGCGGCCGCCCACCCCTACGGCGTCGGGGCCCACTGGTTCCAGTACAACGACCAGTTCTGCCTGGGGCGCTACGACGGGGAAAATTATCAGATCGGCATGGTGGACATCTGCCTGCGTCCTTACCCGGAGCTTGCAAACGCGGCTCTTGAGACATCGCGGGTGCTCTACCGGGTAAAAAACGGGGAGCAGGAGCCCTTTGCGGAAAAGCCGGCCGCTGTTCCGATGATCGGATACTGATAATGGAGGTTATGAAACCTCCATCTGCCAGCTGTAGCAGAGCCGCGGGTAATCGCTGAGATGATGCTCCAGCTCGAAGTCATAGCGGACATTGCCGGAGGCGGTGTAGGGAAGGGGGACGCTGGAGCCGTCCTCCTTTTCCACGAACAGGCTTCCAACAAGGATGCCCTCCTTTGCCATAGCCTCGGAAAAGCTCTGGTAATAGGAGGCGCCCTCCTTTGTCAGGGAGTAACGGACCTCGTAGTGGTAGCCGAACAGGAGACGCTTGCTCTGATCCAGGATTTCTTTTTCCAGGATCGTGTCCTTTGACAGGAAAGGGTAAAAGGAGGACAGGTATCGGGTGCCCTGGCGGTAATCGCCCTCATGCCAGAGACGAACGCCCCGGAAAAGATGCTTTTCCCCGTTCGTCTCATAACGGCCCTGCTTCGCGTCCTGCCGGATAATATCCTGGAGAGCGGAAAGCTCCTCGCGGATAAAAGCCTGCATCCGGCCGTCCCGATCCGGGGAAGCCGGCTGCCCTGCTTCCCTGTCCTGCTTTTGCTCCTGGCTGATTTCGTTTTTGATTTCATCCATAAAGGACATAAATTTATTCTCCTTCGTCCTTAAAGACTCCGTTTGTCAAACTTTTCCTCACAGTATTTGCAGCGGTAAACCTCCTTGACGGGATCCGCCAGCACGAAAATCTGGGGCAGCTCCTGCTCGATGGAGGTAATGCAGCGGGGATTTCTGCAGCGGATCACGTTTTTGATCTGCCGGGGAAGCTTTAACTCCTTTTTCTCCACGATCTCGCCGTTTTTGATGACATTGACGGTGATATTGTGATCGAGAAAGCCCAGCACGTCAAGATCCAGCATATCGATATCGCATTCCACCTTCAGGATATCCTTTTTCTCCATCTTATTGCTGCGGGCGTTTTTGATGATGGCGACGGTACAGTCCAGCTTGTCCAGCTGCAGGTGTTCATAGATGGACAGCGACATGCCCGCCTGGATGTGGTCCAGGACAAAGCCCTCTTCGATTCTTCCAACGTTTAACATGCGTCTTCTCCTTTCAGCTTTAAAAGGGTCAGGATCAGCGCCATGCGTACATAGACGCCGTACTGCGCCTGCTTGAAATAGACGGCTCTGGGATCGTCGTCTACGTCCACGGAGATCTCGTTGACCCGGGGAAGGGGATGCAGCACCAGCATATTTTTGGGGGCGAGCTCCATTTTCTTCCTGGTCAGGATGTAGAAATCCTTCAGGCGTACATAGTCCTCCTCATTGAAGAAGCGTTCCTTCTGTACGCGGGTCATGTAAAGCACGTCCAGCTCGGGAAGCTTTTCCTCCAGGCCGCTGACCTCCTCGTAGGGGATGCCCTTGTCGCGCAGCATCTCGGTGATGTAGTCGGGAACCTTCAGTTCATCGGGGGAAATAAAAATGAATCGCATACCGCTGTAGCGGGAGAGGGCGTTCACCAGGGAATGGACGGTACGTCCGAATTTTAAGTCGCCGCACAGGCCGATGGTCAGATTGTGCAGGCTGCCCCGCAGGGAGCGGATCGTGAGCAGGTCGGTGTAGGTCTGGGTGGGATGCTGGTGGCCTCCGTCGCCGGCGTTGATAACGGGGATACGGGATTTGGAGGCTGCCACCAAAGGAGCACCTTCCTTGGGATGACGCATGGCGCAGATGTCTGCGTAACAGGAAATGACGCGGATCGTATCGGACACGCTCTCGCCCTTGGACGCGGAAGAATTGGAAGCGTCTGCAAAGCCGAGGACGCTGCCGCCAAGATTGAGCATCGCCGCCTCAAAGCTTAAACGGGTGCGTGTGCTCGGCTCGTAAAAGCAGGTGGCAAGCTTCTTGCCGGCACAGGCGTGGGCATACCGATCCGGGTGTTTTTCGATGTCGTTGGCCAGATCGAAGAGCTGTTCCAGCTCGTCCACGGAAAAATCCAGCGGGTTCATCAAATGTCTCATGAACGAAAGATCCTCCTTTTTCATTTTTGCTTATACTTGCAACAATATACCATAGCAAAAAAATGAATTCAACAGGGAATTGCAAAAAGTAACGGGATGTCTTATAATTCACTGTAACAGTTCAGCCAGCCGTGAGTGAACGTCCAAAATCGTGCTCGCACGGATTTTGGACGGTTGCTCACGGCTGAGGGAGCGCCCGATTTTGAGCAAAGGGAGCCGCGGAGCGGCGGAAAGCGCGTCAGCGCGGCTTTGCGAATGGCGCGGGCTGAACTGTTAATTCATATACAAAAAACATGCGCCGGGATGCCCGGGAGAGGAGCGTTTTCATGGAATTTCAGGAGCGGAAAAGATGGCCCTTTTTGGGACTGCCCTTCACCTTCACTGTATACACGGTCAGGGAGGATCTGATCACGGTGGACGAGGGGTTTTTGAACAAGCGGGAAAACGACTGCTATATGTATAAGGTGCAGGACGTGGAGCTTCTGCGCTCTTTCTGGGAGCGTCTGTTCGGGATCGGAACGGTCAAGTGCTATACCGGCGATACCACCAATCCACAGCTTTATCTGTCCCACATCAAAAACGCCAAGGAGATCAAGGATTTTATCCTGGAGGCATCGGAGAAGGCGCGGATCAAGCGCCGCACCTTAAACATGCTGGATATCGGGACGGGGGACAGCGCGGATGTTGAGCCGGAGGAATAAGACGGGCGCGATGGAGCTGGACATGACCCAGGGCCAGCCTCTGTCGCTGATCACAAAATTCATCATCCCGATTATCCTGGGCAATATTTTCCAGCAATTTTACAGTGTGGTGGACACGGTGATCGTGGGCCAGTTTGTGGGCGTGAAGGCTCTGGCGGCGGTGGGCGCTACGGGAACGATTTCCTTTTTGATCCTGGGGTTTATGCAGGGACTGACCACCGGCTTTACGGTGCTGACCTCTCAGCGCTTCGGCGCGGGGGACCGGGAGGGCGTCAAAAAAAGCGTGGGAAACGGCTATGTGCTGGCGCTGATAATCACGGTGCTGATGACCGCGGTGAGCGTTGTCGGCATGCACGGCCTGCTCGGCATGATGCGGACGCCGGAGGATATTTACGGGATGTCCTACACCTATATCATCATCATTTGCTGGGGAATGGGCTTTAACATCCTCTACAACCTGCTGTCCAGTATGCTGCGTTCGGTGGGGAACAGCCGGGTGCCGCTGTATTTTCTGATTTTGGCGGCTCTTCTGAATGTGGTGATGGATCTGGTGCTGATCATCGTATTCCACATGGGCGTGGCGGGAGCCGCGGTGGCGACCATTTTTTCGCAGGGCGTCAGCGGCCTTTTGTGCCTGCTCTATATTATAAAGAAGGTTCCCCTTCTCTGTATTGAAAAAAGGCATTTCCGCCTGGAAAAGTGGTGCGTAAAAAATCAGCTTTCCATCGGAATCCCCATGGCCCTGCAGTTTTCCATCACCGCGGTGGGTACGATCATGGTGCAGACCGCGCTGAATATGCTGGGCTCCACGGTGGTGGCTTCCTACACGGTGGCCTGTAAGGTGGAGCAGTTTGTGACCCAGGTGCACGCGGCGATGGGGATGACCATGGCGACCTACAGCGCTCAGAACCGGGGCATCGGTAATCTGACGAGGATCCGGCAGGGGGCGAAGGTGGCTTTCTGGATGTCCACGGTTTACTCGGTCGTAGTGTACGTCTTGCTGGAGGCGACTCTGCCCTGGGTGGTGCGGATCTTCCTGACGGGGGATCTGACGGAGGTGCTTTCCTATGTGCGCATTTATATTACGATCTGCGGTATTTTCTTCACCACGCTGGGAATGATTTATATCTACCGCAACGTGATGCAGGGCTGCGGCTTTGGCTTTTTGCCCATGATGGGCGGCGTGGTGGAGCTGCTCAGCCGCGCGGTGATGGCGTTGGTGGCGGCAAGGTTGTTAAGCTATGCCGGCGTCTGCTGGGCCAATGCCAGCGCCTGGTGTCTGGCCGGGATCTTTTTGTGGATCGCCTATAAATTCGTGATGAAGCGGATGGTGCAGAACCAGGAGCGCGAGTTGGAAGAGGGAGCGCTGGAGTGAGATGAAAACAATCGGGATCGATATCGGCACGACTTCCATTTGCGCGGTTTTTTACGACGGGCTAAAAGGCTGCGCAGGGCGGCTGTCTGCGCCGAACCATTTCCTTGAGGGAACGGCCTGCCAGGATGCCGACCGCATTGTCGGGACGGCAATCAGACTGATGGAGGAGCTGGAGAGAGCGTTCGGGCCCGCAGAGGCGGTGGGAATCTCCAGTCAGATGCACGGCATTTTGTACATCGACAGACTGGGAGAGTCGGTATCTCCCTTTTACACATGGAAATATGCGGATGAAAATACGAGCAGGCTGGCGGAGGAGCTTTCGGAGGCAACCGGCTGCCGTATGCACGCAGGCTATGGGACGGTGACGCATTTTTCGCTGCAGAGGGCGGGGGCGCTCCCGCCGCAGGCAGCGGGCTTTGTCAATATCGGGGATTATCTTGCCATGCGTCTGTGCAGCCTCACCCGGACCGCGGCGGATCCGACAATCGCGGCCAGCTTCGGCGGTTTCGATCTGGAAGAGCAGGACTTTGACAGAGACGCTCTCCGGCGCGCGGGGGTGGATGTCTCCTATTATCCGGAGGTTTCTCCCGTACCCCGGCCGGTCGGAAGCTGGCACGGAGCCAGGGTATTTGCGGCCTTTGGGGACAATCAGGCGGAGTTTTATGCGGCAGTGCGAAGGCCCCAATCCCAGATCAATGTCAATGTTGGGACGGGAGCGCAGGTATCGCTGGCTCAAAGTGTGGCAGAGCGGGGCTTCGGTTCCCTGCCCGACGGCGGCGAGGTGCGGCCCTTTGTGCGCGGGCAAAGACTGTATGTGCAGGCCTCCGTCGGCGGCGGGAAGGCTTATGAACGGCTGGCGGATTTCTTTGCGGAGACGGCGCTTTTGCTGACCGGACAGAGGATCGACGCCTATGCCGGATTGGAACGGCTGCTGGAGCAGACGGAGGCAACGAGCCTGCGGATTGAACCGTCGCTGTACGGCAGCCGGGAAAACGCCATTCTGACGGGAGGACGGATGGAAAATCTTGTGGAACAAAATTTCCATCCCGGGGATTTTGCCCGCGCCTATGTGATCGGGATGGCGCGGGAGCTGCATCAGCTGTATCTGACCTTCCCGGAGGAGCTTCGCCGGGGCCGGACGCAGATCGCGGGCAGCGGAAACGGGATGCGGAAAAACCGTTTTTTGCGCCGGGAGGTGGAGCGCCTCTTTGGCATGCCGGTGGTCTTTTCCGGGGAGCAGGAGGAGGCCGCCGCCGGGGCCGCGATGCTGGCGGCAGAAGCTGTGATGTTGTGAGAAAAACAGGGCAAAAGTCATCAAAACAGACGTTGATGACTTTTGCCCTGTTTTTTGTTATTGCAAGGGCCAAACGAGACTGAATATGAAAGTTTTATTGGGCACTTTCATCAAAGAAGCGGACGCGTTCTCTATAGTGGGAAGGGCTCTCTTGAAAATGCTGGTGGAAGATTCTGGAAAAATATTGGGGATCATCATAGCCCATTTGTCCGGAAACTTCTTTTACGGAAAGCCATGGCATTGTCAAAAAGAGCTGTTTTGCCCGTGATAACCTCAAATGTATGAAGTAATCCATTGCAGTGGACTCTGTGTAAATTTTAAAATATCGGTTAAGTTGAGATTTGGAAATTCCGCAGTGAGCGCACAGTTCGCTCAGGGAAAGAGGGCTGGTAATATGATCTTCCATAAACAATACGGCATCGGAGAGCTTTGGAGGAAAAGCCGACGCATTATTTTCCAGATTCAAGGTCGACATTTCAGAAAATACCAATCTTGAAAGTTGGCTTAAAATCTGCATAAGATTGGCGTTTAAGATAGAGTATTTTGGAAAAATGCGCTTGGCAAATAAATCCTTAGATTCATTAGCTAAAGATAAAAGCGGCTGGGGACAATTTTGATTATGAATTTTTAAATAAAAGGCAGTTTGGTTATCCTGGTGGATAGGGGATAACTGTGAACGAAAGGAATAAAATTCTTTTCTCAAACGCTCCGGTGATTCCAAAACAGGAGGTGAATCTAAGGAAAAATGAAAATAAATCATACTGCAGATTTGATTATCAAGAGCATATCTGGTATAAGATTGATTTGCTGGAATAAAAAAGATATCACCGGTATTCAGCATATAGGAGTTCCCATTTAAAGATAAGCCGCAGTGTCCCTCCATAATAAAAATCAGAATGTGATGCGGATCTGCGATTTGCCAGGTAGTACGTCTGTTTACAATATATGTATTTTTTAGAATAGGAATGGCTTCTGTGTGAAAGCTGTAAATCATAATTCTCCTTTCAGGAAAAAGTGCGATATTATCCATATCTCTGACGATATCATCTATTCTCTATTATAGTGCATGATGTTACAATGTCCATAGAAAAAACAAATATTTATTAGAAAAATGAAAATAATATATATAAATAAAGATTAAAAACGGGGAAAATAGTATAAAAACACAAAAAATGGAAATTTGATACAATAATTTGGGTACATATTGAAATAATGAGAATTTCGAAATCTAGATATGGAGATATAATCCATATTTCATAAAGCATGGAGTGCAGGAAGGGAGGGAATGGGAAAGACGCATTTTCATGATGTTGTAACAGAGTGTAAATACATAAAAAAGAGAGGTTGGATAAGATGAAAAAAAGAGTAAAGACAATTTTTGGGGCACTCAGCATAGCGGTAATGACACTTTCTGCCTGTGGGACAAATTCAGAACGACAGGACTTAAAAGATACTGGCGTAAATGAGAGTGAAAAAGAAAACACGACTGTCAGCGATTCACACAAGCCTGTAGAACTGACGGTTGCCTGGGTGGCGGAAGAGAGCGGAGAATATGCCGGGCAGATGGAAATAAAAGAAAAGTTTGAAGAAGCATATCCTTATATCACGATTAAGCCGGACACAATGCAATTTGACGTACAGACTTTTTATACAAAAGCGGCGGCGGGACAAACTCCGGATTTGTATTGGGTATCGGCGACAGAGGTGCAAAAGATTATTTCGGGAGGATATGCGGCTGATTTAACGGATTATCTGAGCGATGAAAAATATTTAGAACAAATGAATGAGACTGTTTTGGAGCAGATATCGAAAGACGGAAGGGTATATTCCATTCCTCAAAGTGTCTATGCAATGGGATTGATGTACAATGCTTCTCTATTTGAAAAGGCAGGTCTGCTGAATGAGGATGGAACACCTCAAATTCCCGAAACCTGGGAGGAAATGGCTGAAATGGCAGTTAAAATAAAGGAAGCCACGGGTAAGGCGGGATTTATCATTCCGACTATCAAGAATCAGGGCGGTTGGATGTTTACTCCTATTGCCTGGAGCTATGGAGTTGAGTTTATGACACAGGGGGAAGACGGAAAATGGCAGGCTGCCTTTAATACACAGGAGTGTGTGGATGCACTCCAGTTTATTAAGGACTTAAAATGGAAATATGATGTGATGGGAGCCAATACATTGTTGGATTACAGCGAAGCGGCGAAGCAGCTTTCTATAGCGGGAGCAGCGATGACGCCAATGGCTCCGGATGTAGTGGATAAACTGCAGGCAAACGAAATGCCTCTGGATAATGTGGGGATTATGGCAATGCCCGCAGGTCCGGTGAAAAGGGTAGCCCTTTCTGGAGGTAGATATAACATGGTTTCCAGCGGTGCTTCTGAAGAACAGATAGAAGCGGCCATTAAATGGATTGAATTTAACGGATATGGGCCGGATTTGACGGATACATCACGGGAAACGATAGAGAGCTTTTATAAAATGCAGAACGAAAATAATATTCCGGTTGGTATAAAGCCTCTGGTTCCTTATAAGGAATCTGCTGAGGTAACTGCGTTCAGGTATGAGATGATTGACAAATATTGCAATATCATTCCAGAACATGTGAAGCCGTATAATGACGCTATCGTATCTGCTGATGTAAAATATCAGGTGGAAGAACCGGTATACACACAGGAACTCTATGCAATACTCGAAAAATGTATCCAGGAGGTATTGACAAATCAAAATGCCGATTGCAAGAAATTAATTTCGGATGCCTGCGAAGAATTTCAGAGTGCATATCTGGATCAACAATAAAAACAGTTAGATGCAATGGGAGTTTTGCTACTTATTAAAGTACAGGACTCCCATTGCAGAAAGAGGGCATATGAGGAAAAATAAAATATGGAAGATAGTACTTGGCTGGATATTTTTGATACCTGCCTTGATTTGCCTGTATTTGTATGTTTGGAGGCCTAGTTTGACTGGAATTGGATGGTCTTTTTTTAAAATGAGAGGATATACTCCTGAGGAATGGGTGGGATTTGATAATTATATTCAGGTTTTTCGGACACCGGGATTTGGTCGTGTGATGTTGAATACTTTACAGTATGTATTTTGGAGTTTTCTGATTGGATTTCTGCCGCCGCTTTTTATCGCTTTTTTTATAAATGAGATGGTTCATTTTAAGAACGGATTTCGGATCCTGATTTATCTTCCGGCAATTATGCCAGGGATTACAGTTTTGCTTCTTTGGTATTTTATCTATTATCCGGATCAGACGGGATTGGGGAATCAGTTATTGGCACGGTTTGGAATCGAACCTTATATTTGGCTGAATGACAGCAGATTCACGATCATTTTTCTGGTGCTGGAAATGACCTGGCATGGGTTTGCTGGAACCATGTTTCTCTACTATACAGCGATTCAGTCGATTCAAACAGAATTATACGAGGCCGCGATGATAGATGGTGCAGGTTCGGTCAGGAGATTCTGGAATGTGGCGATTCCCCAGTTGTCAGGTATCATATTGTTAAATATTGTCAGGCAGATTATAGCTGTTTTTCAGGTACTGCAGGAACCTATGGTGATGACGGGGGGAGGGCCGAACGGAGCTTCTATGTCTGTCAGTTATCAAATGTATTTATTTGGATTAGTGCAGGGAAGGGTAGGGGAATCTCTGGCGTTGGGAACAATCGTTTTTTTTCTTTTAATCATTGGAACCTGTTTCTACTTTTATTTGAATAAAAAAGTAGAAGATAATTATTAAGGAGAGCCGTAATGAAAAGATTTTCAGAGAAGCAAATAGGTTTGTTAAGCAGTGCGGAATTAAGATCAGCGAGGGGGAGACTGTTGTATTGGTTTTTGTTTTTCTTGCTCGTGTTGATGGTAATTATTACTGTGTTTCCAGCTTTATGGATGATTTTAACGGCTTTTAAAACAACGCAGGAAATTTATACGTCGACAGAAATCTTGCCTGAGAACTTTACGCTGGTATTGGCAGTAAATCAAATTGTGGAAGCATGGAAAATGTTGAGGTTGGGCAGAAGCATGCTCAATACGTTAGGGGTGTCGGCTGTCAATGCGGTTGTTGCAATTTTGATTCCGGGGATGGCAGGTTATGCGATTTCCAAAAGAAAATCAAGAGGGATAGGTGTAATATTTGGGATGGTTGTTTGGACAATGATGATGCCTGCAACGGTTCAGCTGGTTCCACGGTATATTTCCTTTATTTCCTTTCCTCTGGTAGTGGATGATGGAATGAGATCCGTTACAAATGTGAATGTGCTGAACACATATTTGCCGCTCTGGTTGGGAGCAGCGGCAAACAGCTTCAATCTGATATTATTTAAAAATGCCTTTGATGCTGTACCAAATACACTTCTGGATGCAGCACGTATCGATGGCTGCAATGAATTTCGGATATTTTTTTTACTAATGCTGCCACTGTGCAAAGCAACCGTCTTTTTTGTATCGGTGGGAACATTGAGTGTAGCGTGGTCAGATTATTTAAATCCCTATTTGATTTTAAGTGAGGCTGATCTTTTGACGACACCGGCAAAGCTTTTTACCCTTCAGGGATTGCCGGGAATACCAACAAACGTGTACATGATGGGCTTGGTATTTGCATGTATTCCTCCGGCATTAATTTATATCTTTTTCCAAAGAAGAATGACGGGAGGGGTGATGATGGGGGCTGTAAAAGGATAGGAAGGAGAAGAACATGAAAAAAGAAAAATGGCGTGTTGCGGTAATTGGCTGCGGAAGCTTTGCAAACTGGCAGTATTTTCCGAATATTGAAAAGGAAGCGGAAGCGGTGTGCGTTGCAGCCGTAGATATTGTGGAGGAGAGGGCCAGAGAGGCCTGTGAAAAGTACGGTATCCCAAATCACTATTCAAGTGTGTATGATCTTTTAAAAAACTGTGATTTTGATATTGCAATTGATGCGGCATCCATTCAGGCGCATCATGAGATTAATATGGCGATTTTAGAAGCGGGAAAACACTTGATTTCACAGAAGCCAGCGGCTCCGGATGTAGAAAGTATGAGCAGGCAAATTGAAGCGGCAAAGAAAAGCGGTGTTCAGTTTTCCTGCGTTCCGATCCATCCTATGAGATATGATATCGCAGCAGCAAGACAAATGATGCGTGATGGAACGATTGGTAATTTTTATTATATAAAAGTGAACGCATCACATGGAGGGCCGGAATACTTCCAGTATAGGGACGCGGATCCTTCATGGTTCTTTGAGCCGGGAGCAGGCGCTCTGGTAGACATGGGGGTTCATGGATTACAAATGGCGACAGCCTTATTCGGTCCAGCTCGGAAAGTCGCTTGTATGGCGAAGGTTACCATCCCTGTCAGATATGTCAGGACAGGCTGTTATGATGGAAAAAAAATTGAGTCAAATCAAATTCCAGATCAGTATGTAATAACTTTGGATTTTGGAAATGAAAAAATGGGCCTTGTAGATACCGGATTTTCAGAGAAGGCTACGAAAGCGCCCCAAATAGAAATATTTGGAGATTTGGGAACTATTTCTTTTACCCGCCCTTATATGGAAAATCAGCTTCCGGAGGTGTATCTGGATTGTCCGGAGAAGGGGGTTCGTGGATGGATGGATCCGATGCCTTGGTTAAAACCAGCTGATCTTTTAAAAAGTCAGTGCTGTTGTCTGAAAGATCTGATTGAGGCGATAAAAGAAAAGCGGATGCCAATTCTTTCGGCGGAGCATGCGAGACATGTTTTGGAAATTATGTGTAAGATTCCTGAAGCTATTCGGACAGGGACTTGGGAGGAATTGAGCACTGTTTTTTAGAAAGGAAATTAGTATGAAGAAATGTAATATGGCAATTATTGGTCTTTCTCATATTCATGTGACAAATTTAGTGCATGATTTTATGCGATACACAGACAGAGTGGAAATTATCGGAATGGCGGATGTCCCGCCCTTTTCAGAGAAGGAGCTGCAAGAGAAGATTGAAAGAAATGTACCGAAGGATGTAGAGATTCCTTTTTACAGGAACTATAAAGAATTATTGGATTTAAAACCTGATATTGCATTGATTTGCACAGATGTTAAAGATCATGCTGCAATTGCGGAGGAAATTTTAGGACAAAACATTGTCACGATTGTGGAAAAGCCGATGGCATTGGAAATGAAGGATGCGAAGAGGATGTATCGGGCCAGCCAGAGAAGTAGGGCAGAGCTAATTATTAATTGGCCAATTGCGTGGTTTCCGACATTTTCTATGGTCAAACACCTTGTGGAAAAGGGTGATGTGGGTAAGGTACTGAGAGTTCATTATAGGAGTCCTTCCACGAGAGGACCCTATCCGTTGAATGCGTATTCTCCGGAGGAGCTCTCCAAAATGTGGTGGTATCAACACGAGAGAGGCGGAGGTTCTATTTGCGATTATGCGGGCTATGGCTGTGTGCTGGCTACATGGCTGACAGGCAGTGTGGCGAAAAGGGTGTCCGGATTTAAAAAAAATTTCTTTTTGCCGTTTTCGGATGTGGAAGATTACTCTGTATTTACAATTGATTTTGGAGATAGCGTGGGATTGATAGAAGGATCCTGGTCAACGATGAGTAATGGGGAGATCCCGACAGGACCTGTGGTCTATGGAGAGAAGGGAGTTATCGTAGCGGACAGATATTCGCAGGAGGTGAAATTATATCGGGAACTTGCTCCATATGTAGCTTCACCTCATCCGGATGAAGTGTTTGCTGTGGAGGCATCGGATCTGGGGCTGGCATGGAATGTTTTGGAATTTTTGCAGAATGACAAACCGTTAAACGAGATGGTTACGGTAGCTTTTAATATGAAGGCTATGGCTGCATTTGATGCGGGAAGGCGGTCCTGTGAGACAGGGGCAGTGGAATGGACGGAGGATCCGTTTCAATACTAGGAGGAAAAGGATGAAAACAATAAGAGCGGCGGTAATTGGAACTGGAATGATTGCAAACAGCGCTCATTTTCCGGCATTGGATATTCTGCGCAGAGAGGGAATTGTAGAGATCGTAGGGGTAGCAGATATCAGGGAAACGGCAGCCAGAGAAACGGCATGCCGTCATCAGGTAGCAAGCTGGTATACAGATCCACAGCAAATGCTGGATGAGCTGAAGCCTGATTTTGTGGCTGTGTGTACTCCTAACATGTATCACAAGGAGTGGACAATAAAATCACTAAAAGCAGGGGCTCATGTGGCCTGCGAAAAGCCCATGGCGCTGACCTTGCAGGATGCACAGGAAATGTGGAAGACAGCCAGACAATGTGGGAAGCAGTTATTTCCCTGCCAGTGTATGCGTTGGAGAAATTATATGAAGCAATCCAAGGAGCTTGTCGAGCAGGGAGAGCTGGGAGAGCTTTATTTTTCAGATATTTCATTTATCAGGAGAATTGGCATCCCTACATGGGGAATGTTCCATATGAAGAAGCATAATTTTGGCGGCCCTTTTTGCGATTTGGGAGTTCATCTGATTGACTCGCTTCTTTGGATTGCGGGAGATAAAAAAATACAATCGGTATCTGGAAGTACATATACGCAGATCGCCAATCGGGGAGAGGAGGTTTTATTGGATATTGCGGAGAGCGGAGCTTATGACGGAGTTTTTACACCTCGTCCGTATGATTGGAAGGAATTTGATGTGGAGGATTTGGCAATTGGATTTATACGGTTGGAAGATGGAATGGGTATTAATTTCAAATTTTCCTGGGCAGTAAATTTACCGACAACCAATTTGAATATGGTGATTTGCGGAGACCGGGGAGGGCTATCGGTAAACGGAGAAACTCTGTACAAGAATATTGGAAGATATCAAGCGGAATGCAAAATGAAATGGTTTGATAATGGATCATATAAAGGCGCTGCATTTGAGCAGCATCGTTATATGTACCGAAATATCATTCAAGCTCTGCAGGGAAAGGAAAAGTATCTGATTACAGAGGAGCAAAATCTTGAAGTGACAAAAGCGATAGAATGCTTTTACCGTTCTGCAAAGGAAAATAGAGAAATCTGTGCAAAGGAGTTGAAAAGATTGTGAAAGCTGTCATTATTGGATTTGCGCATATGCATGTAAATGAAATCGCCTTGTATTTGTATGAACATCCGGAATGGGAGTTGTCAGGGGTGGCGGATGTTTCCGACTCTTGTGAAGCGGAGATGGGATTCCGATATACAGCAGGTTGGAATTTGAAAAATATTTGCCGGAAATATTGCGATAATGTTTTTAAAGATTATCGGGATATGTTGGATCAGATAAAACCAGATATTGCGTTTATTATGTCTGAAAACAGTAAGAAAGCGGGTATTGCAGAGGAATGTGCAAAGAGGGGAATTAACATTTCAATAGAGAAGCCGATGGCAATTGACAGGGAGGAAGCATCAAGGATAAGAGAATGCGCCTCGGCACATAAAATAGAAGTTCTTGTGAACTGGCCCGTAATGTGGAGGCGGTATTTGCATCAATTAAAGCAGGCAGTGGAGCAAAGGCTTGTTGGAGAGCCGGTAGAGCTACGTTATATGAATGGGCATACAGGACCTTTGGGGAAAGGAGCCAAGCACCGGGGGGTAGAAGAAAGTGCGGAGAAAATGACAGACCGGGACAGGGAAAGAACCTGGTGGTATCATCGGAATAGCGGAGGCGGTGCGTTTTTGGATATTTGTTGTTATGGCTGTTTTTTCACAGAATGGCTGTTGGGAGAAGGGGAGATGGACGTCCTTTCTTATGGAGCAAATTTAAATACATCTTACGCAGATATAGAGGATAGTTTTGCTGCAATTGTCCGTTATGAGAAAAAAATGGCTGTATTGGAAGGAACCTGGATTGTGCCGAGACGGGTAATCCCGTCCGGGCCAATGGTACTGTGCACAGAAGGAATTTTGGTGTGCACGGGGGGCGCGGAGGATATGCCTCAGGTAAAAGCCTATGATTTATACGGAAAAGAGGTGATAGTTCCGCCATTTGAAATGGGGGATAAGTGGAAGAATATGGCTTGGTATTACGCCGATCATATAAAAAAAGGAAACCCGATAGAAAAGATGTTAACAATGGAGGAAAATTTGCGGATTATGTCTCTCTTGGATGCGGTAAAGAAATCCAGTGATAGTGGAAGAAGGGAAGCTATTATATGGTGAAGGGCCTGATTGCTGATGTTCAGAGAGCGTCCACACATGATGGACCAGGGATACGAACAGTAATTTTTTTTAAGGGTTGCCCTTTGTCATGTGTCTGGTGTCATAATCCGGAATGTATAGAGCCATGTCAGGAATGGATGTATTATCCAGAGAAGTGTATTTATTGTGGTAAATGCCAGTATGGATGCTTTGCGGGCGCGAAGGTAATATGCGGTAGCGTTATGACGACAGGAGAACTTATGGAGGAGCTTCTTTTGGATAAAGCATACTATCGAAGAGGAGGGGTGACTTTTTCAGGAGGAGAGCCGCTGTTGCAGGGAGATTTTTTGGAAGAAATGCTTAAAAATTGCAGAGAAGTTGGAATCCATACGGCTATAGAAACTTCACTTTGTATTTTCAGGGAAAGTATTTTTGCAAAAGCAGATTTTGTCATGGCTGATTTAAAGGTATGGGACAGTAAAATACATAAAGAGTGTACAGGCATAGAAAATGAAGGGATTCTTGAAAATTTTCGAAAGCTGAATCGGATGGGAGTGAAAGTGGCAGCAAGAACGCCGGTTATTCCGGAAATAAATCAGAATATTCCGGAAATTTCAGGATTTTTAAAAACATTGGAGAATGTAATTTCTTATGAATTGCTGCCTTATCATAGTATGGGGATTACGAAGGCGGCGGCGTTAGGCAGAAATATGAAAGTATTTACGACGCCTTCACCGGAAAAAATGGAGGAATTAAAAAAATATGCTTACATACGCTGACCGACTTTCACAAATACGGGAGACGAAAATTCGCCATACATTGGAAAAAAGAAAGCAAAACGGATATACGGATCTGGATGATTTTGGAACAGTTCCTTTGCCAGAGGGTTATCATGTAGAGCCGTGGTATAATAGCGATAATGGGAGCTTTTATGGATATGATGGGATGAGTGAAAATTTTTGCAGAGTTTTGGATGCCCATGAGCCTTATGTTGATCCGATGGAATTATTGTGCGGCAGATGGAGAGATATGCTGGTAAATTATCGGGGAGATCTGCATTATATGCCAGATTGGATAAAAAACAGCAAAAAAAACCAAGAATTTATTCAGAAGGGAGCTACCCGTCAATGGAGTAAGCGCTGGGATGAACAGAGATTTCCTTATGAGGAATTAAAGCCCTGGCAGGAAAAATATAATATCACAACAGGAATAGACGGAGATGCACACTTTGCCTGCGATTACAGGATTGGGCTTCAGCTTGGTTTTGGTGGTTTTATGATAAAGATAAGGGAGGGAAAAAGACGGCATCCGGAAAAAATGGATTTTTTTGATGCGGAAGAAAAGTGTTTGCTTGCAATTGACCGATTTATTGTACGTCATATAAAAAAAATTAAAGAATTGTTGAAAGGAGAAAAACGGCCGGAGGTGAGAAAAACACTTAGAGGAATGTTGAACGCCAGTCAAAAGGTACGTACCAGTCCACCAGACACTTTTTGGGAGGCATGTCAATGGATTGCGTTTTTTAATTGTGTTTCCCGAATTTATACGAGGGATGGAGCTGGATTCCAGATGGATGTATTGCTGTATCCATATTATAGGAGAGATGTGGAAATAGGTATCCTGGATGATGAAACTGCAAAATTTTTAATTGCGAATTTACTCCTGATTGATCCACATTATTATCAGCTTTCCGGAGTGGATGAGAAGGATAAAGATCTTACAAATCATCTTTCTTATTTAATTTTAGAGGCAGCGGATTCCATTAATATTGCATGTAATTTAACAGTACGTGTTCATTCAAATTGCGATCCGCTTTTTTTGGATCAGGCGATTTTCTATTTACTTAAGAATAAAAATGGATGGCCCCGTTTTTGCAATGATACGACTCTGATAGAAGGATATATGAGAAATGGTATTGATAAAAAGACAGCCCGTGAACGTCTTGCCTTGGGATGCAATTGGATGGCGGTGCCTGGACGGGAATTTCCGATGAATGATACGGTAAAGATTAACATAGCCAAGGTTTTGGAGGCGGCTTTGGAGGATCTAAGGCGGGAAGAGGAAAGAAGTACTGAAAAGCTATTCAATTTATATGAGAAGCATCTGAAAAAGGCGGTGGAGATTACAGCAGCAGGAATTAACCTTCATCTGGATCATGTGTGGGAGGTAACTCCGGAGTTGATCATGAATCTGATGATGCATCACTCACTGGAGCTTGGGGAGGATAGTTCACGATGTGCGGAGATCTTTACGGTAGGAGTGGACGGAGCGGGACTTGCTGTTGTAGCAGACTCTTTTGGAGCATTGGAAACCAGGGTAGAGAACGAAAAGATTTTGACATGGGAAAATGTATTCGATGCATTGGAATCTGATTTTGAAGAGGAACGTGTTCGATTGATATTAAACAGTGCGCCCAAATATTGCCAGGGAAACACCGTTTCGGATCAATGGGCGATAAGATTGACAAAATCCTGGACGGATATGGTAAAAGGACAAAAGATGCCGGAGGGAAGGATGTTAATTCCCGGGTGGTTTTCCTGGTCGAGAACGATAGAATACGGATCGAGAGTTGGTGCAACGCCAAATGGAAGACGTGCGGGAGAACCTATTTCGCATGGAGCTAATCCAAACCCTCATTTCAGACGGGACGGAGCTCCAACTGCGCAGGCCAGCGGTATCGCTTCCGTGCAGTGCGGATACGGAAACACAGCGCCTCTTCAAATTGAGTTTGATCCGGCACTGAAAGCGAATGATAAAGGCGTGGGGGTTATAAGAAATTTTATTGAAACTCATTTTAGGCAAGGCGGTACATTAATTAATATCAACATATTGGACAGAAAAAAATTGATGGAGGCGAATAAAAATCCAGATTTGTATCCGGATCTTGTTGTGAGAGTTACAGGATTTACCGCTTATTTTGCCAGTTTATCGCCTCAATTTCGGCAGTTAGTGGTAGAAAGGTTTTTGGATGTAGGATGACTACTTGTGTTGCCAGCCAAAGGTGGCAGAATGGAGATTTTAATGAGAAAAAATTATGAGGTCGTTGTAGTGGGTGGGGGAATCGGGGGAATCTGTGCAGCGGTCGCTGCTGCACGCGGAGGCGTTTCGGTTTTACTAATGGAAAAGTTGATTAATCTTGGAGGACTTGCTACAGCGGGATTAATCTCCTGGTATGAACCATTGTGTGACGGAAAAGGGAATCAGCTTATATATGGTTTGGCGGAAGAAGTGATTCATATATGCACAAAATATAGTTTTGATAATCTTCCAGAGAAATGGGGAGGAAGCTGTGAAAAAGAGCAACGAAATGATCGTTATTCAACGATGTTCTCGCCTACCGTAGCGTCTCTTGCGTTGGAGGAATTTGTGCTGAATCATGGTGTGGATATTCTTTTTGACGTGCTTGCAGTAGAACCGGTGATGGAAGAAAATCAGTGCAGAGGAGTTTTTATAGAAGAAATAGGTGGAAGAAAATTTGTTTCCTGCAGAGTTTTAATTGATGGAACCGGAACCGCAGTTATGGCACAAAGAGCAGGAATTCCAACACGGACCGGAAAGAATTACATGACATATATAGTTCATGAATTTGAGCGGGAAATGGGGAAAAAACTTCAGGAAGGCGGGGGGATGCATTTGTTTCGCCGATGGATGAATTCCGGGAGCGATATGTTTGGAAACGGTCAGCCGGATAAAAGACAGGAGGAAGAATGTGAATCTGCGGAAGATGTGACACAATTCGTGGAAGAGGGGAAGCGACGAATGCTGAAGCTTTGCATGGAAAAAGAACGAGATAATTACGATTTGCTGTCGTTACCTTGGATTCCCCAGATTAGAACCATTCGAAGAATTCAGGGAGCGGTAGATTTTACAGCGGAAAATGGGAAAAAGTATGCGGACACTATTGGAATTTGTGGAGACTTTAGAGGAAAAAATATTGGAAATCGTTATGAAATTCCTTTTGGCGCATTGTTTCATCCAATGTTTCCCAATATATTGGTCTGCGGCAGGATTATATCGGCCCCTCAGGGAGATGGCTGGGAAGTGGCAAGAGTGATTCCTGTTTGCGCGTTGACTGGAGAAGCGGCAGGAAAAGCTGCGGCGTTAGTGGTTAAAAGAAATGTTGGAATAGAGAGGATAAGGGCTGAAGAGATTCGGGTTTGTTAGAGTATATTTTAGGTTGTAAAGGAAAAAGCTGCTGCATTTTGCAACGGCTTTTTTGTTATTGCAAAACGGAGCTATTGCATCATGCTTACGGCATTTCTCCAATAGCTCCGCCGATACTGTTCGCGACAGTACCAGATAATATTTCAATCCACACTTTTTCATAAAAAAGAAAAAGGACAAGGTCATATTAGCATGACGAATTCAATTTGTAAACGAAATGATTTACTAAATTAACAAATTTAACATTACCAAATAATGAAAAAATATAATTGACATTCGTGATAAAGTATATTAAAATAGGAATGTAAGAATTTTGGAAATACTCTTTACAGAAAATAAGCGCTGTGTTATTATATGTAGTAATGAAAACTACATCAAAACTGTGGTAATGTCTGGAGGATTTCATGAGTTATAAGATTGTGGTTGACAGCTGCTGTGAGCTGCCGGAAGAATTGAAGAAGGATCCGCATTTCGAGATTGTCCCCCTGGGGATTGAGGTGGGAGATTACCGCATATGGGATGATGAGAATTTTAATCAGAAGGAGTTCCTGGAAAAGGTGGCCTCCTGTCCGGAGTGTCCAAAATCCTCCTGCCCTTCGCCGGAGCGTTACATGAACGCCTACCGGACGGAGGCGGAGCATGTGTATGTGGTGACGCTTTCTGCAAACCTGAGCGGCAGCTATAACAGCGCGGCGCTGGGCCGCAATCTGTATCTGGAAACCTACGGGGAAAAGGATATCTGTGTATTGGATTCCTGCTCCGCCTCCTGCGGAGAGACGCAGCTGGCGCTTTTGGCCCGGGAGCTGGAGGAACAGGGGCTTCCCTTTGAGACTGTGGTGGTGAAGCTGGAGGAGTTCCGCAGCCGGATGCTTACCTATTTTGTGCTGGACAACCTGGAAACTTTGCGCAAGAACGGACGTCTGACCGGCGTGAAAGCGCTGGTGGCTTCGACCCTTAACATAAAGCCTGTGATGGTGGGAACCCGCGACGGGCGGATTGAGCAGGCTGGTCAGGGCATCGGGATCAAGAAGGCGTTGCAGAAAATGGCGGACGCGGTGGTGAAAAATGTGACTGAGCCGGAGAAACGGACGCTGATGATCACCCACTGTAACAACGCAGCGCGAGCGGAGAATCTGCGAAAACTGATAACGGACCGGATCCGGGTGAAGGATGTGCTGATCATGGATACGGCGGGAATCAGCAGTATGTATGCCAACGATGGCGGCGTGATCGTGACAATCTGATTTGCAAATGTATCCGGAAGGTGCTGTTTATGATTATTAATGGAAAAACAGACGAATTTGTACAATGGTATGACGAGGACGGGAATATCATCAATGCAAGCGACGGAGGGATGATTTATGTGGACGGCACATACCACTGGTATGGGATGCAGCTGCGGCCGCTGCCCTTTGCAGCCGAAGGACACGGCGGACAGACGACTACTGTGGGCGTGGTGATGTACGCGTCTGAGGATCTGTATCATTGGAGATATGAAGGGGTGGTTTTGGCCTGCGAGAATGTGCCGGGAAGCCCTCTGGAGGGGCCGATGCGCTTTGAGCGTCCCAAAATTATTTATAACAGAAAAACCGGGAAGTATGTGCTTTGGTGTCACTATGTGAAGCGGCCGGGGGATCATGGCTTTACGGAAGGCACGGCGGAAGCCGGCGTGGCGGTCTGTGAAACGGTCAACGGCCCGTTCCGCTGGCTGGGGACGACAAGGCCGATCGATGAGAAAGGACTGGTGCGGGACTGTACAGTCTTTCAGGATGAGGACGGAAGCGCATATTTTATTTATGACAGACAGGTGGGAGAGGATCGCTGCCTGCATATCGTCAGGCTTTCGGAGGATTATCTTTCCTGTACGGATACATATCGGAGAATAGAGGCGGCGTTTTGGAGAGAAGCGGCCGCTCTCGTCAAAAAAGACGGCTATTATTACATGATTACTTCTGATCTGACCTCCTGGGAGGCGAATCAGGCAAGATATTTCAGGACAAAGAATCTGATGGGAGAGTGGGAGGATATGGGGGATCCGTGCATCGGGGATGTGGATCATACGACCTTTCATTCCCAGAGTACGTTTATTTTCCGCGTGCAGGGCCCGAGGGAGCTGTATATCCACATGGCGGAGCGGCACAATACCGACAATTTTGAGCGCTGCTCCTATATCTGGCTGCCGATTGACTTCCATGAAAATCATAGGCTGTCGCTTTCTTACAGGGAGCGGTATTTGTTGGAGGAGTAGGCAAAGGTGCTGTGAAAAAATGATTGCTCATTTTTCACAGCACCTTTTTGTGTCCAATGCTTCAAAAAGCTTTTATCATTATCACTGCCGATCCCAGATGGATTTGACTGCATGACAGCGAAAATGTACGCGACAGCTTCCCTTTACGATCAGGCTCATAAATTCAGGATACATGGAGTATGTCGCCATAATGCTGTCCGCAAAACAGAATTCCATCGTGGTGGTATCGGCAAGGAGGGTGAAGGAGAGTTCTCCCGGATTCAAAAGAACGCTGTGTCCGTTCTCGAAGGAAAGCTTCCCGTCCTCTGAATCAAACCGGATGATGTGTTCTCCTGCGCGCAGAGCGATCGGTGTATTGATTCCGGTCAGACGTACCTCGTAAAGAGCCGGATGATGCATGGGCAGCGAGGTTTCAACAGTTTGCAGGAAGCAATCCTCATCCAGGATTTCCTGCACAAGAGATTTAATCTGAGAGACCGGTCTTCTGCAGACGGTCAGACCAGCCGGAAGATAACGCAGAAAAATTTCGGCAGGGATCGTCATACATTGAGAGAAAGGCATATTTTCATAGCCCAGATCCTCGCCGACACCGCCCATACCGCGCACCCAGCTGGTATGTACTCGTTTGCCTTCCGGATGATGGCTCCAGGTCTGGCCGGCGTAGGTGGCGCTGCCGTAGTCCAGTGGATTAGAGAGGCCGGACTCGGTGAAATGGTAACCGTCGAAGGCTCCGATTCGGGCCATGCCGTCGGCGCCGTACAGCACCCAAAAGGTTTGCTCTGTTCCGGTGCTGTCCATGACGGAGAGAGGGAAAATGTCCGGGCATTCGTAGAGATCGGCATTGCGGGAGGTACGCCGCCAGGTATGGAAATCCTCCGAGACATAGAAGGAAACGCAGTTTTTGCCATCCTCGTCCGTCTCGTAGACCGCCATTACATAGTGATCCTCGTACCAAAACAGTCGGGGATCGCGCCAGCCCTCGCCGTTGCAGGTGGGGACGGTGGCTTCGTGGGAAAAACGAAAAAAGGTCTGCCCGCCGTCTGTGCTGGCTGCGAGATACTGTCCGCCGCTGGGATAGCCGGGCTTTTTGGGATCGGTGTTGGGCGCTCCAAGCACAGTGAAGGCGGCAATAATGGCATCTTTTCCGTAACCGGCTCTGTTTTCATAATCTACCACGGCGCTGCCGGAGGCGATGGACCAGTCTCTTACCCAAGGGCGGATTGCGTCGTCTTTTTCCTGCCAGCAGAGCAGATCTGTGCTGACGGCATGCCCCCAGCAAATGTTGACGCCGCCGTGAGGCGTCCCAAGCGGATTGTGCTGATAATACAGATGGAAAATACCATCGTGGTAAACTAAACCATTGGGATCGTTGAGCCATCCGCGGCGACTGGAAAAATGAAAAGCAGGTCGCAGCGCTTCGTGGTAAAGGACGGGGTAGAGCGGATTGGACGGAGAAGGAGCGGGCCCGCATTCAATCCGTGCAAGGCAACGCTCAGTACGCCCAGTGTCCTCGGGAATAAAAAAGGTCAGCACCTGGCCGCGGTGGCTTTTGACGTCCAGAAAAAAATATTCGCCGCCTTCGTCAGTCAGAGCCAACAGGGGACTCAGAACCAGCTCGCCTCCGTTCCAGATCTGGAGCTCGCAGCGTTGCCCGCCGGGAATAACGGGGATGTGAAGGTAATCGTGTTCACATAAAATGTCTCTTCGAATCATTTGGGTGTTCTCCTTTTTGCGGTTTTGGGTTAACTTGCAGGGCCGGTTAAAGAACTTTTTGTTTCTTCGTTAAATGCTCTTACAGAGCTTCGCTCCAGCAGAAAAGGCTTAAAGCTGGTGGAAGAGGGATAAACTTCCTCTGAGTTTTCCTCATAGGAAAGGATTTCCCGAACGATAGAGGAAGCCAAAGCCTGTGTGGGATGCCCGATGACGGAGATGCGCAGCAGCTGTAGCCAGCGTTCATCATCAAAGGCCAGGAAGGATATATCCTCGGGGATTCGCAGCTTCAGTTCGGCAATCACTTCATAAGTAAGGTAGCTTAGCGAAGTGGAAACCGGAAATACGGCGGTGGGTTTCTGGGCCAGCAGAGCAGCCTTGATGTTGGAATAGCTTTCTGCGTCGTTGGAGCCGGTCAGATCCCGGTATGGAAATGCCGGTGTGTATTGCAGCTGCTCATAGGCGCGCAGGTAACCGTTCACCCGGTTCACTCCTCCAATCAGCAGAATGTTGCGGTGGCCTTTGGAGAGGAGATGCCTGGTGCCCAGATAAGCGCCTTGCTCATCATCAAATTTAAAGCTGGTAATATCCTCAAATGGATCTCCAATCAGCTGAATAAAGTGTATGCCAGTATGAACCATCCAGGTATGCAGCTGTTCCAAATCCTCCTCCGACTTTGCAAGGGGAGTAAAAAGGATCACATCCACCTGAGCGCTTGCCAATGATTGCAGAATATTCTGCTGTTGTTGCAGATCGCCATCGTCAAAGGAGAGCAGCAGGCGATATCCGTGCCGCGCCAATTCTGTTTCGATGGAGTGGGTCAGATCCAGAAACAAAGGGTTGAAGCCGTGCGAAATAATAATGCCAACGTTTTTAGTCTTTTTCTGACGCAGACTGGAAGCAATCTGGTTAGGGACGTATCCTAATTCTCTGGAGATCTTCATGATGCGGTCATAGGTTTCCTTTTTTATCTTGGCATCCTTGCGAAAAGCCCGGGATACTGTAGTGTGAGAGACTCCCGCTAACTTTGCCACGTCTTTGCTTGTAACCATTCTTTACCTCCGATACCTTCTTTGTACACGTTCAGAATAACATTTTATTTTAACGTTGACAACATCTAGAGTATATGATAATGTAAAGAAAATGTCAACGATAACATTTAAGAAAAACTAATAAGCAAAAAACAAATAAAATATCACCATATAAATTTGTGAGAAATAGGGAAAATGAGGAAAAAAAGACAAAAATAGGAAATAAAAAGAGATTATATAAAGAATATTAAAATGAAAACGTTAATATTTCATAAGGGAATAGAGAGGAGAAATATGGAGATGAATGGAAGAAGGAAAAGAGGATGGCGGACAGATTTGAAAAAGAATTGGCAGTTGTGGCTTTTGCTGTTGCCAACACTTGTTTATATTGCTGTGTTTTGCTATCAGCCTATGTATGGGGCTTTGATTGCGTTTAAGGATTTTAATCCCAGGATGGGAATATTGGGGAGTCCATGGGCGGGCCTTAAATATTTTGAACAGTTTTTTTCGACAAGTATTTTTTCGAAGACATTACGCAATACGATACTTTTGAGCGTTTACAATTTGCTGTGGTCGTTTCCTGTACCGATCATATTTGCGTTATTACTGAATCAGGTGAAAAACAGAAAATTCAAGTCTTTTATCCAGACAGTAACCTATGCGCCAAATTTTATATCTGTAGTGGTGCTTGTGGGGATGATTACACTGTTTTTGTCTCCTGGATCCGGCTTTTTGACGGGCTTATTTGACAAGCTTGGGGCGAAAGATTCTTTGTATCTGGTAAGACCGGAGTATTTCAGGACACTTTATATCGCTTCAGGAATCTGGCAGGGAATGGGATTTTCTTCTATTATTTTTCTGGCGGCGCTGACCGGTGTGAGCCCGGAGCTGCATGAATCTGCCATGATTGACGGAGCAGGAATCGTAAAGCGAATATGGCACATTGATTTGCCTTCTATATTGCCGACGATCGTTATTATGCTGATTATGGCGATTGGAAACATTTTGAGTATTGGATATGAAAAGGTGTATTTGCTGCAGAACGGAATGAATCTCGAGGTCAGTGAGATTATTTCAACTTATGTATTTAAAACAGGCATCCGCAGCGCTCAGTATAGCTTCGCCACGGCGGTAGGGCTGTTTAATTCCGTTATCAACCTTATTTTGCTGGTTACAGCGAATTTGATTGCAAAGAGAACGACGGAGACAAGTCTGTTTTAGAGGGAGAAAGAGATGAGAAGAAAGAGGAAGGAAAGCCTGGAGGATCGAGCTTTTCATATTGGGAACACTGTAATTATGGTACTGATTGGGGCGGTTATGCTCTATCCGCTTTACTATATTGTGTTGGCATCTGTGACGGATCCCACCGTAGTCAATACCGGAAAACTGCTTTTGTATCCGGAAAAAATATATCTGGAGGGGTACAAGGCGGCGTTTGAATACGGACAGCTGTTTACCGGATTTGCCAATTCCGTCCTTTATACAGCAGTTGGAACGGTGATTAGTATCTTTCTGACGATTCCGGGGGCCTATGCGCTCTCCAGAAAGGATTTGCGGGGACGTAATGCAGTGATGTTTTTGTGTACGTTTACCATGTTTTTTTCCGGAGGTATGGTGCCAACTTATATGCTGGTCAATCAATTAGGCCTGATTGACACGATGTGGGCGATGGTGCTGCCGGGAGCACTTTCTGTGTACAACCTGATTGTAGTGCGCACTTTTTTCCAAACGAATATTCCGGAGGAACTTTTGGAGGCAGCCAAAATGGACGGTTGTACAGATTTGAAATTTTTTTGGCACATTGCCCTGAAGGTGTCGGGAACAATCATTGCTGTAATGGTACTCTTCTATGCGGTAGGACTGTGGAATTCTTATTTTAACGCCATAATGTATCTGAACAGCCGTTCCAGAATGCCGTTACAGGCAGTGCTGAGGGACTTGCTTATTTTGAATACGGTTACCAATGAACTGCCGATAGATGCAACGGAGACGGTAGATCGGATGATGCGGGCAGATCAGCTGAAATATTGTGTCATTATTATATCCACTGTACCAATGATGGTATTATACCCATTCATTCAAAAGCATTTTACCAAAGGTGTGATGATTGGGTCGATCAAGGGCTGAACGATTTCCTGTTTGATGGGAAGGAAATCGATGAGCATAAAAAATATGGGATAGAGAAAGAGAGGTAAAACACAATGAGAAAAAAGATGGCATGGGTGCTTGCCGGGGTGATGGGTGTTGTAGCCTTGGCAGGATGCGGCACGGGAAATGCAGGGACAGAGACAGGTTCCGGTGTGGCTGTCAGCGAAGGAGAGGGGGATTCGTCTGCGACTGCAGCATGGTTTGCGGAGAGCGGTTATCCGATCGTTACGGATCAGGAAGCAATGCCGAAGCTGAAAGCTTATAAGGGAATTGCGGATTTGGAGCCGGAAAATCCAAATGAAAATCTATGGATGCAGAAAGCGACGCAGGATACCGGAGTAACCTTCGACTGGATTACCGTGCCAAATAACAGCTCAGCCGAGAGGGTGGCTATGATGCTGGCGACGAATGATCTGCCGGATGTGTTTTGGTCAGGGGTGACCAGAGAACAGGTATTACAATATATGGATGCGGGGATGTTTATGCCTGTGGAGGATTTGGTGGAGAAATATATGCCGAATCTACAGAAAATTTTTGAGGAGAGACCTCAATATAAGGCGATGTGCACTGCGCCGGACGGACATATGTATGGATTTCCAAGGGTGGAGGAGATGAATGGTCTTACCAGTACGCCTGGTGGAGTATATGTCAATCAGGAGTGGCTGGAAAAGATTGGAGCAGATGTCCCGGATACCCTGGAGGAATGGACGGATATGCTTTATGCCTTTAAGGAGGCAGGAGATCTAAACGGTAACGGGGAAGCGGATGAATGGCCGCTGAGCTGGGATTATGCGGAAGGCTGGGACAATATTTTTGCCTGGGTTTCCGGTTGTTATGGAACGCCTGATGTGACAAATGGTCCTTTGAATAGTCAGGATGCTTTTACGAATCATCTTTTTGTAAAGGATAATAAGATTGGGTATACGCCGGTGCAGGAGTCCTTTCAAAAAACGGCAGAGCTGTTCCATCAGTTTTATGTGGATGGGATACTGAATCCTGATTCATTTGCGCTGGCGACCAGCGGGACGAGCCTTCATAAGCAGAAGCTGCAGCAGGATTTGCCGATGCTCGGTACTTTTATGGCGTGGGGAAGGGATGGAAATATTACGAACAGAGAGGTTCTGGAACAGTATATTCCGCAGCCAAGAATCCAGGGACCGAATGGAAAATCCGGTTTTGTTCGCAATACATCTGAGCTGTCAACGACGACGCTGGCAATGATCACAACGGCTTGCGAATACCCGGAATTGATTGCAAGGTTTGTGGATTATTGTTATGCGCCGGAAAATTCTGTGACCCTGAATTGGGGAGCGGAAGGATTTGTATACAAGAAGGATGCAGATGGAATTCTGCGCTGGGATGTAGACGCGGATGGAAACATGATTTTTAAGGACGGTTTTACAGAGTTTTGGCAGATGAGGGAGCATTCCACGATTGGCGGTCCCAATATTATCCTGAATGATTATTATGATACGGTTGTGGAGTATCCCAGAGATGCTCAAACATTATATAATGAGCAGGTGGCATGCGGCAAAAAGGAGCTATTGGAGGAGTATACGGCTGTGACTCCCAGAGTGTGGTTTTTGCCGGAGGAGCAGTCCCAGATTGATCAGCTGCTGCCTCAGATTAATAATGTAGTGGACGCAACCCTGCAGAGATGGATTATAGACGGCGGAGCGGATACCGAGTTTGAGCAGTTTAAGCAGGATTTGGATGCGGCCGGACTGCAGACATTTTTGAGTGTGTGGCAGGCGGCCTACGATAGATATTTGGGAGCAATGTAACGGGATAAAAGGGGCAGTGAAAAATGATCTCTCATTTTTCACTGCCCCTTTCAGAGTGCTCTGTGATAGGTATCATCCCTCCCCGCCGTCATCCGCTGCGCCCTGGCCGCCCTGAGCGGCGGCGGGAGCAGCTGTCTGAGCGGCTGTCTGGGCAGCGTTTAGCTGGTTGATCTGGGCGTTGATACTGTTGATCCGGTTCTGTGCCTCATTGGAGGCGTTCTGTGCCTCCGCGCGGGAGGAGTCGTCGGTGGCCGCAGCCAGACGGGCGTCCGCGTTGGCTTTGTCGGCGGTGGCCGTCTGAAGCTGCTGCTGCAGGCTTGCCAGCATGGTCTCGTAGGAGGCCGCGTTGTTTTTGAGCTGCATCTCCAGACGCTGCTGTTCGATGACCTCCTCCGCGCCGGGGGTCGCCATAAATTCGGCGGTGTGGGGGCAGGTCTGCTGCGTGCCCTCGGTGGTCGTCTGGCCGGTCAGGATCCGCTCATTCTCCGGAAGCATCTCCAGCGTGCCGTCCACGGCGAAGGGGCAAACGGCGGTGGCGGGCAGCCCGCTGTAGGCGCAGACCTTACCCTGATAGTGCACGTCGCAGGTTTCCGTGGGAACCGTGTCCGCCGCAAAATATTCCGTCTTCAGAGTTCCCTGGCAGAGTGCCGTGGGAAGCTTGCCGGATTTGGAGCAAACGGTCTGAGCCACAATATCCGCCGGCTGCTGGAAGGCCTTGTTTTCCAGATTTTCATGAACCCGGGACATCACCTCGCGCCAGAGCTTTTTGGCAAGGCTTCGCTCCGCGCCCTGGCGAAGCTTGGTGTTGTTGTCATAGCCGGTCCAGGTGGTGCAGGTGTAATAGGGCGTGTAGCCGGAGAACCAGATATCGTTGTAGTCGGAGGTGGTTCCCGTCTTGCCGGCAATATTCATGCCGCCGAAGTTGACTGCCGTGCCGGTGCCGGAGGTAACCACGTCCGTCATGGCGCTGGTCAGCAGAAAGGCGGTGGAGGGCTTGATCACCTGAGTGCCCTGGGTGCTTGTGTTGTCCAGGATCACATTGCCGTCATGATCCTTGACCATCGTGTAAAGCTTTGGCTTGATATACTGGCCTCCGTTGGCGATGGCGGCGTAGGCGGCGTTTAACTCGATATTTTTGACGCCGTTGGTAATGCCGCCCAGCGCAAGGGGCTGGTTTACATCGGAATAGACCTTGCCGTTTTTCTCCACGCCGTCCACCAGGGTGGTGAAGCCGAATTTCTGCAGATACTCATAGCCGAGCCGGGGAGTAATCTGCGTCAGCACCTTGACGGTGACGATATTTAAGGAGTCCCGGATACCGTCGCGCAGAGAGCAGATACCGCGGTAGCCGCTGGAATACCAGTTGGAAACCGGCTTTCCGCTGTCGTAGTTGAAGGGGCCGTCCACCTCCACGTCCGCCAGCGTCATGCCGGCGCTGTCCAGGGCGGGGGCATAGGTGGAGACGATCTTGAAGGTAGAGCCGGGCTGGCGCACCGTGTCGGTGGCGCGGTTCAAAGTCAGGTTGCCCTCCTTCGTGCCCCGGCCGCCCACCATTGCGACCACATAGCCGGTGGACTGGTCCTCCACCACCAGGGAAATCTGGGGCTGAGGAGTCAGGGAGATGGACTCTCCGATCACGCTTGCACCCTCGGGGAGAGTGGCGGCCTTGTAGGCTTCGATGGCCTGATTTGCCTCCTCCTGGGAGTCATAGAGCAGGTTGAAGCTCTTGTTTCCGTTTTCCTGATAGTAGGTGCGGAACATCTCGGAGCTGACGTTGACGATGCCGCCCTCCTCGTCGGAGTCCGGATCCTTGTAGGTGAGCTGATAGCTCAGCAGCCAGCGGGTTCCCTCCGGATAAATCTCTTCATTGGAGGCTACCTCGTCGCAGATTGCCTGGATAGTCGGATCCATGGCGGAGTAAATGCTTAAGCCGCCGGAGTAAACCATCACATAGGCCTGGGTCTCCGTATAGCCGGCGGCGATCAGATCCTCCGTCACCGCCTCCTTTACCGCGTCCGCATAGAAGGAATCCACGGAGGAGTCCCCGCCCACCTCCAGGTTGGCGGTCTGGATGCGGTCGTAAAGATCACTGGTGTCCGCCACGGCCTGGTCATACTCGGTCTGGGTGATATAGCCCTGTTCCAGCATGTTGTTGAGCACCTTGCCGCGACGCTCCTCGTTGTTTTCGGGATGCGTCAGCGGATTGTATTTGGAGGGATTCTGAGTGATTGCCGCAATCGCAGCGCACTCGGAAAGGGACAGATCCCACACGTTTTTATTGAAATACCGCTTGGAGGCTGCCTGAACGCCCAGCGTATTCTGCCCCAGATTGATGGTATTCATGTACTGCTCCAGGATTTTGGACTTGTCGTTGGTGTCCTTTTCCAGCTCGATAGCCAGATACTGCTCCTGGATCTTACGCTTCACCCGCTCTCCCAGGGTTTTTTCCTGGGTCCAGGTCGTAAGCACTGTGTTTTTGATCAGCTGCTGGGTGATGGTGCTGGCGCCCTCCTGGCGCTGGAAGCCGGTGCGGATCGCAGTCACGCCGGCGCGCAGGATTCCCATGATGTCGATGCCGTTGTGCTGATAAAAACGCTCGTCCTCAATGGCCACAAAGGCGTCCCCCAGATCCTGGGGAATCTGGTCCATGGTGACGGGCACCCGGTTGGAATCCTCCGCGATCAGCTTGGCGATCTGATTGCCCTCACTGTCATAAATAAAGGAAGAGTACCGGGTGGGCGTCGCATCCTCCAGGGTGATGGTGGGAGCGGAATCTATAATACCCTTGAAAACGCCCAGTCCGGCGCACATGCCGATAATTCCGGCGGCCAGCACAAACAAAAGCAGCACCTTGGTGAAGGTGAGCAGGCATTTGTGCCCCAGACGCCGGGAAGTGGACTGGAGTGCCTTCTTTTTTCGATGTACACTCTTTTTGCCATAATTCATGCAATAAAAACCTCCTTGGTTTTGGAAACTACCTTCGTCATTATAGCAAACTCGACCGGGTAAATAAAGGATTTTCTTCCGTATTAAGATATTGTTCACAATAATTGCGGGAAATATTCAGAACGTAACCGTTCAGCCAGCCAGGAGTGAACGGTTACTTCAGCCTACCTCTGCCGGCGGGCTTGCGCATCCGCCGCGGAGGTGGTAGAATGAAGCATCAATGCGGAAAGGATTTGCTGATATGGAAGCAGAGGCGCAAAGGAAGCCCTACCGGGTCGTGCTGGAGGGCGGACAGGCTCAGCTGGAGGAGAAGAAATCACGGTTCATCGCCACGGTGCGGCCGGTGTCCTCGGAGCAGGAGGCCGTCTCCTTTATTGAGGAGATGAAAAAGAAATATTGGGACGCGCGTCACAACTGCTCGGCCTTCGTCATCGGGGAGAGGGCCGGACTGACGCGCTGCAGCGACGACGGGGAGCCGGCGGGCACGGCGGGAAGGCCCATGCTGGAGGTGCTGCTGGGAGAGGGCGTGCGCAACGTGGCCGTGGTGGTGACCCGGTATTTTGGCGGAGTGCTGCTGGGTACCGGCGGGCTGGTAAGGGCGTACTCCGGCGCAGCAAAGCAGGGGCTTTTGGCCTCCCGGACAGGCGTCATGCGCGACGGCCTGCAGCTGTCCGTGCGGACGGACTACAACGGGATCGGGAAGCTGCAGTATCTGCTGCGACAAAGAGGACTTTCGGCGCAGGACATCTCTTACACGGACTGCGTGGAGCTGACCCTTCTTCTGCCGGTTGAGGAGGCAGCGGACCTGAAAAAGGAGATCACGGAGGCGACGTCAGGACAGGCTGTGATCGAGGAAAAGCAGCGTCTCTGGTTCGTACAGGCATTGGATGAGGAGGAGAGGACATGAAACTGGTTTCCTGGAATGTGAACGGCCTGCGGGCCTGCATGACGAAGGGATTTATGGATTTTTTTGAGGAGGCGGACGCGGATATTTTCTGCCTGCAGGAGACGAAGCTGCAGGCGGGACAGATCAGCCTGGAGCTTCCCGGCTACCACCAGTACTGGAACTATGCGGAGAAAAAGGGCTATTCCGGCACCGCCGTTTTTGCAAAGAAAGAGCCGGTGTCCGTCGCTTACGGTATCGGGCTTGAGGAGCACGATCATGAGGGGCGGGTGATCACGCTGGAATATCCCGATTTTTATGTGGTCACGGTGTATACGCCAAACTCCCAGGACGGGCTTGCACGGCTGGACTACCGGATGCGCTGGGAGGATGATTTCCTGGCCTATCTAAAGGGGCTCGAGCAAAACAAGCCGGTGATTTTCTGCGGCGACCTGAATGTGGCCCACCGGGAGATCGACTTGAAAAATCCAAAGACCAACCGGAAAAACGCGGGCTTTACCGACGAGGAGAGGGCGAAGATGACAAAGCTGCAGGAGAGCGGCTTTATCGATACCTTCCGCTATTTTTATCCCGATCGGGAGGGCGTCTATTCCTGGTGGTCCTATCGGTTTTCCGCCCGCGCCAAGAACGCAGGGTGGCGGATCGACTATTTTCTGGTATCGGAGAGCTTAAAGGACCGGCTGGAGGATGCCAGGATCGACACGCAGATCACCGGCTCCGATCATTGTCCGGTGGAGCTGATTTTGAAGGAGGAATAAAAAAATGAGAAATTTGAAAAAATGGATGGCCGTCTGGGGCTTAAGCCTGACGGTTCTGGCGGCGGGCTGCGGCCAGAGCGCGGCGGAAAATACGACTGCGTCCGGCCAGTCCGGGACGGAGAGCCAGGCACAGGGGACGCAGGAGAGCGCGCAGGCGTCGGCGGAGGAGACGGCAGAGACCGACACCGTGCCTGCAGAGACGGAAGAGACCGCAGAGACGGCGGAAGCGGACGCGGAGGGCTGGGACGTACAGCTGCCGGTGGACGGCGATTACGAGGGGATTGTGGTGGACGCCACCATGAACAACTTCGAGATCCGCACCCGCGAGGGCGTGGTGCTGGATTTTGCCAGACCGGAGGAGGGAAGCAGCTTAAAGGACGGACTGCTGCTCGGCATTCCGGTGAAGGTGGTGTATGAGAACGAGACGGTTACGGAGCTGACGGACGGGACGGAAAAGCCGAAGGCGGACCGGGAGGCGGTGGCGTTTGCCGTCAGCGTGATGCAGGCCTTCTATAATAAGGATATGGAAGCGCTTGAGGGCATGATCAAATATCCGGTCTATGTAAGCCTGGAGGGCGAGGACGGAGAGACCTTCGAGGACGCGGAGAGCCTGGAGGCTGCGGTGGATGCGTCGGAGCTGTTTTCCGCGGAGCGCTGCAGGGCAGTGCTGAGCGTGGATCTGTATGAGCTGGAGGAGCTTGACGGAGGCAAATATGTGCTGTCCGGTTCGGAAGGGCGGCCGAACGTAACCTTTTCCGCAGACGAAGACAACGACAGAGGCTATTCGGTGACGGGAATCAATTAAAAAAACAGGGGCGGGAAGACGGCAATTGGTCTTCCCGCCCCTGTTCGCTGTCCGCGGTATCGCGGCGGATAGGGGACGGTTGCTTATTTGTTCTGAATCGCCGCCCGCTTGCGCATGGTGTGATCCAGGATTTTTTTGCGGATGCGCAGGTTCTTGGGCGTCACCTCCAAAAGCTCGTCGGTGTCGATAAAGTCCAGCGCCTGCTCCAGGCTCAGGATCCTCGGCGGGGACAGGCGGAGCGCTTCGTCGGCGCTGGAGGAGCGGGTGTTGGTCAGCTTCTTTGTCTTGCAGACGTTGACCTCGATGTCCTCGCTGCGGCCCGTCTGGCCGATGACCATACCGGCGTACACCTTTTCGCCGGGCCCGATAAAGAGGGTGCCTCTCTCCTGCGCGTTGAACAGGCCGTAGGTGATGGCCTCCCCCGCCTCGAAGGCGATCAGGGAGCCGAGCTTGCGGTACTGGATATCTCCCTTGTAGGGCGCATAGCTGTCAAATACCGCATTCATCACGCCGTTTCCTTTGGTGTCGGTCATAAATTCGCCGCGGTAGCCGATCAGGCCCCGGGAGGGGATCATGAACTCCAGCCGGGTGGCGCTTCCGTTGCCGGGAGTCATGTTCACCAGCTCGCCCTTTCTCTGCCCCAGCTTTTCAATCACGTTTCCGGCGTATTCCTCCGGCACATCGATAAACACCTGCTCCATGGGCTCCAGCCGGTGTCCCTTTTCATCGTAATGGTAGAGTACCTCCGCCTTGCTGACGGCAAACTCATAGCCCTCCCGGCGCATCGTCTCGATGAGTACGGACAGATGCAGCTCGCCCCGTCCGGATACCTTGAAGCTGTCGGTGGAATCCGTCTCCTCCACCCGCAGGGACACGTCGGTGTTGAGCTCCTTAAACAGCCGCTCCCGCAGATGACGGCTGGTGATATATTTGCCCTCCTTCCCGGCCAGAGGGGAATCATTTACCATAAAATACATGGCGATGGTGGGCTCGGAAATCTTCTGGAAGGGGATGGCGGCCGGGCTTTCCGGGGAGCAGAGCGTATCGCCGATGTGGATATCCGCGATGCCGGAGATCGCCACGATAGAGCCGATTCCGGCCTCTCTCACCTCCACCTTATTCAAACCGTCAAACTCATAGAGCTTGCTGACCTTCACCCGTTTTTTGGAGTCCGGATCGTGATGGTTGACGATCACCACCTCCTGATTGACGGAGATCCTGCCGTTGTCCACCTTGCCGACGCCGATGCGGCCCACATACTCGTTATAGTCGATGGTGCTGATCAGAAGCTGCAGCCCGGCCTCCGGGTCGCCCTCGGGAGCGGGGATGTAGCTTAGGATCGTGTCGAACAGAGGCTTCATATCCTTATTTTTAACGGTAATGTTGGTGGTGGCGCTGCCGTTTTTGGCGGAGGCGAACACAAAGGGGCAGTCCAGCTGCTCGTCGTTTGCGTCCAGCTCCAAAAACAGCTCCAGCACCTCATCCTGCACAGCCAGGGGGCGGGCCTCCGGACGGTCGCATTTGTTGATGCAGACGATCACGGGAAGCTGGAGCTCCAGTGCCTTGCGGAGCACGAAGCGGGTCTGGGGCATGGGGCCCTCGAAGGCATCCACCACAAGAATGACGCCGTTTACCATTTTCAGGACGCGCTCCACCTCGCCGCCGAAGTCCGCGTGGCCGGGGGTGTCGATAATATTGATCTTGACGCCGTTATAGGTGACGGCCGTATTTTTGGAAAGAATGGTGATGCCGCGCTCCCGCTCGATGGCGTTGGAGTCCATCACCCGCTCCGCCACCTCCTGATTGGCGCGGAATACGCCGCTTTGCTTTAACAGCTCGTCCACCAGGGTTGTCTTGCCGTGGTCAACGTGGGCGATGATGGCGACGTTTCTCACATCTTCTCTTTTTTGCATCATAATACATACTCCTCACTGAAAAAAAGGATTCTTAGGTTTTCCTGCTTTGTATCCGGGTTCCTAGTATAGCACCGCTTTTTTTTCGATGCAACCTAAAATACGCGAAAACAGCGGCTTTTCGACAGGAAAGTAGGGCAAAAGAGCTCCGGTATCCGAAGAAAGGGCGAATTATGGGGAAGGACGCGCTGCAGCGCCGGTCTAATTTTTGGAAAACCCCATAAAATGGTAGTACATGACAGGAAAAATACTGTATGGGAAAAAATTCTTATCTCGAGAAGGGAGAACAGAAAAAATGACGGATAAGGTAATTGAAAACAATCAGGTAGTGGTGATGGGCAAGATCATCAGCGGCTTCACATTCAGTCATGAGATTTTCGGCGAGGGCTTCTATATGATGGACGTGGAGGTGGCGCGCCTGAGCGAATCCTACGATATCATCCCGGTGATGGTGTCCGAGCGCCTCATCGATGTGGACGGCGATTACGAGGGGGAATATGTGAGCATTTCCGGACAGTTTCGGTCCTACAACCGCCACGAGGAGCGCAAAAACAAGCTGATTTTGTCCGTGTTTGCCAGGGAGATCGCCTTTGTGGAGGAGCTGGAGGAGAGCTCCCGCACCAACCAGATTTATCTGGACGGCTATATCTGCAAGGAGCCCGTCTACCGGAAAACGCCGCTGGGACGGGAGATCGCGGATGTTTTGCTGGCAGTGAACCGCCCTTACGGCAAATCGGATTACATCCCCTGCATCTGCTGGGGCAGGAACGCCAGATACGCGGGAAGCTTCGAGGTGGGCGCGCACTGTGCGGTCTGGGGCCGGATCCAGAGCAGGGAATATATGAAAAAGCTCTCCGAGGAGCAGCTGGAAAAGCGGACGGCCTACGAGGTGTCGGTGAGTAAGCTGGAGCTTTTGGAGGAGTGAGAAGGGGGGACAGAGTGCAGCGCGCTCTGTCCCTTTTTGTCCCTTTTTTCAAAGTCCCCTTTTCTGAAACTTGCGGTGTCGGCGATTTTATGGTAGAATGGCGGAAAGGCATGTGTAAAATACACAAAAAACAGGGAAAAGGAATCGCTTAGATGGGCAAAATCAGGATTTTTACAGGAGACGGATATGGAAGAACACCGGCCGCGCTGGGCGAAGCGCTGATGGCTGCCGCCCGGGGAAAACGGGTGGTGGTGATCCAGTTTCTCAAGGGAAGGGGATTAAACGATTCCGCCTTTCAGAGACAGCTGGAGCCGGAGATCAAGATTTTCCGCTTTGAGAAGTCGGAGGAGGATTTCTTTTCCCTGCCGGAGGAGAAGCGCCGGGAGGAGGCCGGAAACATCCGCAATGGCCTGAATTTTGCCAAGAAGGTGCTCTCCACGGGCGAATGCGAGCTGCTGGTGCTGGACGAGGTGCTGGGACTGGTGGCCGGCGGCATCATCCGGGAGGAGGAGCTGGAGGGCGTGCTGGCCGCCCGGGGAGAGGGCACAGATGTGACGCTCACCGGCGTCAGTATGAGCGAGAGCATCTGCGGTCAGGCGGATTTTGTATCGAAGATCGTGCGTGTGAAGTGAGGTTTGACAGCAAACGTGCCGGGTGTTATGATATGTTGTAAATTCAAGCCGGACCAACCGGTATACCAGGAGGTATGACATGGCAATTTTTGAGGGTGCAGGTACAGCGATTATCACTCCCTTTTGCGAGGACGGCTCGGTAGACTATGAGAGCTTCGGGCGACTGATTGAATATCAGGTACAGAATCATACGGACGCGATTATTGTCTGCGGCACGACGGGAGAGTCGGCTACCCTGACGCACGAGGAGCATCTTGATGTGATCCGCTACTGTGTGGAGAAGGTGGCGCATCGGATCCCTGTGATCGCGGGCACCGGCTCCAACTGCACGGAGACGGCGATTTATCTTTCCATGGAAGCGGAGAAGGCAGGGGCGGACGGCCTGCTTTTGGTGACACCCTACTATAATAAGGCGACGCAGAACGGCCTGTATAAGCATTACAAGGCGGTGGCAGACAGCGTGAAGCTGCCGATCATCCTGTATAATGTGCCCTCCCGCACGGGCACGACGATGCAGCCGGAGACCGTGGTGCGGCTGTGCCGTGAGGTGGACAATATCGTGGGCGTCAAGGACGCCACCGGCAATATTGCGCAGACCGCACATCTGATGAGCCTGGCGGAGGGCTGCGTGGATCTGTATTCCGGGGAGGATGCGATCGTGGTGCCGCTTTTGGCGCTGGGCGGCAAGGGCGTGATTTCCGTGCTTTCCAACGTGGCTCCTCAGGCGGTGCATGATATGTGCAGCCTTTATTTTGAGGGCAGGACGCAGGAGAGCTGCCGGATGCAGCTGAAGGCGGTGCCCCTGGTGGAGGCGCTGTTCAGCGAGGTGAATCCGATCCCGGTGAAGAAGGCGCTGGAGCTGATGGGAATCTGCGGCGGCCTGCTTCGGATGCCCCTGACCGAGATGGAGGAGGCAAACGCCGGGCGGCTGGAGAACGAGATGAGGAAATTCGGCATCTTATAAGGAAGGAGGCAGGCTGGGACGGCGAGATTTCCCGGCCTGCTTTCGTGTTTTTACAGGAGGAAAACAGATGATTCGAGTGATTATGCACGGCTGCGACGGAAGGATGGGCCAGGTGATTACCGGCCTGATCGCGCAGCAGGACGGAATGGAGATTGTGGCGGGCGTGGATGTGAGCGATCGCGTCAAAAATGAGTATCCGGTCTTTAAGAGCCTGAAGGAATGCAGCATTGAAGCGGACGTGGTGATCGATTTCGCCTCCGCCAAGGCGGTGGACGGGCTTTTGGATGACTGCGCGGCAAAGGGGCTGCCCTGCGTGCTGTGCACCACGGGGCTGTCGGAGGAGCAGATCGCCCATGTGCAAAGGACTGCCGAAAAGGTTGCAATTTTGCGCTCCGCCAATATGTCCCTGGGAATCAACCTGCTTTTGAAGCTCGTGCGGGAGGCGGCGGCAACGCTGGCGGACGCGGGCTTTGATATGGAGATTGTGGAAAAGCATCACAACCAGAAGCTGGATGCGCCCAGCGGCACGGCGCTGGCGCTGGCGGACGCGGTCAACGAGGCTGCAGGCGGCGGCTATGCGTATGTGTATGACAGGACCGGGCGGCGGGAGAAGCGGCCTGCAAAGGAGATCGGCATTTCCTCCGTGCGGGGCGGCACGATCGTGGGCGACCACGACGTGATTTTTGCCGGGACGGACGAGGTTCTCACTTTTTCCCATACGGCCTACTCCAGGGCGGTATTTGCAAAGGGAGCGATCCAGGCGGCCAGATTTTTGTGGAACAAATCCGCCGGCCTGTATGATATGAATGACGTTATTGAGGGTTGAGCACCTGGCAAGTCTGATCTGAAAAGCAGGCGCCCCGGCGCCGGAGAGGGGAGTTATATGGATAATTTCGAATACCGGGTTTATTTAAAAAGTCTGTCCAGGCAGTTTCCGACGATTGCGGACGCTGCCACGGAGATCATTAACCTGCAGGCCATTCTGAGCCTGCCCAAGGGCACGGAGCATTTTCTGACGGATATCCACGGGGAGTCCGAGCAGTTTAACCATGTGCTCAAAAACGGCTCCGGCTCCGTCAAGAGAAAGATCGACGAGGAGTTCGGCAACACCCTGAGCGCCAGGGACAAGCGGAGCCTGGCGACTCTGATTTATTATCCGCAGGAAAAGCTGGAGCTGGTGATGCAGGCCGAGGAGGATCAGGAGGCGCTGGAGGACTGGTTTAAGATCACGATCCACCGGCTGGTGCAGATGACCAAGCGAGTTTCCTCCAAATATACCAGATCCAAGGTGAGAAAGGCGCTTCCCAAGGATTTTTCCTATGTGATCGAGGAGCTGATCACGGAGAAGGAGGAGATCCAGGATAAGGAGCTTTATTACAATGAGATCATCAACACGATCATCCGCATCGGCCGTGCGCCGGAGTGCATTGTGGCGCTCTGCAACCTGATTCAGAGGCTGGTCATCGATCACCTGCACATCGTGGGGGATATTTATGACCGGGGCAAGGGGCCGCATATCATTATGGATACCTTAAGCCAGTACCATTCGGTGGATATCCAGTGGGGCAATCATGACATCGTGTGGATGGGCGCCGCCAGCGGGCAGACGGCCTGCATCGCAACGGTGCTGCGTATTTCCGCGCGGTACGGCAACCTGGACACGCTGGAGGAGGGCTACGGCATCAACCTGATCCCGCTTGCGACCTTTGCGATGAAAGCCTATGAAAATACGGACTGCAGCGCTTTTTCGATTAAGTACGGCGAGGATTACGATGAGAAGGATCTTGCTCTGGACATGAAAATGCACAAGGCGATCGCGGTGATCCAGTTTAAGCTGGAGGGACAGCTCATCATGAGCCACCCGGAGTTTGACATGGAGGACCGCCTCCTTCTGGACAAGATCAACTATGAGACGAAGACAATCCGGATCGGCGGGAAGGAATACGCCATGAAGGATACGGATTTTCCCACCGTCGATCCGGCGGACCCTTACCGGCTGACGGAGGAGGAGGCCCAGGTGGTGGACCGGCTGCGCCACGGCTTTGTACACTGTGAAAAGCTGCAGCGCCATGTGCGCTTTCTGTTTGCAAAGGGCAGCCTGTACAAGGTATTCAACTCCAACCTTCTCTATCACGGCTGCGTGCCCTTAGACGGCGACGGCAATTTTGAAAAGGTCAATATTTACGGACAGATCTGCAGCGGCAAAAAGCTTTACGACGTGCTGGAGACCTACGCCCGCAAGGGCTATTACTCCCAGGACAGGGAGGAGCGGCGGAAAGGGCGCGACATTATCTGGTACATCTGGGCGGGGCCCAAGTCCCCGGTGTTCGGCAAGGACAAGATGGCGACCTTCGAACGGTATTTCCTGGAGGACAAGGAAACGCACAAGGAGGTTAAAAACGCTTATTACCGCTTAAACGATGACGAGGAGATTTTAAACCGGATCATCCGGGAGTTTGGGCTGGACGAGCATCGCTCCCATATCATCAACGGCCATGTCCCGGTGGAGCTCAAAAAGGGCGAGACGCCCATCAAGTGCGGCGGCAAGCTGCTGATCATTGACGGCGGCTTTTCGCGGGCTTACCAGGGAAAAACCGGGATTGCGGGCTATACGCTGGTGGCCAATTCCCATGGCATGAACCTGGTGGCTCATAAGCCGTTTGTGTCGGCGGAGGCAGCGATTCGGGACGAGACGGATATGGTGTCGGACACGATTCTGGTCGAGACGGCCGCCCGCCGGATCCTGGTGGCGGACACGGATATCGGCCGGGAGCTGAAGGAGAGCATCGCCCATCTGGAGCGGCTGCTTGGCGCGTACCGCGACGGGACGCTGATCGAGAAGGGGATTTGACAGGCAGGAATTGCCGTTATCGGAGCAATTGTGATTATGATAAAAAGAAAAAGAGACTCCCGCGCCTGAATTTTTGACTTGACTTTTTGGAAAACGGGAAATATAATGACTCCTGAACGAGTAGCAAACTAGCGTAAATCCAGTTTTGCTGCTCGTTTTTTTTGTGCAATCGGAAATGAAATTTCCGATTGCACAAAAAACGCTCCGCGGGATCGCACTGCGGCGGAATGGAAGAGTGTCGCTTACGCGACCCGCCGCAGGCGGAGAATCCTGCGTTGCAGGATTTTTTTATAAAAGAACAGGAGGATTTCATTGAGATGGCAGAAAACAACAGAATGAAGGAGATGCCGGTCAACCGGCTCATGATTCACATGGGCGTACCGATGATTCTGTCGATGGCATTGCAGGCGGTTTACAATATCGTGGACAGTGCCTTTGTCGGAAACATGAGGGAGGGGAGCGAGGCGGCATTAAACGCGCTGACGCTGGTATTCCCGGTGCAGATGCTTATGGTGGCCGCAGGAATCGGAACGGGAGTGGGAACAAATGCTTATCTTGCGAGAATGCTCGGGCAGGAGGAGAATAAAAGGGCCGCGAAGGTCGCCGGAAACAGCCTGTTTTTGGGCGTGCTCATTTATGTGATATGCCTGCTGTTTGGTATTTTTGGAGTAAAAAAATACATTATGTCGCAGACAATTGAGCCGCAGGTCATTTCCATGGGAATCGACTACCTGAGAATCTGCTGCGTGCTTTCCTTTGGCGTCATCTTCTTTTCTTTGTTTGAAAAGCTGCTGCAGGCAACGGGACGCTCCCTTTATTCGACAATCGGCCAGGTGGTGGGAGCGGTGGTAAATATTATCCTCGATCCGATTATGATCTATGGGCTGGGGCCGGTTCCGGAAATGGGCGTGCGGGGAGCGGCGTATGCGACCGTAATCGGACAGGTGGTATCGGCGGTGCTGCTGTTTGCGTTTCATGTGAAGCTGAATAAGGAATTTGAGCATGGCGTAAAGTATATGAAGCCGGATGCCGAAATCATAAGGGTTATATATGCGATTGGACTTCCGGCGATTATTGCCCAGGCGCTGATGTCGATCATGGTTTATGTCATGAATCTGATTTTAAAGTTCAGCCCCTCCGCGCAGACCGCATATGGGCTGTTCTATAAGGTGCAGCAGTTCGGATTGTTTTTGGCCTTTGGACTCAGAGACGCCATCACGCCGATTATCGCGTATGCGCACGGGATGGGAAAGAAACAGAGAATAAAGGACGGGATCAAATACGGGCTCCTGTATACTATTGTCCTGATGGTTTTGGGAACCCTTATCACGGAAATCTTCCCGGGGGCGTTTGCGGCGCTGTTCAATGCCGGGGAGTCGAGAGAGTATTTTATAGGAGCAATGCGGATTATCTCTGTCAGCTTTATTTTTGCAGGAATCAATATCGCGTATCAGGGAATCTATCAGGCGCTGAACGGCGGAATCGAATCGCTTGTCATTTCACTGCTCAGACAGTTTGTTCTTATACTGCCCCTGGCGGGAAGCTTTTCGCTCCTTGTCCGAAACAACCGGATGGGCGTTTCGCTGATCTGGTGGGCATTTCCGATCACGGAGCTGGCGGCTTGTCTGGTCGGCTATGTATTTTTAAAGAAAATCTGGAAAAAGATATAAGATCCCGTCTGGGAAGAGGACGGCGGCAGGCCCTGGCTCGCCGCCGTGCCTGCCATATCCTGTAAGCTTTTGTCCCTGCCCTTGTCGCTGCCGCCGCAGGCTGCCATCACAGCCAGCATTCCGGCAAGAAGCATCAGGGAGAGGATTTTGTTTCGCTTTTTCATTGCATTCGCTCCTTTCCGATCGTCGGGATAACCTTGCGCCGTGTCTGGTGTCAGTATGCGCAGATGGGGGAAGGTTTATGCCGGGAGCTTATTTTAAATATTTTGACAATGCCCTGGCCTGACGAAAGGAGCAGGGGCAGACGGAGCCGTCCTCCATGAGAAGCTGACAGGGCGTTTTTGACAGAGAGCGGATGCGCGCGGGATTGACGAGGACGGAGCGGTGGCAAGGGAAAAAACCGTCCCATAAAGCGGCAGCCTCACGCAGGGTCTGACGGCATTCATAAATGCCGAAGTCTGTATAGATGGTGATGCGGTGAGACTCGGTGGCCCGGATATAGAGAATCTCCTCGGGATACAGATATAATTCCCGTTCCGGCAGGTGAAAAAGAAGCTTTTTTTTATGCGCCAGGTGGGACTGCCGGGCCTTTTGGCTGACATGGCGCAGACATTCCAGAAGCTGCGCCGCATAGTTTGGAGAGTCCTTTATCAGAAAGTCCATTGCCTCGACCTTATGCCGGAAGGTTTCCATTGCCATCTCCTCATGGATGGTGGTGAAAATCAGGTATGCACCGGGATCGGCACGGCGGATTTGGGAGGCAAGCTCGATGCCGTTCATGGTATTGTTTAAGGCGATATCCAGAAAATATACGGCGCTGCAGCCGTTTGCAGGCAGAGCCTGCAGCAGCTCCTGAGGAGTGGCGGCGGCGCAGGCAATCCGGAAATCGAGACATTCTATCAGAATAAAATTCTCCAGTGTCTTTTGCAAAAGCAAAAGAGCTTCTTTTTGGTCTTCGCACAAATAAACCGGAATCATTTACAACCTCCATGAGAAATCGTCAGTATTTGCTGAAACAGATGATCCCTGTATTCCGTGGAAACAGACAGATTCTGACAGCTGTCAATGATCTGCCGGGCCGTGTAAAGTCCGAGGCCGCTGTGATTTTCTTTGCCTGAAACGCCTTCCCGGGAAAGCTGGGATAACGGCGCAGGAAGCGGCGGCGTCGTATTTTCTATATGAAAAACAATGCAGTCGTTTTTTTGATAAATAATCAGCTTGAGCTCTTTTTCCCGGCTTGCCCTGGCAGCCTCCAGCGCGTTATCCAGGTAAATGCCGAGGAGGCGGGACAGGGACATCGGATCCATATCGATACAGGAGATTTCGTCCGTGATCTCGAGCGTCAGGAAAAGGCCGTCATTGAGAGCTTCCACGATTTTGACATACAAAATCCCCTTGATTTCCAGCACCTTTATAAGGGACAGCCTGCCGATCTGCGCATCCTTTCCGGACAGGGAATGCCCGGCGCCCATAAGATTCGTCTGAAAAAAATGCTCCAGAAGCTCCCAGTCACGCGCCTGGATATATCCGCTTAAGGTGGAGAGCAGGTTCATATAATCATGCCGGAAACGGCGCATTTCCTGATAATGGCATTCCAGTCGCCGGGTGTATTCCGTGAGGGACTGCCGGGCCTGTGCCTGAAGCGCCAGACGTTGATTTTCCTGTGTCGTCCGGTAGAGATTCCGATATAAAAAGAGATGGACGAAGGCAAAGGCGGAAAAAAGGAGAAAGCTCAGGATCAAAACGGTGGGGGGAAATCCCAGGGTATATCCATATATGATATTCAAAAGAAAAATACCGGCACATACAGCAACGTCCGCAAAAAACAGACGAAGCACCGGAAGCGGCACAAAATCCGGATTCGCGTGCAGTTTTCGGCGCAGCCATTTTCCGGCCAGGGCAGAAGGGATACAGGTAAAGGGAAGGGCAATGGCAATCAGAAGCCAGGGCTGCCAGTTTGATGCCTGAGTTTGCTCGTAGCGATAGCCCATCAGGCTCACCAGGAAAGAACCGATGTAGCTGGAAAGGACACACCACATCCACCCCAGCAGGGCGGCAGACATGTTCCAGATACGGAAGCTGCGCTCAGAAAAAAACAGGATCAGCAAAATCCCCAGCAGGAAAAATGGCGTGGAAAAAAAGGAAAACAAGATCCCGGTTACAGATCCTGCAAGCGGAATATAGAGCCAAAGCACAATGCGCAGCCTTCTGGAAACACGCGGCAAAAGCTGAATAATACTATAAGCCATCATGATAATCGCGATGATGTTTGTCACAAACATAGATAAGCTCATGGGAATCCTCCCCGACTGCACTTATTGTATCATAATTACAAAAAGTCGTAAAGCGATGAAGCGTTACGTTCAGGGCGAATTTTGATACGTTGGGGGATTTTTTGAAAAAAAGAGAAAAGTTGTGGTATAGTAAAATAACAAGAGTATATCTACCGCGGCGCTGTATTATATGGCAGATGTCCACAGCGGAAAAAACAGTTTTCCGGTCTTTCCGGTATGGGTGCTGGAGGGAACGTCAAACGCAGAGGAAGGGACAGGACGGATTCAGATCATTGTGAATGCCGTCACGGGGGATGAGGTAAAATGAGATTGTTTTTTCACTATCTGAAAATGGATGTTGTAAGGACGATTGAAACGAAAAGGCTTTATCTGTGTACGCTCGGCGTCTTTGGGATCGGATTTGTGGTTATGCTGGAACTGTCGGAAATGTATTTGGATGTTTTGTATGTATTTCATCAGATTAAGTACAGCATGAGTTCGATTCTGGTCTTTTTCTTTACGGCGGTTCCGTGTGCTGCGATGCTGGAGGAGGATATGGAGAATAAATTTTACCGGCAGAGCGTGATACGGGGAAAGCTGAAAGCCTATGCCTGGGCAAAGACAACGGTGATTTTTCTGACGCCGGCGGTTATTCTCTGTGCAGGGAATCTGCTGTTTGTTATCGTCGTAAGCCGATGGCTGCCCTGGAGCAGTCATGCGGGAATTTCCAATATCGCAGGGGACGGAAATTGGGCGTCACAATATCTGATTGGGAGGTAAAACTATCTCCTGCTTGTACTTTGCCATTGCCTGGAGGAGGGGATCCTTCTTGGAATCCTGAATCTGTCGGCAGCGTATCTGTCATTGTATGAGAAAAACCGGCTGCTGATCTGGATATCCCCGACACTGCTCCTCTTCTTTTTTCAATATTTGCTGCTATATACACATGTATCAGATTTGACCTTGCTCAGTTACTTTAATTTTACCGATAACGCATATATATGGGGGACTTCGTTTCCGTATTTTGCGGTGGGAGCGGGGATCGCAGCCTTTGTGCTTCTGGGCATATTCATACGGAGAAAGGTGGAAAAGGTGATTCGGAATGATTAGATTCTTTTCCAGAAAAACGGCGATTGTTTTGCTGGTGCAGGTCATGATGCTGCTCTGGTTTTCTGTGCCGACCCGGGAATTTTCCGCGGATATCGGGTGGCCGGCATCGCCGTGGATATGTGTTTTTTATTTTACCAATCCGTTTTTTGCGATGGTCTGGCAGCTTTGCGTGATTTTCTTTTTCTCCGATGCCCCGTTCCTGAGGTATCATGAAATGTACCGCATGATCCGTCTCGGGAGAAAAAGATGGTTTCGGAAAATGCTTGGATATATTGTGTTCAGCTCGGCAGCGCTGTTTTTTCTGGAAACGGGGTTGAGCGTTTTCTTTCTGGCATCCCGCGGCATGGAGTGGAGCTGGGATTGGGGGAGACTGTTATATACGCTTGCGATGACAAACGTTTCATCCGAGTATGACAGTCTGGCCGTCTTTCCGTATAGGCTTATGACTTCGTATACTCCTGTGGAAGCACTGCTTTTGCTCGCATTTGTCAGCATTTCCCTGAATATCCTGACGGCGGAGGTGATTGCCGCCACGGGATTGCTGGGAGCGAGGGCGGTGGGAACGGGGGTGGTGTTCGGGCTGGCAATGTACATTGTGGTGGAACGCAACCTTTCCAGGGGAATGCCGGAGGTTCTCTATCTGTCCCCGTATTCGTGGCTGAACCTGGATCGGATCGGGACGAACGCCGGATATCAGGTGACGCTGCCGTATGTTCTGGTATTTTTGATAATCGGGGAGCTGCTTTTGCCGGTGCTGTGGGGAAGGATTTATCGGAAAGCGGATCTTACATGGACGAGGGAGGATTGAGATGGATCGGATTGAAGTGAAGGGATTGCACAAAAAGTTCCGGGGATATCCTGTGCTGAACGGAATAAGCTGTTCCTTTGAAGCGGGGAAAATATACGGATTGGTTGGAAGAAACGGATCGGGAAAAACGGTTCTGCTCAAATGTATCTGTGGTTTTCTGATTCCGACAGAGGGAGAAATATGGATTGACGGGGTGCGAAAAAAAGACGGGGAATTGCTGAACCGGGCGGGGATTATCATTGAAGAGCCGGCCTTTTTGGGGAATGTGAGCGGATTGAACAATTTGAAATATCTGTATGGGATTCGCAACAGACCGGATAAGAAAAAGCTGAGAAATGTGATGAACCAAATGGGGCTGAATGCGGATGACAAAAAGGCTGTCTCCAAATATTCCCTCGGAATGAGGCAGCGGCTGGCTCTTGCGCAGGCGCTGATGGAGGAGCCGGAGCTTTTACTGCTGGATGAGCCCATGAACGGTTTGGACGAAAAGGGGGCGGCCGAGATCCGCAGCCTGCTTTTGCAATGGAAAAGAGAGGGCAGATTAATTATCCTGGCAAGCCATAACCGGGATGACATCGAGATATTGTGTGATGCTGTGTATGAAATGGACGCGGGCAGGCTCCGGCCTGCGGCATGCCGGACGGCGGATTCTGATTCCCACGAATGCAGGACATAGAGTACGGGAGATTTGGGGTAAAAATATATGAAGAAAAAAACCTTTATAATTTCAATCATCGCAATCATTGCAGCAATAGGAATTGCCGGTTGGATTTTGGGAATCCGGTTCGCGCAGACGCCAAAAGAAGAAAGTCGGGTTCATTCTGCGGAAACATTTTTGGACGAATTTTTCTCTTTTTCAGAGGGCTGAACGGATATGAATAATAACCTCATATTCGTCAAGAGTATAAGGAGATTGTGCGAATTTTAACTCGGAAATATAAAAGGCTGATTTCGTTTGAGGAGGTAGTGGACGTGTCTGCGAAAAAAAACAGTTTTCATTTGTCAATGGCAATATTTTTGATCATGATGTGCATGGCGTTTCCGAAAAACGTATTGGCAGTAGAATTAAAATCGAAGGTGAAGGAAGCGGATAAAGGATATGTGGAATACACGGATCCGGTTACCGTGGAGGTGATACCGGGCAATGCGTCAGAGAAGAAGGCGGCTTGTCATTATGATAAAGATCACACATTTGAATTGGAGAAAACGGTCAGGGAAATGGATCGGGAATACGATAAGAAAATCGGAAGCAGGATGTCAGAGGTTATGAATGATCATACTGCCCGGATTGTAAAAGTGAGACAGGACGATTTGAACCTGTTAAATGAATTTGCAGCTGTTTTTGAAAAAAGCTACAGCACAAAAACAATGCCGGATTTATCCGATGTATATAATCTGGATAATCAGGAACGACGGGAAAATATGCTGCTGCAGCAGACCTGGATATATCAGACTGTTGTGCCTCAACCGCATGATGAGATAGATTGCGAAAGCGAAGTAAAAATCAAAGCGGTAAGGACGATTGAGAAAAGTGTCAGAGAAGTAGTATTTCAGTTAATTCAAAATATACAGTCGGAAGGACATGAACAAGTTTCAGGAAATTGGTTTATTGCGGATATCACAGATACGGAGGAAGGCCCCCGGATCATTCATTTGTGGGTCGAAGATACGGTATTTCAATTAGCGAGACAAAGAGTGGATAAAGTATTGAGAAATCGCGGCACTGATAGTGATAATGCAAGTGCGGCAAAACAGTTGGAGAAAGAGATATTCGAGGACGCACAGGAAAGCGAAGTCCGTACTGAACCGGCTTATCAGCAAAATCCTGATTGGCGAGGTTAAGAAGGTGGACAGCCAGAGCGTAAATAGTTTGCCCCATCTCTCAACCACTGAGGGATGGGGCTTTTGTTGTG
>JAUNGT010000002.1:7088-179507 GCA_030524455.1 Eubacteriales bacterium | reverse complement strand
AAGGTTAAAAAACCTTGAATTTTCAATAAAAAACACTTGATTATATGAGGAGGAAGACATACCATGAATATTACGGATCTTACCGCGCAAAATTTGAGAAGGGCGCTGGGACTTTCCTGTGCAGAGCCTGCGCTGTCCTATCGCCTGTGGTCGCCCCGGCGCGGGGCCAGGCAGACCGCTTATCAGATTGAGGCAGCCACAAGCGAAACGCTTTTGAATCATGATCAGGCTGATTTATGGGACAGCGGCCGGGTGGAGGATACCAGAAATTATGCGATCCCATATCAGGGGAAGCCTTTGTCCTCCCGTCAGAGAGTGTTTTGGAGGGTGAGGGTTTGGGACGAAGAGGGAAAACCGTCGGATTGGAGCAGAAGCGCATGGTTTGAGATGGGGCTGCTGTCGCCGGCTGATTGGAAAGGCAAATGGATTGGGCGGGGAGACGGATTTTTGGGGGATAAGTCCCCGTCACCTGCGCTGGCGCGTCAGTTTCTGGTGGAAGATTTAAAGTCAGTGGAGCGCGCGCGTTTATATATCAGCGGACTGGGATTGTTTTGCGCCAGTGTAAACGGGCAAAAGGTGACAGACGCACTGTTTGAGCCCGGAGAAAGTCAGTTTGATCAACGTGTGTATTATGTGACCTATGATGTGACAGGGATGCTGAGAGAGGGAAGAAATGCGCTGGGGGTTCTTTTAGGGAACGGTCAGTACGCCAATTTTGCAGTGGATCCGGTAATGCGTTTCGGGGACGGAAGCCTGAATGAAAAGCATCGTTATCAAAAATACGATACGATTTATTTAAGAGACGGCATCTGCGGAAATGTCAAGCTGTTGGCCCAGCTTGAACTGATCTATCGGGACGGGAGGATCATAACGGCCGTGTCGAGTGATGAAAGCTGGAGCCTTTTCGAAAGTCCTGTGACCTTTCAAAACTGGTACGGAGGAGAGGACTATGACGGACAAAGGGCCCTTGCTCTGAGGGGATGGGATACGCCCTTTGCGGACCTGGCAGGCTGGGAAAAGGCAGTTTTTATGGAGCCGCCAAAAGGAAGGCTGACGGCGAGAGAGTGCGAGCCCATTCGTATTTGGGAAAGCTGGACAGCAAAGAGCGTGGCAAAGCTTCCAAACGGGAATTGGCTGGTGGATTTTGGAAAAAACAGCGCGGGCTTTATCCGGCTGAAGCTTGAAAATACGAAGAATTATGCCGGATGCCGGATCAGGCTTTACCCGGCGGAGGTTCTGGCGGCGGACGGCGGTGGTGTGGATCAGGCTTCCTGCACGCAAAGCTGCGACCGTTTGTTTGATTGTCGGGTGATGGACAGCTATGTTGTAGCCGGAGCGGGAACAGAGGAGTGGCATCCGCAGTTTTGCTATCACGGCTTTCAATATGCGGAGGTTGAGGGATTCCCCGGGGAACCTTCCGTCCGGAATTTTGAAGGGTGCGCGGTGAGGCTTATGAACCGCAAGGTGTCGGATTTTGAGACGGATCAGGAGATGATCAACCGGATTCACCGGATGACGGACCGATCGATTGAAAGCAACATGATGTACAGCTTTACAGATTGTCCGCAGATTGAAAAGCTGGGGTGGCTGGAGACGACGCAGCTGATGTTTTCCTCCATGGCGGCGGGATATGATATCCGAAGCTGGATTCCGAAAATTATAGGGGATATGCAGGATGCGAGGGTGACAAGGCAGACGCTGGAAAAAGCGCCGATGGAGGCGGATCCGGTGAAGTATCCGGGATTTGATTTTCTTCATCTGGAAAACAGGGAGACGGAGGAGGCCGGATTTGTTCCGGGAATTGCGCCGGAATATTTCCGGATTGGAAGGCTGTACAAGGATCCGAACTGGGGCGGAGCCTGTGTGCTTGCTCCCTGGTATTATTATCAGGAGTATGGGGATGAGAGGATTCTGGCAGAGCATTATGATATGATGCAGGATTATGTGGAGCATTTAAACCGGCAGGCCAAGGACGGAGTGTTGAAAAATTATGCCCATATGGGAGAGTGGGGGCAGATTAACGAGAATACACCCACCACGCTTGTCGCGACCTGCGCGTTTTATTTGCTGGCAGATACGCTTTCCGGAATTTCCGGAATTTTAGGGAAAGACAGGGAGCAGGCCCGTTATCGGGAGCTGGCGAAAGAAATCCGATGTGGATTTTACAAAGATCCGGAATGCTTTTGCGAGAAATCCGGAGTTTATGGCAATGCAAGTCAGGCAAGCTATGGCTGTGTGCTTTTTTCCGGAATTGCCAGACCGGAGGAGAGGGAGACGCTTGTTGAAAGACTGGTGGAAGCGGTCAGGGAAAAGGACTGGCACCTTACCTCGGGGGAGGTCGGCTTAAAGCAAGTGTTCTGTGCGCTTGCGGTAGCCGGGCGAAACGATGTGGTTTACAGGATGGTAATGAATCCGACGGAGCCCAGTTACCGCCACCATGTGGATCAGGGCCTGACAACACTCCCGGAGTTTTGGAATTATACGGAGCTGTGGAACGGATTGGGCCGCTCCCGAAACCATGCCATGATGGGCCATGTGAAGGAGTGGCTGAGCCGGTATGTGATGGGGATTGTTTCTTTGGCGCCCGGATATGAAAAGCTCAGGATCAGTCCCTGGCTGAATGAGGAAATAAAGCGTGTCAGGGGTTCTGTATTCACGGTCAGGGGAACTGTGGCGGTGGATTGTTCAAGGGAGCCGGAAAAGCTGCGAATGTGTGCCAATATCCCGGTCGGGGCGACTGCCGAGGTCCACATTCCCTGTGGGCCAGACAAACGCTGCTATGAGATTGTCGGAGATGAACGAAGGGAAGTGAATGGAAGGAGAAGCAGGACGGCGCTGATTCTGAATCAGGTGACCTCGGGCAGCTATTGCTGGGAGACAGAATAAAGAATTTTCCAAAGACAGGTCCCTGCTGCCGCCGGCAGCAGGGACCTGTCTCGTTTTTTCCTCACTTTTTCTTTGCCATCAGCCGCATAATCTGATTCATCTTCAAAATCTCCTCCGGCGTGCTGTATTTCTGGATGGCGGCCACGATGCTCTCCGTTTCCTCCGCGGAAAAGCTGATGTTTTCCGCGCGGCTGCGCTGGGCCAGGGCCATCAGGAAGGGAAGCAGCTCCCGCTGGGAGAGGGATTTGCTTTCAAAGACAAGCTGCTGTAAAAAATCCAGCTTTTTCTGGGGAATATTCTGTACGGAAGCCTCCTGCATCCAGGATGGCTTTTTGTTTTGCTGATTCATGCGATTACCTCCGGTTTTTTGCAATTACGGATTGGGACTGGAAAAGGAGGACTGAAAGCTTTCAAAAAGCGCCTGCTGCTCCGGGGAGAGAAGACCGCGGAGTAAGTCCAGCGGGGAATCGCCCGCGGTTCCGGAATCGCCTGCGTTTCCTGCACCGCCTGCGTTTCCGGAATTGCCTGCGTTTCCTGTACCCTCCGGGGCGAGCTGTTCAAAAAGCTGCATCATTCCTTTCATTTCCTCGAACATTTCCATGTTCCGTTTCAGATTGGAAATCTGGCCGAACATGGCGCGTTCCTGCGGCGTGCAGAAATTTTTGATCTGCTCAAAGATTTCCGTGACATCGGGATTTTTAGCGCCCTGGGAAGGAAAGCAGGCGGCTCCCAGCGCGCTTTTTTGCCCGGCGCACTGCATGGTGTACTGCAGCTCCATATATTTGATCCAGACCGCGATATTGCCCTGGCTTGCCGGATCGAAATAGGGCAGCAGGACCTTCAGGATCTGGATATGATTCTGGGTATAACGCATATCGAAGGCGTTTACCGCACAGCTGTCGGAAGAGGTCATCGGCGCTTTGTCCATCCTTTTTTCCATTCTTATGTGACGGACAGGGATTGTATGCCTGTTACCATGAAAAGGGCATTGCCCGCTGGGGGCAATGCCCGAGAGAGAGACGCCTGCCGCGTCCGGTGGTATAACAGGGGAACCGTTTAGCAGCCGCAGCTGCAGCCACAGTTGTTCGTACAGCTGTTGCCGCAGTTGTTTCCGCAGCCGTTCCCACCGCAGAACAGCAAAAGGATCAGGATCCAGAGGATGGAGCTGCAGCCGTTTCCGCCGTCGCTACAGCTACAGCCACAGCCGTTGCCGCCCAGACCGCCGCCGCAGAACAGCAGAAGGATCAGGATCAGACAGCAGTTGTCCCCGCCGAGGATGCCGTTGGAACAGCCGTTGCCGCAGCTATTGTTGCACCCACAGTTTGTTGCAGATAAATCACTCATTTTCAGAGCCTCCAAAAGGATAGTTATGCTCTATGATATGTGGGCACGGTTGTCCTTGTTTCCTGGCTCCCGGAAAAATATCTCTCTGGCGGCGCCGGGCCTGTCCGGCCGGGCTTCACTTTTTTTCCAGCGCTTCATACCCTGATAAAAAAAGGAAACTCTGAAATGAACCGTGTAAAAAGGGTGATTCACGCAACCCTCAGGGAGACGGCGCCTTACACGGGAGCCGGGGTGACGGCGGCCATCCTGGATACCGGCATGGCGATGCATCCGGATCTGGCAGGCAGACTGGCCGCCTTTTCCGATTTCTGCGGCGGACAGAGGCGGCCCTACGATGACAGCGGGCACGGAACGCATGTGGCGGGCTGTCTGTGCGGCAGCGGTCTTTGCTCCAAGGGCCTTTACGCCGGGATTGCGCCCGGCTGCCGGCTGGTGGTCTGTAAGGTGCTGGATGAAAAGGGGGAGGGGAGCGTGGATAGCATGGTCGCCGGGATTCGGTATGTGCTGGACACCAGGCGGATTTATCACACGCGAATCATCAATATTTCCGTGGGCGTCGGGCGGATTGATGATGAGGAGGCCAGGGGCGAGCTATTGTCCTGGCTGGAGCAGGCCTGGGAGGCCGGAATCTTTGTGGCGGTGGCGGCGGGCAACAAAGGGCCGGCCGCGGACAGTATTTCGCCGCTCGGTCTGCAGGGGCATATCGTGGCGGTCGGCTGTCATGACGGGAAGAATTTTCCGGACCGTCAAAATGCCTGCGAGAATTATTCCGGGAGGGGACCGAGGGACGGCAAGCTCAAAAAACCGGATCTTGTCTCGCCGGGAACCGGTATTGTCTCCTGCAACGCGTGGTTTCGGCAAAACCGTTTCGGATCGGTATTAAGCCCCTATACTGTCAAAAACGGCACCTCCATGGCGGTCCCGGCTGTCAGCGGCGCGGCGGCCCTGCTCTGGCAGAAGCACCCGCACTTTACAAACGAGCAGATCCGGGAGCGCCTTCTCTATCAGGCCAGGGATCTGGGAGAAAACTGGGGAAAGCAGGGCTGGGGAATGCTCCATGTGGGTCATGCACTGGAAAATTAGGCGTTGACAAGAGCTGGATAATTGTATACAATGATACGCGTATAAAACACAGAAGGAGAGGCGTCATGAACAATACCTTTAGCAGCCGTCCGGTTACGATGAATGAGAAGAAGAATCTGCTCGAGATCGAGGAGCATATGTACATTCTGGACGACGTAGAAAAGCCCAACGTATTCCGCAACATGTTTCCCTACTCGGAGATTCCAAAGATCCCCTTCAACGACCGTACCGTGCCGCACGATATGCCGAAGGAAATCTGGATCACGGACACGACCTTCCGGGACGGTCAGCAGTCCCGCGCGCCTTACTCGACGGAGCAGATCGTGACGATCTATGATTATCTGCACCGGCTGGGCGGGGAGAACGGCCTGATCCGCGCCAGCGAATTTTTCCTGTACAGCAAAAAAGACCGCGACGCGGTGTACAAGTGCATGGAGAGAGGCTACAAATTCCCGGAGATCACCAGCTGGATCCGCGCCAGCAAGGAGGACTTTAAGCTGGTCAAGGAGATCGGCATGAAGGAAACCGGCATTCTGGTGAGCTGCTCCGATTACCATATTTTTATGAAGCTGAAAATGACCCGCCGTCAGGCCATGGAGCATTATCTGAGCGTGATCCGCGACTGTCTGGAGGAGGGGATCAGCCCCCGCTGCCATCTGGAGGATATCACGCGGGCGGATATTTACGGTTATGTGGTTCCGTTCTGCCTGGAGCTGATGAAGCTGATGAAGGAGTATCAGATCCCGATCAAGATCCGGGCCTGCGACACGATGGGTTATGGCGTCAATTATCCCGGCGCGGTAATCCCGCGGAGCGTGCAGGGAATTATTTACGCGCTCCATACGCACGCGGGAGTGCCCCACGAGATGTTGGAGTGGCACGGGCACAATGATTTTTACAAGGCGGTGGTCAACTCCTCCACGGCCTGGCTCTACGGCTGCTCCGGCGTGAACACCTCGCTGTTTGGAATCGGGGAGAGAACGGGCAACACGCCGCTGGAGGCGATGGTATTTGAATACGCTCAGCTGCGCGGCACGCTGGACGGCATGGACACGCGCGTCATCACGGAGCTGGCCGAGTATTATGAGAAGGAGATCGGCTACCATATCCCGCCCCGGACGCCCTTTGTGGGGAAAAATTTCAATGTCACGCGGGCCGGCATTCATGCCGATGGACTGCTCAAAAACGAGGAGATTTACAACATTTTCGACACGGACAAATTTTTGAACCGGCCGGTGCTGTGCGCTGTCTCCAATACCTCCGGACTGGCGGGAATTGCCCACTGGATCAACACCTATTTCCGTCTGCCCGACGAAAAAAAGCTGGATAAGAGCTGCGAGCTGGTGCATGAGGTCAAAAAGTGGGTGGACGCCGAGTATGAGAGCGGCCGCGTCACGGTGCTGACGGACGAGGAGCTTTTGAAGGTGATCGACGAGAACTGCAAAAAGCTGGGGGTTTCACTGGTATGAGCGAAAGCAGGGATGTCAGGGAGGAGGCTTCCGACCGCTACTCCCTGCGCGGCCGTGTGTTCCACCGTTTGAGGGAGGATATTTTGAGCGGCCATTACAGAGAGCATGAGGAGCTTCGGGAGGTGGCTGTCAGCGAGGAGATGGGCGTCTCCCGGACGCCGGTGCGGGAGGCTCTGCGGCAGCTGGAGCTGGAGGGCCTGGTCAATATCATTCCCAACCGCGGCGCTTATGTGACCGGGATCACCAAAAAGGACGTGGAGGATATTTACGCGATCCGCGCTCTGCTGGAGGGGCTGTGCGCCCGCTGGGCCACGGAGCACATCACGGACAAGCAGCTGGAGGAGCTGGAGGAAAACATTTACCTGTCGGAATTTCACGCGTCCAAAAATCATGCCGCCCAGCTGACGGAGCTGGATGATGCCTTTCACGAAATCCTTTACGAGGCCTGTGAAAGCAAGATGCTGGAGCATCAGCTGCGGGATTTTCATGAGTATGTGCGCCGGGTGCGCCGCTGCACCCTGGCAGACGACGAGCGGGGCAGGCAGGCGGTGGAGGAGCACCGCCGGATCATGGAGGCGATCCGCCAGAAGGACAGCGCAAGGGCGGAGGCTTTGGCGGCCTTGCATATGAAGAACGCATATGATAATATGTTAAAAAGTGGGCTTTCGGAAGCCTATGAATGATAAAGGAGAAAAAAGATGGCTAAGATTCAGATGAAAACGCCGCTGGTGGAGATGGACGGCGATGAGATGACCCGGATTCTCTGGCAGATGATCAAGGACGAGCTTTTGCTTCCCTACATTGATTTGAAGACAGAGTATTATGATCTGGGCCTGGAGCACCGCAACGAGACGGACGACCAGGTGACGGCAGATTCCGCCCATGCCACCTTAAAGTACGGCGTCGCGGTCAAGTGCGCCACCATCACCCCCAACGCTGCCCGGATGGATGAGTATCATTTGAAAAAGATGTGGAAGAGCCCCAACGGCACGATCCGTTCGATTCTGGACGGCACGGTGTTCCGGACACCGATTTTGGTGAAGGGAATCCAGCCCTGCGTGCGCAACTGGGAGAAGCCTATCACACTGGCCCGTCACGCGTACGGGGACGTGTATAAGAACGCGGAGATCCGCGTGGAGGGGCCCGGCAGGGCGGAGCTTGTGTTTACGGCGGCGGACGGCACCCAGACAAGGGAGCTGATCCATGAGTTTACGGGCCCCGGCGTGCTGCAGGGAATGCACAACACGGACAAGTCCATCGCAAGCTTTGCGAGGGCCTGCTTTGGCTACGCGGTGGATACGAGGCAGGATCTCTGGTTTGCCACCAAGGACACCATCTCCAAAAAATACGACCACACCTTCAAGGATATCTTCCAGGAGATCTTTGACCGGGAATACCGGGAGAAATTTGAGGAGCTTGGGATCGAGTATTTTTACACGCTGATCGACGATGCGGTAGCCCGCGTGATGAAGGCAAAAGGCGGCTTTATCTGGGCCTGCAAAAACTATGACGGCGACGTGATGAGCGATATGGTCAGCTCTGCCTTCGGCTCTTTGGCGATGATGACATCGGTGCTGGTTTCCCCGGCGGGCGTGTATGAGTACGAGGCGGCCCACGGCACGGTGCAGCGTCACTACTACAAGCATTTAAAGGGAGAGGAGACCTCCACCAACTCTGTGGCGACGATTTTTGCCTGGACGGGCGCGCTGCGAAAGCGCGGTGAGCTGGACGGCCTGCCGGAGCTTTGCAGCTTTGCGGACAAGCTGGAGAAGGCGACCCTTTCCACCATCGAGAGCGGTCAGATGACAAAGGATCTGGCGCTGATCACCACGCTGCCTAAGGTGAAGACGCTCAACAGCCGGGAATTTATCCGGGCGATCCGCGCAACGCTGGAAACGCTGTGAAGGGAGAGTCTGGATTGTGATAAAACGGTTTTTAAACAGTAAGCTGGGACAGCAGATCATGAAGTTCGGCGTGGTGGGCTTTCTGTGCTTTTTCATTGAATACGCGCTGTTGATTCTGCTCAAGGAGCTGCTGGGCTTCCCGGTGATTCTGGCCAATACCGTCGCTTTTACGGTATCGGCCATTGTCAACTATATTTTGAGTATCCTGTTCGTGTTTGACACGGACAAAAAGGCAAACAAGGGGATGCAGTTCGCCGTTTTTTTCCTGCTGGCGGTGGGCGGCCTGATCCTGAACAATATCGTGCTGAAGCTTGGGACGATGGTTCTGGATCCCTTCTGGAGCCGGTCGTACATCCTCGTCAAGCCCTTCGCGACAGGCGTGGTGATGGTCTACAACTTTATTACGCGAAAGCTTTTTATCGAGAAAAAAGAAGAGAAATAAAAGCGGCTTCTGTTTGTTATTCGCTGAGCCGTTCCCACTCATCCATAAGCTCCAGCAGCTTCTCCGAGATTTCATCCTTCTCGCGGGACAGCTTCTGGAGCTTTGCTACGTCCGTGGCCACGGACGGTTCGGCCATTTCGGCATCGATCCGGCGGTCTCGTTCTTCCAGGGAGGCGATTTGCTCCTCGCATTTTTTCAGGGCATTCTCCTTTTTGCGGCGGGCCGCCTCCTTTTCCTTTTGCTCCTGCCAGGAAAGCTTGGCGGAGGAGGGCTCTGAGGCGGAGGGGGACAGGGCCGCAAAGGGTGTGCCAAAGGGCCGCTCACGTCCGGTATTTTCCGGCTGCAAAGCGCCAAGCTGGGCCTTCTTCTCCAGGTAGTAGTCGTAGTTGCCAAGATACTGGGTCAGCGTACCGCCGGACAGCTCCAGGATCCGGTGGGCGGTGCGGTTGATAAAATACCGGTCATGGGACACATAGAGCACCGTGCCGCTGTAATGGTTGAGCGCGTCCTCCAGGATTTCCTTGGAGGTGATGTCTAAGTGGTTGGTGGGCTCGTCCAGGATGAGAAAGTTGGATTCCGAAAGCATCAGCTTTGCCAGAGACACCCGTCCCCGCTCGCCGCCGGAGAGCTCCTGGATCCTCTTATAAACGTCGTCCCCGGTAAACAAAAAGGCGGCCAGCGTGTTGCGGATCTCCGTGTTGTTCAGGACGGGGTAGGCGTCGGAGATTTCCTCAAACAGCGTCTTGTCCGGATGGAGCACATGGTGCTCCTGGTCGTAGTAGCCTACCTGCACCTTGCTTCCCAGAACGATTTTCCCCTTGTCGGGCGCAAGCAGACCGTTGATGAGCCTGAGGATCGTGGTTTTGCCGGTGCCGTTGTCGCCGATGACGGCCACATGCTCGCCCCGCTTCAGGGAAAAGGAGAGGTCGTCAAAAAGCGCCTGGCCGTCAAAGGCTTTTGCCAGGTGCTCCACCGTCAGCACGTCGTTTCCGCTCTCGATCCGGGGCGTCAGCTCCAGGTGCATGTCCGCGCGCACCTCCGCAGGCTTATCCAGCACCTCGATTTTTGAGAGCATCTTTTCCCGGCTCTCCGCCCGCCGGATGGATTTTTCGCGGTTGAAGGATTTGAGCTTGGCGATCACCTCCTCCTGATGCCTGATCTGGGCCTGCTGGTTTAGATAGGCGGAAAGCTGTGCCTGGCGCAGCATCTCCTTTTTGGCCGCGTAATCCGAATAATTTCCGGAAAAAACAGTCACCTTCGTGTTGTCGATCTCAATGATCTTGGAGGCAATTTTGTCCAGAAAATAGCGGTCGTGGGAGACAATCAGCACACTGCCCTTATAGTTGAGCAGATAGGTTTCCAGCCAGGCGATGGAGGACATATCCAGATGGTTTGTGGGCTCGTCCAAAATAATCAGGTCGGGGCTCTGCAGCAGCAGCTTGCCCAGGGCTACCCGGGTTTTCTGCCCGCCGGAGAGGGTGGAGACGGGTTTGGAAAATTCCTCCTCGGAAAAGCCGAGTCCCTTCAAAACGCCCGTCAGCTCGCTTTTGTAGGCATAGCCGTTTTCCATCTCGAAGGCGTGGGTCAGATCGGCGTATTTTTCCATCAAAGCGTCCAGCTCCGGGCCCGAAAGCCGTTTCATGTCAAGCTCCGCTTCCCGGATGCGCGCCTCCAGATCAAGAAGGTGCTGCTTGACGGAAAGAAGCTCATCATAAATCGTGTTGTCGGTGTTGACGGCGCTGTCCTGGGCCAGATAGCCGAAGGTCTTGTCCCGGGCAAAGGCCACCACGCCGCTGTCAGGCTCCATCTCCCCCACGATGATGCGCAGCAGAGTGGTCTTGCCCGCCCCGTTGATGCCGACGATGGCGGCCTTCTCGCAATCCTCTATATGAAAAGAACAGTTTTTTAAAACCTGCTTCTCCAAAAATGCTTTCTCGATATTCTGACAGGAAAGTATCATAACGGTTTCTCCTAAGGATCGGTATTGATTGGTGTTTTGCGCTTTCCGGGAGTTTGCGTCCGGGCCCCTGTGCGGCTGGCGCCGCTTCCAGGTGTGCTCGCCGGGGCTTTTTCCCCAAATACGGTCGGTTCCGGACGGCTCCGGACTGCATAAACTCGCGGACAAAGGGAGGTCCGCTCAGACAGTATGCAGCCCGGAGCCGGAACGGACCGTATTGGGGGGAAAAGCCCCTCCGCACACCTGGAAGCGGCGCCAGCCGCACAGGGGCCCGGACGCGAATATCCGGAAGGCGCAATATCGCCAGATATAGTGTAATGGGAGGAGGCGGGGGTGTCAAGGCATTGACATTTTTTTAACAGTGGGTATAATTAATGTGGTAACAGTTCAGCCAGCCAGGAGTGGACGGCCAAAATCGTGCTTGCACGAATTTTGGCCGGTTGCTCCTGGCTGAGGGAGCGCCCGATTATGAGCAAAGGTAGCCGCGTAGCGGCGGAAAGCGCGTTAGCGCGACTTTGCGAATGGCGCGGGCTGAACTGTTACTAATGTGGACAGCAAGCAGGGCTGGCGCAGGAGCTGGGTCAGCCGGATAAGGAGGCGTGAGGAAATGGCAGAAAAGGAGATTTCGCAGGCTGTTATCGGCAGGCTTCCCCGGTATTTCCGATATCTGGGCGAGCTGAAGGATCAGGGGGTGGAGCGCATTTCTTCGCAGGAGCTCTCCGGGATCATGAATGTGACGGCGTCCCAGATCCGGCAGGATTTCAATAATTTCGGCGGCTTTGGGCAGCAGGGGTACGGCTACAACGTGGAGTATCTTTATCAGGAGATCGGCAGGATCCTGGGGCTGGACAAGACACATCATTTGATTATTGTGGGCGCGGGCAATCTTGGGCAGGCGCTGGCAAATTATATGAACTTTGCGCGCAGAGGTTTTATTTTTACCGGGATTTTTGACGTAAATCCGGTGATTTGCGGAAGAAAAATCCGTGGCATCGAGGTTCGTCCCATGGAGGAGATGCCGGAGTTTGTGCGGCGGAACAACGTGGATATTGCCGTGCTGACGATCCCCAAATCGGAAGCGATCCGGGTGGCGGGGCAGCTTGCCGCCGTTGGGATCAAGGCGATCTGGAATTTCGCCCATGTGGATCTGGAGGTGCCGGATACGGTGCAGGTGGAGAACGTGCATCTGTCCGACAGCCTGATGAAGCTTTCCTATATGCTGGAGAGTTATGAGCAGGAAAACGGTCTGGCACAGCAGCGGAGGTGATTGGGATGGAAGCGTTTTACAGCTGGCTTGTGGACGCGGAGGAGATGCGCCGGTTTGACCGCAATACCACAGAGCATTTCGGGATTTCCTCCGCTGTTTTGATGGAGCGGGCCGCGCTCTTTTGCCTGTCCGTGCTGAAACGGCGGCAGGAGCGGCTGGAGCGGGAGGCCGGCGCGCTGCTTTTCCATCCGGGCCGTCGGGTGCTTGTCATGGCGGGCACCGGCAACAACGGCGGCGACGGGCTGGCACTTGGACGGCTTTTATCCCAGGAGGGCTTTTGCGTGGACTATTATCTGGCCGGGCCCAGGGAGAGATGTACACCGCTGGCGGAGCTGCAGCTGAAAACCGTCCGGGCCTACGGCGGGCGGGTCAGTGACACAATCCCGGCGGGGGAATATGATATTATTGTGGATGCGCTGTTCGGTGTGGGGCTTTCCCGCAGCCTGACCGGCGTTTACGCGCAGGCGGTGTCTTATATCAATGAGAGCCCGGCCTTTGTGCTTTCCCTGGATCTGCCCTCCGGCATCAGCGCGGATACCGGGCAGGTGATGGGGACAGCGGTAAACGCGGATGTGACCGTGACCTTTGGCTTTTGGAAAAAAGGGCTCGTCCTCTATCCGGGAGCGCGGTATGCGGGAACGGTGCTCTGCGCGCCCATCGGCATCACCGAGGACAGCTTTCTGGGACAGAGGCCTGCGGCCTTCACCCTGCGCTGCCCTGCGGCAGAGCTTCTGCCTGCCAGGCCGGCGGAGGGCAACAAGGGGACCTTCGGCAAGATAATGCTTTTGGCGGGCAGTGAAGGGATGGCGGGAGCGGCGCTTTTGTGCGGCCGCAGCGCCTTTGCGGCAGGCTGCGGCATGGTGAAGCTGATTTCGCCGGCCTCCAACCGGGAAATCCTGCAGCAGGGGCTGCCGGAGGCGATGACCGGGATTGAGATTGAAGAGGGGGAGGACTGGGCGGACGCGATCGGCGCAGGTCCCGGCCTTTCCCGGTCGCCGCAGGCGCTCTGCCAGCTTTCCCGGCTGCTGGAGCATACGGGAAAGCCGTTGGTGCTGGATGCGGATGCGATCAATCTGCTGGCGGACAACCGGGAATTGCTGGAGCGGCTGGAGCAGGCTCAGGCCCGGACGGAGAGCCGCCGCAGCCTGATTCTGACGCCGCATCCCGGGGAGCTGTCCCGGCTGGCAGGCTGCAGCCTGCAAAAGGTGCAGGAGGCCCCGGAGAAAATCGTCCTGGCCTGGGCTAAGCGGCTTCAGGCTGCGGTGCTCTGCAAGGGCGCGCGGAGCGTGGTCGCCTCCCCGGAGGGGCAGCTTTATTACAATACCAGCGGCAACAGCGGGATGGCGACAGCGGGCAGCGGTGACGTGCTCACCGGGATTGTGACGGCGCTTCTGGCCGTTGCAGAGGATCCCTTCCGGGCACTCTGTACCGGCGTATATCTGCACGGGCTGGCGGGGGATCTGGCGGCTCACAAAAAGGGAGAGTACAGCATGACGGCCGGAGATATTGCCGCTGCCGTGCCGGAGATCCTTGCGCGGACGGAGGGCTTCAAAAAGGAGTAAAAGCGATGAAGGAATACAGGAGAGTCCAGGCCAGGATCGATCTGGACGCCTTTTTGGAAAATGTCAGGGAGGTGAAGCGCTGCGCGGGAGCCTCCCGGGTGATCGCCGTGGTCAAGGCGGACGGCTACGGCCACGGCGCGGCAGCGCTGGCCGCCGAGATGGAACGGCTTGACGCGGTCTATGGCTATGCGGTAGCCACGGAGGAGGAGGCGCTGGAGCTGATTGGCGGCGGGGTGAAAAAGCCCGTGATGGTGCTGGGATACACGTTTTCCGACGCCTATCCGGATATGGCCCGTCTCGGGATCCAGGCAACCGTCTTTACGGAGCGGATGCTGAAGGAGATGGGGGAGGCGGCCCGCACGGCGGGAAATGATATGACGGTTCATATCGCGGTGGATACCGGAATGTCCCGCATCGGCATCCGGCCCGATGATTCCGGCCTTGCCTTTGTGAGACGGGCAATGGATACGCGGGGCATCCGGATCGAGGGGCTTTTTACCCATTTTGCCACGGCGGATGAGGAGGATAAGACAAGGACCTGGGAGCAGTACCGGAAATTTTGCGAATTTGAAGAACGCATCCGCTGCGAGCTCGGGCTGAAAATCCCCCTCGTGCACTGCGCCAACAGCGCCGGGATTCTGGAGCTTTCGGATACACATCTGGATGCGGTGCGGGCGGGGATTGTGCTTTACGGCATGTGGCCCTCCGGAAAGGAGCTTTCGGGGGTAAGCTTAAAGCCTGTTTTGACGCTGGAGAGCCGGGTGGCCTATGTGAAGGAGCTGGAGGCGGGGCGGGAGATCAGCTACGGCGGCATTTTCACCACACAGCGGCCCAGCCGGATCGCCACGATCCCGGTGGGTTATGCGGACGGGTATCCGCGAAGCCTTTCCAATAAGGCATCGGTGCTGATCGGAGGACGGCGCGCGCCGGTTGTGGGCCGAGTGTGCATGGATCAGTTTATGGTGGATGTGACCGACCTGCCCGGGGTGAAGGAGGGCGACCGGGTGGTGCTGATCGGCCGAGACCAGGCGGAGAGGATCACCATGGAGGAGCTCGGAGCGCTTTCCGGACGGTTTAATTACGAGCTGGCCTGCTGCCTGGGCAAACGGATCCCGCGGGTTTACTGCCGGGAGGGAAAAGCCGTCGCCGCAGTCGATTTTTTCTGACAAAGAGTATACGCCGGGAGAAAGCGGGCAATACTTTTGCTATCGCCTGACAGGATAGAAAGAAGAAAGGGCGGAAAGGAAGGTTTGCCGGAATATGAGACGCGGAGACATTTATTATGCAGATTTGAGGCCGGTGGTGGGCTCGGAGCAGGGTGGTGTCCGCCCCGTGCTGATCATCCAGAACGATATCGGGAACCGGCACAGCCCCACAGTGATCTGCGCGGCGATCACCTCCCGGATGAATAAAAATAAGCTGCCCACGCATATTGAGATTCTGGCGGGCGACTGTGAAATTGAGAAGGATTCCGTCATTTTGCTGGAGCAGCTCCGCACCATCGATAAAAAACGGCTCAAGGATAAGGTGTGCCATCTGGACGCCCCCGTGATGAGCCGGGTCAACAGGGCGCTGCGCGTCAGTCTTCAGCTGGATACATAAAGATGCACTGTTTCTTGACGTTTCCGGGCTGAACTGCTACAATAAAAATCAATTTATAAGGAAGATACAAAGGAGAACAGATATGTCAGGACATTCCAAATTTGCCAACATCAAGCATAAAAAAGAAAAAAACGACGCGGCCAAGGGAAAGATTTTCACGATTCTGGGAAGAGAGATTGCCGTTGCCGTAAAGGAGGGCGGGCCGGATCCTGCCAATAACTTCAAGCTGGCGCAGGTGGTTGCCAAGGCCAAGGCCAACAATATGCCCAACGACACCATCGAGCGGGGAATCAAGAAGGCGGCCGGGGACGTGGGCAACGTCAATTACGAGTATGTGACCTACGAGGGCTACGGCCCCAGCGGCATCGCCATCATCGTGGATGCGCTGACAGACAACAAAAACCGCACCGCGGCCAATGTGCGCAGCGCCTTTTCCAAGGGCAACGGCAACATCGGCACGCCGGGCTGCGTGTCCTTTATGTTTGACAAGAAGGGACAGATTATCATCGACAAGGAAGAGTGCGAAATGGATGCCGATGACCTGATGATGACGGCTCTTGACGCGGGCGCGGAGGACTTCTCCGAGGAGGAGGACAGCTACGAGGTGATTACCGATCCCGATTCCTTCGAGACGGTGCGGGAGGCGCTGGAGAAGGCGGGCATCCCCATGGCGGAGGCGGAGGTGACCATGATCCCCCAGAACTATGTGAAGGTGACCGACGAGACGGCCTTAAAGGGACTGCAGCGCACGCTGGATCTTCTGGAGGAGGATGACGACGTGCAGGCCATCTACCACAACTGGGACGAAGAATGAAAACGATCCGAAAATGGCTTAAATTCAAGGTTTTTGAGGGTTGCCGATTGCGAAAGGACACCTCGAAAATGAACCAGCTATGACAAATGGGATCTTTTTCATAATAAATCCCATTGTATACAAGACTTCTTTCCAATGCGGCATAATTGGCTGCGGAAAGGAGTCTTTTTATGTTAAACCAGGATGTATTAAAGGAATTTATTTTTGAGTGTGAGCTGCGGCGTCTCAGCAAAAGAACGATCCAGGGCTACCGGAATGCAAATCTCAGATTATTCCATTTTCTGGAAACGGAATTGGGGATTACGGAGTTGGAGGACACCCATCATTTGGCGATAAAATCATTTATAAAAACCATGACGGAGCAAAAATTGTCCGAGTGCTATATAAACCGTAATATGATCTGCTACAAATGCTATTTCAAATACTGTGTCAAGGAGGGCTATATTTGTAAAAACCCAATGGACAAAATAAGGCGGCAAAAAGAGCCGATCGTGATGATTGAAACATTTACGGATGATGAAGTGAAAAAAATGCTCGGTGCTTTTTCGGGGAGCAGATTCCTGGATATACGGAATCAACTGATTTTAATTATGCTTTTCGATACGGGAATACGGAATTCTGAAGCGTGTGATTTGAAAATGGATGATTTGCGTGTCGGAAGCATCGAAATTCATGGAAAAGGGAAAAAGACACGGTATGTTCCGATCACACCGATCATCAATAAATATTTGATAAAGTATTTACGCGTGAGAGAAATTTATATCAAAGATAAGATTCGTTATCAAAAGGAATATTTGTTCTTATCCCAAAAGGGGAGACGCCTGACGCCGGAAGCTTTAGAACATATTTTAAAGAGAGCCGGAGAGAAAGCTAAAATACGCTCTACGGTCCGGGTAAGTCCCCATACATGCAGACATTTTTTTGCGCAGAGTCAGTTAAAGAACGGATGTGATTTGTATACGTTATCGAAATTGCTTGGGCATAGCAAAATTGACACGACGAGGAGATATTTACAGTCCATGCACGATGAGGATTTAATGGATTCGGCAAGAAAAACAAGTCCGTTGGGGAAATTATAGGAATTGAATTTTTAATACTGATATGACAAAATCATGTAGAGGCGGCAAGTCTGTCTCTACATTTTTTTAATCTAGATTAGGGGATGGGATAGTGATAACAGGAAAGGAAACAGTTTGTCCGATCTGCGGACGAGATTTGAAGTATTACGACAGGGTGCCGCGGATCGTTCGTACAAAGGGAAGACGTTCGCGCCGCATTTATCTTCGAAGATTCCAGTGTAAGTTCTGTAAACGCATATATCGCCAGATTCCGGCGTTTATTCTCCCATACAAACAATATGAGGCAGAGGTGGTAAAAGGAGTATTAGAAGGGCTTATAACACCTCAGACGATGGGGTATGAGGACTATCCATGCGAGATGACAATGGTTCGATGGAAGAATTCGTCAAAATACCACCGAGATTGTTTTTACTTTTCTGAAAAAAGCTCATAAAATGACCCCGATAATATCGAAAGGAGTCATATCATTATGGGAACCGTACTAAGACCGGAATTATCTGAAAAAAACAAATATTGGATTGACAGGCATCGTTATTACGAACTAAAGCATTTTTGTCTTCAATATCCTGTTTGGAAGAAAATGTACGCTACATTGGATGGCTTAAGTAAAAGAGAAAATAATTTTGAAATTAAGCCACGAACAGGCAGTCATGGAGATCCAACTGCAAAATGCGCGATTGCCAAAACGAATTATATGGATCACATCAATATGATTGAAACATTGGCGGTTGAAGCGGATGACGGTATCTCAGGATATCTTTTGAAAGGAATAACAGAAGGGCTGTCGTATGAAGTTATGAAAGCTAGATTAAAAATTCCGTGTTCGAAGGAGATGTACTACGATCGCTATCGGAAATTTTTTTGGCTGCTTAGCAATGCGCGAAATTAACATTCGATATTATGAAAGGAAGGTGATATTATATGGACTATGAAACATTGTTGAAAAGAATGGGAGAACTTCCGAAAGACAAGATGAAAGAAAAAATTCTTTACGTCGATCAGGATTTTATTGATAAAATAAAGTCGTTGGATATCGACGATGAGGCGAAAAGAAAGTTAATCTTGGCTTCAAAGGATAGGACATTTTTTGAAATGTTGTTAGTCAATGTTTTGATGTGACGGACGTTAAAAGGATGAGGGCAACCGTGTGGAACGGAAGCCCTTTTCTTTTTTTTTGCTTAATGAGCAGCGGCGTTCATAATGGTATCGGATAGTTTGGCAAGGGCAGAAAGACGGTCTTTAATTGCGTCAGGCAATGCATATGTCCCGTAAACGTCAAGTACCTGATCCGGTGTCCACACATCCCCATGATCCGCCAGGGTTTCGACAAACGTGCTGATTTCTTCGTGGGTCATTTTCATATCCTCCTTATATTTCTGAATGACTCTGATTATATCATTTTGCAATTGAGGAGGCAATTTAAAAAAATATACAAAACAGTTGTTCTGGGAAAGGAGAACAGAAATGTATTATGCTACTGTGAAATCAAATTTTAAATGCATATCCGGCTTTGCCTTTATTGGGATTGGCGCCTGCGTACTATATAGTGCGGGGTGTCAGCGAGGCGTAACCCTTATGGAGGAAGCAATGTATAAATACGAACCGGAGGCCTGGAAACGTATTTGCAATCTGATTGCGTCTCGTCCAAGAAAGTAAAGACCAGTACGCAGGTTACTGAAAAATATGATATTTTGATAGCTGTAAAAACGGAGGTAAAAAGGTGGATTTATTTTTGGTATTGTTACTGTCATGGATCGGTGGTTTTCTCTTCGGCTGCTATGTGCATAAAAAAATTTATAAATTGTTTTTAGACGGTAATTTGGTTGTTGATATAAGCGACGAGGATGGCCCATATTTATTTTTGGATCTTTCAAAGACGGTTGAAGAAATCCAAAGGCAGGAAACGGTTCAGTTTTCTGTAAAAATACGACGTGAGGCTTCGCCAAAATAACAACGGGTTTTATGAAACAATTAACCTATATTTTCAGAAGGGAGAACTAAAATGGAAGAGAAAGAAACAAGGGATATGTTGGAAGATGTGATCAGAAATCAGATTGACGGATTGTCCGATCTCGAACAAGGTAGTAAGGAATATACTTTGGCGATAGGGGATTTAAAGAGCCTGTACGAATTGAAAATCGAAGAGTATAAAAGCAGAATGGAAATCGATGACCGATTTCGGATGAACGAGAAGGAGTTGGAACTTAAGAGAGCCCAAATGCTTGAACAGAAAACGGAACGTTATTTCAATTTAGGATTAGGCGTAGCTCAACTCGTATTACCGCTGTTATTCTATGGGAGTTGGATGAGAAAAGGATTCCGTTTCGAAGAAAATGGATCGATTACATCAACTACGTTTCGAAATTTGCTTAGTTGCTTTAAACCAACGAGAAAATAGGAAAGAACGATATTGGTACGGGGGAGATCGTGCGGCAAGCATGGTCTCTTCTTTTTTTTTGAATTTCCAAGTCTCTGTCGTTTGCCTCTCTGAACCACGGTTTCTCTTGCGCCATTATTAAGCCTTATATATAATGTATAATTGATGACGAGCTGAAAGGAGATATTAACTATGAGTATTTTTAACGAAAAACAAATCGAATCGATGCTTAGTAGAGAATATACATGCAGTCAATGTGGAGAGAAAATGGAATTTGAAGACGAGTGGGAAGATATTTTGGTATGCGTTCACTGCGGTCATAGTGTGGATTTGGATCATTACGGCTTCGAAAACGATGAAGAATATGAAAAGCTGTATCCGACACGAGAGGAAGTGTTAGGCAGCGAGGAAAAGGAGAATTAAAAATATAGGATAAGAGGGAGAAGGTCTATGCTTCGGCATGGGCTTTTTCTTTTTCCTTCGCAAAATTTACAATTCCTGTTATGGAGAAACGGTTCGAATCTGATACCGCTTCTCTTTTATTTTTACCAATTAGAAACTATAAGGTAGGATAAAACGAAAGGAGAACACCATGCAAAAAACTATTTATGTTCATTACGGATCTACATTTTTTGATCCGTCAAAAGGGTTTCCGGTAAGAAACAGACATGATTGGAGTAAACCGTCTGGAGGGTTGTGGGCATCTCGACAAGGTGCGACTTATGGATGGAAAGATTGGTGCGAACAGGAAGATTTTAGAGAATGTGACGAAAATAATTCTTTTAAGTTTCAACTACGCGATGATTCAAAGATCGCTGTCATTCATAGCATGAAAGATTTAGAACGTTTGCCAATTATTGAAAATAACTATTTTTCTTTTTCGGACAAGTTTATCGATTTTGAAGGGTGCGTCAGAGAAGGTTATGATGCGATTGAACTGTGTTGGTATGGGGATGAGTACAAGGACAAAAAAGCTGACGATATGTATTTTGGTCTGTATGGTTGGGATTGTGATTCCATTGTTGTTCTAAATCCATCAGCAATAAAACTACTGAAGGAAGCAGAATTAAAGAATGGGTATTAGGCAGCGAAGACACATAAAATGAGATATCATTATAAAAAACCGCCAATTTACTTATCGATGTATGGAAAAACATATTATTGCAACCATGAGGTGTATAAGCAATGTACATTATTTCAAATCGGTAAAAAGGGACTGGCTGTTATTCAACAACGATTTGATGAGGAAAGTAAGCATACCTGGTGGGGCGAAATTGATTCCTGGTTGACGGACGATTTATATTTGCATCCCGGCTTTAGGGATTATTTTAATCGTCGTGCCGGCGAATGTGAAAATGGTATTTATCCAACGGTGTCAATTCGTCAGATTATGTGGGCGCTAAAAATGAAACCGCTTAAACGAGAACGGTGGGAAACATGCTTCGATAGAAGATTTGTTTAATGCGCAAAAAATACATCCTGTTTTATGAAAAAATCATAGAAGGGAGTATGCTTATGAAGGAGATTGTGCATTTGCAAAACCAGATTCGAACTTTTGAGGATGTGTTACTTAGAAGTAAGGATTACAGAAAAATCGAAACAATTAAAACGGAGCTATTCAGAATGAGATTAGAATTACAAAAAAGAGAACGGAAGGGGCGATAGTAACGCCTCTTTCTTCTTTTTTAGAAAGGAACAGATATGCGAAAAAGATTGTACAAAATAGGAAAAAATTTAAAGAGGGAAACTCCAACCATTTTAACCATTTTAGGCACTATTGGTATGGCCGGAACTGTTATTGCAGCAGTTAAAGCAACGCCAAAAGCGTGTCGAGATATACAGGACGCAGAAGACGAAAAGGGTGATATACTTACAAAATCGGAAAAGATTTTTGTTGCGATTCCCAGATATATTCCTGCCGCCGCAATTGGGGCGGCCACCTTATCCTGTATATGGACAGCAAATATTCTGAGCAGAAAACAGCAGGCATCTTTAATTAGCGCGTATGTGTTTTTGGAAAGAGCGTTTAAAAATTACAGAAATGCGGCAATAAAAGAATTTGGAAAAGATTCCGATTTAAAAATCCGCAGTAGGACAGCGTTTGAAAAATACGAAAAAGGAGAAGTGAAAGCGTACTCAGAAAAACCGCTGTTTTACGACATGTATTCAAATCGTTATTTTAACTTGACAATGGAAGAAGTTAGAGATGCGGAATACCATTTGAATCGGAATTTTATTTTGCGGGGGCATGTTGATTTAAATGAGTTTTATGATTTTCTCGGATTGCCAAGAACAGATGTAGGGGGAAGACTCGGATGGTCTGTAGAAGCTGGCTTTGATTTTTATGGATACCAGTGGATCGACTTTGAACATGATTTGATTTCTATGGAAGACGGTATGGAATGTTACATTATTTCAATGCCGTTTGAACCGACGGCTGATTTTTTGAGTTATTAATTCCTTCGCAAAAATTACAACCTATATTGTGAGAAAGGAGGTAGATGCTTTATGAAGAAAACAAGTGAAACGACTATAAAATTGCTTGGGTTTGCCATCGCGATAGCAGGACTTGGGATAACTCAATTGTCCAATTGGATCGACGACCGGCGAACGGAGGAAATCGTCAGAAAAGAAATTGATAAGGCACTCACCGAAAAAGAGAAAGAAGAGTCCTGAACAAGGGCTCTTTTCTTTTAAACGAAAGGATAAGCGATATGAAAACACAGACATTGATGACATTAATGAAATCAGCAAAGCAAAGCGCAATCAAACACTCTCCGGAAATATTGGTTGGTGTGGGAATTGTAGGAATGATCAGCACAGTTGTTTTGGCGGTTAAAGCAACTCCGAAAGCGATGCATATGATTGACGATGCAAAAACAATTCGTAGTGAAAAAGGCAAACCGGAAATGACAAAGCTGGATATTCTCAAGGTATCATGGACACCGTATATTCCCGCGGCTATCACAGGAATCGTTTCGATTAGTTGTCTGATCGGGAGCAGTTCTGTCAGCGCAAGACGGAACGCAGTTCTGGCAACCGCTTATGGAATATCTGAATCTGCGTTTAGGGAATATAAAGAAAAGACAATCGAAACAATTGGCGAAAAGAAGGAAGAGGCAATTCGGGATAAGGTTTCCAAATCAAAAATAGAAGCAAATCCGGTTAGTCAGAATGAAGTTATTATAACTGAAAAAGGGAATACCCTTTGTTATGATGCGATATCCGGAAGATATTTTCGGTCCGATATTGAGAAAATTAAGAGAGCAGAAAATGATTTAAATAAGTCGTTGATGAGTGATTATTATATATCTCTCAACGAATTTTATTATCAACTTGGTCTGAAACCAACAAAACTCGGAGATGGACTGGGATGGAATTTGGATGGCGGGTTAATTGATCTGGAATATAGTTCTCAACTGGCGGAAGATGGGACTCCTTGTTTGGTGATTGATTATCGAATTGCACCGCGATACGATTATCAGAATCTTAGTTAAGATGCGCGAAATTTACAATTTGTATTATGAAGAAAATTATATTCCATAGGAGGAGATTATCATGGAAGAGATGAGAAACGAAGAGGTTATCACGGAAACAGAAGAATTGGAGGACAATTCTGGCATTGGCGTTGGTTTGGCGTTACTTATCGGAAGCGGAATTACTCTGGCAGCGATTGCCGGAGGGAAGAAGTTGAAAGATTTGTATGCTCGCTATAAGGCCAAAAGAGATTGCACCGAGACTGATGAAACTGTTGTGATGGCGGACTCGGAAGAACAGAGCAAATAAAACCGAATAAGGAATGTATGAATGAACAGAGGGGAGTACCTGTAACAAGGTGCTTCTCTTTTTTCTTAGAACGAAGGGAGATCGATAATGAAAAGCTTTGTAAAAGGGACTTTTCTATTTGCCGGCGGAGCAGCTGTTGGATTCGTAATCGGTGGCTTGACGGTGATTAGAGCAGCTGTGAAATCGGAAATATTTCGAGCGGCCGCAAAAGATTTTGTTAAAAAGAGCATTATTTCCGGAGTAGAAGATTTTCTTTATGGTGAAGAGAGCTGCAGGAAAAGGAAAGCGCCATAACGATTATGTATTAGAAATTAGCTTAAATATGGAGGATGCAGATGGAAGAATATAAATCGAATTCTCATCGGTCAAGGGAAGAGAAAATGAAATCCGCGACCGAGAGAAAAAAAGTAGAAAAAGTAATTACTGGGACAGCAAAGCCTAAGAAAAAAAGTGAAATTCAAAGACTGGCGGATATATTTATTGCAGAAGATGTCGCCAGCGTGAAATCATATGTAATTGATGACGTTCTGATACCGGCCATAAAAAAGGCGATATCAGATATTGTGACGAATGGGATCGATATGGTTTTGTACGGGCAGAGCGGGAGAAGAAAAAAGGATAATACCACAATACCAAGAATTTCTTATCGGGATTATTACAGTAAAAACGACCGGGATGATCGAACTGTCCTAAACAGAACACGATCCGGATATGCGTATGATGATATTATTCTGAATACGCGAAGAGATGCAGAAGCGGTGCTTGCTTCCTTAGATGAGTTGATCGACGTTTATGGGATGGCAAGTATATCTGATTTGAATGATCTTGTAGGTATCACAGGACGGTATACAGACTGTAATTATGGATGGCAGGATATTCATGATGCAGATGTGGTGTCGGTCAGAGATGGTTTTATGATTCGATTGCCTAAGGCAATTCCATTAAATTAACGGAGGACGATTACATGTACGAATCAAATGACATTATGGTATCCCACCCACCTCATTATAAATCGGCGAACGGGTTGGAAACCATTGACGTGATAGAGGCTTTTACCGCGCATTTAAGCGGAATTGAGGCAACGGACACGGGAAACATTATTAAGTATATCTGCCGTTGGAAGCAAAAGAACGGTATCCAGGATTTAAAGAAAGTTATGTGGTATACACAGCATTTAATCGAACATTTGGAGCATGACGAAAAATAATTAAAAGGAGAAAACGTATTATGAAAAAAGTAGAAATCGTTAAAAATGCAGCAAGAGTATTCAACAAAACAGGTCTGAAAATACGAAAGGCAAGTCCTGAGATTCTCGTTGTGGCCGGAGTGGTGGGCGTTGTAGCGAGTGCGGTTATGGCCTGCAGGGCAACAACAAAAGTGAATAAAGTGCTCGACGAGACAAAGGAGACTATTGACGCTATCCACGAAGCTACCGAGAAAAAGGTTACGAAGGCAAACGAGGACTATACTCCGGAGGATGCTAAAAATGATCTCAGAATTACTTATCTTCATACCGGATTGAAATTTGTCAGGCTTTATGGGCCCTCCGTTCTTTTGGGAACGGTTTCAATTGCCAGCATTCTTGGATCCCATCATATACTGTACAAACGGAATCGGGGACTGGCAGCGGCGTATACCGGTTTGCTCACTGGATATAAGGAATATCGCAGCCGTGTAATCGAACGGTTCGGAGAGGCTGTGGATAAGGAGCTGAAATACAACATTAAGGCACAGAAGTTTGAGGAGATTTCCGTCGATTCCGAAACAGGAAAAGAAACAAAGGCGAAAATTACGGTTAACGTAGCAGATCCAAATACATACAGTGAATATGCCAGATTTTATGATGATGGCTGTAAATGCTGGGAAAAGGATCCGGAGTATAACCTGGTATTTTTGAAGGCGCAGCAACAGTATGCGAATGATAAGCTTCATGCGGACGGTTATCTTTTTCTGAATGATGTGTACGATATGCTGGGAATCCCGAGAACAAAAGCCGGACAAGTAGTTGGTTGGATTTATGATGAGAAAAATCCGGTGGGTGATAATTTTGTAGATTTCGGGATTTATGATATTAATCGGCCTTCGAATCGGGATTTTGTAAACGGATATGAGAGGACGATTCTTCTTGATTTTAATGTGGACGGAAGTATTTTGGATCTGATTTGAAGGAACGGTCTCGATGGAATCGGGTCTGGAAACGAATATAAGGATATTTTTGATTACCCCTGGCTCTTTGGATTTTAGAGCCCTGGGGTGTCGAAGGAGGTCAGAATAAGTGTTAAAAATACAGAGGATGCTGGCGGTCATAGGAGCTGCTCTCGCCATAAGCTTTGTCCCTGGCATTCGTGCAAATGCAATGACACCGCAGGAAACGGAGTTTGTGAGTATAGCGGAAGAGGGTGTCAGACAAGCTCAACAGTTCAACGTTTCTGAAGAAGAAATTGAGTTGATCGCTTTGGTGACCATGGCAGAAGCAGAAGGCGAGTGCGAATATGGAAAACGATTAGTGATAGATACCATTTTGAATCGGGTGGATTCCGTTTATTTTCCGGATACCATATATGATGTGATCTATCAGAAGAATCAGTTTTCCTCCATGTGGAATGGACGGGTGAAGCGTGTTCGCGCAACGGAAGAGGTAAAAAAGCTGGTTCGTGAAGAATTGATATTTCGTACAGATACAGAAGTTACCTTTTTTACCGCTGGAAGATATGGCCGTTACGGAATTCCGATGTTTCAAATTGGAGGACATTATTTTTCCAAATATTAAGGAAAGGAGCATGAGTATGCATAATGGATTAATGTTTGTTTCTTATACGTTTGCAGCAATGGCTGGTTTGTTCTTTTTAACCGGCATCGCAGTGCTTTCCGGAAAGAACAGGAGGTAATTATGCAGGAGCTCGAAGGGACGATTTCGATGTTGGATTATATTTTGAACAGTAAGCGAAAGCGGCATATAGCGGGAGGATTTCTTTTAAGCGCAGCGATGTTATTTGGCGGTTTGGCAATAACAGTCATGACAATTAAAAATGAAGAAGGAGAAGCCAATGAAAATGAATAGTATTAACGGTTTTGGATTGTTTGTCCTTGGTATATGCGCCGGTGCGATCATTACCAGAGGTTTTTTGAAAGCTGAATACGCGCAAAAAACGAAGGAAGAAATTGAGTCGATTCGTGATTTTTACAATGAGAAGATAACACTCCAGAATAAGGTCGAGGAAAAGAGCGAAAATCCAACCGAGAAAAAAGTCGAAGCCTATAAGGACATGGTAGAACATCTCGGGTATCGACAGTATTCTCACGAACATGTTCATACGTCAGAAAAAGTACAGGAAGACCGGCCTTATCTGATCGCAGCGGAGGATTTCGGAACTCTTGCAGGTTACGAAGCAATTTCGCTTATTTATTATTCGGATCATGTTCTGACCGACGAAATGAATGAGTTTGTGGAAGACGTGGATGACGTTATTGGTTTTGAATCGTTAAATCATTTTGATGATTATGAAGAAGACGCTGTATTTGTACGAAACGATCGGTTAAAAGCGGATTATGAAATCTTAAAGGACAACCGGCCTTATTCTGAAGCAATTAATTTAACCTATCAATAATGATACGGCGCGGATGTGGAGGAAGAATGTCACGCGACAGTTTAGAAAATTTATATTTTGAGTGGTTGTTTGGATTGGTATGCGGGGACATGCGTTATAAAAAATTATGTATGGCTTTGCATCGTATAGCATTTACTTATACGAATCATTTTGATAAAAATCGTACCGGGGACGGAATCGACTGTCGATATCGATTTGAAAATGCAACGGATGAAAGTCTAATCATTTTGCTGAAAGAGAAACCCTGCAGTGTTTTTGAAATGATGGCGGGATTGGCAATTCGATGTGAAGAACAGATCATGGCCGATCCGGAGGCAGGGGATCGAACAAAGGTATGGTTTTTAGAAATGGTGGAAAGTCTGGGCTTTACAGGAATGGATAATCTTCATTTTGATCGGACATATGTTGAAAAGATTGTTGGGAAATTTCTGAATCGGGATTACAGTCCCAGCGGAAAAGGCGGACTCTTTACCGTGAGAAATTGCAAAATTGATATGCGCAATGTGGAGATTTGGTATCAGATGTGTTATTACCTGGACAGCATTTTATAAGAATACGAGGAGAAGTAGAGATGAGATGATTGATTTTTTAATGATTTCAACGCGCAGTACAAAACGCGGAACAATGGAAATCTATCCCAAATTCATTATTAAAAAAAGTTCCGATTTGATGATTCGAGGGGGTGATTTTTATGCCATTTGGATAGAGGAACGCGGTCTGTGGTCCACCGATGAGCAGGATGCTCTGCAGCTGATCGATCGCGAACTATCTAAATTTGCGGAAGAAAACAAGCAAAGATTTGACGGTTCCGCCAAGGTTCTTTATATGTGGGATGCGGAATCCGGGATGATTGACGCCTGGCACAGATATTGTCAAAAGCAGATGAGGGATTCCTTTCATATGCTTGACGAGAATCTGATTTTCTCTAATGTAGTTACCGGAAAGAAGGACTATGCCAGCAAAAAGCTTCCCTATCCTTTAGAAACCGGCGATATCTCAGCCTACGAGAAGCTAATGAATGTTTTATATTTGCCGGAAGAACGAAAAAAGATCGAATGGGCAATCGGAGCAATTGTAAATGGAGATTCCAAAAAGTTACAAAAGTTCATGGTTCTCTATGGTGCAGCGGGCACCGGTAAATCGACGGTTATTAATATTATTCAAATGCTTTTCGAAGGATATTACTCGACGTTCAGTTCAAAAGCGCTTGGGTCGTCCAGCAATGTTTTTGCTCTGGAAGCATTTAAGACTAATCCGCTGATAGCGATCGAGCATGACGGAGATTTATCAAAGATCGACGATAATACCAGATTAAATAGCTTGGTTTCTCATGAGCTTATGACGGTCAATGAAAAGTTTAAATCCACTTATTCAAGCAAATTTAAATGCTTTTTGATCGTCGGTACGAATAAGCCGGTAAAAATCACAGACGCAAAGTCCGGATTGATTCGTAGATTGATTGACGTATCGCCCTCCGGCAAAAAGGTTGATCCGGGAGAGTATCGGTCTATTATGACGCAGATCGGTTTCGAACTTGGAGGTATAGCGTCGCACTGTAAAGAAGTGTACGAGAACGATCCACATGCCTATGACGATTATATTCCGATAACAATGTTGGGTGCGTCCAATGATTTTTACAATTTTGTAGAGGATTCCTTTCCTGTATTTTCAAAAGAGGACGGGACTTCACTTACTGCCGCATGGGCTATGTATAAGGAGTATTGTGAGGACGCAAAAGTGGCGTTTATGTATCCTCAAAGAGCATTTAAAGAGGAATTGAAGAATTATTTCTGGAAATTCGAGGATCGGACAAAGGCGGCCGACGGATCACGCAAACGAAATTACTATAGCGGATTTCGAATGGATCGTTTTGAAACCAATTCGGATAAGGCAGAAGTCGCAGCATACCAAATTGAGTTTGATGAATTTCCATCCAGATTCGATCAGATATGTTCCGATTGTCCGGCGCAGTATGCGACATCAAAAGAAACGCCTTCAGCGTCATGGGATAAGGTACAAACAAAGTTGTCGGAGCTCGATACGAGCAAACTTCACTATGTGAAGGTACCGGAAAATCATATTGTGATCGATTTTGATATTCCTGATGAGAACGGTAATAAATGCTTCGAAAAGAATTTGGCGGAGGCCAGTAAGTGGCCGCCAACATATGCCGAGTTAAGTAAAAGCGAGGCGGGGATTCATCTGCATTATATTTACACCGGGGATGTTTCCGGACTGAGCCGAATCTATCAGGAACATATCGAGGTAAAAGTGTTTACAGGAAAAAGTTCGTTGCGGAGAAAATTAACAAAGTGTAATGACTTACCGATCATGACGATCAGTTCGGGATTACCAATGAAAGAAGGGAAAAAGATGGTTAATTTTGAAGCTGTAAAGAGCGAGAAATCACTTCGTACCCAGATTAAAAGAAATCTTGCGAAGGAGATTCATCCGGCAACAAAACCAAGTATCGACTTTATCTATAAGATCTTGGGAGATGCTTATGCAAGCGGCCTGCACTATGATGTGACAGACATGCGGAATGCGATTTTAGCATTTGCGGCAAATAGTAGTCATCAATCGGATTATTGTGTAAAGCTCGTGAATAAGATGAATTTCAAATCGGATGATATTTCTGAGCCGGAAGAAAGCAAACAAAAATCCATTGTGTTTTACGACGTGGAAGTGTTTCCAAATCTTTTTTTGGTTAACTGGAAGCTGCGTGGTCCAGGAAAAACAATTGTCAGGATGATTAACCCGAGACCTTGTGATATTGAGGAACTTCTTCAATTCCGATTAGTCGGTTTCAATTGTCGGCGTTACGATAATCATATGCTGTATGCCAGACTTATGGGATACACGAATGAACAGCTATTTCACTTATCTCAGCGGATCATTAACAATAGTCCAAATTGTTTCTTTGGAGAAGCATATAATATCAGTTATACGGATATTTATGATTTTGCTTCTGCCGGAAATAAAAAAAATCTAAAAAAGCTTGAAATCGAGATGTCGAGTAAAGCCAATGATTCGAACAGTAAAATGGATGAAGATTTAAGGGCGCTGTTGAAGGGAATCAAGCATCACGAACTCGGGCTTCCATGGGATCAGCCGGTACCGGAAGAATTATGGCCAAAGGTTGCGGAATATTGTGATAACGATGTTTTGGCTACGGAAGCATCATTTGAATATTTAAAGGCTGATTGGACTGCAAGACAGATCCTGGCCGATTTGGCTGGCATGACGGTCAACGACACAACAAATACGCTGACTCAGAAAATTATATTTGGAAATGTAAGAATGCTGCAGGGAGAATTTCGATATCGAAACCTGTCAGAACCGGTTACTGAGTTAGAACCGGAGATCTTCGACTTTCTCAAAGAATCTTGCCCGGAAATGATGGCACAAAAATTCTCAGGAATGGATGGAAAAGAGAGTTTTCTTCCCTATTTCCCGGGTTATAAATTCGAAAATGGAAAATCATTTTATCGTGGAGAAGAAGTAGGAGAAGGTGGAGAAGTATACGCCGAGCCTGGTATATATGTTGACGTCGCGCTTCTTGATATTGCGTCTATGCATCCGCACAGCACGATTGCAGAGGTGTTATTCGGAGTACGATTTACGCGGGCGTTCCGTGAAATTGTAGAAGGCCGTGTAAGTATAAAGCATAAAGCATGGGTCGAAGTGGACGCGATGTTATCCGGAAAGCTTAAGCCATATATTCAACGGGTGATCGACGGAGAGTTGACCGCCAAGGACTTGGCGAATGCTTTAAAGACCGCTATTAATTCTGTGTACGGACTCACCTTTGCAAACTTTGATAATCCGTTCAGAGATGTAAGAAATAAAGACAATATCGTGGCAAAACGCGGCGCTTTATTTATGATTGATTTGAAATATGAGGTACAGGCAAGAGGTTTCACGGTAGCTCATATAAAAACCGACTCGATCAAGATTCCTAATGCTACGCCGGAAATCATACAATTTGTAATGGATTTTGGGAAACGATACGGGTACACATTTGAACATGAGGCAACCTATGATCGAATGTGTCTGGTGAATGATGCCGTTTATATTGCAAAGTATAAAGATGGCGAAGAAGCTGGGAAATGGACAGCAACCGGAACACAGTTTCAGGTTCCCTATGTTTTTAAGACTTTGTTCAGCCATGAGCCGATCCGGTTCGAGGATATGTGTGAGACAAAATCGGTTACTTCGGCGTTATATTTGGATCTGAATGAGGGTCTTCCGGATGTTTCAGAATACGAAAAACTTCTTTCCAATGATGAAAGTAAGTACCGAAAAGGACAGATATCCGATATCACATGGGAAAGTTCCAAGCGGGAATTAATGCCGAGAATTGCTGCAGGGCATAATTACCGGTTTATTGGAAAAGTCGGTCAGTTTTGCCCAATTCGGGATGGTGACGGCGGAGGTATCTTGTTACGGGAAAAGGACGGGAAATATTATGCCGTCGGGGGAACAAAAGATCATCGATGGATGGAGTCAGAGGTAGTAAGAGAGCTGGGGAAGGAAGACTCAATCGATATAGCTTACTACAATACCATGGTAGATAAGGCGGTAGCGGCAATCTCAAAATATGGGGATTTCGAGCGGTTTGTGTCGGACGATCCATACATTACAGAAAAGATGCCGGCTTCGGACTTTATGAATATACCGGAAACAGACGAAGACGAATTACCATTTGATTGAGTCGCAAAAAACACAGACACTATTATGAAGAATGAAAGACGTTGAGATTGCTTGACGTCTTTTTTTTCTTACAAAAATTTATATTTCAAAGGAGAAAACACAATGGCTTACAAAAATGTTGACAACATTCGGATTGAAGGAGCAAGGATCATCTTTCGAAATTTTAAGGGAGAAGGAAGTAAATATAACCGGGAGGGAACGAGAAATTTTTGCGTGATTATTGACGGGCGAGAGATGGCTGATAAATTGTCCGCTGACGGATGGAATGTAAGAGTTCTTAATCCGAGAGATGACGACGAAGAACCGCGTTACTATCTCCAGGTGACAGTAAGTTATCTTAATATTCCGCCTAAAGTAATTCTCGTCACAAGGAGAGGTCAGACGCGGCTTGACGAAGAGTCTATCAGCACACTTGATTTTGCGGAAATCCGCAACGTAGATTTAATTATTCGCCCATATTGCTGGGAAGTGAACGGAAAGTCTGGCGTAAAGGCGTATCTTAAAACGATGTACGTTACGATCGAGGAGGATGAATTTGCGGATAAGTATGCGGAGGAAGAAGGGCCGGAAGAAGTTCCTTTTAATTAAATAGCAGCAACGCGGTGCCAGTGTTACACATATTTTGGTTAAATGTCCGGCAAGAGGAAACAGCCGCGTATTTTCAGAAGGGAGAAAAAGCGCCGACGATATGAGCGTAAAATTGTACGATTATCAAATCGATGCGATCAAAAGAATGAAAAATGGTTGCATTCTATGCGGTGGCGTTGGGAGTGGAAAATCAATAACAGCTTTGGCCTATTACTATTTAAACGAGGGAGGAAGTATTGCGGCTCTTAAAGGCGATAGGTATAGAAATATGACCGATCATCCGAAAGATTTATTTATCATTACCACCGCAAGAAAGAGGGATACCCTGGAATGGGAAAGAGAGCTTGCACCGTTTCTTTTGTCTACGAACCCGGATGTGAACATATATAAAAATAGAATTGTCGTTGATTCCTGGAACAACATCAAAAAATACGATGGTGTATCAGGAGCTTTTTTTATATTTGATGAACAGCGAGTGGTTGGTTCTGGGGCGTGGGTGAAAGCGTTTCTGAAAATCTGCAGGCAAAATAACTGGATCTTACTATCGGCAACACCCGGGGATACCTGGGAAGATTATATCCCGGTTTTTATTGCGAACGGCTTTTATCGAAACCGCACTGAGTTTATCAGGGAGCATATAATATACTGCCGTTTCAGTAAATATCCAAAAGTGGATAGATATTTAAACACGGGACGATTAATCCGGCTTCGCAATTCGATTTTGATTACTATGGATTTTAAAAGAAAAACGATATCTCATCACAAAGATATTTTCTGCGAGTATGACATTGTTCAATATAAGCGGATACTGCGGGATCGATGGGATATATGGAGAAACGAACCGATAACCAATGCCGGTGAATTATGCTATGCGTTGCGTAAGGTTGTGAATTCTGATGACTCACGCTTGGCTGTAATCATGGAGCTTTTGAAAAACCATCCGAGGATAATTGTGTTTTATAATTTCGATTACGAATTGTGGTCGATAAAGGATTTTTTAATTCCCCATGCTGACACTATATTCTTTGAAATTGCAGAGTGGAATGGTCATCAACATCAGCCCATACCCAACGCAGAAAAATGGATCTATTTAGTGCAGTATAACGCTGGAGCGGAGGGATGGAACTGCATCAAAACGGATACTATTGTGTTCTTTTCACAAAATTATTCTTACAAAATAATGGCGCAATCCAGCGGAAGAATCGACCGGCTTAATACGCCCTATACAGACCTGTATTATTATCATCTGAAAAGTCGCGCATCCATTGACTTGGCCATTGCAAAAGCCTTGAAAGAAAAAAAGAAATTTAATGAGACGGGATGGTTAAACGGAAAGGAGAAAAAAGAGCATGAATTCTAAAATCATTGCAGTAGATGAGTACAGAGATAAACTGGTTCTAAAAAATATCATGGGACAACTCATCAACAAAGAACTTCATCGAGAGTTGGTTGAGTCCGTACCTCACCGGAATTATCTTGATCTGGGAATCATTTATCGTATAATCGTTGCCGCCGAAACAGAAGAAGTCGTAAGCTTCATTGTTACGAATTCATTAATGGATTATATGGGTGTATGCGAAGAACATTTATATAATGCAGCAATTGAAAATTTGAGCAATGGCATAGAGGTAGAATTAGAGAGTTTTATTCCGGCTCATGAAAGATTTTTGGGAAACCGGGCATTGGTGCTTACAAACGAACTATATGTAAATGGAGCGTTTCAAATGCTATGCACAAATCGTTTAGATGTGATTTCCCGGAGATTTGATTCTGATTTGATTATTTTTCCATCCAGTATACATGAAATTATTGTTGTTCCGGAATGTGATCTTTCGCGAACGGATAACTTGAAAACCATTATACATGATGTGAACAACATGTGTTTAGACAGTGACGATATTCTGAGCGATCATCCGTATCGTTATGACCGTGAAAAAAGATTCGTTAGTTGTTTGTAAAAGAAGGGAGAAGAATATGATCGTAAATTATAGTACGGAATACCAGGCTGGCTATCGTGCCGGAATGGAGCAGTTCAAAAGGAATAGAAAACGTCGGATATATTTCATAACACAAAAATTAACCGGGCTCCTTTTACTCGGTATCACCGGTGCGATGATTTTGCTGGTGAAGGACGGAACGGTTGCTTTTGTAACCCTTCCAATAGCAGGACTTTTGTTGTTTAGTAAAGAAATGTGTCTGATAAACAAATATTATTGGGAAGTAAAAGAAGGAGGGCGTAATGAGTTTTGAGTACGACTGGTATTTAGAACGACACAGAGCAAATGTTAAAAGAGGATTTGAATGGATCCAAAAGCATATTCCGGAAATACTGAAGAAAGACGTCGACTACGAATGGCAAATCACATTTGCACATGATCATTCTAAAAATGAGCCGGATGAATATGAAGCATACGATGCGTATTTTTACGGCGGCAACCGGTCTTATGCTGTCGTTCAGGCTTTTTATCAGGCATGGTTAAAACATATTCACCGGAACCCGCACCATTGGCAGCATTGGGTTCTGATCAACGATGATCCCGATAAAGATATGATATGCCTTGAAATGCCGCATAATTATATTGTGGAAATGATTTGCGATTGGTGGAGCTTCAGTTGGGAGAACGGCGATCTTACCGAGATATTTGAATGGTATGAGAAACGCCTGGATTATATTAAACTTAATCCGGGTTCCAGAAAGCAGGTCGAAGATATCTTGCGAAAGATGGCGGAAAAACTGTTTGACAGTGAAACGCTTGAACATCACGGAGTCAAAGGTCAGAAATGGGGCGTTAAAAATGGTCCGCCATATCCGCTTGATAAATCTGGCGGCCATGATAAAATAGTGGAGGACGCTATTAAATCGGGTGAGGTTTCAAAGAAAATCAATCGGGAGAAACAGCTTAGACATACGAAAAGCTGGCATACACCGGGCAGAAGTTATTTGGATGGGGATCTGGATTATGCGCAGGAGTTGGTGGATAAATATGGAGGGAACGGAAAACCCATTTATACAGGTAAAAACAAGCAGTGGAATCATCGGGAACGCATTGAAGCTGAACATAATATAGGCATATATGTTGATGCGGACGGAAATGAAATTCGTAGTAACAAGGCTATGATAGTGTATTCTAAAACAGGAACACATATTTATCCCGTAAGGAAGGAGAATTCAGATGAAACTTAATCAATCATTAGAGGGGAAAAAAGTAAAAATTACAGATGTTGATGGGGAAATATTTGAGGGGATTGTTGGAGACTATATTTATCCAGAAGACAATGAACCGGAAGGAATAGCCGCTATTGATATTTATAATTGTCCACAAAGACCCGGGAAGTGGATTGGATTTAACGAAAACGAAATCAAATCCATCGAGGTAATTGAATAAAGCTTGTCAAATTGGCGTATCGGCTCGGATTCTTTTTATTAGGGAATTCGGGCTATTTTTATAATCATTTTTGATATAAAGCTGCTGAATCAGGTGAAATCATATTAAGCTGGTACAACTGGAGAAACGGGGAATTGTGGGCCCTCAATACTCAGTGAAAAGTCTTTGTAAGACAATTCAACGTTCCTGTTATTTTTTGCGTTTATAATAACGGTAACACAATAACAAACTACAACAGTCAAAATTACGGTGACGGCTATCACCAGATTCTTGAAGTCAAAGCTGTTGGGTGTGGTAGCATTTGCGGATATTCTGTTTTGCATGGGCATTGGCCTCCTTATGCGATGGATTTTGATGCAGCAGCTTTATTATATTTTAACAGATTTTTGAAAAATTGAAAGAGCGCTATATTTCTTGGGCAGATTTGAGAAAGAAAATTGTCTATGAAGGTGAGGCACGCAGAAATAACAGCTCCTGTTATGAAAGGAGCGCGATATTTTATGAAGAAAATGTCACATAAGCAAATCGACGAATTGAACGAGCTATTAACAGAGCATAGCGAAACTCTTACTGCTTTCTATGATGAAGGAATTCAGTATGGATTGAAACAAGGAGTTATCGTTGGAATCATTTGTGGCTCGTTAGTGGCGTTGGGTGCGGGAATTGCGACGGGTCTTGATAAGATTCGGAATTCTAAAAAGAAAGAGGAGGAGTCCTAATAAGGGCTCTTTCTTTTTATCCTAGCTTAAAAATCCAGTACGCAGATGACAAGAAAACGTGGTATTTTGATATCTGAAAAACAATTTGAAAGGAGAACTCTATGGAACTTGCAATCGGCATTGTGGTTGGCTCGATTATAACCCCAGGACGGGAACGCACGTTTATTCGAGAAAGGAGAGATCGTGATTAAATTAAGCCAGGCAATGGAAGAGAAACGCTGCGGCGATGTTTGTCCGGGCACAGAGTGTAAGCATACATCAGATATAAACCATGCTAAGAATTTTGTAAATAGCGAGTATGGATACTATTGGGAGAGATCAATATGGCGACCAATATCCGAATATTCCAGAGAAAAATATGATTGGGTATTGATAAAATATTTCGCGGGTGATTATGAGTGTATACCGACTGTCGCAGAAATGCGAACGGATGGCAAATGGTATACACATGGAATTTTAAACGATGAGATGATTCCATTTGAGGTGAGATATTTTGCAGATTTGCCGTTGTTAGAAATTTTGAATTCTTCTCACAATGGAAAAAAACAGATATGGAACTCTGGGCGGAGGAGCAGAAAAATGAATCGAGGCAGATTTATTCAGGGATTAAAAAGTGATATTCAGCTTTCCGAAAAGGAGAGACGGAGGATTGTTCAGAGCAGTCTTCAAAAGTATCATTGGAAGACGAAGTGCACGGTGGCAATGGAGGAATTTGCAGAGCTTCAGCAGCAAATCAGTAAACAAATTCGCGGTTATGGCGACAGAATTGGACTCTTGGAAGAGATGGCAGATGCGTATATTTGTCTGAACTTCCTGGAGTCCATTTTTGATATTAAGTCAGAAGATTTGCAGAAGGCTGTTGACGTAAAGCTGGAGAGAGAAAGGAGAAATTTACAATGACCGGCCTTAATATACAGATAGAATGGAAAACCAGACTTTGTCAAGTTGACGGAAAGATGGGATATTTTCACGCATGGGAACACTATTCGAAGCCGCTGGAGGCTAGTCCACTGATTGGCGGAGCTCCGGCAGGGATATTTAGTAAAGTGTTTGGAATTGTAGAGTTTTCAGATGGAATTAGACAGGTTGATCCATTTCAAATTGTCTTTTGCGATGAAGAGAATCAGATGCTTTCAGAGTTAGAGAAGATGAGGAAGGAGAACAAAATCGATGATTAAAATTGAAAATATAGAAGTTACCGGATGGAGACATGCTATCCGAGGGATGCGGAACCCGATGAACAGTTGGGAGAAAAGCAATAGCTGCACGCAGGGCAGTGTCTGGTGTAACGAATTTTGTGAAAATTCCATTCCGGAATGCGACAAAGAAAGCGGATTGTATATTGGTCCTAATGACCTTAATCTGATGAAACAATTACGATCAGCCGGTACGGATCATCGAAAGTTTATGCGGATGATTGCAGTTTATCTGGACATTACTGCTCCGCTTTACTGGTGGAAGGAGTTCGATACTTACAAAGTGGGTACAGTTGCGAATAGTTGCAGCACGATGCATAAAATTCAGGCGAAGGAATTTGACAGGGGTGATTTTTCACATGAGCATATTCCAAAAGGATCTGGTGCTTATTCGGATACATGGGATATTAAAACTTCTGGTATGTTTTTCTGCCTTAATGAAGAAGACGGAATTTATTTATCATCAGAAGATATTCTGGATTGTATGATTAGAGCATTGAACCATTATAGAGAGAAGTATCTTGTAACCGGGGACAAAAAATACTGGTGGCAGATGATTCAGCTTCTTCCGAGCAGTTATAATCAGAAACGAACAATAATGCTCAATTATGAGGTTCTGGCCAATATTTATAAAAGCCGGAGGAACCATAAGCTGGATGAGTGGGTAGATTTTTGCAAATGGATTGAGACTCTGCCGTATTCTGTTCTTATTACTTCGAGGGGCGAAAAATAAGACTAGCGCAACAATAACGGATGGAATGTTGACACATGTTATTACGCATTTGAAGAGGAGGTTTACACATGGATGAATCGTCTAAGGAAGTCTATTTTCATGAATATTGTAGTCGATGTAGGTATTCTGAATCGAAAGAAAAAGAAGATCCCTGCAACGAGTGTCTGGAAGAGCCGGTTAATCTGTACTCACATAAACCGGTAAGATGGGAGACAAAAACGTGAAAAATGAATTAAAAAGATAAACGAAATAACGATAATTCAAAAGGAAAGGGAGGTGATTTTCTTGAAAAAGGGGTCGAAAAAAGAGCGTAAAAATAGGCAAGTAACGATCCGAATTGGTCCAAAGGAAACGGAAATGCTCGAATATTTGACGATGAATACCTATCTTTCAATGTCTGATATTTTTAGAATCGGGTTGAAAAATCAATACGATTTGATGAAAAAATTGGAGTGATTTGCTCTAATCTAGATTAAAAATGGCATAAATTTTGCCCACTTTGTGGTTTATAAAAGTGGCCATTTGCCCACTTTTTCTGGCCCTCAACGGTCAATTTTGTGGAGAAACCCAGTTTTTGCCCACTTTTTGCCCACTTTTCAAAACTAAAAGTGGCCACGAAAAACCCAGTATTTATGCGGGTTTGCGGGCTCCGTGCCCACTTTCCCACCTATTTTCTTATTTAAACGTGAGGAAAAAAATCAATTATATATATAAGTAATGAAAAAAGGTGGGCAAAGTGGGCAAGACGAATTTTGGCGTGGCATATGAAAAATGATTCTACAAAAAGGAGTGAGTTATTATGAACGAAGGATGCAGAGAAACTATCTGTGCGAGATGTAATCATCGAGACGTTTGCAGTTATAAAAATATATATCTGGCATATGTGGAAAATTTAAGCAAATTTCACAGCGACTATTTCGATGATATTTCGTTCATCAAATGGAGTGAGCCGGTATGCAAGTTCTATGCCAAGAAACCGGAAATCAATTTAAGAGACGATGTAAGATTGTAAAAGAGCACAAATATCCGAAAATAATTTATTAATATCTTCCTTTCTTTCGCGGACTATGTTAAGATATTTGCGACAAAGAACTCGTAGAACCGATAGGTTTGATAAAACCTTTGTGAAAAAACGCTATGACTGAGGAGATGGAGATATGGGCGAGATAGCAAATATAGCTGGTATAAAACAGGACACTTCGGAGTTGAGGGAGTTAGTTAACGTGATGGAGAGTGCTGGTCTGAATATTCAGGTTCCCAAAAGGGATATCGACCTGCAGCATGGATATAAGAAACTTTCCATAAATGCGAATTCTCAAAAGCAGGTTTCGGCACTTTATTCGCAATTGCCCGGTCTCATTGGGGCTGCCAGCATGGCGGATTGCTATATTGTAAAATATCCGGCTGGACTTCCGCAGATACTGACACCATTAAAACAAGGCGGATTCGCCACAATGATTCAGGGTGAACAAGGAAAGTTTGTCGGAATGGCATCCTTACATCCACTTGTAGCGCAGGCAGCTTTTGTAGGAATATTCAGCACAATGTCGCTTGCTTCAGGACAATATTATTTAGCAATGATCAATAACGAATTGGGAATGATCCGAGAGAGCGTTGATAAAATCCTGGAATTTTTGTACGGAGACAAAAGGGCTGAATTGATGTCCGAAGTTAGCTTTGTAAAATACGCCTATCAAAATTTTTCATCCATTATGATGCACAATGAGCAGCGAGCGGCCACGATAACCAGTCTGCAGGAAGCGAAAAAAGTAGCAATGAAGGATATCGAGTTTTTCATGAACGATTTGGACAACACCGTAAAAGACAAGAGTCTGTCGGATATTGATGCTTTAATGGAGCAGGCGGGAAAGATCAAACATTGTCTTGATATTTCTATGCAATTATATGGAATGGCCAATATTTTGGAAACATATTATTCTGAAAATTATGATAAAGATTACATTGGATATGTGAAAAATGAAATGCGGATCCAGATTCAGAGATGTGAAAGAAGAGTATTAGGTAATTTCAGTGAATTGCGTAAGAGAGTGGACGATTACAAAGAGGGAATCGGCCGGAAGAAGATCGATAAGCAGGCATATGAAACGATGATCGGCGAACTTGTAGATTCTCTCACAACCGGCGAAGATTCTGTGCTGGGAAAGAATCTGCAGAACGCTTTGCAAGCTATGGTATCGGAAAGGGAATATTGCATAACTGCAGAGGGTGACATTTATTTGAAAACTGCATAAAGGAAAATAGCAAGTTTCAATAAAGACGGGGTTCTTATCGCCCTGTCTTTTTTTTGCGCGCGAAAAAAACATGCCCTTTTATGAAGAGAAAGATATTATGCGTTTTATATAATACCCTTTCTCTTTTTATTACGAAACCAACAATAACCATTCGATACTCGGGGGAAAGCAACCGTGAACGAAAATCAATTCCAGTCTTCTCTGATTAAAGAAATAAAAAGATTGCTGCCGGGATGTGTCGTTACAAAAAACGATCCAAATTATATTCAGGGGATTCCGGATTTGACAATTTTTTATCGTAGTAAATGGGCAACTTTGGAGTGTAAAAAAAATTCGCGTGCAACAAAACAACCGAATCAAGAATATTATGTCGGATTAATGAACGAGATGTCTTTTTCTCGTTTTATTTATCCGGAGAACAAGGAGGAAGTGTTGCGTGAACTTCAACAAGCATTCGAATTATGAGGGGCAACATGCGTTTCTTAGCGCTAGCAAATATCATTGGGTCAACTACAGCGACGAGAAAATAGCAATGGCGTATGCAAAATATTTGGCAGTTCAGAAAGGAACAGAGCTTCACGAATTTGCTGCGCGATGCATTCGGCTGAGACAGAAGTTGCCGAAATCGAAAAAAACGTTGAACATGTATGTTAACGATGCGATCGGCTTTAAAATGACCCCGGAACAGGTTCTCTATTATTCGGAGAATTGTTTTGGAACGGCGGATGCGATTGCATTTCGAAACGGCTTATTGAGAATACATGACTTGAAGACCGGGGAAATTCCCGCTCACATGGAGCAGCTTGTTATATATGCTGCTCTTTTTTGTTTGGAATATCATATAAAGCCGGCGGATATAGAAACAGAGCTTCGTCTGTATCAGTCCGATGACATTATTTGCTTCACGCCAACGGTTGAGGATATTGTGCCGGTTATGGATAAAATAATATCCTTTGACAAAATCATCAGTAAGTTAAAATCCCAGGAGGAATAGATCATGTATTATGAGAAACCGGAATTGGATGAGTTGATGCATTATGGAGTGATAAGAAGATCTGGCCGGTATCCCTGGGGATCAGGAGAGAATCCTTATCAACACAGCGGCGATTTTTTGAGTCGGGTGGATGAGCTGCGTTCACAGAATTTTACCTTTAAAGATAAAAATGGAAAAGTATGGACCGGCGATCCGGCGATTGCGAAATCCATGGGTTTAACAACAACTCAATTTCGAACCCAACTTAGCCTTGCTAAGGATGAACGCCGCGCGTTGGATGTGGCTACCGCAAAAGGACTTCGTGAAAAAGGATTCAGCTTAAATGAAATTGCGGAAAAGATGGGGTATAACAACGATTCCTCAGTACGTTCCCTGCTAAATGAAAATTCAGAAGCAAGAATGAATCAGGCAAGGAAAACGGCAGACTTTCTGAAAAAACAAATCGACGAAAAAGGAATGATAGATGTTGGCACCGGCGTAGAAAAAGAACTGGGAATATCAAAAGAGAAATTGAATCAGGCTCTTTATATGCTGGAAATGGAAGGATACCCGGTTTATGGAGGAGGCGTTCCGCAGGCTACGAATCCCGGAAAGCAGACAAATCTTAAAGTAATTTGTCCTCCCGGAACAGAGCATAAGGAGATTTATAACTATGAGAATGTACATTCTCTTCAGGATTATATTTCCTATGACGATGGACAAACCTTTAAAAAAGCTTTCGTTTATCCGGAGAGCATGGATTCGAAGCGTCTGCAGATCCGATATGCAGAAGAAGGCGGAAAGAACAAAGATGGCGTTATGGAGATTCGACGCGGCGTAGAGGATCTTTCTTTGGGAGATTCCCATTACGCACAGGTCAGAATTTTGGTAGACGGATCAAAATATTTAAAGGGAATGGCCGTATATACCGACGATCTTCCGGAAGGGATTGACGTTCGGTTCAATACCAATAAAAAAGTTGGAACCCCCATGGGAGATGTTCTGAAGAATATTAAGGATGATCCGGATAACCCGTTTGGATCTTTGATTAAAGAGCGTGGGGGACAGAGCTATTACATTGATAAGAATGGCAAGGAACGTCTATCGTTGATTAACAAGCGAGCAGAAGAGGGGGACTGGGGCGAATGGGCTAAAAAACTTCCGTCTCAATTTCTGTCCAAGCAGAGTTTGCAGCTTGTAAAAAAACAGTTAAACCTGGCAGCTTCCGATAAGCAGGCAGAGTTGGATGAAATCTTAGCTTTAAATAATCCCACCGTGAAAAAGAATTTGTTGAAATCTTTTTCGGATGACTGCGATTCCGCGGCGGTCCATTTGTATGCAGCTGCCCTTCCGAGACAGAAGTATCAGGTTATCCTGCCTCTTACCACGATTAAAGATAATGAGGTCTACGCGCCAAATTATCGCGATGGAGAAACGGTCGCTCTTATCAGATATCCGCACGGCGGAACGTTTGAGATACCGATTCTGAAGGTAAATAACAGGCAACAGGAAGGCAAAAGTATCCTGGGAACTACGCCGGCCGATGCAATTGGAATCAATGCGAAGGTTGCAGAACGATTGTCGGGAGCAGATTTTGATGGGGACACGGTTATGGTTATTCCGTGTAATTCGTCCAGCAGCCGTGTTCGCATTACATCAACCAGACAATTAACGGGATTGGAAGATTTCGATCCTAAAATGGAATACGGAACTGTCAAAAAAGGAAACGATTATTTCAATGCCAACGGTCAGAAAATACGGATAATGAAAAATACCCAAACGGAGATGGGCAAAATTTCGAATCTGATTACGGACATGACGTTGAAGGGTGCTGAGCCGGATGAGCTAGCACGAGCGGTTCGTCACAGCATGGTGGTTATCGATGCAGAAAAGCATAAACTGGATTATAAGCAAAGCGAGATCGATAATGGAATCGCATCTTTAAAAAAGAATTACCAGGGACGGGTAGACTCTGACGGACGATATCGTGAGGGAGCATCGACTTTAATATCTCGTGCGAAATCGGAAGTTTCTATCGTAAAACGCCAGGGAAGTCCAACCATTGATCCCAATACTGGTGCGCTTGTATGGAAACAGGTAGATAATCCAGAGTACGTCGATAAAGAGGGAAAGCTGAAAAAGCGTACCCAGGCAAGTACACAAATGGCGGAGACATCGGACGCACATACTTTATCCTCCGGGCACCCCGTAGAAGAAGCATATGCAGATTATGCCAATCGATTGAAGGCAATGGCCAATCGGGCAAGAAAAGAGATACTTTCTGCTGGAAAGATACCGTATTCCGCTTCGGCGAAGGAGACATATATCAGCGAGGTGAAATCTCTCACTGCCAAACTTAATGTAGCATTAAAGAATGCCCCTCGCGAACGCCAGGCCCAGGTTATGGCTAACGCCGTTGTAGAAGCAAAGAAACAGGCAAATCCTGATATGACCAGAGCGGAGATTAAAAAAGAAGGTCAAAGAGCGCTTACTGCGGCCAGAATAAAGGTTGGTGCCGAAAGGAAACCAATTGAAATTACGGATCGTGAGTGGGAAGCAATACAGGCAGGCGCAATCAGTGAGAACAGGCTGTCCCAGATTCTCAATCATGCTGACATTGACTCTGTAAGACAGCGAGCAACGCCTCGTGCCACTCAAACTTTAAGCACAGCAAAGATTAATAAGATCTCTGCCATGAAAGCTTCTGGGTATACTACATCAGAAATCGCTGAGGCAATTGGTATTTCCAGTTCTACGGTGTCAAAGTATTTGAATGGAAAGGGAGTGAGCTAAGTTATGAGTGATGCATGTGCGTTAACAACCAAAGACAATCCGTATGATCCGTTCGAACAGTTCACTTCATGGTTTCTATTTGATGTTGAGCATGGGTATAACTCCTGCGGTTACTTGGGACGAATCGCAAGGACCTCGGATCAATTGTCAGACGAGGAAAACAACGAGGAAATTGAGAGGGCAATCGACGAGATCATTAAGTATGACTTCATGAACATGTACAAGAAGGTCTATCGTCGGGATGCCGGCGCTGCGGCTTCGTAAAATAAAAAAAAATATTAAAAAAATTTCTCAAAGAACAATCTGTATTTTTCTGGAAGATCTTGGATGATAGGGGAGGGGGTCTGCAAAAATAACACCCCCTCTGTCATCGCGGCGGTCTTAAAAAATTCTCCGGAGGGATATTTTATGAGATATTTCCAGGGGGGTCAGTGTTTAAAAGAGTCCATAAAGATGCGTTATCCTCCATACATTGTGATGCGCGCCTCCCTTCCGTGTGTTGGAATAGTTATTCGGAGCTTTCTATGACCGCTTTATGGACTCTTTTAAACACTGGATAGCACGCGGAATTGATAAAAGAAAGAGCAAACATTTCATGCTAAAAGGAGTTAAAACAATGCGAAAACAAAAGCCGGAAGAGAAAGAACACATTAAAAAGAGTCGCCCGGCTTTGACGCCGGAAGCACAAGAAAACCGTTTGATTGCGTTGGCAATGAATCTGGTAGAAGAACGTCTGAAAAATGGGACGGCAACCTCTCAGGAAACAACTTCCATTATCCGGTGGGCTTCTGCGAAAGAACGTCTGGAAAGAGAAAAGCTCGAAAAGGAAAATGAGCTTCTTAAGGCAAAAGCTGAAGTTTTAAGATCGGCAAAGAAAACGGAAGAAAAATACGAAGCCGCTATCGCAGCAATGAAACGCTACAGCGGTCACGGAGACAGAGAAGACGATGATTATTAGGTCCTATCGGGAGTTGCGTCAATTGCCGACTTTTGAAGAACGCTATGCATATTTAAAGCTGGACGGTAAGGTAGGAAAAGAAACATTCGGTTTTGACCGATACATAAATCAGATATTCTACAAATCAGCAGAATGGAAACGTGTTCGAAATATTGTAATTGTCCGTGATTACGGATGTGATCTCGGGATTACGGATCGCCCGATTGACCGTGGAATTATCATTCATCACATGAATCCAATTTCGTTAAGCGACATCCAATTCAAAACGGATTTCCTTCTGAATCCGGATTATTTGATCACAACGACACATATCACACACAATGCAATTCATTACGGTGATGAAAGTCTGATTACAAAAATGCCGGTTGATCGAAAACCAAACGACACTTGTCCATGGAGACACTAAAAGGAGATGCAATTATGGATATGAATGAAAGCATATTAATTTCTATTAAGAAGATGCTGGGAATTGAAGAGAACTATACACACTTTGATCCCGACATTATTATGCACATCAATACAGCGTTCATGGTCCTTACACAATTGGGAGTCGGACCGGCAGAGGGATTCACAATTCAGGATGATTTGGCCACATGGAGTGATTTTTTGGCAGAATCCGTTCGATTGGAGAGCGTAAAGTCTTATATATTGTTGCGAGTAAAAATGCTGTTCGATCCTCCGCTCAGCGCTGCGGTAATGGAATCTATGAAGCAGATGATCAGTGAATTTGAGTGGCGTTTAAATCTGGAAGTTGAAACAACCGGAGAGAAAGGAGAATAACATGGAACATACTTTATATCATCACGGCGTGCTTGGAATGAAATGGGGCGTTCGCCGATATCAGAACAAGGATGGAAGTCTCACGGCGCAGGGAAAAAAACGGTATGACCGCGATGTTCGAGAAAACGCTTCTCGGAAGAAAGATAATCGTATCGATGTCAGCAAACCGGATCCAAAACGTTGGTCGAAAGAAGATCTCGAACGGTCTAAGAGAACCGTAGACAGCGGAACTGACCTGATACGGCGCGCCAAAGACATTGAACAGAGCTCTCGCCCGAAGCCGGTCAGAAAAAAGATGGATTTGTCGAAGCTGACAGACAAAGAAATGCGTGACCGGATTAATCGAGAGCTTTTGGAACAGCAGTATAACAAGCTTTTTGGAGAAGAGAGTGCCCCGGCGATTTCCAAAGGGAGACAGCGAGTTTCCAATATTTTAGAAGTTGCGGGAAGCACTTTAGCAGTTGGTAGTTCTGCCTTGGGGATTGCCCTGGCGATCAAGGAGCTGAAGGGGTAATCTGGAAAAGGAATTAAAATTGTTTAACTTCGGCTTTGCCGACAGAATAATCTGTATGATAACAGAAGAACGAGTTGATAAAATGCTGAAAGAAGTTTATTTCGGAAAGGACGAACAACATGTCAATTAGAAACGGCAAGGATTATCTGTATTTAATTTGGAAGTGTCCCACAAACAGGAGACAATATATTGTCGGACAACTTATCAAAAACGGAAAATATGAATTTCAATATTGTGAAGAAATAGAAGAGGCAAAAAAAGAGGGCTTCACATTGTTAGTCTCTTTTGAGGATCTAGACAGAACATATGAATGTGATGAACTATTTCCGGTGTTTTCCAGCAGGCTTCCGGATAAGAAACGGAAAGATATTCAGAAGATTCTGGAGAAATATGGTTTGGAAGAATATAATTCATATGAACTTTTGAAAAGAAGCGGAGCTCGATTGCCCATTGACAATTTACATTTTATAGATCCTATTTTAGACATTAAAGGAGCATTTAGAAAAACTTTTTTTGTTGCTGGTGCGCGACATTATTTAGGGTGCGAGGGACGGGAATGCGATAAAGCGATACCAATTGAAGAAGGCGATGAAATTTTCCTGATCCATGAAAACAATCTTCATGATAAAAACGCAGTAAGATTAGTTAATAAGCAACAGCATACGGTGGGATACATTCCGAGATATTATTCCGAAGCTTTTGTTAAATTCATTGACGAAAATAGGATTGGAAGATGTTTTGTAGAGAAGATTGATAAAGAAAATAGTTGTGACGAGTGTATCAAAGCAACATTCGAAATTCTAAATTCTCAATCAAACCAAAGTTTATAAGCGCGATTCCCTTGTTTACTACGCGAAAAAAACATGCCCTTTTATGAAGAGAAAGGAATAGAAAATGCAGAACGAGACTGTGACCACACGGTCTCTTTTCTTTTGCGCAAAAATTGAGGTGTATGTATGGCATTATCGAACACGGCTGTTCCGAAATACTACGGCATGTTTCGAGATGCCGTAATGCGTGGAGAAATTCCAATATGTAAAGAAATCGAGATGGAAATGTATCGGATCGATAAGCTCATTGCTCATCCCGGATATTATTACGACGAACAAAAGGTCGAGGGATTTATTTCTTTTTGCGAAGACGAATTAACCCTTACCAACGGCGATGATTTACATCTTTTGGATTCTTTCAAATTATGGGCGGAACAAATTTTTGGCTGGTACTATTTCGAAGAAAAAACAGTGTATAGACCGAATCCAGACGGGTATGGCGGTCGTTACGTCAGAAAATCGGTGCTTCATCGACTCACAACAAAACAATATTTAATTGTAGCGAGAGGTGCTGCAAAATCTATGTATGGCTCTTGTATCCAGGATTATTTTTTGAACGTTGATACGGAGACAACCCATCAGATCACAACTGCACCAACCATGCGGCAGGCAGAAGAAATAATTTCCCCGATACGAACTGCCATCACCAGATCGCGTGGGCCGTTATTCGGTTTTTTAACGGAAGGTTCCCTTCAGAATACGACCGGTTCTAAAGCTGAACGTGTGAAATTGTCACCGACTAAAAAGGGAATCGAAAATTTTCTGACCGGTTCCCTGCTAGAAATTCGCCCCATGTCAATTGATAAACTTCAGGGACTAAGACCAAAGGTATCTACCGTGGATGAATGGTTATCCGGCGATATCCGAGAGGATCCGGTAGGCGCGATCGAACAGGGAGCTTCCAAGTTGGAGGATTTTTTGATTGTTGCCATCAGCTCCGAGGGGACAGTTCGTAACGGCAGTGGGGATACCGTCAAAATGGAGTTGATGAAAATTCTTCGGGGCGAATATTCAGCTCCTCATATTTCCATTTGGTATTACAAGTTGGATTCGGTGGACGAGGTTGCTTGTCCGGAGATGTGGATAAAAGCAAACCCCAATATCGGAAAGACAGTCAGTTACGAGGCGTATCAAAGAGACGTTGAAAGAGCTGAAAATAATCCGGCTGTCCGCAACGACATTCTTGCAAAGCGTTTCGGGATTCCCATGGAGGGATACACTTATTATTTTACATACGAAGAGACATTGCCGCATAAAAAAAGGAACTACTGGCAAATGCCGTGCTCGCTTGGAGGAGATCTGTCTCAGGGAGATGATTTCTGTGCCTTTGCGTTTCTCTTTCCCCTGTCCAATGGATGTTTCGGTATAAAGACAAGAAGCTATATTACATCGCGTACTCTTATGAAATTACCCGGCGCAATGAGGGCAAAGTACGACCAATTTATCAATGAAGGCAGCCTCATTATCATGGAGGGGACTGTATTGGATCTGATTCAGGTTTACGAAGATTTGGACGCACACATAATCGAACGAGGATATGACGTTCGTTGTTTCGGATACGATCCTTATGGCGCGCAGGAATTTGTAAAAAGATGGTGTGACGAAAATGGGGAATTCGGCGTGGTAAAGGTAATTCAGGGAGCAAAAACAGAATCCGTCCCTCTTGGCGAACTGAAAAAGTTTTCCGAAGATCGAATGCTTCTGTTTGACGAAGAAATCATGTCATTTGCAATGGGTAACTGTATTACGCTCGAAGATACCAATGGTAACCGTAAATTACTGAAGAAACGCTATGAACAAAAGATTGACCCGGTAGCAGCTACAATGGATGCATATATTGCTTACAAAGCAAATCGGGAGGCCTTTGATTAGAGGAGGAAAATTCAAAATGGGAATTTCGTTTGGTTCCAGGCTTCAACACGCCTGGAATGCTTTTTTAAACAGAGATCCTACGGGAGGTTATTACAATTCTGGTCCGGGCTATTCTGTCCGTCCGGATCGAATTCGGCTTACCCGTGGAAATGAACGATCGATCATCACATCGATCTATAACCGGGTCGCCATTGATGCTTCCTCTATCGATATTTGTCATTGTCGATTGGATAATGATAACCGTTTCCTTGGCGTCATTTCTTCTGGACTGAATGAATGCCTGAATACAGAAGCGAATAAGGATCAAACCGGAAGAGCGTTTTTGCAGGATGTTGTGATGTCGTTGCTGGATGAGGGCTGCGTCGCGATTGTTCCGGTAGACACCACCTTCGATCCGGCAGAATCCAGTTCATACGAAATACACACCATGCGAGTCGGCAAGATTATTCAATGGTACCCGGATGACATAGGCGTACGGCTTTACAATGATCGAACCGGTATGAAAGAGGATATCCGTCTCCCAAAGAAAACCGTGGCGATTATAGAGAATCCCTTTTATTCGATCATGAACGAACCAAACAGCACTTTACAGCGTTTGATTCGAAAGCTGAATATTTTGGATGCCATCGATGAACAAAGCAGTTCCGGGAAGTTGGATCTAATTATCCAGTTACCGTATTCCGTTCGGTCTCCAGCGTTGAAACAACGGGCGGAAACCAGACGGAAGGATTTGGAGTATCAGCTTTCGCATTCCAAGTTCGGCGTCGCTTATGCAGATGGAACCGAAAGAATTGTGCAGTTGAATCGATCTGTGGATAACAATCTGATGAAGCAAATCGAATACCTGACGAGTATGCTGTTCAGCCAGTTGGGTATAACGCAGAGCATCCTGGATGGTACCGCAGACGAAGCAACAATGCTCAATTATATGAACCGAATGATCGAACCGATTCTTTCGGCGATCGTCGACGAGATGAAGAGAAAGTTCCTGACCAAAACGGCCAGAACCCAATTGCAGTCGATTTTGTTCTTTAGAGACCCCTTCAAACTCGTTCCGGTTAATTCCATTGCAGAAATCGCTGACAAATTTACGAGAAACGAAATCATGACTTCCAATGAAATACGACAGGGGATCGGGATGAAGCCGTCTAAGGATAAGAAGGCTGATGAATTGCGAAACAGCAATATCACAAAGCCGGAGTCAAACGTAAATGGCATGGTCGACGATGACGGAGGAAGCGTTAAAGAAGAAAAAACGGAGGAAAAAATTCAAAATGGATTATGACTTCAGTGGCTGGGCCACAAGAAATGACCTTGTGTGCAGTGACGGACGAACAATCCGACGCGACGCATTCAAGGATGATGATGGTAAGACTTGTCCCCTGGTTTGGAACCATCAGCACAATTCCGTAGACAATGTGCTGGGACACGCTCTTTTGGAAAATAGGGAGGACGGCGTTTATGCCTATTGCAGTTTTAATGATACAGCGAGCGGACAAAACGCAAAAGCCCTGGTTCTCAATGGCGATGTAACAGGTTTGTCCATCTGTGCAAATAAATTAACGCAGCAGGGCGGAAACGTACTTCACGGAGTTATACGCGAGGTGAGCCTTGTTCTCGCTTCTGCAAATCCAGGAGCATTCATTGAACAGATCATGGCGCACGGAGAAGAAACGGGGGATTCCGCTGTAATTTACAGTGGAGAACCGCTTTCTTTGTTCCATTCAGATACGACAGAGGAGAAAAAAATGGCGAAGGAAAACGAAAAAACGGTAGAGGATGACAAAAACAAGACGCTCAAAGAGATCATGGACTCGTTGACAGAAACGCAGAAAACAGCGGTATATGCAATTCTTGGAGCCGCTTTGGAAGGCGACGATGGCGGCGAGGACAAAGAAGACGATGAGGACAAAGTTACCGAAGGAGGAAAAAAGACCATGAAACACAATGTATTTGATGGCGATCCCAGAGAAAACAGCAATGTTCTTTCTCACAGCGATCAGGAGACTGTTATGAAAATGGCAAAAAGCAGCCAGATCGGCAGCTTTCAGACAGCACTCCAGATTTATGCGGAGGATAACGGCCTTCAGCACGACGCAGTCAGCGGCGGATTTGTGCAGACCGGAGAGGGAAATGTAACCAATCTGTTCCCGGAGTATCAGGAAGTTCGCCCTGGCGCACCGGAGTTGATTACCAATGATCAGGGCTGGATTACGAATGTCATGAGAAAGGTGCATAAGAGTCCGATCTCTCGAATCAGGACCAGTCAGACAGATATTCGCAATATCGATACGCTGCGAGCAAAGGGTTACCAGAAAGGGAAAGAGAAGAAGCTGGCCGGCAACTTCAAGCTGGTTCGCAGGACCACCGATCCGCAGACCGTTTATGTGAAAAACGCACTGCATCGTGATGACATCGTGGACATCACGGATTTCGATTATGTAAAGTACCTGTATGATATCGATCGTCTGATGCTCAATGAGGAACTGGCGGTTGCCATGATGCTTGGCGATGGTCGTGAGGAAGGCGATGAGGGTAAGATTGATCCGGACAAGATCAGACCAATCTGGACAGACGACGATCTGTATACAATTCATGCAGATCTGGATATCGCAGCTGCGCGGAAAGAGCTTCAGGGCAGCAATACCGGGGCAAATTTCGGAGAAAATTACGTCCTGGCTGAGGCGATGATCAATGCGGTTCTGTATGCAAGGGAACACTACAAGGGTACCGGTACGCCGGATATGTACCTCACGCCGCATATGCTCAATGTGATGCTGCTTGCGCGCGACATTAACGGCAGAAGAATCTATGCCACCAAAGAGGAGCTGGCTTCTGCTTTCAACGTGGGTGAGATTCTGACGGTGGAGCAGTTTGAGGGAAAGACCCGCAAGACTGCGGACAATAAGACCAAGAAGCTGCTGGCCATTATCACGAATCTGAACGATTATTCCCTGGGTGCAACAAAGGGCGGCGAAGTGACCCACTTTACGCAGTTCGATATCGACTTTAACCAGGAGAAATCTCTGTTGGAGACCAGATGTTCCGGTGCCCTGACCAGAGTGTATTCTGCGATTGCGATCGAGGAAGATGTAACGGTAAACCCTTAACCGGCTTCTCGATCACTCCCGAAGACGGAGAAGCCGATGTGCTCGGGAAAACAGTTGAAGAACTGCAGGAGAATGTCGCTGTAGGCGAAGAAGCGATTACCGGAACATTAAAGTATGTTACCGGATATACCGGTTTTAATGGGTCAAACCCAGAGGAACAGTCGGGAAACTATATCGTTATGCGGGTCGATCCGGATGAGCAGAACGCGACAATTACGGTTGAGTTAATCGGTAGCCTTTCTGGAAAGGGGCCGGTAACGTTGGACAGTGATCGTGTCTTTGTATTTCGCATCAGCGACAAAGATAACCAAAAGATTAAAGTTACAGTAGAAGGCGCAAATGGTGTTAAGTCTCGGACTTACAGGCTTTCTGGATTGGTTCTCAAAGAAAAGTAAAGGAAAATTCAAAATGGCAAAATTTTATGGGGCGGTCGGTTATGCAGAAACAGAAGAAACTTCTCCTGGCGTGTGGACAGAGAAAATTTCTGAGCGTATGTACTCAGGCGATTTGATTCGGGATACAAGGCAGCTTCAAACATCAGATCAGGTAAATGATAATGTCAATATTTCCAATCAGATCAGTATACTGGCCGACCCATATGCCTATCGAAATTTTCATGCGATGCGGTATATCGAATTTATGGAAGCAAGATGGAAAATTATAACGGTAGAGGTGAAATATCCTCGTTTGATTCTGACAATTGGAGGAATATACAATGGCGGATCATCGATTGAAACTGCATGATATTCTTTGTCAATTGTTGGGAAGTGATCATGTGTATTTTCAACCGCCGGAAACGATTAAAATGTCTTATCCGGCGATTGTTTATTCCAGGAACGACATTCAGAATACGTTCGCGGACAATCTTGTATACGGACAATCATACGTTTATTCCATTACAGTGATAGATCCGGATCCGGATAGTGAAGTCGTTCGGAAACTTTCTTTACTTCCAACAATTCGGTATAACCGGCATTATAAATCCAGCAATTTAAATCATGACGTTTTTCTGCTTCATTTTTAGGAGGTATTTAAATGAAACTTACTTGGGACAACACCGGAGAAAGAACTTATGAAACAGGCGTATCTAACGGCGTACTGTATCCGATTCAGCCGGATGGAACATACAATAAAGGAGTTGCGTGGAACGGACTCAGTTCGGTTACCGAAAGTCCGTCGGGCGCAGAAGCAACCCCTGTTTATGCGGATAACATCAAATATCTGAATCTTATTTCCGCAGAGGATTATGCGGCGACTATCGAGGCGTATACCTATCCGGATGAATTCGCAGAGTGCGACGGGTCTGCCGAGATTGCTCCGGGTGTTTATGCCGGACAGCAGAATCGCAAAATGTTTGGCTTTTGCTATAGAACCATTTACGGCAATGACGTAGAGGGAGAAGAGTACGGATACAAGCTGTATCTCATTTATGGTGCGAAAGCAGCTCCTTCGGAAAAGGCGCATTCCACAGTAAATGACAGTCCGGAAGCGGCCACATTCTCCTGGGAGCTGAGCACCACTCCGGTGGCGATTTCCACAGTTCTCGAAGGAAAGAAACTTAAGCCGACCGCTTGCCTTATGTTCGATTCCACGAAGGTCGACGCGGCAAAGATGGCTGCTTTGGAAGAGATTCTGTACGGAAAAGATCCCACAACAGAAGATGGAACGGACGGCGCAGAGCCTCGCCTTCCCTTGCCCGACGAAGTGATCGCGTTGATGAACGCGGCGTAAAGAAGAACAAAGGCGGAGCCGTATTCAGGAAAGCTGGCGGCTCTTTTTGCAGAAGGGAGAAAATCAAAATGCTGGTAAAAAAGATCAAATACATCGATTACAATGGGAATCCAAGAGAAGAGGATTACTATTTCAATATTTCTAAATCTGAGCTTGCAGAAATGGAGCTTTCTATAGACGGCGGATACTCCGTAATGATGGAGCGAATTGTTGCGGCTCAAAACCTTCCTGAGCTGATGAAAAATTTTAAGCAGCTTATCTTGAAGTCATACGGAGTAAAGAGTCCAGATGGGAAACGATTTATCAAGTCTGAGGAATTAAGTACGGAATTCATGCAGACAGAGGCGTATGACAAGCTGTTCATGGAGTTGATCACCGATACAAAAGCGGCAATCGATTTTGCTAACGGAATCATGCCAAAAGAAATTGCAGAGAATGCCGCGGCACCGGCGAATTTAATGGGGTAACGGATACTGGCAAAATCTGAGGATAGGAGATGAGAGAATGCTTTCAATTGTTGTTCCGGCAGGGGAGTTATGGGACGAGTCAAAGCAGGAATTTATTGCAGTAAAGGAACAAAAGCTCCAATTAGAGCATTCCCTCGTCTCAATTGCAAAATGGGAAAGGACATGGAACAAGCCTTTTTTATCGAAAAAAGAACTTTCAACAGAGGAAACAACGGACTATATCCGGTGTATGACCATTACACAAAATGTAGATCCGAATACATATAGATTTGTGACGGGTGACAACCTTCGGCAAATCAATGCATATATGGAAGCCCCGATGACCGCCGCCTGGTTCAAGGAAAGCGGAAAAGGGAAAATGGGGAGAGAACAGATAACCGCTGAGATTATCTATTACTGGATGATAAGCCACGGCATTCCATTTGAATGTCAAAAATGGCATTTAAACAGTTTGCTGGCTTTGATACGAACATGCAATGCGAAAAATCAGCCACCGAAAAAAATGTCGTCAAAAGAAATTGCAAGAAGCAATTCGGCTATCAATGCTGCGCGACGCAAAATGCTTAATTCGAAAGGGTAAACACAGATGAAAATCGGAATAAACTGCGGACACACTTTGACCGGTCCGGGACACGGAGCCAATGGTCTTTTTTCGGAATCCACGGCAACCAGAGAAGTTGGAAATGCCCTTATGGAGATTATGCGTGGGCTGGGGGCAGAAATTGTCGATTGCACCATTGACCAGGCTGAGTCTCAGGCGGACTATTTGGCGGATGCTGTGACATTGGCGAATCAACAGGATTTGGATTGGTTTATCAGCATTCATTTCAATGCCAGCGCAAACCATTCCGGCTATGGATGCGAAGTTTATACTTATGAGGGACAGCAGCATCCGGAGGCAATAACCGTATGCAAGAATTTGGAACGTCTTGGCTTTGCCAACCGTGGCGTAAAAGCAGGAAGCGGTTTGTATGTAATTCGAAAGACAAAAGCTGTGTCCATGTTAATTGAAGTATGTTTCTGCGATAACGAAGACGACGTGCGTTTATACCATTATCATGGGCCAGAGACAATTGCGAGAGCCATTTCAGAGGCCTTTGTTCAGGAACAAAAAACGTGTCTTCTTGGGGATTCTGTTCTGACGGAAAGGCAAATTACACAATGGATGGTCGAGAGCGGAAATGATATTCCGAGTCTGCATGATTATTTACACCTGCCTCAACTGTTTTTGGAAGAGGGGATGCAGGAAGGCATTCGAGGAGATTTAGCTTTCTGTCAGGCGATTAAAGAAACAGGGTATTTTAAATTTAACGGCGATGTAATTCCGGAACAGCATAACTACGCCGGACTCGGGACGACCGGCGGCGGGGTAAAAGGATGCTATTTCCCGGATGACCGCACCGGGGTTCGGGCACAGATACAGCATTTAAAGGCATATGCAACGGCAGAGCCTCTAAAAAATCCATGCGTAGATCCCAGATATGATTTGGTTTCTCCTCATGGAAAAGCACCGTATCTGGAAGATTTAGCTGGAAAATGGGCGGTTCCCGGATACGACACAAAAAAATATCCGTCGATCGAAGAAGCGAACAGGGCGAAAGACTCTTATGGGTACGGGATCTTAAACATTTTTCGGGAAATTCAGAATCTTCCGAATGATTTTGGTGAGAAACTGAAGGATGGGCTTTTGTATGCAAACATAGCAGGTTTTACCTCTACGGCGGCAGAATGTAAAGCATTTCAGGATTTTCTCGGATCCCACGGGATGAAAACAGAAAGCTGGATTGTGAAGCCGGTGACAAAAATCGAATAATATGAGCATTATAACATTCCGACAAAAAGGAAACTTCTCAAAATTCACAAAATTCCTGGAACGGACAAGAGAAATTGTGAATGCAGGAGAACTCGATCGGTACGGACGAGCCGGTGTGGCGGCACTTTCATCAGCAACGCCGGTAGAATCAGGAGTTACCGCCAATTCTTGGTACTATAAGATCGAGAACCGTAACGGTTCAATAAAGATAGGCTTTTACAATTCAAATATTCAAAATGGAGTTCCGATCGCCATTATTTTACAATATGGTCATGGGACTCGAAATGGAGGCTGGGTACAAGGGAGAGATTACATCAATCCTTCAATCCAGCCTATTTTTGATGAGATCGTAAATTCAGCGTGGAAGGGGGTCACTAGGCTATGAGTACAACCATTGACGAGAGAGTCGTCGAGATGCGCTTCGACAATAAGCAGTTTGAGCAAGGTGTTCAGAAGTCATTGTCGACGATCGATAAGCTTAAGGCCAGCCTGAATTTCACAGGCGCTTCCAAGGGATTGGAGAATATAAGTACCGCGGCGAAAAATGTAAATCTGAGCGGATTAGGTAACGCGATCGAAACGGTAAGAGCAAAGTTTTCTGCGTTCGATGTAATGGCGATTACTGCCGTCTCGAATTTGACAAATTCTGCCGTGAACGCCGGAAAGAAAATTGCGTCCGCATTGACGATTGATCCAATCAAAAGCGGTTTTGAGGAGTACGAGACGCAGATTAACGCAGTACAAACTATTCTGGCAAATACGGAAAGCAAAGGTACAACGCTGAATCAGGTCAATGATGCGTTGGATGAGTTGAATACCTATGCCGATAAAACCATATACAATTTTACGGAGATGACTCGTAATATCGGTACGTTTACGGCGGCCGGCGTTGGATTAAAGGAATCCGTATCGGCTATTCAGGGTATCGCAAATTTGGCGGCAGTATCCGGCTCTACCTCTCAACAGGCATCTACCGCGATGTACCAGCTTTCTCAGGCACTTGCGGCAGGGACAGTAAAACTACAGGATTGGAATTCTGTAGTAAATGCCGGAATGGGCGGCGAATTGTTTCAAAATGCATTAAAACGAACCGCAACTCAAATGGGCTATAACGTAGATGCAATGATTCAGAAGTATGGATCGTTTCGCGAATCCCTGACGAGGGGGGAATGGCTTACCTCTGAAGTTCTGACCGAAACATTGGCCCAGCTGGCGGGCGCTTATGATGAAGCTGACTTGATTGCTCAGGGGTATTCAGAGAGCCAGGCAAGAGAAATCGTACAATTGTCAAAGACTGCAGTGAATGCGGCAACTAAGGTAAAGACGGTAACACAGCTCTTTGACACTCTGAAAGAAGCGATGCAGTCCGGATGGACTCAGAGTTGGGAAATTATAATCGGCGATTTCGAGGAAGCAAAAGATTTTCTGACGGAGTTTAGCACTATTTTTGGCGGCATTATCGGTGAAACAGCCAATGCACGAAACTCGCTTCTTGAGGGCGGTTTGGGAAGCGGATGGAATCAGATGCTTAATCAAGGCATCTCTGATGAAGAGGGGTTCAAAGAAGCCATTATATCCACTGCCAAGGAGCACGGTATCGCAATTGATGAAATGATCGATTCTCAGGGTTCTTTTGAGAAGGCGCTGAAAAGCGGGTGGATGACCTCCGACATTTTATCGGAGTCCATAACAAAATTAGCGGACAAAACGCGTAATCTTTCGGATGAGCAGCTGAAAGAAATGGGATACAGTAAAAGTCAGATCAACTCTTTGGAGCAGCTGGAGCAATCGGTAAAATCGGGAAGCATATCTTTGGATGAGCTGGCTGAGAATATGTCCCGGATGTCCGGCAGGGAAAATATATTAGAAAGTTTGCGAGGCGCATTCAATGCCATAGCAACCGTGGTAGTCCCAATCAAAGATGCATTTCGCGAAATTTTTCCGCCGGCGACGGCTGAGCAACTTTATAATCTAACGGTCAGAATAAAAGAGTTTACGGGAGGACTGAGTCTTACCGAAGAACAATCAGCAAATTTAAAATCCACCTTTAAAGGACTTTTTGCTCTATTGGATATCGGAGTTCAGACATTTTCCACCTTTGCAAGTGGTGTCGGACATCTGGTTAGTTTCTTTAAACCAGTGGGGAATGGGTTATTAAGTTTTACCGGAAGGATCGGCGACTATGTAGTAGCTTTGGATGAGGGGCTAAAAAAAACAAACGTATTTGCCAATGCGTTACGGGGATTTCAAGCAGCGACGGGAAGCGTGGTTTCGGGTATTTCCCGATTTGTTCAAAATGCGAAGGAGTTTGGCAAAACTCTTTCTTTAAAAATGAATTTTTCTCCGTTAGAGATGCTTCAAGCTTTCTTGGGGCGAATTGTTGCAAGAATGGATCAGGTCAGAGAAGTGGCCTCTCAAATGAAAGCATCTGTCCGGACATCAGCAAAAGAGATCGGGAACGTATTTTCACAAAGCCCAGTGCTTCAAATCCTCGGTGCGCTGCGAACTGCAATCGTTACAATAGGGAAAGGAATTGCCGATGTTGCCGGAAAAATAACCGAATCATTTACGAATGCACTCGGAAGCGCAAATTTTTCAGGGATATTTGATCTGATCAGCAGTTTATCGCTTGGCGGAATCGCTTTAGTCATAAGCAAATTTTTGAAGAGTATCAAGGATTCCTTTGATGATGCCGGCGGAATATTGACGGGGATTACGAATATTTTAGACGGCGTATGCGGAAGTTTGGAAGCGTTTCAGACGCAGTTGAAAGCCGGGACGCTCCTGAAAATCGCGGCTGCAATAGCTGTCCTGACCGGATCAATTTTAGTATTATCTTTGATCGATTCGGGCAAGTTGACCTCCTCCTTGATGACCATAACCCTATTATTCACTGAATTAATGGCGTCCATGGCCGTTTTTAGCAAAATTTCCGCGCTTACCGGAAAAACGGGAAAGGCCTGTGCCGCCATGATTTCCATATCAGCGGCGGTATTGATTCTCGCTACTGCAATGAGAAAGCTTTCCGGACTCAGTTGGGAAGATATTGGGCAAGGAATCGTTGGAATTACAGCATTGTCGTCAATTATGTTAGGTGCTGCCAAAATGCTGTCGACCGGAACAAAACAAATTGTCAGAGGATCCGCAGGATTGATTTTGTTTGCTGCGGCCATAAAGGTATTAGCCTCTGCATGTGCTGATTTAGCCTCGTTTCAATGGGGCGAGCTTAAAAACGGGTTGATTGGAGTTGGCGTTTTGCTCGGCGAAGTATCCGTTTTTCTAAATACGGCAAAATTTTCAGGGAAAGCGATTTCGACAGGAGCCGGAATATTGGTTCTTGCGGCAGCAATTAAAGTGCTTGGGACAGCCTGTCGGGATTTTACCGGGATGTCTTATGAGGATCTGAAAAAGGGACTTGGTAGTATTGGGATTCTGCTCGGCGAGTTGGCAGCATTTACAAATTTAACGGGGAATGCCAAAGGTGTTCTGTCAACAGCAACCTCCATGATTGCCATTGCAGGGGCAATGAAAATTTTCTCTTCTGTTTTATCGGACTTTTCAAAAATGGAATGGGAAGAAATTAAAAAGGGATTAGCTGCTCTTGGCGGGGTACTTTTGAGCGTTGCGATATCGGTAAACATGATGCCAAAGAATATGATCGGTATTGGTGTTGGCATGTTGACCGTATCCGGTGCGATAACGGTTCTTTCCGGAGCATTGAAGCAATTTTCGGGGATGCAATGGGATGAAATCGGTAGAGGTTTGACCGCCATGGGCGGAGCACTTCTTGAACTTGTAATCGGATTACATGCTATGAACGGCACTTTGCTTGGTTCGGCTGCTTTGATTGTCGCGGCCGGAGCTCTGGCCGTTATTGCCCCTACCATGAAGCTTTTAGGCTCTATGAGTTGGGAGGCAATCGGAAAAGGTTTATTGGCATTGGCGGGAGCATTTGCGGTTATCGGGGGAGCCGGTCTCCTTCTTACTCCGCTTATTCCGGCGATTTTGGCTCTGTCCGGAGCATTTGCATTAATTGGTGTGGCGGTTGTTGGCATTGGCGTGGGGTTAGCAGCAGCGGGGGCCGGACTCTCTGCTTTGGCGGCCGGTTTTTTAGCGCTTACGGGAATTGGCGCTGTTGGTGCGACCTCAATTGTGGCATCTCTTACGATTATTGTCACCGGAATCGCAGGATTGATTCCCATGGTTGTGGGAAAAATCGGCGAAGGGATGGTGCTATTTGCCCGGGCAATTACGGCAGGAGCCCCTGTTATTGCATTGGCTATGGTGACGCTTGTAGGTGCGATCGTGACTGCGATAACGGGATGCGTTCCCCAAATCGTAGACGGGGTGCTTTTGGTTGTGTCGGAATTTTTGACTTCGATTGCACAATATACGCCGCAAATTGTACAGGCTGTAATGAATATCCTTTTGTCGATAATGGCAGGAATTGCAGCGAATATTCCCCAGTTTATACAGGCCGGCGTATCTATCATTACTGCGTTACTGCTGGGGATCGGAAACGCTGCGCCTCAGTTAACAGATGCCGGATTCAAAATGATTATCGATTTCATTAACGGAACGGCAGAAAGTATTCGGACAAATACGCCATTACTTGTAGATGCAATGAAGAATTTGGGTATGGCCCTGATCGAAGCGATTTTAACAGTATTCAGTGGCGGTGATCAGGAGTTTGTTTCAGCCGGAATTAATATGATTCAGGGATTTATTCAGGGTATCAAGAAATCGTTCCAGGGAGTGGTTGATGCCGCTACGGAGGTGGTATCCGGAGCAGTAGATGCTGTGAAAAATTTTCTTGGAATCGCCTCCCCGTCAAAGTTATTTACAGAGATCGGGCAATATTCCGGAGACGGTTTGGCGAAAGGTCTGAATAACTCGAAAAAGGTCGTCGGGGAAGCAGGTGCTGGCTTGGCGAAAGTCGCCATGACATCTACCCAAAAGATAATGGACGAGGGGAACGAAAAACGTCTTAAAAATCAGGAGAAATCTGACAAAAAGTCGATCAAGCAGGCAGGGGACTATTGGTCAGAGCTACTGAAAAAATACGGCGACGGAGAGGATCAGAAAGAGGAACTTAATAAACAGTCGATTGATGATACCGAAAAGACTCATCAGAAGGTGGATTCTACTCATAAAAAATCGGTGAATTCTGAGCAGGAATATTGGGAAAAGCTTCTGGCTATCAAGAAAAAGGGAACCGAAGCATCCAAATATAAGAACATGGATATGGCAAAATTTGAGAAATCTATTTTGTCCGATACCATGGATCTTTGGAAAAAGTATACGGAATCCCTTCAGAGCAATACCGACAATTTGATGGGGCAGGTTGGTCTCTTTTCCGCGGTTGAAAAACAGCAGTCAGTTAAAAAAGAGGATCTGATGAAGAATCTGCAAGGGCAGGTTGAGCAATACCAGACTTTTGCTACGACGTTGGCCACAGTCAATGCAAGAATAGCAGACGGTGGTTTAAAAGATGCAATTAATGAGCTTGGTATCGATTCTCTCGCACAGCTTCAGGCGATCAACAGCATGACCGATGAGGAACTCACTCAGTATGCAAGTTTATACGATCAGAAGTTTGCTTTGGCTACGAATGCCGCATCTACACAGCTTTCAAACTTGCAGGCGGAAACAGAACAAAAAATGTCAGCGTTATATGGCGGTATCAACGTAAACGCGCTGGAATTCGGAAAGGTGTTCGATGGAACAATCGAAAGTATCAAGCAGTATGTAACCGCTTCTTTGGACCAGGCAGAACTGGCAAAAGATACAGGGGCACAGTTGGTGAACGGTGTGGCAGAAGGAATGGCGTCGAATGATTCTGCAAATCTTGCGGCGACTGATATGATTGATTCGGCAGAGCAGGCGGCCAGAACTGCAGCGGAGATTAATTCGCCATCGGAAAGATTCCGAAGAGAAATCGGGACATATCTGACGGAGGGTGTGGCTGGAGGTATGTTGGATCGCAAAGTGACAATCACAGATGCAGTGACTCAATTGGTCAATACGGCACTGGATTACTTCAGAAACGCTCGGTCTAACTTTGTCCTGGCTGGTCAAAATGCAGCAATGGGTTTCCGGGAGGGAATTCTAAACAAAATCGGAGACATTGCATCGGCGGCAAGTCAGGTGGCTAATGCTGCTTTCGAGGCAGCACAGCAGGCAATCGACAGTCATTCTCCTTCAAGAAAATTCATTCTTCTTGGCCAGTATGCAGACATGGGATTCGCAATGGGGCTACATAATTATGCAGGCAAAGTAAAAAGCGCATCTTCGATGGTGGGAAATGTCGCATTGACCTCCATGACAACTACCATGGCAATGGTTTCCGATTTGATTGAAAATGGGATCGATACAGAACCTGCTATTCGTCCTGTTTTGGATTTATCCAATGTAAACAGTGGGATAAGCCAGCTGAGTACAGCATTTGGGAGAAGTCAGGCACTGGCAATCAGCGCAGGTATTGGAAATCCAAATGCGAGCCGGATTCAAAATGATGGAACACCATTAGCAAGCGGTAATACTTACCAATTTACACAAAATAACTATTCGCCGAAGGCTCTTTCCCGGACGGAAATATATCGTCAGACAAAGAACCAGTTCTCGGCATTGAAAGAGGGATTGGCATGATAAAGAAAATCGTGATTACTAATTACCTTGGGAATAGTTTGGAACTTGACTTGTCGAGGCCTGAGAAATCGGGCTTCGCAATCAAGTCTATTGACGGACTCGGGCCCGCAAAGGGAAACGTCAATATGACAGAGATTTCAACAAACGACGGATCGCAATTTAATTCGGCACGTCTTTCCAATCGGAATCTGGTGTTCAATCTGATGTTTGTAGAGACGGATACAGAGACGATAGAAGATATTCGGCAAAAATCTTACCGATATTTTCCAGTCAAAAAAAGATTGACCATAACAGTCAAAACAGATAATCGTACTTTGGAGACGAGCGGATATGTAGAATCGAACGAACCCGATATTTTTTCTGAGACGGAGGGCTGCCAGATTTCGATTGTATGCGGGAATCCGTATTTTTATTCGGCAGGCGAAGACGGAACGAATGAAACCGATTTTTATGGAGTAACTCCCGCTTTCGAATTTCCCTTTTCGAATGAATCGCTTGTGGAACCTTTACTTGAAATGGGGATTATTGAGATACGGTCGGAGAACGTGGTAACTTACGAGGGTGACGCGGATATTGGAATTACTATTACCATTCATGCGGTAGGCGAGGCAACAAACATTACCATTTATAATATTGGGACGCGTGAGGAGATGTTTATTGACACTGAAAAGTTTGCCGCAATCGTCGGGAGTGGTATTCAATTTGGCGACGACATTATCATTACGACGATTCGAGGAGAAAAAGGAATCGTTCTGCTTCGGGACGGCGTAACCACCAATATTCTGAATTGCCTTGGTAAGGGCAGCACATGGTTCAGTCTCACAAAGGGCGATAATTTATTTGCCTATACCGCGGAGACCGGAGGGATAAACCTGCAATTTAAGATTGTTAACCGTGTTATTTATGAGGGAGTTTAATCATGGAGCTGCTAGTGCTAAATACTTCTTTCGAGTCAGTAGCGGTTGTGGACGTGTTCGAATCCTGTATTTGGACAGACCGATATAGACAGTGTGGAGATTTTGAGATTTATACTCCGATGGATGTCAGTTTGTTAGCGTTTTTGAAGCCGGATTATTACCTGTGGTCTCAGGATTCCGAACACACCATGATCATCGAAACGCTAAATATTGAGACAGACACAGAAAACGGTGCGCATTTGAAGGTGGAAGGGCGATCGCTGGAATCCATACTTGATCGACGAATTATTTGGGGACAAAAAGTTTTAAAAGGAAATCTGCAAGATGAAATAGAAAAACTTTTAAATGAAACAATTATTTCGCCGTCCATAGCGGAACGCAAAATTTCGAACTTTGTGTTTCAAAAGACAGACGATCCGACAATCACCGCATTAACAATTGATGCGCAGTATACAGGGGATATTTTATATGACGTAATCAAAAATCTTTGTGAGGATAATAAGATCGGATTCAAAATCGTGCTGAACGATCAAAATGAATTTGTATTTTCTCTGTATACAGGGAAAAATCGCTCTTATGACCAGATCGAAAATCCTTACGTCATTTTTTCTCCCAGTTATGAAAACATTATCAACAGCAATTATCTGGAATCGAAGAAATCGCTAAAAAATGTGACCTTGGTGGCGGGAGAAGGGGAAGGGGCGTCCAGGCGGACAACAATCGTCGGGAGCGGAAAGGGATTGGAAAGACGAGAATTGTTTACAGATGCCCGAGATATTTCGTCTGACACCGGAGATAATCATTTATCCGATTCTGAATACATGAATCAGTTGGTTCAGAGAGGAAAAGAGAATCTGTCAGAGAATATTGCCACGAAAACCTTTGAGGGAGAAGTGGAAGCAACACAGATGTTCAAATACAATTCCGATTTCTTTATCGGAGATATCGTACAGATCGAGAACGAGTACGGTCACACCGGAAAGGCTTATATCTCCGAATTTATTATGTCTCAGGACAAGAACGAAATCTCAAACTATCCCACATTTGAAACGATACAGGAAGAAGGTGAGAGTGAACAATGAGCGTGACCAGCGGTTTTTTTAATTCTTTGTCCGGCGATCGAAAATACGATGCCAGACAGATGTCGCAACTGTTTGACGGTCTCATAAACGACGGTATTTTTGAGAGTATCGGAGATTGCTTTGCTGTGAAATCAGTGAGCGATTTAAATCTTACGGTCGGAACGGGACGGGCCTGGTTCAATCATACCTGGACTTATAACGATGCGATCCTGCCTTTAGCGGCCAATTCAGCTGATCTGCTTCTGGATCGGATCGACGCGGTAGTTATTGAAGTAAACGACAGCGACGGAGTCAGGCAAAACTCAATCAAGATCGTCGAGGGCGTTGCGGCAAGTAGTCCTGTGAATCCCGTGTTATCCAATTCGGGAAAGATTTTCCAGCATGCGCTGGCGTATATTTACCGAAAAGCTGGAAGTAATGCTATCCGGCAGGCTGACATTACCAATAAGATCGGTACTGACGAAACCCCCTTTGTGACTGGAATATTACGAGTCACCAGTTTGGACGAATTACTTGGACAATGGCAGGATGAGCTTGACCGATTTGTAGAGAACGAAGAAGCGGACTATTCAGCGTGGTATGCTGCCATGAAAGAGGCGCTCGAAAAGAATGCTTCCGATTTGGATATCTGGACCGAAAATGAAAAAGAATCGATCTTAGCATGGTTCGAACACATGAAAGGGCAGTTGGATGTCGATTCGGCGGCCAATCTTCAAAATCAGATAGATCGAGCAGACGTAGAGAGAATTCTTTTGGTTGGTCTTACAGATGGAGAGAAGACGTTTTCTGATGACGGGACGACCATTACCACGATCGATTCAGCAGGGCGGAAATATGTTAAAACATTTACAGATGGATTTTTAACCTGTACGAGTGTATTAACAGACGCTTCCGGCGGATTTATGGGACAGATGGTGAAAAAGTTTTCTTCAGACGGAAAGGTTATCAGCTCTGAAGTGCGAATTATTTAAAAGAAGGGAGAATTTCAAAATGGCAGAAGAAGATCTGATTTTTGGGAAAAACAGGCATTTTTTTGGCGGGATTGAACCGTCTAATATGAGGGTTTTTAAGGCTACATCTTTTTATGATAATACAACTCAGACGGCCCGGATAAAGTTAAACGTGGTTTTACCGGAGGATACGGTCGTCAGTGGTCAGACATTATGCAGTGTCGACGGCGCGATCATCCGAAAGAGCACTACGGATTATCCGGCGGATGAATTCAGTGGAGAATTGGTTGCTGATGTAAAAGCGAATAGTGAACTGATGGATACTGACGTTTCGATCGGAAATACTTATTACTATGCCGCATTCCCTTACTCAAAACAAGGGGTTTACAATCGGAACAGCGCGAATCGATCCAAAATCGCCGCAGCAAGATATGAATATTTCTTCGGATATGATCTTGATGTGTCCGATCCCGATCCGGCTACAAGAGTATCATATCCGGCGGAAGTTGATAATGCATCTTACGCGTCCGCAAAAATGGATTTTGCAACCAACGGAGTATTTGATTTTGGCGGATGGCCCAGCACACCAGGCGAAAAGTTCATGCCAAAACCGTGTATGCTTGCTTTCGACGGCACAGTGTCAGAATATCTGGATCCAGGTGATTACACAAAAACGGTAGATGGAGCCGATTCGAATGTAAAGAACAAGGAATTCGAAGGAAATGCCATGATGGAGTGGCCTAAAATATACACCTATCGTACATTTGAAAACGGAATTTACAAGTTCCGATGCTCTGATTTACCGCTGTCCGAAGAATACGATTGTTGGTGTAATTATGACATTAACGACAGGCAGATTGATCATTTTTATACCGCGATTTATAACGGGGCTGAAGTATCCGGAAAATTACGGTCTCTCTCTGGAATATCGCCTTTAACCTCGAAAACGACCGACGCTGAAATGACCTTTGCAAAAGCAAATGGCGATTGGTGGTGTACGGATGTTTTGGCAGACCGTCTTCTTATTAATGACCTGCTTGTGATGATGGGAAAATCAACCGACACACAGAGTATTTATGGAACCGGCCGATGCAAAAGCGGAAATACGAATCCGTATTCCTCAGGATTATGCGATAAATACGGACTTTTCTGGGGGAATAATAATCAGATTATGCCGGTGAAGGTGTTTGGCATGGAGAATTATTGGGGAAATATTTGGAGACGCATTGCCGGTTGGATTAACGATAAGGGAACCCAAAAGATAAAGATTACGGAAGGTTTTCACGACGGTTCAAAAGCTTTTGGGTATAACACAGGCGGAACAGGATATATTGAGCTCGAAAACGCGACGCCATCCGGAACCGCATCGAACGGGTATATCAGCGAAATGAAAAATGACATGTCATGGGGACGAATTCCGGTTGTTGTCGGCGGCTCCTCAACAACGAATGAAGCGGACGGAATGTGGTTCAATAACAATCAGCTCGATTATGCTCTGGTCGGTGGCACCTGGAGCGGTGGCGTGTTAGCTGGGGCTTTCGCGGTGACGCTGTATAATGCGCCTTCCGCTGCCGGCACGGACTGTGGGGCTTCCATTTCTTGTAGACCGCTTGCGGTTTAGGAGAGGACGGGAGAACCTGGGTGCTCCGGAAAGTATCAAAGGGGTATGCGTTGCGACAGGTCTCTGGTCGGTGGCAACTGGAACGATGACGTGTTAGCTGGAGCTTTCGCGGTGAAACTGAATAATACGCCTTCCAATGCCAACACGAACTATGGGGCTTCCTCTCTTATCAAAAATAGTCATAATGCAGCGCATATTCCTCACCGCTTGGTGGAAATAAACTCGATGCAAGCATCTGCCGGTAGTTTATAAGATGAAAGTGGATGAGAGGATAAGAAAATGAAAACATATAAGGGTTTGTATGATATTTGTATATCCGAATCAAACCGTCGAACGTCGATTCAAGGAGCAAAGAAGAGTCGTCGAATTCGGAACATGATAAGAGAACGACACCTTTCTGATGATGAACTACTTATTTTGTCACGAGAATGGATTGCAAATTTTCGTAATGCGAATCACAGTCCAATATGTATATGGGACGGAATAGGGCGCAAAAAGAGAACAATAATTGTTCCGACCTTAGAAGAATTAGTTGTACAGTATTGCATAGTCAATGCCCTAAAGGACATGTTCTTTAAAGGAATGTATGAGCATTCCTACGCGTCTATACCGGGAAGAGGAAGCCATCTGGCGAAAAAACACATTGAGAAATGGATTCGAAGGGATCTTAAGAATACCAAATATGTTCTCAAAATGGACATTCATCATTTCTTTGATTCCATATCCAACGCAAAATTGAAGCAAAAGCTGTCTAGATCGATCAAAGACGACATGATGCTGAATTTGCTTTTTGAGATAATAGATGTGATAGAAACGGGTATTCCTCTCGGTTTTTATACCTCCCAGTGGCTCTCCAATTGGTATTTAAAAGAATTGGATCACTACATTAAGGAGCAGCTTTGCGCAGTTTATTATGTTCGCTACATGGATGACATGGTTATTTTTGGAGCGAATAAAAAGCATCTTCATAAAATCAGGAAAGAAATCGAGCGCTATTTGAAAGAAAAACTTGATCTTTGTTTGAAATCAAATTGGCAGGTCTTTCCTCTCGATCGAAACGGGAAAGGGAGGGAACTGGATTTTATGGGATTTCGTTTTTATCGTAATCGAACAACGATTCACAGGTCGATTATGTATAAGATGACACGCAAAGCGGTTAAGATTTCCAAGAAGGGACGCGTGAGCGCATATGACGCACGACAAATGCTCTCATATTTAGGATGGATCGATTGTACGGATACCTATTGGATGTACAAAAAACGAATTTGACCTTATATCAGTTTTCAAAAAATGAAAAGGATAGTTTCCAGATCCGAATTTAAAAATCCAAGACACATATACAACCGACTTTCCAAAATGTATTCGTAAAGGAGAATATATGTCACCTAATTATACATATTCTGAAAGCACCGTAAAACCGCTGGCCATCGAAATATTTTCGAAAACGGTTTTTTTGAGAAAGGATATTGCGCGGGAAGAGCGCACAGAGACAGACAGCACGAAATCCGAATTCTGGGTTTATCAGGAAGCAAAACTGTCTATAGACGAATTTAATGCTTATTCGGCTCGGATGGCTGCAATAAATGCCATTAATGGCGTAAACGATTCAGAGAATATCGGACAGATTGCCGAAGGGCAGAAATCAAGTAATGACAACCAATTTGTGATCATGGAGGCCATTGCTGATTTATATGATGCGCTCGCCACACTAATGGTATAGGAGGATATTTTCATGGTGGAAGTTTATTGCAAACTTATTATTGCCGGCAGACGGGCATTTGACCGCGTTCCTGATCTTTTTAAGGAGCAGGTCAAAGAAAGGTTACGGGAACTTGGCTATAACCCTGACGGAAGCATCATTACCGCGGAGGAGTAGCTATGTTATATTTTATTATTCACTTACTCATAGGAGGTAAAAACATGGTAGCACTGTATGTAGCACTCATTATTAACGGCAGGAGAACCTTCAATCAGGTTCCGGCTAAGTTTAAAGAGGCCGTTAAAGCGGATCTGGAAGCCTTGGGGCTTGATGAGAACGGCGACCCCGTCGGCATCTGATCAAAAGGAAAACTGAATAATGGATACACCAATCACACGAGCTGAACACGAAGAATTTCGACGGCGGATTGATGAGGAAAACAAACGTCAGAATAAGCGCATCGAACTGGTGGAAGAGCAAATGAAACGGTCGGAAGCTTTGAGCATGTCTATCAAAAAGCTTGCCATTAATATGGAAAACATGTTAAAGGAGCAAAAACATCAGGGGGCGCGTCTTGAAATTTTGGAATCCCGGGATGGGGAAATGTGGCGAAATATTGTAAAGTATACGCTCACGACAATTCTCGGGATTCTTATCGGATTTGTTTTAAGACAGATAGGATTTTGAGGAGGTGATGACCAATGGTTCTGAATGATGACATTTACAAAATCCTGAAATGGATTGCACAATATCTGTTGCCGGCCGCAGGTACATTATACTTTGCGTTGGCCGGGATATGGTCGCTTCCCTATGGGGAACAGGTGCTTGGGACGATCTCGGCTGTAGACGCATTTCTTGGAGTAATCCTCGGAATTAGCACTGCCCAGTACAATAAACGAATTAATTAAGGAGGACGATATGAGCTACAGTGTTTCCGGAACAACGATCCTTCTGACAAGGGGAGATACGTTTAAGGCTCAGATTTCGATCACGACTCCCGACTCTGTCCCATATGAGCCTGTTGATGGAGATACCGTGCGTTTCGCTATGAAATCTTCTTATAGCGATCCCAAACCGCTGCTGGTTAAAGAAATACCAATAGACACGCTGATTCTGAAAATCGATCCCGAAGATACAAAAGAACTTGCGTTTGGCAAATATGTGTATGATATTCAGCTGACCAAGAAGACCGGAGAGGTGGACACCTTTATTACCAAGGGAATCATGAAGATCACAGAAGAGGTGTATTGATATGAGCGATGTGAAAGCAACGCCGTCTTTAACCGGAACGATTTCGGTAATTGGATCTTTGAATGGCCAATTATCCGGAACCAGCGATCGAAATCCATATACCGGAGACTACGAAGTTGTTCCGTCTGCCGTTGATGATCGAATTCTAGCAACAGCCAGTAAAGTCCTGTCGAAGGATATCGTGGTAAAAAAAATCCCTTATTCTGAGACAAGCAACACGGCAGATGGTACAACCGTATATATTGCGAATCCATATGGATAAATCGTAGCAGCTGAGCTTATCTATCATCCAAGTGTTAAAGATTTCAAAGGAGAACATACGCAATGCCAGAAGTAAAAAATATTAACAAAGTCATCTACGGCGGAAAAACGTTGATCGACTTGACTGCGGATACTGTTACCGCCGACAAAATTCTGGAAGGATTTACCGCTCACGATAAGAGTGGCGCAACAATCACAGGCACCTGTTCGTTTGACGCGGACACTTCCGATGCGACAGCAGCGGCTTCCGAGGTATTAAAAGGAAAGACCGCCTATGTCAGAGGTTCCAAAGTTACCGGTACAATGCCGGATAACGCAGCGGTCGCCGGAACAATTTCAGTGAAGGACGGGGAGTATACCGTTCCGCAGGGATATCATGACGGGTCGGGGAAAGTGACAATCGATGCTACCGAGAAGTCAAAAATTATTCCGGCAAATATCCGGGAGGGAATTACAATCCTTGGCGTAGAGGGCGAAATGTCCGGGACAGAGGATGCAAAACCCCAGGCTAAAACTGCCACGCCGTCCGTTTCCGAACAGGTGGTTCTTCCCGATGAGGGGTACAATTATTTGTCTCAGGTAACGATTGCTGCTATCCCATACGAGGAGGCTGAAAACTCAGCCGGAGGTACTACGGTAACGATTGCGGGGTGATGGCATGCCGGTGAATAAGGTCGTTTACGGGAACGTCACATTAATCGATTTAACTGCCGACACCGTAACAAAGCAAAGCCTTCGCAAAGGGTTTACTGCTCATAAAGCTGACGGGGAACAAATCACTGGCGAATTTATCGGAGAGGATTATGATGAGATTGACAGAATTCTGACCGCCGGTTTGACAGACGGGTATAAAAATTTTTCGGATGACGGCACAATCATCAGCACAATCGATTCCGAAGGGCGAAAGCTTGTGAAAACGTTTTCAGATAATTTCAAAATCTGCACGACCATTCTTATGAATCCGGAAGGCGTTGAATTGGGCAGAACCGTAAAAACCTTTTCTGATGATGGCACAACAATTGTCACAACGGATTCAAAAGGACAAACATTGGTAAAAACTTTTTCTGATAATCTGCGAAACATGGAAGCTGTGTTAACAGACGAAACGGGGAAAGAATTGGCCCGAATGAAAAAGACTTTTTCAGAGAATGAAAAAGAAATATCGTCAACGGTAACATACGGTCAATAAGGGTAAAAACGAAGGGACGCAATAGGAACACTGTCTCTTCGTTTTTTCGAAACTTCGCAATCTTGAAAAATGTTTTCAGTTATGGTATACTGGGCGTCGACACGAATAAATTGGAAAACGCCAGTTATGACACATTGGACAAAAACTGCACCGTTAAAATCAAAACGGTTTAATGACCATGATCCCCCAGAACTATGTGAAGGTGACCGACGAGACGGCCTTAAAGGGACTGCAGCGCACGCTGGATCTTCTGGAGGAGGATGACGACGTGCAGGCCATCTACCACAACTGGGACGAAGAATAACAGGACGGGGGATTACGGGGCGATGAGCAAGCCATACGAAAAAGAAACGATCTGTGTGCAGTCCGGCTGGAAGCCGAAAAACGGGGAGCCCAGAGTGCTGCCGATCTATCAGAGCACAACCTTTAAATATGAGACGTCGGAGCAGATGGGCCGGCTGTTTGACCTGGAGGAGTCCGGCTATTTCTACAGCCGGCTGGCGAACCCCACCAGCGACTGCGTGGCGCAGAAGATCTGCGAGCTGGAGGGCGGGGTTGCCGCGATGCTGACCTCCTCCGGGCAGGCGGCCAACTATTACGCGGTGTTCAATATCTGCGAGGCGGGCGGCCATGTGGTGCTGTCCTCCACGGTGTACGGAGGCACCTTCAACCTGCTGACGGTCACCATGAAAAAGATGGGGATCGAGGTGACTGTGGTGGACCCGGACGCGCCCTACGAGGAGCTTTGTAAGGCGTTTCAGCCAAACACCCGCTGCGTGATGGCGGAATCCATCGCAAATCCTGCCCTGGTCGTGCTGGATTTTGAGAAGTTTGCGCGGGCGGCCCACGAGCATCAGGTGCCGTTGATCGTGGATAATACGTTTCCCACGCCGATCAACTGCAATCCCTTTTTGTGGGGGGCGGATATCGTGACCCACTCCACCACAAAGTACATGGACGGACATGCGATGAGCCTGGGCGGCGCCATCGTGGATTCCGGAAATTTTGACTGGAGCGCTTATCCGGACAAATTTCCGGGGCTGTGCACGCCCGATGAGTCCTATCACGGCATTGTCTATACGGAGCGTTTCGGCAAGGCGGCCTATATTACCAAGGCGTCGGCCCAGCTGATGCGCGACCTGGGCTCAGCCCAGGCTCCCATGAACGCGTTTTTGCTGAACGTGGGGCTGGAAACGCTGCCGCTTCGGATGGAGCGCCACTGCTATAATGCGCAGAGGGTGGCGGAATTTCTGGAGCAGCATGAGAAGGTGGCCTGGGTGAATTATCCCGGCCTGCCGGGCAGCCGCTATTACGGCCTGGCGCAGAAATATATGCCGAAGGGTACCTGCGGTGTGATTTCCTTTGGCTTAAAGGGCGGACGCAGAGCGGCGGAGGAGATGATGGACAAGCTTTCTCTGGCGGCGATTGTCACCCATGTGGCGGATGCCAGGACCTGTGTGCTGCATCCGGCAAGCCATACCCACCGGCAGATGAACGACGAGCAGCTAAAGGAGGCGGGCGTTGCGCCTGACCTGATCCGGCTCTCCGTGGGCATCGAGAACGTGGCGGATATCATTGCGGACCTGGAGCAGGCACTGTAAAAGGATCTGTTTTGGCCGGAGGGGGTGTTGTTATGGCGAAAAAGCGGAAAAACGAAACGCATACTCCTTTGGAGTCAGGCCCGGCGGAGGCTTCCGGCGGGCCTGACAGTGCGCGCCGTCCTGTCCCCGGGGAATATCTTGACAACCCGCTTCCGGTGCCGAAGCGCCATGTGAAACGGGAGATGGATTACGGCTTCGAGCCTGCGCCCGAGCAGATGTATTACGAGATCCCGGTGGCGGACAACGATGACTTTGATGTGTAAGCCCTGCCGTCCGGAAACGGGCGGAGCTAAAAAGAGTGCATAGACGCATAGAAAGAGTCACTCCTGCGCATACTTTCGGAAAAACGAAAGGCGGGAGTGATTTTTTATGGGAAAAAAGGAAGATGCGGAACGGCACAGGGACGAGCGGGTGGAGCAGACCGGTCAGCTTTCCATGGAGTCTGACAGCGGCAGGAGCACGATCCACCTGCTGACCATTATCGGGGAGATCGAGGGGCATGACAATCTGAGCAGCTCCTCCAAGACGACCAAGTACGAGCACATCCTGCCCCAGCTGGCGGCCATTGAGGACAGCGACCGCATTGACGGGCTTTTGGTGCTGTTAAATACGATGGGAGGGGATGTGGAGGCCGGGCTTGCCATCGCGGAGATGATCGCTTCGCTGAGCAAGCCTACGGTTTCGCTGGTGCTGGGCGGCAGTCACTCCATCGGCGTACCCATCGCGGTGAGCACGGATTATTCCTACATTGTGCCCAGCGGGACGATGGTGATCCATCCGGTGCGGATGAACGGTACGGTGATCGGCGCGCCGCAGACCTTTGATTATTTCAGGCAGATCCAGGACCGGATCACCGGTTTTGTGTGCAGTCACTGCAATGTGAGGAAGGAACGCATGGAGGAGCTGATGATGAATCAGGGGATGCTGACCAAGGATCTGGGCACGATCCTGGTAGGTCAGGAGGCGGTCCGCGAGGGGATCATTTCGGAGGTCGGAGGCATCCGGGAGGCGGTGAGAAAGCTCCATCAGCTGGCGGATAAGCAGAAAAAGAAAAACAGCAATAGTGACAAGAGAAAGATAAAGTGATATACTAAAGAAAGTCCGTCCTGCTTGCGGGCGCGGGCTTTATGGAGGAGAGAATTATGGCAGGATCTGCGCAGAGCGGCAGAAAAAAGCCTTCTGCCTCTCCGGGCAGAGGCGCACGGAAAAACAATTCCCGCAAAAATGCGGCAGAGATGCAGGCGCAGAGCGCAATCACAAACGAGATTATCCTGATCGGAGTGTTTGCCCTGACAATACTGCTTTTTTTGTGTAACTTCGGCGTGGTGGGCGTAGTGGGCGACCACATCAGCCGGGTGATGTTCGGGATTTTCGGCCTGACGGCCTACGCGGTCCCGGTGCTGGCCTTTGTGGCGATCGCCTTCGGAATTTCCAACCAGGGGAGCCGGATCGCGGTGATGAAGCTGACGGCCGGGATCCTTCTGTTTCTGATGGCAGGCATGGTATTTTCCCTGATTTTCCAGGATCATTTGATGGCGGCGGATTATTCCCTTCCGGAGCTTTATTCTGACAGCGCCGGGGAGCGCACGGGAGGCGGCGTGCTGGCGGGCTCCCTGGCCTGGGTGCTGCACCGCTTTTTGGGAATGGTCGGTACGGTGCTTTTGATTCTTGTGCTGGCAATCATCTGCACCGTGATCATCACGGAGCGCTCCTTTGTCAGCGGGGTGAAGTCCTCCGGCCGGTATGTGTATGAGACGGCGCGGACGGACGCGCAGCTCTACCGGGAGCGCAGCGAGAAGCGGCGCGAGGAGATGCAGGAGAGAAACGCTGAGCGCCGCAGGCTGGCGGAGGAGAGAAACCGTCAGCGGGCGGAGCTTGCCAGGGCCCGCCGGGAGGAGTCCGAGGCCAGGATGGAGGAGCGCAGGCGCAGACGGGAGGAGGAACAGGCCCGTCAGGATGCGGAGCAGATCCTGCGGATGTCCAAAAAGCCGGGCGGCGTGATGGCGGCCACGGACCTGCGCAGCGATGCCGGAGCTTACCGTCGGGCGGACATGCACGAGATTACGCTGAAGGAGCCGGCAGAGGAGGCGGTGGAGACATACACTGTCTCTCCGGCGGAGACGCTTTTGCCGGATCCGGCGGAAGCCTTCGCACCGGAGCCTTTGGATATGCCGAAGACGCCGGAGCCGGCTGTCCCGGAATTTTTGGAGCCGGCTGCTTCGGCTGCCCCGGAGCTTTCGGAGCCGGAGGACCCGGAGCTTTTACAGACAGAGAGAGAGACGGAGCCGGAAGCCCCAGAGGGGGACTGGGACGTGTACCGGGATATGCGGGAGATCCGCCCGGACAGCCTTTGGTCCGCCTCCGCCGGTTCCTCCGAACAGAAGACAGCTGCAGCGGCGGGCGGACAAGAGCAGGAGTCCGGCGAAGATGCGCTTCCCTGGCGGACGCCCGGGGAGGAGGACGCGTTGGCGGCGGTGCAGCGGGCCCCGGTTCCGGGGCGGGAGCGCCCCCGGGCAGAGCTGTCAAAAGCGCCCCGGACAGCGGCATCCCAGACGGTTGTGGGACAGCAGCTGGCGCGGGAAAAGCGCGCGGAGAAGCCCTATCAGCGGCCGCCCTTATCCCTGCTACATAAAAGCGCGGCGGGAGACAATCCAAACAGCGGGCGGGAATTGAAGGAAACGGCGGCGCGCCTGCAGGAGACGCTGCAAACCTTCGGCGTGCGGGTGACGATCACAGACATCAGCAAGGGCCCGACAGTGACCCGTTATGAGCTGCAGCCCGAGCAGGGCGTGAAGGTGAGCCGGATTCTGAGCCTGACAGACGATATCAAGCTGAACCTGGCGGCCACGGATATCCGTATTGAGGCCCCCATCCCCGGAAAGGCAGCCGTCGGCATCGAGGTCCCCAACAAGGAGAACACGGCCGTAGGGCTGAGAGAGCTTCTGGAGACAAAGGAATTTCAGGAATTTCCTTCCCGCCTTGCCTTTGCGGTGGGCAAGGACATCGGCGGCAAGGTGGTGGTGTCCGACATTGCCAAGATGCCCCATATGTTAATCGCCGGTTCCACCGGTTCCGGCAAGTCCGTGTGTATCAACACGCTGATTATGAGTATTTTGTACAAGGCGGATCCCCGGGAGGTGAAGCTGATCCTGGTGGATCCCAAGGTGGTGGAGCTGAGCGTTTACAACGGGATTCCGCATCTGCTGATCCCTGTCGTCACCGATCCCAGAAAGGCCTCCGCGGCCCTGCAGTGGGGCGTGGCGGAGATGACCGACCGTTACAAGCGGTTTGCCGACTACAACGTGCGCGACTTAAAGGGCTACAACCAGAAGCTGGAGGAGCGCCGCAGAAAGGGAGAGGCGGATCTGCCCCCGGCAATGCCTCAGATCGTCATCATCGTGGACGAGCTGGCGGATCTGATGATGGTGGCATCCGGAGAAGTGGAGGAGTCCATCTGCCGTCTGGCTCAGCTGGCGCGTGCTGCGGGAATCCATCTGATTATCGCCACTCAGCGTCCTTCGGTGGATGTCATCACGGGCCTGATCAAGGCAAACATGCCCAGCCGGGTGGCCTTTGCGGTGTCCAGCAGCGTGGACTCCCGCACCATTCTGGATATGAACGGGGCGGAGAAGCTTCTGGGCAAGGGCGATATGCTTTTTTACCCCCAGGGCTACGTCAAGCCGGTGCGGGTGCAGGGCGCCTTCGTCTCCGACGGAGAGGTGTCGGCGGTGGTGGATTTCCTGAAAAACCAGGCTGTCGGCAATGTCTACAATGAGGACGTGGCGGAGAAGCTCAAAAATATGGAAAGCTCCTCCGGCACAGGCGGCAGCGGCGAGGGCTCGGAGTACGACGAGTACTTTGAGAAGGCGGCGCAGTTTATTATCGATAAGGACAAGGCATCCATCGGGATGCTGCAGCGGGTGTTCAAGATCGGCTTCAACCGCGCGGCCCGGATCATGGACCAGCTGGCCCAGGCCGGCGTGGTGGGCGAGGAGGAGGGCACCAAGCCCCGCAAGGTGCTGATGAGCCCGGAGCAGTTTGAACAGTTCGTGGAAGAAAATCTGTAAGGATAAAAGGAGAGCAAGAGGGATGAGGACAGATATTGAGATCGCACAGGCGGCCGAGCTTTGGCCGATCACAAGGGTGGCTGAGAGGCTGGATATTCCGGCCGGGCAGTTAGAACAGTACGGGAGGTACAAGGCGAAGCTTTCCGACGAATATCTGGCTTCCATTCAGGACCGTCCGGACGGGAAGCTGATTCTGGTGACGGCCATCAACCCCACTCCGGCGGGGGAGGGGAAAACCACCACCAGCGTGGGACTGGGGCAGGCCTTTGGACAGCTGGGCAAGCGGGCGGTAATCGCCCTGCGGGAGCCCTCCCTGGGGCCCTGTTTTGGCATCAAGGGCGGGGCAGCCGGCGGCGGCTATGCCCAGGCGGTGCCGATGGAGGATCTGAACCTGCACTTTACCGGCGATTTTCACGCGATCACCTCCGCCAACAACCTGCTGGCCGCTCTCCTGGACAATCATATCCAGCAGGGCAATTTACTCGGGATCGATCCCAGACAGGTGGTGTGGAAGCGCTGCGTGGATATGAACGACCGGGTGCTGCGCAATGTGGTGGTCGGCCTGGGACAGAAGGCGGACGGCATGGTGCGGGAGGATCATTTTGTGATCACGGTGGCTTCGGAGATCATGGCGATCCTGTGCCTGGCGGAGGATATGAGCGACTTAAAGCGGCGGCTGTCCCGGATCGTAGTTGCCTACAATTTCCAGGGGGAACCGGTGACAGCGGCGGATCTGCAGGCGGTAGGCGCAATGGCGGCTCTTTTAAAGGATGCGTTAAAGCCGAACCTGATTCAGACCCTGGAGCACACCCCGGTGATCGTCCATGGCGGTCCCTTCGCCAACATCGCTCACGGCTGCAATTCCGTGCGCGCCACCAAGGCGGCGCTGAAGATGGCCGACTATGTGATCACGGAGGCGGGCTTCGGCGCAGATCTGGGCGCGGAGAAATTTTTTGACATCAAGTGCCGGATGGCAGGTTTAAAGCCCGACGCCGTAGTGCTTGTGGCGACGATCCGGGCGCTCAAATACAACGGCGGCGTTCCCAAGGAGGAGCTGACGGCGGAGAATCTGGACGCCTTAAAGCGCGGCATCGTCAACCTGGAAAAGCATATCGAGAACCTGCAGCTGTTCGGCGTTCCCGTGGTGGTGACGCTCAATTCCTTCCTGACGGACACGGAGGCGGAGACTGCCTATGTGCGCGCCTTCTGCGAGGAGAGAGGCTGCGAGTTTGCGCTTTCCGATGTATGGGCCAAAGGCGGTCAGGGCGGCGTCCTGCTGGCGGAGAAGGTGCTGGAAACGCTGGAAAAAAAGAAAAGCTGCTTCCGGGTTCTTTACGATCAGGAGCTTCCCATCCGGGAGAAGATCCGTGCCATCGCCTGTCAGATCTACGGGGCGAAGGACGTGGCGTTCTCGGCGGAGGCGCAGCGGCAGATGAAAAAGCTGGAGGATATGGGCTTTGGGCAGCTTCCGGTGTGCATGGCCAAAACCCAGTATTCCCTTTCCGACAACGCGAAGCTTTTGGGACGGCCGAAGGATTTTACCGTTACGGTGAGGGAAATGTATGTGTCCGCCGGGGCAGGCTTTGTGGTGGCCCTGACCGGCGCGGTGATGACGATGCCGGGACTGCCCAAAACGCCGGCGGCGGTCAATATCGATGTGGACGACGACGGAAGGATCACGGGTCTTTTCTGAGCCGAAAGGAGAAAACGGATGGCAAAAATCATTGACGGAAAAGAAATCGCGGGACAGATCAAGGCAGAGGTGAAGGCGGAGGTGAAAGACCTCCTGGCACACGGGATTATGGTCACGCTGGCCGTGATCCAGGTGGGAGAGGATCCCGCCTCCAGCGTCTATGTGCGCAACAAAAAAAAGACCTGCGAGGAGCTTGGGATCCGCAGCCGCTCCTACAGCCTGCCGCAGGCTGCGTCGGAGGAGGAGCTGTTATCCCTGGTCGGGGAACTCAATGAGGACCCGGAGGTGGACGGTATTTTAGTGCAGCTTCCTCTGCCGGAGCAGATCAATGAAAAGGCGGTGCTGGAGGCGATTTCGCCGGAGAAGGATGTGGACGGCTTCCATCCCTGCAACGTGGGGGCTCTCTCCTGCGGCGAGGAATGCTTCGTGCCGGGAACGGCGGCGGGCATTATCGAGCTGCTTGTGCGCAGCGGCATTCCCATCGACGGACGGGAATGTGTGGTGGTGGGACGCAGCAATATTGTGGGAAAGCCTGTGGCCCAGCTGTTGCTCCGGGAGAACGGCACCGTGACGGTGGCCCATTCCCACACGAAAAATCTGCGGGAGGTGACGCGGCGCGCCGACATTTTGGTGGCGGCGGTGGGAAGGCGCCGGATGATCGACGCCTCCTACATAAAGCCGGGAGCGGTCGTCATCGACGTGGGGATCCATCGGGATGAGAAGAATAAGCTCTGCGGGGACGTGGATTTTGAGAGCGCAGCGTCCGTGGCCTCGGCCATCACGCCGGTGCCGGGCGGAGTCGGCCCCATGACCATTGCCATGCTGATGCGTAACTGTGTCGAGAGCAGGAGACGGCGTCTATGAGGTGTCCCAGGTGCGGCGCACCCATGAAGGAGGGCCAGCTGTACTGCGAGCACTGCGGCCGGGAGATCCAGATTGTGCCGGAGTTTGAGGCGGAGCTGGAAAACAGCATCCATGCCGCCATGTCGGATGTGGCGGAGCAGATGGGGGAGACGGACAGGGGCAAAGAAAAGGACGGAACGGAGCCGGGCGGCAGAGCGCAGGACCCGGCGGGCCCCAAAAAGCGGGAACCGGGTCTTCCCTCCAAAAGAGCGATTGCGGTTTTTGCGGCGGTTGTGCTTGTCGCAGCGACGGCTGTTCTGGGAATTGTCCTGTACCGCCGGCAGACGCCGGCCTGGCAGTACGAACAGGCGGCGGCCCAGATCAAAAGGCAGGATTACGTCCTGGCGGCAGAGTATCTGAAGCGGGCGGTGGAGATGGCACCGGACAATCCTACCTACCAGAATGCGCTGGCCTCCTGCTATTATGCGATGGGGGAGCTGTCCGAGGCACAGAGGATCAGCGCCGGGGTGATTGCCCTGGATCCCTCCAATGAGGAAGCCTACCGGCGCTATATCGCCGTCTGCGAGAAGGAGGGGGATTACGCGGCCGCCAACGCTTTGCTTCAGCAGTGCAGCGACGTGCAGATCCGTAATCTTTACCTGGATTATATGGCGAATCCGCCGGATTTCGATGTGCCCGGCGGTACCTACCACGAGGTGCAGACGCTGCGGCTGATTGCCAATGCGGCGGGCCACATCTACTACACGACAGACGGTACGGAACCGGATACGGACAGCGAGGTTTACACGGCGCCGCTGACGCTGGAATCCGGGGAGTATGAGATCCGCGCCCTGTTTGTCAACCGCTACGGTGTGGAGAGCAGCGTGTCCTCCCAGCGTTATTTCATTGATATTGAGCGGCCCGGGGAGCCGCAGGCAAGCCCGGCCTCCGGCTCCTACGGGGAGCCGACGCTGATTACGGTGGAGGTGCCGGAGGGAAGCGCGGTCTATTATACGACGGACAAATCGGAGCCGGGCAGCTCCTCCATCAAGTATGAGGAGCCCTTCTGGATGCCGGCAGGCTATTCCACCTTCCGCTTTGTGACCGTTTCCGCGGAGGGCGTGGCGGGAGAGGTGACGGAGCGGCAGTATACGTTGAACCTGCATCCGATCCTGAGCATGGAGGCCGCCTTAAACCAGCTTTTGCTGACGCTTAAAAATGCAGGGCTGGTGAGCAGTCTGCAGGGCAGTGTGCCCAACCGGGGAGGGAAGAACGTCTACACCTACAAGTATGCTCTGACCATCAACAGCCATCACTATTACCTGTACCGGGAGTATTACGAGGAAAAAAGCGGTACGGGAAACGCCACAGGCAACGATTATGTGGTCAACTATATGTCCGGGGAGTGCTACCGGGCGGTAAAGCAGGAGGATAAGAGCTTCAAGCTTTATACCATTGAGCCGGAGTCTGAAGCAGAGTCCGGGCAGGGAGAAGCCTCTTAGAATTCAGAATACATAAGTCCGCAAAAAGGACGGAAAGGTGAGTTTTTATGTATCCAATTTTAGAAGCCAAAAAGCTTACTTCCAACATTTACTGGATGGAAGTGAAGGCGGAGCGGGTGGCGAAATCCTGCCAGCCCGGACAGTTTGTGATCGTGCGCACAGGAGCCGACAGCGAGCGGATCCCCCTGACAATCTGCGATTATGACCGGGAGAAGGGAACCATCATCATCGTGTTCCAGCCCGTGGGAGCAAGCACCTATGAGATGACCTCCCTGCAGGCGGGGGATGCCTTCCACGACGTGGTAGGCCCGCTTGGCTGTCCTTCCGATCTGGTCAGTGAGCCGGTGGAGGAGCTGAAGAAAAAGCGGATCCTGTTCGTGGCCGGAGGCGTCGGCACAGCTCCGGTCTATCCCCAGGTAAAGTGGCTGGCAAAGAGAGGCGTCCGGGCGGACGTGATCGTGGGGGCAAAGACAAAGGATCTGCTGATTCTGGAGGAGGAGATGAAGGCGGTTGCCGGCAATCTCTATGTCACCACCGACGACGGCTCCTACGGCAGAAGCGGTATGGTTACAAAGACCATTCAGGATCTGGTGGAGCAGGAAGGGAAAACCTATGACGTGTGTATCGCCATCGGTCCGATGATCATGATGAAATTCGTGTGCAAGACGACGGAGGCGCTCGGGATTCCCACCGTGGTGTCCTTAAACCCGATCATGGTGGACGGCACGGGCATGTGCGGAGCCTGCCGCGTGACGGTGGGCGGCGAGGTGAAATTCGCCTGCGTGGACGGGCCGGAGTTTGACGGCCATAAGGTTAATTTTGACGAGGCGATGCAGCGCCAGCAGATTTACAAGACCCAGGAGGGACGGGCTTATCTGGCGGCCAAGGAAAAGGAGACGCATCACGGCGGCTGTGGAAACTGCGGAGGAGAGAAATAATGGCTGATATGATGAAAAAGGTGCCTGTCAGAGAGCAGGACGCGAAGGTGAGGGCTGCCAACTTTGAGGAGGTATGTCTCGGCTACAATCAGGAGGAGGCAATGGAGGAGGCGCAGCGGTGCTTAAACTGCAAAAATGCGCGCTGCGTGCAGGGCTGCCCCGTTTCCATCGATATCCCCGGCTTTATCGAGAAGGTCAAGGCCGGCGATATGGAGGCGGCCTATCAGGTGATCAGCTGCTCCAGCGCCCTGCCGGCGGTCTGCGGCCGGGTTTGCCCCCAGGAGAGCCAGTGCGAGGGCAAATGCGTCCGCGGCATCAGGGGCGAGGCGGTTTCCATCGGAAAGCTGGAGCGCTTTGTGGCCGACTGGGCCCGCAGTAACGGGATCCGCCCGGAGGGCGCAAGTGAGAAGAAGGGCAAGAAGGTGGCCGTGATCGGCTCCGGCCCCGCAGGACTGACCTGCGCAGGGGATCTGGCGCGGATGGGCTATGAGGTGACGATTTTCGAGGCGCTGCATGAGCCCGGCGGCGTGCTGGTGTACGGAATCCCGGAGTTCCGTCTTCCCAAGGAGGAGGTCGTGCACAAGGAGATTGAGAACGTGAAATCCCTTGGCGTGCGGATCGAGACGGATGTGATTGTCGGCAAGTCCGTAACCATCGACGAGCTGATGGAGGAGGAAGGCTACTCCGCCGTCTTTATCGGTTCCGGCGCGGGCCTTCCCAAATTCATGGGGATTCCCGGCGAGAATGCCAACGGCGTGTTCTCCGCCAATGAGTATCTGACCAGAAGCAACCTGATGAAGGCCTTCCAGGAGGGCTCTGCGACGCCCATCATGAAGAGCCGGAAGGTGGCCGTGGTAGGCGGCGGAAACGTGGCCATGGACGCGGCCCGCACCGCTCTGCGTCTGGGCGCAGAGGTACATATCGTGTACCGCCGCAGCGAGGAGGAGCTTCCTGCCCGTGTGGAGGAGGTGCACCACGCGAAGGAGGAGGGCATTATCTTTGACCTTCTGACCAACCCGGTGGAGATCCTGGAGGATGAGAAGGGCTGGGTGAAGGGAATGACCTGCGTGCGCATGGAGCTGGGCGAGCCCGACGCTTCCGGCAGACGCCGTCCGGTGACGATTCCCGGATCGGAGTTTACGCTGGAGCTCGACACCGTGATCATGGCCCTCGGAACCTCTCCCAACCCGCTGATTTCCTCCACGACGGAGGGGCTTGAGGTCAATCGGCACCGGTGTATCGTAGCCCGGGAAGAGGACGGACAGACCAGCAAGACCGCCGTGTTTGCAGGCGGAGACGCGGTGACGGGCGCGGCCACCGTGATCCTTGCGATGGGAGCCGGAAAGGCGGCGGCGAAGGGAATCGACGAGTACCTGTCCGGCAAATAGGTTCGCGCACAAAAGAAAAAGGAGGGGACTTCAAGATGCCTTGTTGTCCGAAGAACGAGAGCGAATACAGGGGGGAAACGGAGATCCGCACGGACAGCCCTGCTGCGGATGCTTCCGGGCTGCTGCGTCCGGAGGCGTCCGGCGGCGTATACGAGGAGGCGGCCCGGAAGGCGGAAAATTTCAAATCCGGCGCCTGGACACTTCTGACGGTGGGAATCATCGGCCTTGTGCTGGTGATCCTGCTCGTGCTTGGCCTGCTGCCTCTGCGGCTGGCGCCGGAAGCCCGGGTGAGCGTTTTTGTCGTGATGGGGACGCTGTTTGGCGTATTCATTGCGATGGGAATCAATTCCTTTTCCTCCTACAAAAAACAGACGAAGGAGGCGGTGCGGGAAAGCGCGCTGAAGGAAGAGCTGACGCGCTACTGCCGGGAAAATCTGTCCTGTCAGAAAATCGATTCGGCCTGCGGTATCGCAGACGGGGAAGAAGCGGAGACGGCCTACTTTAAACGGACCGCCGAGATGAAGCTTTTGATTTCCGAGAATTTTTTAAATCTGAATGAGGAATATCTGGATCATTTCGTGGACGAGATGTATGACCGGATCTACCGGGACGAATGAGGGTGCGGATCCTGGCGGTGGGAAAGGTTAAGGAAGCTTTTTTCCGGGAGGCGGCGGCCGAGTACCAAAAGCGGCTGGGGCGCTATTGCCGCCTGGAAATCGTGGAGGTGGCCGATGAGAGGACGGACGAGAATGCGTCCCCTGCCCAGGTGGAGGCCGTCCTGGAGCGGGAGGGCTCCCGGCTTTTATCCCAGATCCGCGACGGAGAGTATGTGGTCGCCCTCGCCATCGGAGGCAAAAGGCTGGACAGCCCCGGGCTTGCGGAGAAGATCCGCCTGCTGGGCCTGTCGGGCAGAAGCAGCGTAAGCTTTGTGATCGGCGGCTCCTGGGGGCTTTCCAAAAGCGTGCTTTCGCGGGCGGATTTTTCCCTGAGCTTTTCGGATATGACCTTTCCCCATCAGCTGATGCGGGTGATCCTTCTGGAGCAGGTGTACCGGAGCTTCCGGATCATCTGCGGCGAGCCTTATCACAAATGACGGGGTACTAGAACCGCCCGGCGGCTCATATGATATTTCATGAGCAGAAAAAACAATCCCAAAACTGCAAAGGAGCTGCTGACGGATTCTCTGAGACTTCCCAGGGACATGATGCTGGGAGCCTCCATCGTCACTGCCGTGGGCTGTCAGCAGGTGCTGGTGGAAAATTACAGGGGGATCCTGGAGTATACGCCGGAGTCCATTTTGCTGCAGGGCAGGGCCTGCCGGATCAGAGTCTGCGGTTCCCGGTTAAAGATTGCCTATTATACCAATGAAGATATGAAAATTGAGGGAAAAATTTCCGAAATCCAATATCTTTGACGGAGGCGGTATGATCGGAATCGTGCGATATCTGAGGGGCTATGTAAAAATACGGGTCTGGGGCTATTCCCCGGAGCGCTTTATGAATCTGTGCACCAACCGGGGAATTTGGCTGTGGGGGCTTTCGGGCGGCAGCGGCTGCTATACGATGTATATCGGGCTGTCCGATTTTTTTGCTCTCCGGGAGATCGTGCGCAAGACAAAGACAAGGGTGGCCGTCCTGGAGCGCAAGGGGCTGCCTTTTTTTGTGCGGGATGTCCGGCGCAGAAAAATGTTTGCGGCGGGCCTTATCCTGTGCCTGCTGTTTCTGGTCTTCATGTCCCGTTTCGTGTGGGCCATAGAGCTTTCCGGGAACCGGATGATTACGGACGACGAGCTTTACACCTTCTTGAAGGAGGAAGGCGTCTCCTACGGGACGCCCCGCAGCCGGGTCAGCACCGGCGGGCTGGAGGAGGCTCTGCGGGAGACGTTTTTTCAGATTACATGGGCCTCCGTGAGCCTGGAGGGGAGCCGTATATCCATACAGATCCGGGAAAACGATCTCCCCACCTTACAGGAGCAGGAGGCGGACGAAACGGCCTATCCCGGCGGCGCGGACCTTGTCGCCGCTCATGACGGGCAGGTGGTGCGGATCCTGACCCGGAGCGGCGTTCCCAGAGTGAAGGCGGGGGACAGCGTGGAAAAGGGGCAGGTGCTCATCAGCGGTCTGGTGCCGGTGGCAAACGACGACGGCACGGTGCGAAGCTACGAGCCGGTGACGGCAAACGGCGATATCGAGATCGAATATGTCCAGGGGCTGAGGCTGACGCAGCCCTTTGCCTATCAGTATAAAAATTATACCGGGCGGGAGAAAGCCTGGCATTTTCTGGTACTGGGGGAGAAGCGGTACCGGCTGCCGGGGGCGGAGTGCCGTTATGTCTGCTGCGATCAGGTGCAGCAGCAGACGAGGCTGCGTCTGTTTGGACAGATTGATTTGCCCGTTTTTGTGGGAACGGTCCGATGCAGGGAATATCTGCCGGTGGACGCCGTATATGACAGGGAAAGCGCCGTTTGCCTGTTGGAGGGGCGCTTCCAAAAAATAATTGCGGCTTTGGAGGAAAAAGGGGTTCAAATTGCGCAAAAAGATGTTAAAATAGTAAGAAAAACAGATGCGCTGCTTTTGGAGGGGGAGCTGACTCTCCGACAGGCGGCGGCATTTTTGCAGGCGGCGGACCGAACAGGACTTGCGGAGGAAGGGACCGCCCCGGACGGAGCATGAATATGGCATTAGTGGAGAGGACGATGGAGCTGGACAGCGCTCACATCGGCGCGATTTTCGGGCAGTTTGACTGCTATTTAAAAAAGCTGGAGAGAGCCTTTCAGGCAGAGATCACCGACCGGGACGGCACGGTGCATATTTACGGGGAAGAAAACCAGGCCAAAAAGGCGCAGGCCGTGCTGGAGGAGCTGCAGGAGCTGGCCCGCAGGGGCAATCAGATACAGGAGCAGAACGTGGATTACGCAATCGCAACGCATATGGAAAATCAGGGAAATACTTTACTGGAGATCGACGGCGATCTGATCTGTCACACGGTCAGCGGCAAGCCGGTCAAGCCAAAGACACTGGGGCAGAAGCAGTATGTGGATGCCATCCGGAACAAAATGATCGTATTCGGGCTGGGACCCGCCGGGACGGGCAAGACCTATCTTGCCATGGCGATGGCGATCACCGCCTTTAAAAACAACGAGGTGGAACGGATCATCCTGACCCGACCCGCCATCGAGGCGGGGGAGAAGCTCGGCTTTTTGCCGGGCGATCTGCAGAGCAAGGTGGATCCCTATCTGAGGCCCCTCTACGACGCCCTTTATCAGATCATGGGGGCGGAGAGCTTCCAGAAAAACATGGAGAAGGGGCTGATCGAGGTGGCGCCCCTGGCCTATATGCGCGGCCGGACGCTGGACAACGCCTATATTATTCTGGATGAGGCGCAGAACACCACGCCCGCCCAGATGAAGATGTTTCTGACCCGGATCGGCTTTGGCTCCAAGGTGGTGGTGACCGGGGATATGACGCAGAAGGATCTTGCCCCCGGCGCCCAGTCCGGTCTGGACGTGGCGGTAAAGGTGCTCTCCGGCGTGGAGGACATCGGCTTTTGCAGCCTGACAAGCCGGGACGTGGTGCGTCACCCTCTGGTGCAGAGGATTGTCAAGGCCTACGAGAGCTACGAGGCAAAGCAGGCCTATCGGGACGCGAAGGTGAAGCGCATCGCAAAGGAGCGCGGCAGCGTCCGGGAGCACGGCAGGACAGGGAGGGACAAACGAGGATGACCATTTATGTGGAGAACGAGACACAGACGGAGTTTCCCTTTGACACGGAGGCGCTGACGCGCCGGGTGGCGGAAGCGGTGCTGGATGCGGAGGGCTGTCCCTACGAGACCGAAATCAATGTGCTGATCACCGACGGCGAAGGGATCCGCCGATACAACCGGGAGTACCGGGAGATCGACCGGGAGACGGACGTGCTGAGCTTTCCCAATATCCCCTTTGAGCGGGAGGCGGATTTTTCCGTGGTGGAGGACAATATTTCCGATTATTTCCAGCCGGACAGCGGAGAGCTGATCCTGGGCGACATCATCCTGTCGGCGGATCGGATCGGCTCTCAGGCGGAGAGCTACGGGCATTCCCGAAAGCGGGAATTCGCCTTTTTGGTGGCGCACAGCATGCTGCATCTGTGCGGCTATGACCACGAGACGCCCGGGGAGGCGGCCGTGATGGAGAAAAAACAGGAAGAAATCTTGAGCGGCCTTGGCTTCACCAGGGACTGCGCGGACGAATGAGGATTTTGGCTTTATGGCTGGTAAGAAAAAACGCAGGAGAAGAGGAAGGCAGCTCTTGCTGCCGGAGGGATTTTACGGACTGCTGTCCGGCGCAGGAGTGCTGCTGTGCTGTCTGTGGCCCCTGCGCATGGCGGCGCTGTGCGGGGACGAGGGAAGCGCCTATTTTATGGGAGCGCTGGAGCTTGCCTTTTTCTTTTTCTCCCTCTTTGGGCTGGGAGCAAACCGGGCGGTCGGCCTGATAATCCGCTTCCGGCTGGAGCGCGGCGGAGTGGGGGACGCCCGGATGGCGGCCCGAAAAGCGCTCCTTTTCGGCCTGATATCCGGCCTTGTCCTGAGCGCTGTAATGCTGGGAGCAGCGAAGGCGGTCTGCCAAAGCATCCTCCATCTGCCCCTGGCGGTCATGGCTGTCCGTATGCTGGCTCTGTCGCTGACGCCCTTTACGCTGTTCTGGATGCTGCTGGGCGTTCTGGACGCCTTCGGCGGCGGACAGGCAGCCCGGGCTCTGACCGGACTGTTCGGGCTTCTTTTGTTTGTGTCAGGCTCGGCGGCCGCAGGGCCTTTTGGGGCCTACGGGGAAAAGGTGGGCGCATTGCTTCAAAACGCCTCCTACGGGCCTGCCTACGGGGCAAAGGGCGCAGCCCTGGCGTTTCCGGCGGCGAGCCTGGTTTGCCTGGCGGCAGCCCTGGCGGTCTGGCTTGGGGTCCGGCGCTCGATTGCGGACGTGGAGCTTGAGGGACGAAAAAGCAGCCCAGCAGAGCCCTGGCTTTTCCGGAATGTGTGGAAGAATGCGCTGCCGGTCTGCGTGCCGGGGCTTTGCCTTGCCGTCGGGGCGCTGGCCCAGACGGCCCTGTACGCAGGGGCAGAGTCCGCCGGCGCCTGGGGTGTCTATGAGGGAAAATGCCGCATCCTTCATCTGATTTTGCTGGCCGGAGCGCTGGGGCTTGCGGCGCGCATGACGCCGGAGCTTAAGGTCGGCTTTTTAAACCGAAACCTGCGTAAGAGCCGGGAAAAGTGTATGCTTGCCCTGCGCTGCAGCGCGCTGTATCTGGTTCCGGCGGCAGTGCTGACCGCAGTGCTGGCCGAGCCTCTTTTGCGGGCGCTGTTTTCGGCGGAAGGGGCGGGGGATGTGGCCGGGCCGCTGCAGGTTTGCAGTCTTTCCTTGATTTTCGGCGGACTGGCCTTTATGATGGGCGCGGTGCTGTTTGCCATGGAGATGTACTATAGTCTCTGGACCGCCGTGGCGGCGAGCACGGCGCTGCGTCTGGGGAGCTTTTATGTGATGCAGTCGCTTTTAAAGCTTCAGCTTTACAGTCCGGCCTGCGCGGAGCTTCTGGGCTCCTTCGTGCTGTGCCTGCTGCTGATTGCAATCCTGCGCCGGCGGTTAAAGATTTCCGTCAGCTGGCTCCGGATCCTTCTTGCGCCCTGCATCGGCGGCGCTGTGACGGCGGCGGTATGCCTGCTGTTTTCAAAGCTGTTGCTGGCAAAAGCGCCGGCGGCGGCGACAGTCATCGTCAGTATGCTGGTCGGCCTGGCCGTGTATTTTGTTCTGGCGGTTTTGTTAAAGGGAGCGTCCCGTCGGGAGCTCAGACTGTTTCCGGGCGGGGAATATCTGGTGAGAGCGGCGCGGCTTTTGCGGCTTTTGTAGGATAAAATAAAACAAAAAGGCCGATACTTCAAATGAGGTGAGAGAAATGCGTCGTTTGAAGAGGATCGGCTTTTTTCTGTATTCCTGCCTGCTGTTTGCGGGAGGTTTTTTGGGACGTCGGTATCTGGAGGAGACGTTTTATCCCGGGCCTCCTGTGGAGCAGGAGGAGGAAGCTTTTGTTCCGGCGGCCTCCCTTTCCGTCCGTCTGGCTGCGGATGCGCGGATGGAGGTGGTCTGTCTGGATTTGGACAGCGGACAGGAGAGCCGGGAGACGGTGGACCTGCCCTCCAAGTATGTGGGGATGACCCGGCGGGAGCTGGAGGAATGCCTGGACCGGGAGCTGTCGGCCCTGCCCCTGTCGGAGCGGGAGAAGGGACTGCGCCAACAGCGGCTGAGCGCTTTTTCCGACCGCAGGATTGTGGTGGAAAGAAGCTACCAAAAGAAAGAGAGCGCCCGGCTGCTTACCCTTTGCGTGGAGGATCACATGGTGACCGCCTACGAGCAGGATACGGGGGCGCTGTTTTGGCGCACCGCCATCGACGCCAGGAGCCTGCCCGCCAAGGAACGCTCCTGGGTGCTGCGCGGTGCGGAGGGAGTGACCCGGGAGCAGCTGTCAGAGCTGTTGGAATTTATTCTTGTTTGGACAGAGAGGTTATGATATGATGCGTACAGGGATTATCGGCGGCGGAGCCTCCGGGATGATGGCGGCGCTGGCCGCTGCAGAGCAGGGCGCGCAGGTTACGATACTGGAGCGCCGGGACCGGGTGGGACGCAAGCTTCTGGCGACCGGAAACGGCCGCTGCAACCTGGGAAATCTGGATTTTGACCCGCTGCGGGACTACAGGAGCCATGACAGGGAGCGGCTGCCCGGCTTTTTTTCCCGGTTTGGGACAGAGCAGATGCTCGCCTTTTGCCGGGAGCGCGGGCTGTATGTGACGGAGAAGAATGGCTATCTCTATCCTTACAGCGGGCAGGCCTCCACCGTGCTGGACTTTTTTCGGGCGGAGCTTGCGCGCGCCGGGGCAGAGCTTGTCTGCGACTGCCGGATTGACCGGATTGTGCGCCGGGGCGGCGGCTATGAGGTGTTTGCCGGAGAGGAGAAATACCGGTTCGACACGCTGGTGCTGGCCGGGGGCAGCCCCGCCGGGACGCCTCCGAGGGAGGCGCTTGGCGGCTATGGGCTGGCCCGGTCCCTGGGACTTTTTGGCTATGAGATGCTTCCGGCGCTGACGGCGCTGCGCTGCCGGGAGCGTTTTTTTAAATCGCTGGCGGGGGTGCGCTGTCCGGCGGCGGTGACGCTTTTGGCGGAGGGAAAAGAGCTCTGCTGCGAGGCAGGGGAGCTGCAGCTGACCGACTACGGAATTTCCGGGATCCCGGTGTTTCAGCTGTCCCGCTACGCTTCGGAGGCGTTGGAGCGCGGGAAAAGGGTCAGCGCCCTGCTGGATTTTTTCCCGGGAATGGGGACGGCAGAGTGGCAGAGCTTTTGCCGGAGCCAGTATGAGGCATGTCTTGGAAAGACGGTTTCCTTCCTGGCGGAGGGAATGTTACATAAAAAGCTGGCGGCGCTGTTTCTGGCGGAGAACGGCTGGAAGCCGCAGGATAAGGTGTCAGAGGCTGAGAAAAAGCGGATTTTTGCGCTGCTTGGACGGATGCGAAGGCTTCCGGTGCAGGTGTGCAGTGTAAATCCGGTGGAGAACGCCCAGGTGTGTATGGGCGGGATCGCCCTGTCGGAGATGACGGACGAGCTGGAGGCCAGGCGGCTTCCGGGACTGTATCTGTGCGGGGAGCTTCTGGATGTGGACGGCCGCTGCGGCGGCTACAATCTGCAGTGGGCCTGGACCAGCGGCCGCATTGCCGGGACGGCCGCCGGGCACTGCAGGAGAGACAGAGCGCGGGCAGACCGGGATGACGTTCCGGCTGTCCGGCCGCAGAAACGAGGTGGAAGGCGATGATACGCATTCAGCAGCTGAAGCTGCAGCCGGGGCATTCCGGAAAGGCGCTTTATGAGAAAGCGGCAAAAATCCTGCAGGTCAGGACGGATAAAATCCGCCGCCTGGAGGTGAGGCGGCAGTCGGTGGACGCCCGCAAAAAGCCGGATATCCGGCTGATTTACATGGTGGACGTATCGCTGGATGGGATCAGTGAGGAAAAGTGCGTGGCGCGCTGCAAAAATAAGGACGTGTCGGTGGTGCATGAGAAGCCCTACCGTTTCTCTGATTGCGGCAGTCTTGCGTTGCCCTCCCGGCCGGTGGTGATCGGGGCGGGGCCGGCGGGGCTGTTTTGCAGCTATCTGCTGGCTGCCTGCGGCTACCGGCCCATTTTATTGGAGCGCGGCAAGGCGGCCGGGGAACGTCAGAAGGATGTGGAGGCCTTCTGGAACGGCGGCCCGCTGGATCCGGAATCCAACGTGTCCTTCGGGGAGGGAGGCGCGGGCACCTTCTCCGACGGGAAGCTGAACACCCTGGTCAAGGACCGGGACGGCAGGGGCCGCAAGGTGCTCTCGGTTCTGGTGGAGCACGGAGCCCAGCCGGAGATCCTTTATGAGGCCAAGCCCCACATCGGGACGGACGTGCTCACCGGCGTGGTGTCCCGGATGCGAAAAAGCATCGAGCGGATGGGCGGCGAGGTGCGCTTTGGCGTCCGGGTGGACGGGCTGCGGACGAAAGAGGGGCGGCTGACCGGCCTGCGGTTGTCCGACGGCACGGTTTTGCCGACGCAGCTGGCGGTGCTGGCCTGCGGGCACAGTGCCAGGGACACCTTTGAGAGACTGCTGCGGGACGGGCTTTTCATGGAGCCGAAGGCCTTTGCGGTGGGGCTTCGGGTGGAGCATCCGCAGGCGCTGATCAACCGGGCCCAGTACGGCGCGGAGAAGATGGAGGGGCTGCCGCCGGCCCCCTATAAGGTGACGGCCCGCGCGCGGGACGGACGGGGCGTCTATTCCTTCTGCATGTGCCCCGGAGGCTATGTGGTCAACGCCAGCACAGAGCAGGGCCGGCTGGCGGTAAACGGGATGAGCTACAGCGGACGGGACGGAGACAATGCCAACAGCGCGGTCATCGTCACCGTAACGCCGGAGGATTTTGGCGCAGAGGGAGCGCTGTCCGGCGTGGCCTTTCAGCGGAGGCTGGAGGAAAAGGCCTTCGCAGCGGGCGCAGGGCAAATTCCGGTGCAGCGCTACGGGACGGTTTCGCCGGAGGCTACCGCCGGACGGATACCGGCGGATTTTGCGCCGGCCATCAAGGGGAGCTGGCGTTTTGCCGACGCGGTCGGGATCCTGCCGGAAAAGCTGCAGGCAGCCTTTGTGGACGGTATGGAGCAGTTCGGGCACATGATTCCGGGCTTTGATGATGAAAACGCGCTGGTCTGCGGGGTGGAAAGCCGGACCTCCTCGCCGGTGCGCATCCGGCGCAACGAGGAGCTGGAGGCCAATATTGCCGGGCTCTATCCCTGCGGGGAGGGAGCCGGCTATGCGGGAGGCATCACCTCCGCGGCCATGGACGGGATGCGGGTGGCGGAGGCCATCGCGGTCAAATACGCGCCCTTTGAGGACGCAGAGCGGGAGGGTACGGACAGATGAAGCAATGGCGGGAGCGGTTGAAGGAGAAAAAGAGAATTGTGGTCAAGATCGGTTCCTCCTCCCTGCAGCATCCGGAAACCGGGGATATGGACTATATCCGGCTGGAGGTGCTGGTGCGGGAGCTCTGCAATTTGAAAAATCAGGGAAAGGACGTGGTGCTTGTCTCCTCCGGCGCGATCGCCCAGGGGAAAAAGGCGGTGCACCCGGATCCGTCCCATATGGAGAAAAATCCGATTGCCGTCAAGCAGGCCTGCGCGGCGGTGGGGCAGGCCCGGCTGATGATGACCTATCAGAAGATTTTTGCGGAGTACAATCAGGTGGCGGCGCAGATTTTGATGACGCGCCATACGGTGGACAACGATATGAACCGGGTCAACGCGCAGAATACCTTCGAGGAGCTGCTTTACATGGGGGTAATCCCGATTGTCAACGAGAACGACACGGTGGCGACCCATGAGATCGAGATCGGGGATAACGATACGCTGTCCGCCATCGTGGCCTCTATGATCGGCGCGGATCTGCTGATTCTGCTCTCGGACATCGACGGGCTCTACACCGACGATCCCAGGACCAACCCGGAGGCGTCCTTTGTGGAGACGGTGGAGCATCTGGACAGGCATTTTCTGCAGATGGGAAAGTCCAGCACGGGCAGCGGCGTGGGAACCGGCGGCATGTCCACCAAGCTGACGGCGGCGCGGATCGCCACGGCCAGCGGGGCAGATATGATCATCGCCAACAGCAGGGACATCCGCATTATTCACCGGCTGGTGGAGGGGAGGAATCTCGGAACTCTGTTTTTGGCGGAAAAACAGGAGAATTTCGATCTGCCGGCCTTTGTCGGAGGCCTGCATGAAAAACATGACAGCAAAGGAGAGACATCATGAAAGAATACAAAACAATGGAAGAAAAGACAGCGCGGATCAACGAGCTTTATCACAAGTCAAAGACGGAAGTCGGACTGACGAAGGAGGAGCAGGAGGAACAGGCTTCCCTGCGGAAAGAATATATCGCCAGCGTGCGCCGCAACCTGAAGGATCAGCTCAATTCGATCAATATTCAGAACGAGGACGGCACCGTCGAGAATCTGGGCGAAACCTATGGGCGGGAGCAAAAGCACTGAGAGACGGGCGGGCCAGAGGGCCAGAGCCGCCCTGACGGAGCGGGAGCGGCAGGAAAAAAGCCTGGCGGCGGCAGCCAGAGTGACCGCGCTTTGCGCCTGGAAGGAGGCCCAGGCCGTTCTGTGCTACGTCCCCTTTGAAACGGAGCTGTCCACCTGGCCGCTTTTGGAGCGGGCCCTGGAAGAAAAAAAGGCGCTCTACTGCCCGGCCGTGCTGGGCGAAGGGCGGATGGCCTTTTACCGGATCCATGCGACACAGGAGCTGGTCCCCGGCTTTCGCGGTATTTTGGAGCCGTCCGGGACCGGGGAGTGCTGGACGCCAAAGGAGGGGCCTGCGCTGATGCTGGTTCCCGGCTCGGCCTTTGACCGCCGGGGCCGTCGGATCGGCTATGGAGGCGGCTATTATGACCGTTTTCTGGGAAGCCTTCCCCTGCGGGAACGGCCCTTTTTGACGGGGCTTTGCTTTTCCTGCCAGCTTTTTCCCCGGCTGGCGGTGCAGCCTCATGACATGAGAATGGATCTGGTGATCACAGAGCGAGGAGGGATGGAGGATGACCGATTTGATTCAGATGGGAAAACAGGCGAAGGCGGCCGGCTATGAGCTGGGCTCCCTGGGACGCAGGGAAAAGGACCGCGCCCTGCTTTTTGCAGCGCAGGCACTGAAAGAAAGCGCGGACGAAATCCTTGCGGCCAACGCCCTGGATCTGGAGGAGGGAAGAAAAAGCGGCATGAGCCCGGGACTTTTGGACCGGCTGGCGCTGGATGAGAAGCGGATTTTTTCCATGGCGGAGGGCCTGGCTGAGATCGCCGGGCTGCCGGATCCGGTGGGAGAGGTGATGGAGTCCTTTGTCCGGCCAAACGGCCTGCAAATCTCCAAGCGCCGGGTTCCCCTGGGGGTTGTCGGCATCATCTATGAATCCCGCCCCAACGTGACGGCGGATGCCTTCGGCCTGTGCTTTAAGGCGGGGAATGCGGTGCTTTTAAAGGGAGGCAGCGATGCGCTGCGCTCCAATACGGCCATCGAGGGCGTGCTGCGGCGCGCGCTGACAAAGGCAGGTGTGACGCCGGATGCGGTGCAGCTTGTCAAAAGCGCCGATCGGAGCGTGACCGCGCAGCTGATGCGCCTGAACGAATATGTGGACGTGCTGATTCCCCGGGGCGGAGCCGGGCTGATCCGCGCGGTGGTGGAAAACAGTACCGTGCCGGTGATCGAGACGGGCTCAGGGAACTGTCACATTTATGTGGATGAGAGCGCGGACATGGATATGGCGGTGAAGATTATTGTAAACGCCAAAACCCAGCGCCTGGGCGTGTGCAACGCCTGCGAGTCCCTGGTGGTACACGATAAGGCGCGCGCAAAACTGCTGCCAAGGCTGTACCGGGCGCTGCTGGACAAGGGAGTGGAGATCCGCGCGGACCGGCGGGCGCGTCCCGAGGGGGAAAGCCTGTCCGGATTTGAGGATGCAGCGCTGTCCGGAAAAATCGGGGCCGCCTCGGAGGAGGATTTCGGAACCGAATATCTGGCCGCCATCCTTTCCGTCAAAACCGTGGACAGCCTGGAGGAGGCCATCGCCCACATCAACCGTTACAATACCGGGCATTCCGAGGCGATCATCACCCAAAACGAGGAGAACGCCCGGCGCTTTTTGAACCGGATCGACGCGGCCTGCGTCTATGTGAATGCCTCCACCCGTTTTACCGACGGCTTTGAGTTCGGCTTCGGGGCGGAGATCGGAATCAGCACCCAGAAGCTGCACGCCAGAGGGCCCATGGGGCTTCGGGAGCTGACCAGCTATAAATATGAGATTTGCGGCGACGGACAGGTGCGGCCGTGAGAAGGAGAAGCAATGAGTGAAGTGATAGATCGGTTTTTACGTTATGTCAAAATTGACACCCAGTCTCAGGACGGGATGGAGCAGGTGCCCAGCACCGCAAAGCAGCGGGACCTGGCAGGGCTTTTGGTGCGCGAGCTGGAGGAGATGGGAGCGCAGGAGGTGCGCTTTGACGAGGAGCACTGCTATGTGTATGCCACCGTGCCCTCCAATCTGCCGGAGGGGGCAAAGGCTCCCGTGATCGGCTTTATCTCCCATATGGATACCTCCCCGGCAGTCAGCGGGGCAGGCGTCAATCCCAGGATTGTGGAGCATTACGCGGGCGGAGATATCGTGCTGAACGAAGAAAAGCAGATTGTCCTGTCGGAGAAGGAAAATCCCGAGCTTGCCCATTTTGTGGGAAAGAGCCTGATCGTGACGGACGGCAATACGCTGCTTGGCGCGGACGACAAGGCCGGCGTGGCGGAGATCATGACCATGGCCCGGTATTTTCTGTCCCACCCGGAGGTGCCCCACGGGAAGCTTCGCATCGGCTTTACCCCCGATGAGGAGGTGGGCCGGGGCGTGGACTTTTTCGATGTGGAAGGCTTTGGCGCGGACTTTGCCTACACGGTGGACGGCGGCGATTTGGGCGAGCTGGAATATGAAAACTTCAATGCCGCCGGGGCAAAGCTGGTGATCGACGGCCACAGCGTCCATCCGGGCAGCGCCAAAAACAAGATGCTGAATGCGATCCTTCTGGCACAGGAGTTCCAGAGCCTTTTGCCGGTTCATGAAAATCCCGCCGCCACGGAGGGCTATGAGGGCTTTTATCATCCCGATTCCATCTGCGGCAACGTGGATCAGGTGACGGTGGACTATATCATCCGCGACCACGACCGGGAGAAGTTTGAGCAGAAAAAGGCGTATTTTATGCAGTGCGTGGATTTTCTGAACGCGAAATATCAAAAAAAGCTGTTCCATGCAGAGCTGCACGACAGCTACTATAATATGAAGGAAAAAATTCTGCCCCGGAACGCTCATTTAATCGACAATGCGGTGCGGGCAATGGAAGAGGCCGGCGTGAAGCCTGTGATCTCCCCGATCCGGGGCGGCACCGACGGCGCGCGCCTGTCCTTTCTGGGGCTGCCCTGCCCGAATCTTTGCACCGGCGGCTTAAACTACCATGGCAGGTACGAGTATGCCTGCGTGGAGTCCATGGAGGCCTGCGTGGAGATTTTAAAGAATATTGTATCAATTTATGCACGGACGGAGAAGAACTGATGTGGAACAGCGTGGATTTTGACCGGGTTGATATCAACGGCCAGCCGCCGGAACAGGAGCCCTGGCGGCAGTATTATTTTATCAAAAAAGCGAGAGGCTATGTGGCGGATCTGGCGGAGCGGCTGGGGCATGAGCCCACTGCCTGCACCGTCACCTTCGGCTGCCAGATGAACGCCAGGGATTCGGAGAAGCTGGCCGGGGTGCTGGAGGAGGTGGGCTTTTGGCTCACGGAGGACGAGTCGGCGGATTTTGTGATCTATAACACCTGCACCGTCCGGGACAACGCCAACCAGCGCGTCTACGGCAGGCTTGGCTTTGTCAACAGCATGAAAAAGAAAAACCGCTTAAAGCGGGTGGCGCTGTGCGGCTGCATGATGCAGGAGCCCTCGGTGATCGAGAAGATCCGCAAAAGCTACCGGTTTGTGGATCTGATTTTCGGAACCCACAATATTTACATGTTCCCCGAGCTGTTCTGCCGGATGTTTGAGTCAAACGGCATGGTGGTGGATATCTGGAAGGATTCGGACCGGATCGTGGAGGAGCTTCCGGTGGAGCGCAAATATTCCTTTAAATCCGGGATCAACATCATGTTCGGCTGCAACAATTTCTGTACCTACTGTATCGTGCCCTATGTGAGGGGACGGGAAAAGAGCCGCCGCCCGGAGGAGATCCTGGGAGAGATCCGCCGGCTGGCGGCCGACGGCGTGGTGGAGATCATGCTGCTGGGACAAAACGTCAACTCCTACGGCAGGGGACTGGACAATCCCATGAGCTTTGCGCAGCTTCTGCAGGAGGTGGAGAAGGTGGAGGGGATTGAGCGGATCCGCTTTATGACCTCTCACCCGAAGGATCTTTCCGACGAGCTGATCCAGGTGATGAAGGAGTCCAAAAAGATCTGCCGTCACCTGCACCTGCCCTTACAGTCCGGCTCCAGCCGGATCCTGAAGGCCATGAACCGCCATTATACGAAGGAGCAGTTTGTGGCGCTGGCCGAAAAGATCAAACGCGAGATCCCGGACATTTCCCTGACCACGGATATCATGGTGGGCTTTCCGGGAGAGACGGCGCAGGATGTGGACGACACCATCGACGTGATCCGGACGGTGGGCTTTGACAACGCCTTTACCTTCATCTATTCCCCCCGCACCGGCACCCCGGCGGCGGCCATGGAGCAGGTGCCCCATCAGCAGGTGCAGGAGGGCTTTGACCGGGTGCTTGGCTGCGTCCAGGAGACGGCCAAAAAGCAGGTTGCCCGTCTGGCGGGACAGACGCTGACCGCGCTGGCGGAGGAGCAAAACGACCAGGATCCGTCGCTGATCACCGGACGGCTTTCCAACAACACGATTGTCCATTTTCCCGGCGATCCGTCCCTGATCGGAAAGCTGGTGGATGTAAGGCTGGAGGAATGCCATGGATTTTACTACACGGGCCGGATGGTGTGAGCTAGGCTGCCACAATTTCCTTTACAGCTTTCGTGTTTTGTGCTAAATTTACAGATATTCACATTTTTACATACAAAGGAGAACCACATGGCTGAGATGACGCCGATGATGCAGCAGTATCTGGAGACGAAGAAGCAGTATCCGGACTGTATTCTGTTTTACCGGCTGGGCGATTTCTATGAGATGTTTTTTGACGACGCGCTGACGGCGTCTCGGGAGCTGGAGATCACGCTGACAGGCAAAAACTGCGGACTGGAGGAGAGGGCACCCATGTGCGGCGTGCCCTACCACGCAGTGGAGGGCTATTTAAACAAGCTGATTTCCAAGGGGTATAAGGTAGCCATCTGCGAGCAGCTGGAGGATCCGAAGCTGGCGAAGGGGCTGGTCAAAAGGGATGTGGTGCGCATCGTGACGCCGGGCACAAATATGGACGTGCAGGCGCTGGAGGAGTCAAAGAACAACTTCCTCATGTGCATCGCTTTTTTTACGGGAAAAATGGGCGTTTCCGTGGCGGACGTGACCACGGGGGACTATTATGTGACGGAGCTGGAGGATACCCGCAAGCTGTTGGACGAGATCAACAAGTACCATCCCTCCGAAATTATCTGCAACAATGCCTTTTTGATGAGCGGCGTGGATCTGGAGGATCTGCGCTCCCGTCTGCACATTACGATCTACCCGCTGGAGGCCCACTATTTTGACGAGGACCTGTGCCGGAAATGCCTGCAGAAGCATTTCCATGTGGCAAGCCTGACCGGGCTTGGCGTGGAGGAGTTCCCCAGCGGCCTGATTGCCGCGGGCAGCCTGCTTCAATATCTTTACGATACCCAGAAGACCAGCCTGGCGCATTTTACACATCTTTATCCGTATCTGACAAGCCGCTTTATGCTGCTGGATTCCTCCACCCGGCGCAACCTGGAGCTGACGGAGACGCTGCGGGAAAAGCAAAAGAGAGGCTCCCTTTTGTGGGTGCTGGACAAAACCCGCACGGCCATGGGAGCCCGGATGCTGCGCAGCTGGCTCGAGCAGCCTCTGATCGGACGGGAGGAGATGGAGCTTCGGCTGGATGCGGTGGAGGAGCTTTGCAGACAGCCCATGTCCCGGGAGGAGCTGCGGGAGTATTTGGGCGCGATCTACGACATGGAGCGGCTGCTGGGAAAGATCAGCTATAAGACCGCAAATCCCAGGGATCTGATCGCCTTCCGGAATTCCCTGGAAATGCTTCCGCCCATCAAGAGTGTGCTGACGGAGTTTGGCGCGAAGGAGCTGGTCAAAATCGAGGAGGAATCCGACGGCATGGCGGATCTGTTTGAGATGATCCGGGCAGCCATTGTGGAGGAGCCGCCGGTCTCCGTGCGGGAGGGAGGCATGATCCGGGAGGGCTTCGACGAGACCATCGATCAGCTCCGCGCCGCCAAGACAGAGGGAAAGACCTGGCTTGCACAGCTGGAGGAGCAGGAGCGGGAGCGCACCGGGATCAAAAATCTGCGGATCAAATACAACAAGGTGTTCGGCTACTATCTGGAGGTGACCAACTCCTACAAGGATCAGGTGCCCGGGGACTATGTGCGCAAGCAGACCCTCACCAACGCGGAGCGTTATTCCATGCCCCGGTTAAAGGAGCTGGAGGACATGATCCTGAACGCGGAGGATAAGCTGACGGTGCTGGAATACGACAAATTCTGCGAGGTGCGGGATAAAATTGCCTCCCAGATCGAGCGGATCCAGCGCACGGCCAAGGCGATCGCACGGCTGGATGTATTTTGCTCGCTTTCGCTGGTGGCGGAGCGCAACCACTATGTGCGCCCGGCGCTCAACGATAAGGGCCTGATCGACATCCGGGACGGCCGGCATCCGGTGGTGGAGCAGATGACGGATCACGATATGTTTATCGCAAACGACACCTATCTGGACAACCAGAAGCACTGCATTGCCATCATCACCGGCCCCAACATGGCCGGAAAGTCCACCTACATGCGCCAGACCGCCCTGATCGTGCTGTTGGCCCAGATCGGCAGCTTTGTGCCCGCAAAGAGCGCCGATATCGGCATCGTGGACCGGATCTTCACCCGGGTGGGCGCCTCCGACGATCTGGCCAGCGGCCAGTCCACCTTCATGGTGGAGATGAACGAGGTGGCAAATATCCTCCGCAACGCCACGCCAAAAAGCCTTCTGGTGCTGGATGAGATCGGGCGGGGCACCTCCACCTTCGACGGCCTCTCCATCGCCTGGGCGGTGATCGAGCACATCAGCAACCGCAAGCTTCTGGGCGCAAAGACACTGTTTGCCACCCATTATCATGAGCTGACGGAGCTGGAGGGCAAGATCGGCAACGTGAACAATTATTGTATCGCGGTCAAGGAAAAGGGCGACGACATCGTGTTTCTGCGCAAAATCATCAGGGGCGGCGCGGACAAAAGCTACGGCATTCAGGTGGCCCGTCTGGCGGGCGTGCCCGATCTGGTGATTGACCGGGCAAAGGAGATTGTGGAACAGCTTTCCGACAACGATATCACGGAGAAGGTGCAGAGCATTTCCGTGGAGGCGGAAGGCGCGGCAAAGAAGCAGAAGCATTACGACGAGGTGGATCTGGAACAGATTTCCCTGTTTGACACGGTCCGGGACGAGGATGTGCTGGAGGAGCTGAAAAATGCAGAGATTTCCACAATGACGCCTCTGGACGCTTTGAACACCCTGTACCGGCTGCAGAACAAGCTGAAAAACCGCTGGGGAAACCAGTAAAAAATGGAGAGGAAGGGAGAACAAAATGGCGCAGATCATGGTGCTGGACAGCAAAACGATTGACCAGATCGCTGCCGGGGAGGTGGTGGAGCGCCCCGCCAGCGTCGTCAAGGAGCTGGTGGAGAACGCCTGCGACGCGGGGGCCAGCGCCGTCACGGTGGAGATAAAGGACGGCGGGACCAGCTTTATCCGGGTGACGGACAACGGCTCCGGCATCGAAAAGGATCAGGTCAAAAAGGCCTTTTACCGCCATGCCACCAGTAAGATCCGGGGCGTGGAGGATTTGAGCCATATCAGCAGCCTGGGCTTTCGCGGGGAGGCTCTTTCCAGCATCGCGGCGGTGGCCATGGTGGAGCTGATCACAAAGACCGCAGATTCCCTGACCGGCGTCCGCTACTGCATCGAGGGCGAGCGGGAGAGCGACTTTTCCGAGGTGGGCGCGCCGGAGGGGACGACCATCATCATCCGGGATCTGTTTTTTAATACGCCGGCGCGGAAGAAGTTTTTGAAAACGCCCGCCACGGAAGGCGGCTATGTGGCGGATCTGATGGAGCACATGGCGCTTTCCAGACCGGACATCTCCTTTACCTTTCAGATCAACAGACAGACCCGGTTTTCCACCTCCGGCAGCGGGGATTTAAAGGAAGTGGTCTACCGGATTTACGGCCGGGAGATCGCCCGGGAGGTGTTTGCCTTTTCGGCGCAGGAGGGCGGGCTGAAGGCGGAGGGCTTTCTGGGCTCGCCGCAGCTGGTGCGGCCCAACCGCAACTTTGAATTTTTCTTTGTGAACAACCGGTATATCAAAAGCCAGATCCTCTCCAAGGGACTGGAGAGCGGCTATCAGGCCTATCTGATGCAGCACAAGTTCCCGATGGCCTACCTGCACCTTTCCATCGATACGGAGCAGGTGGATGTCAACGTCCATCCCTCCAAGATGGAGGTGCGCTTTTCCGACAACCAGGCGGTATTTTCCTTTCTGGAAGGACAGGTGCGGCGGGCGCTGCACGAGCGGGAGATGATCCCGGCGGTGAGCCTTGCAGATGTCCGGACAGCCCCGGCGGCCCCGGCAGCCCCGGTAAGTCCGGCCCCGCCAGCCCCGGCGCAGAGCGAACCGGAAAAAAAGGACTTCCCGCCGGATTCCGCCCGTGAGCTGGCCTGGCGGCTGGCGCAGGAGAGCAGCCCCGAAAAGCGCCGGGTGGCGGAAGCTGCCGCAGACAAAAGCGGCAGCAGGGCCGGGATAGCGCCGGACAGCAGTAAGGCCGGGGAGGCGTCGGGCAGCAAGCCGCTGCGTCCGCCGCTGCCGCCCCAGCCCTTCGAGAAAAAACGGCTGGAATCTGCGGTGCGGGAGGAGCGGGTCGCCTATGAGACCCGGGAGCCGGAGCTTGCCCGCCCCGAGCAGATGAATCTGTTTGCGGAAAAGCTGCTGACGAAAAAGGCGGTGGCGGATTATCATATCGTGGGGCAGGTATTTGATACCTACTGGATCGCCACCTACCAGGACAAGATGATCCTGATCGACCAGCACGCGGCCCACGAGAAGGTCAAATATGAGCGTCTGATGCAGAGAGTCCGGGAGGGAAGGGCGGACAGCCAGAACCTGATGCCGCCTTTGGTTGTGACGCTCACCGGCGCAGAGGCAGCGCTTCTGGAGCGCTATCAGGAATACTTTGCACAGCTGGGCTTTGAGATCGACTCCTTCGGCGGCAGCTCCTATGCGCTGCGGGCGGTGCCCTGCGACCTCTACGGACACTGTGAGACGGAGTTTTTGCAGGATATTTTGGACGAGCTGGCCACGGATCAGAGGCCGGGCACCCCGGCGGCGATCGCGGAACGGGTGGCGACCATGGCCTGCAAGGCGGCGGTAAAGGGAAACAATAAGATGAGCCTGCCGGAGATGGAGGCGCTGCTGGAGCAGCTGCTGACGCTGGACAATCCCTATCATTGCCCGCACGGCAGACCCACCATCATCACCATGACCAAACAGGAGCTGGAGCGGAAATTCAAGAGGATTGTAGAAGGATTGTATAAGGATTGTATAGCAAAAAAGGCGGAAAGTAAGGAGAAATGGGACAGGACGAACATCGCATAAATCAGATACAACAGGAAAAGCCACCGCTTCTGATCCTGACCGGGCCCACGGCAGCAGGCAAGACCGCCCTCTCCGTGGCGCTTGCAAAAGCGGTGGGAGGGGAGATCATCTCGGCGGACTCCATGCAGGTGTACCGGCAGATGGACATCGGCTCCGCCAAGGTGACGGAGGCAGAGATGCAGGGCGTCCCCCATCACCTCATCGATGTGCTGGAGCCGGAGGAGGAATTCAATGTGGTGCGCTTTCAGCAGCTGGCAAAGCAGGCCGCCGGAGAAATCCGGAGCCGGGGAAAACTGCCCATTGTGGTGGGAGGAACCGGCTTTTATATTCAGGCCCTTCTCTATGACATCGATTTTACGCAGACAAAGGAGGAGAGTCGCCTTCGGGAGCAGCTGGAGCAGCTGGCGCGGGAGAAGGGGAACGGCTATCTGCACGGGCTTTTGCGGCAGGCCGATCCTGAGGCGGCGGACAAAATCCATGAAAATAATGTAAAGCGGGTGATCCGCGCCCTGGAATACCATGCCCAGACGGGGCAGCTGATCTCGGCCCACAACGAGCAGCAGCGGGGCCGGGAGGCGGCCTGGCGCTTCCGGTATTTTGTGCTGACCGACGACCGGGCAAGGCTGTATGAGCGCATCGACCGGCGGGTGGACCGGATGCTGGAGGAAGGGCTGGTGGACGAGGTGAGGGCCCTGCGGGAGCGGGGCCTGAAAAAGGAGATGGTCTCCATGCGGGGGCTTGGCTATAAGGAGATCCTTTCTTATCTGGAGGGGGAGTATGATTTGGAGAGGGCGGTATATCTGATTAAGCGGGACACCAGGCATTTTGCCAAGCGGCAGCTGACCTGGTTTAAGCGGGAGAGGGATGTGGAGTGGATCGACCGGCAGGATTTTTCGGAGGAAAACGCGATCCTGCAGTATTTGACCGGACAGGCGGAGGAATTGAAAAGATGATCGAGCAGATGTATCAGTCTCTGGGAATTTCCAGGGAGGTTTACGAATACGGGGAACAGGTTTTGGCCGATTTGAGGGAGCGCTTTGCCGGGATTGACCGGACGGCGGAGTACAACCAGCTAAAGGTGATATCCGCCATGCAGAAAAGCCGGGTCAGCGAGGCCTGTTTGCTGGGAACCACCGGCTACGGCTATAATGATCTGGGACGGGATACGCTGGAGCAGGTGTACGCTTCCCTGTTCCATACGGAGACGGCTCTGGTGCGGCCTCAGATTACCTGCGGCACCCATGCGCTGGCGCTGGCGCTGATGAGCAACCTGCGCCCCGGCGACGAGCTGTTGTCCCCGGTGGGCAAGCCCTACGACACCCTGGAGGAGGTGATCGGCATCCGTCCTTCCAGGGGCTCCTTAAAGGAGTACGGCATCAGCTACCGGCAGGTGGACTTAAAGGAGGATGGCAGCTTTGACTGGGAGGCCATCCGGGCGGCGGTTGGCCCCAGGACGAGGCTTGCCACGATCCAGCGCTCCAAGGGCTACCAGACCAGGCCCACCTTCAGCGTGGAGCAGATCGGGGAGCTGATCGCCTTTTTAAAGGGAATCAAGCCGGATCTCATCTGCATGGTGGACAACTGCTACGGCGAATTTACCCAGACCATCGAGCCCACCGACGTGGGGGCGGATATGTGCGTGGGCTCCCTCATCAAAAATCCGGGCGGCGGGCTTGCGCCCATCGGCGGTTATATCGCCGGGACGACGGAGTGCGTGGAAAACGCGGCCTGCCGTCTGACCTCCCCGGGGCTGGGCCGGGAGGTGGGCGCTTCCCTGAACGCCCTGCCGGCCTTTTATCAGGGACTGTTTCTGGCGCCCACGGTGACGGCGGGGGCCTTAAAGGGCGCGATTTTTGCGGCGAACCTCTATGAGCGGCTGGGCTTTTTTGTCGTGCCCTCCGGGGCAGCGCCGCGCTATGACATCATTCAGGCGATCCAGTTTAACAGCCCGGAGGGACTGTGCGCCTTCTGCGAGGGCATCCAGTACGCGGCCCCCGTGGACAGCTTTGTGACACCGGAGCCCTGGGATATGCCCGGCTATGACAGCCAGGTGATCATGGCGGCGGGCGCCTTCGTGTCCGGCTCCTCCATCGAGCTGTCGGCGGACGGCCCTCTGCGCCCGCCCTACGCGGCTTATTTCCAGGGAGGTCTGACCTGGCAGCATGCCAAGTTCGGGATTTTAAAATCCCTGCAGCAGTGCGTCGATAAGGGCGTGGTCGGCCTGTCGAAAGCAGACGGACAGGCATAGATTTTGGAAAAGCCTGTAAAACGGTGCGAAAAAATTAAACTTTTGTTCCTATACAGGCAAAATAAAGTATGGTAATATGATAGAAGTTTGAAGCAGGAGCCTGTGTCCGACGTTTGTCTGGAGAGGGAAACGGAGGGCAAAATGGAAAAGAAAACAAAGAAAACCGGGACAGAGGGACTTCCCTATGAAAAATTTCTGCAAAAGGGGGCAGAATCCTTAACGGACGCCGAGCTTTTGGCGATTCTGCTGCGCACCGGGCCGCCGGTGGGAATGGATGCCTCCCGGGAGCAGAGGGACTGTCCGGCGCTGGCGCTGGCAGAGCAGGTGCTTCGCCTTCCCTGCGGCGCAAAAAGCGGCCTGGCGGGGCTGGCACAGCTTTCCCCGGCCCAGCTGCTTAAGGTGAAGGGGATCGGCGAGGTGAAGGCGGTGCGCATCTGCTGTGTGGCAGAGCTTGCCCGCCGGATGGCGCTGGCAAACCGCAGCAGTCTGCGGGCTTTCCCGGATCCCCAAAGCGCGGCCGACTACTGCCGCCCTTTGCTGGAGGCAGAGGGCGGCAGCGTGGAGCGGGCGGTTTTGCTGCTGCTTGACGGCAAGGGGCGGCTTGTGCGGGAGAAGGTTTTGTCGGTGGGGACGGTGAACGCGGCCCTGGTGTCCCCGAGGGAGATTTTCCTGCAGGCGCTGCAGGCCGGAGCGGTGCATTTTATCCTGCTGCACAACCATCCCAGCGGGGATCCCTCCCCCAGCGGCGAGGATAAGGAGGTCACGAAGCGGCTCTCTCTTTTGGGCGAGATGATGCAGCTTTGCCTGACTGACCACATCATCGTGGCTGGACAGCAATACTACAGCTTCCGGGAAGCCGGACTTTTATAAAAGAGAAAACAGCGGCCAATGCGAAAGGAGAATGACATGGTTCCAAGCTACGCCTACGGGATCGATCTGGGAACGAGCAACATCAAGATTTACAGCCTCGCGGACGATTCGATTCTGATCGAGAAAAACATGATCGCCATAGAGAATAAGAAAAATGTGTTTGCCTACGGCAATTCCGCCTATGAGATGTATGAGAAGGCGCCCGCCAATATCCGTATCAGCAATCCGCTGACCAACGGCGTGATCGCGGATATCAACAATATGGAGCGTCTGGTGAAATTTTTTATCAGCGATATTTCCAAGGGCGGCTTAAAGCCGGCGGATTTCTATATCGCGGTACCCACCGACATCACGGAGGTGGAGAAGCGCGCCTTCTACGACCTGATCAAGGAGGCCAACGTCAAGGCCCGCAAGATCATGGTGGTGGAGAAGGCGGTGGCGGACGGCCTGGGAATGGATATCGACGTCAAAAATTCCCAGGGCGTTTTGGTGGTGGACATCGGCTATGACACGACGGAGGTATCTATCCTTTCGCTGGGCGGCATCGTGCTGAGCCGCCTGATCAAGACCGGCGGCTTAAAGTTCGACGAGGCCATCCGCCAGGCAGTGCGCCGGGAATACAACCTGCTGATCGGCCAGAAGACGGCGGAGGGCATCAAGAAGTCCCTGGGAGCCCTGGAGAAGGAGGGCAAGGGAGCGATTGTGTACGGCCGGGATATCGTGGTGGGCCTGCCGGTGGAGCGGGAGATTCCCACCTCCCTGGTCAACAGCTGCCTGGAGGAGCACTTCAACACGATCATCGACAGCATCAAGGTGATCCTGGAGCGGACGCCCCCGGAGCTGGGGGCGGACATTTTCCGGCACGGCGTCTACCTGACCGGCGGCGCCAGCCAGGTCAGCCATTTCGCGGAGCTGGTCAACCAGTCCACGGGGCTGAAGGTAAATCTGGCCCAGCGCCCCATGGAGAGCGTTGTGCTGGGAATGGCCCGGATTTTGAAGGACGACAATTACAAATCGGTCGCATACGCCATTGAAGGGATGGGTAAATGAGTCCTGTAGTCAAAAAGAGAAGAAAGAAATTTACCATTTCCAGCAGATACCTGCTGATCGGGCTGACCGTGCTCTGCGCGCTTCTTCTGGTGTTCTCCTTCAACACCAGCCTGTTTGAGGGGCCCCTGAAGGCGGCGGCCAGCGTTGTGGTCGTCCCTTTCCAGAGAGGGATCGCCCGGGTGGGCGGCTATCTGTCGGACCGGTCGGAGGAGCTTGGGCAGCTAAAGGATGTGCTGGCGGAAAATCAGGCGCTGAAGGAGCAGGTGGATCAGCTCACCATCGAGAACAATCAGCTCCAGCAGGACCGCTACGAGTTAAACCAGCTGCGGAGCCTTTACGATCTGGATCAGGAATACGCCGATTATGAGAAGATCGGCGCGCGGGTCATCGCCAGCGAGGCGGATAACTGGTTTTACTCCTTCACCATCGACAAAGGGGAGAAGGACGGCGTGCAGGCGGACTGCAACGTGATGGCGGGCAGCGGCCTGGTCGGACGGGTGGTGTCCGTAGGGCCGAATTATGCCAAGGTAATCTCCCTGATCTCGGATACGAGCAGTGTCAGCGCCACGGTGCTGGCAACCGACGAAAACCTGGTGGTATCCGGGAATCTGCAGTCGGTGCAGTCGGAGGGGACGATCCGTTTTTCCCAGCTTGCCGACACCCAGGATAAGGTCAGCGCCGGCGACAAGGTGGTGACCAGCAGCATCAGCGACAAGTATCTGCCGGGGATCCTGATCGGTTACATAGATTCTGTCAGCAGCTCCTCAAATAACCTGACCAAATCCGGCACGATCACACCCGCAGTGGATTTTTCCCATCTGGAGGAGGTACTGGTCGTGATGGAATTAAAGCGTCAGACCGAGTAGGAGGAGGGATACCATGAAAAAAGGCATCACCATCGCCCTGCTTGTCTGGTTCTTTTTTCTCCTGCAGACGGCCGTCTGTCCCTGGATCGCTTTCGGCTCCATCAAGCCGAATCTTCTGGTGATCCTGACCGCCACGGTGGGCTTTATGGAGGGCAGGAAGGCGGGGATGTGGACCGGCTTTGCCTGCGGGCTTTGCGCCGATCTGTTCGCCGCAAACGGCGTGACCTTAAGCGGTGCGGAAATCGCAGGCAGCGGTGACCTTCTGGGCTTTTACGCCCTTTTATATCTCTATGTGGGCTATTTAAACGGCCGGGCCAACCGGCTGTTTTATCCGGAGGATATCAAGCTTCCCCTGGGGATGATCCTGGTCTCCGGCCTGGGAGTGAACCTGGCCTGCTACCTGGTCATGTTCCTGATGCGGGCCCGGCTGGACATCGGCTACTATCTGCTGCATGTGATCCTGCCGGAGGAAATTTACACCATTGTCGTCGCATTCATTTTGTACCCGCTGCTTCTGCTCTGGCACAAATGGCTGGAGCGGTCGGAAAGAGGAAAAGAATAATTGCTGAAACATATAAAACGAATTCTGGTCAATTTCATAGGTTCACGGACGACCTTTCTGTACGCTCTGTTTCTGGTCATGGGCTTTATCCTGATCAACCGTATTTTTGAGCTGCAGATCGTGGAGGGCGCGGACAAGCAAAGCGAGTTCGAGCTCAAAAACAAGAAGGAACGTTCCATTTCCAGCACCCGCGGCATCATCTATGATGTCAACGGGATTCCGCTGGCCTACAACGAGATCTCCAACTCCGTCACCATCGAGGACGTCTATGAATCCAGCGGCAAAAACGCCACCATCAACGGGATCCTGAAGAAGGTTCTCTCGATTTTGCGGGAGAACGGTGATACCATCAGCTGTGATTTCAACATTTATATCGATGAGAACGGCGATTTTGCCTACAATGTGACGGGCACCCGGCTTCTGCGCTTTATCGCGGACGTCTACGGGGAGGCAAAGACGTCGGATCTGGATGAACGGCAGAAAAGCGCCACAGCCCAGGATCTGATCGATTATCTGGGCGGCAGCGGGCGCTATGCGGTGGGCGAGCGGACGGATCCGGACGACAGGGACAGCTTTGCCGTGGGAGAGGGCTATACAAAGCAGGAGCTTCTGGACATTATTGCCATCCGCTATACCATGAGCATTACGGGCTATCAGAAATATATCCCGGTCACCATCGCCACGGACGTTTCCGACGGGACGGTTGCCACCATCGTGGAAAACAGCGAAGAGCTGGAGGGAATTGCCATCGCGGAGGATACCGTGCGCAAGTATAAGGACGGCCCCTATTATTCCCAGATCATCGGCTATACGGGCAAGATCTCCACGGAGGAGCTTACCGCCTTAAACAGCGAGGAGGGGATGGAGGGCGTCAAAAAGGCGCCGGACGCCAAGGAGTACGAGCTGACGGACGTGGTGGGAAAGGCCGGCATCGAGAAGGTGATGGAGGAGTTTCTGCAGGGGACAAAGGGCCACGAGACGGTCTTTGCGGACCGGCTGGGACGGGAGCTGGAGGTGCTGGACCATGTGGACGCCACCGCCGGCAACAATGTGTACCTGACCATAGACAGCGAGCTTCAGGCGGCAGTCTACAATATCCTGGAAAAGTTTGTGGCCGGTATTTTGGTGGACAAGATTATCAATGTCAAAACCTATGATTCCACGGATGTCAGCAGCGCCAACTTGAAAATCCCCATCGGGGACGTTTACAGCGCGCTGTTTCACAATAACGTACTGGAGCTTGACCGTCTGGAGAGCGCAGTGTCAGGAGAGGTGCAGTATGATGTCTATCAGTCCTTCCTGGCCCGCCGGACGGAGGTGCTTGACTGGCTGCGCGCAGAGCTGACCGGCGGCGATACCGCCTACAATCAGCTGCCCGAGGAATATCAGGCCTATGAAAGCTATATCATCAACGAGCTTTTGCCGGAGGGCAGCGTGCTGACCGGTGTGGACAAAAACGACCAGACCTACATCGACTGGACCACAAACGAGGTGATCAGCATCCGGGCTTATCTGGAGCATGCCATCGCCCAGAACTGGATCGACGTCACACAGCTGGCCCTGGACGGCAAATATTCGGATTCCGGCGAGGTTTACCGTCAGCTTGTGGATTATATTATTGAGGAGCTGGATAATCAGGCCTTCTCCAAAAAGATTCTGCAGTACATGATCGAGCAGGACAAAATCACCGGCACACAGATGTGCATGATGCTGGTGGAGCAGGATGTGATTAACCCCAGCGAGGAGGAAATCGCGGAGCTCAAATCCGGCGCGGTGACATCCTTTTCCTTCATGGTGGACCTGATCCGCAATCTGGAGATCACCCCCGCTCAGCTGGCCCTGGATCCCTATTCCGCCTCCTGCGTGCTCACGGACGTCAATACCGGAGAGGTGCGGGCCCTGGTGAGCTATCCAAGCTATGACAATAACCGGCTGGCAAACGGCATTGACGTGTCCTACTATGCGCGGATTTCCAGCGGGGAGGATCTGTCCCGCCCTATGTGGAACTATGCCACGCAGATGAGCACGGCCCCCGGCTCCACCTACAAGATGGTGTCGGCCTCCGCGGCGCTGATGGAGGGTGTGGTGGATCTGACAACGAAGATTGACTGTCCCGGGATTTTTACCCGGTTTGCGGATTATCAGCCCCGGTGCTGGAGAAGAAGCGGCCACGGCAACCTGAACGTGTCCGAGGCGATCACCAATTCCTGCAACGTGTTTTTCTACGAGGTGGGATACCAGCTGGGCCTAAACGGCGAGAAGTACGATCAGGAGCTGGGCAATGAAAAGCTGGCGAAGTACGCGGATCTCTACGGCCTGACGGAAAAGTCGGGGGTGGAAATCGAGGAGTCGGATCCCAAGGTGTCCGACGCCCTCTCCGTGGTCAGCGCCATCGGACAGGGAACCAACAACTTTACCACCGTAGGGTTGGCGCGCTATGTGACGACGGTGGCAAACAGCGGCACCTGCTATGATCTGACGCTTCTGGATAAGGTGACGGACAGCTCCGGGAATTTGCTGGCGGATTACCAGGCCAATGTGCGCAATACCGTGGAGATGCCCCAGGCCTACTGGGATGCGATCCATGAGGGAATGCGGGGCGTGGTGGAAAATAAATCCTATTATCGGGATTTCCCGATTAATGTGGCCGGCAAGACCGGTACGGCGGAGGAAAGCAAGAGCCGTCCCAACCATGGACTGTTTGTCGGCTATGCGCCCTACGAAACGCCCGAGATTTCCATCGCGATCCGGATTGCCAACGGCTATTCCTCGGATTATGCCAGCCAGGTGTCCAAGCAGATTCTGACCTATTACTATGAGCTGGACGAGGACGGCACGCTGACAAACGGACAGACGGCGCTCTCGCCGGAGGCGGTCGTGGGCGGAGGAGATTAAATATGTAACAGTTCAGCCAGCCAGGAGGGAACGGCAAAAATCGTGCTTGCACGAATTTTGGCCGGTTATTCCTGGCTGAGGGAGCGCCCGATTATGAGCAAAGGTAGCCGCGTAGCGGCGGAAAGCGCGTTAGCGCGGCTTTGCGAATGGCGCGGGCTGAACTGTTAGAAATTCAGCCCGCCTGCGGGAGGTTTTTATGAAAAATACGGTTATTTTGAAAAGCTATAAGGACGGGATCGCCGTCTATCTGGATGAGGAGATCGGCTTTCTGCAGCTTGCCCGGGATGTGGGCGAGAAGTTTAAGGATTCCGCCAAATTTTTCGGGGATATGCGGGTGGCCGTCTCCTTTGAGGGGCGCTCCCTCACGGACGCTCAGGAAAACGCCCTGGTGGATGCCATCACCCAGAACAGCCGCCTGCATGTGGTGTGCGTGGTGGGCAAGGATGAAAAAAAGCAGGAGGACTTCCGGGCGGCGCTGGAAACCTTCGAGCACTATTTCCCCAAGGCGGAAAAGGACGGTCAGTTTTACCGGGGAAGCCTGCGGGACGGACAAATCCTGGAGACGGAAGGAAGTATCGTGGTTCTGGGCGATGTGGAGGCCGGCTGCAGTGTGATTTCCACCGGCGATATCGTGGTGCTGGGAAAGCTTTGCGGCAGCGCCTACGCCGGAGGCGACGGGCAGGAGGGCCATTTTGTGGCAGCGCTTGAAATGACTCCGCAGAAGTTAAAAATCGGAGATTTCAAATATAAGACAAAGGAAAAATCCCGCTGGCTGACGCGGGCCAGGAGGGGACAGCCCCAGATGGCCCTGGTGTCGGGGGATGAGGTACGGCTGCAGGCGATTACAAATGAATTACTGAACGAGCTGCATTAAAGGACGCAGATTTTTCAGGGGACGCAAATATTTCAGAATCGGAGGCAGAATGCTCATGAGCGAAGTAATTGTGGTTACCTCAGGAAAAGGCGGGGTGGGAAAGACAACCACCACCGCAAACGTTGGAACCGGTCTGGCCGCCGCCGGCAAAAAGGTGGTTTTGATTGACACGGATATCGGGCTGCGCAACCTGGACGTGGTGATGGGGCTGGAAAACCGCATTGTCTACAACCTGGTGGATGTGGTGGAGGGAAGCTGCCGGGTCAAGCAGGCCCTGATCCGGGACAAACGCTACCCGGGCCTCTATCTGCTCCCGTCGGCCCAGACAAGGGACAAGTCCGCGGTCAATGAAAGCCAGATGCGAAAGCTGGTGGAGCACTTAAAGGAGCAGTTCGACTATGTGCTTTTGGACTGTCCGGCGGGGATCGAGCAGGGCTTTAAAAACGCCATCGCCGGGGCCGACCGGGCGCTGGTGGTGACGACGCCGGAGGTCTCTGCCATCCGGGACGCGGACCGGATCATCGGCCTTCTGGAGGCGTCCTGCTTTGAAAAGATCGACCTGGTGGTCAACCGGATGCGCTATGACATGGTGCGCCGGGGTGATATGATGAATGTCGAGGATGTGGTGGATATTTTGTCCGTTCCCCTGATCGGCGTGGTGCCCGACGACGAAAGCGTGGTGATCGCCACCAACCAGGGCGAGCCCCTGGTCGGCAACCATACCATGGCGGGACGGGCCTACCGAAATATCTGCCTGCGCGTGATGGGGCAGGAGGTTCCCTACCTGAACCTGGACAATTCCGTCTCCTTCTGGACACGGGTGACCGGTATATTCCATAAAAGTCAGGAGGGGAGAGTATGAGACTGCCAAGACTGTTCCGGCGCAAATCTTCCCGGGAGGTGGCGATGGATCGCTTGAAAATCCTGCTGATTTCGGACCGCGTCAACTGTTCCCCGGAGGTTCTTGACATGATTAAGCGGGATATCGCCCAGGTGATTTCCCGCTATATGAAAATTGACACACAGAATATGGAGATCCAGATCAGCAAGGCGTCTCAGCGGGGACGGGAGAAAACGCCTTCCCTCCACGCCAATATCCCGATCCTGGATCTGCATAAAATCAGCTGAAGGAGCGACATGTTTCGGAAATACAAACTGAAAAATTTTGACTTTATCCTTGTGCTTTTGGTGGCCGTCCTGAACATTATCGGTATCCTGGCCATCGGCAGTGCGGAGGAAAGCGTACAGAATAAGCAGATCATCGGCATGGCGCTGGGACTGGCAGCCATGCTGGTGGTCGCCTTCATCGACTATAGCTGGATTTTGCGTTTTGCCTGGCTGGGCTACCTTGCGGCGCTCGGGACACTGGTGCTTGTTTTGTTCTACGGGCGGGTGACGAACGGCGCGAGACGTTGGCTGGAATTGGGATTTTTTGACCTGCAACCGTCAGAAACTGCAAAAATTTTGTTGATTTTATTCTATGCACAGTTTATTATGAAGTATAAGGACAGGTTAAATACCCTGCGAGTCCTGTTTCTGGCGGTGTTCTTTATCGTGCCGCCGCTGGCCCTGATATACAAGCAGCCCAATCTCTCCACCACGATCCTGGTGGCGGTTTTGTTCTGCGTTTTGATGTTTGTCGGAGGGATCAGCTGGAAGATTATCGGCGGAATCCTGGCGGTAGCGGTACCCGGCGTCCTCGTCTTTTTATCCATTGTGATGCAGGAGGGGCAGACGCTGATCGAGAATTATCAGAGGAACCGGATCATGGCATTTTTCGACCCGGAGGCCTACGCCGACACACAGGCTTATCAGCAGCTGAACTCCGTCATTGCCATCGGCTCCGGGCAGCTCTGGGGCAAGGGCCTGAACAACACGGACATCGCCTCGGTTAAGAATGGGAATTTCCTGCCGGAATCACAGACTGATTTCATCTTTGCAGTCATAGGAGAAGAACTGGGCTTTATCGGTTCGGCCGCAGTCATTCTCCTGCTGATCCTGATCGCAATGCGTTGCGTGTCCATTGCCCGGACGGCCAAGGATACCGCCGGGATGGTAATCGCGGCCGGCGTGGGGGCTATGATCGGGGTGCAGGGGTTTATGAACATTGCGGTGGCTACCATGCTGATGCCCAATACCGGATTGCCATTGCCCTTTGTCAGCTACGGGCTCAGCTCGCTCGTGAGTATGTATATCGGGATCGGCTTTGTCCTGAATGTCCGGCTTCAGCGTAAAAATCTGTATAACTTATAAGCATGGGAGAGAAGGTAAGATGAATATTGCGTTGATCGCACATGATGCGAAGAAAAAACTGATGCAGAATTTCTGCATTGCCTACAGAGGTATTTTGAGCAAGAACAGCCTGTACGCTACGGGCACGACGGGGCGCCTGATCGAGGAGGTCACCAATTTAAACATACATAAATATCTGGCGGGGCATCTGGGAGGAGAGCAGCAGATCAGCGCGCAGATCGAGCACAATGAGATCGATCTGGTTATTTTCCTGCGGGATCCGCTGATGCCCAAAACCCATGAACCGGATGTCAACAACGTGGTGCGGCTCTGTGATATGCACAATATTCCGCTGGCAACCAACCTGGCGACGGCGGAGCTTTTGATTAAGTCACTGGACAGAGGAGATATGGAGTGGCGTGAAATGTACAAGTAAGAAGGTCCTGGCGCTTCTGGCGGCCCTGACGGTGGCCGTTAGCGCTTCCGGCTGCGGCGAGGAGACATTCGCCTTCTCCTATGATCCGGATTACAGCGTTTCAAGCTTTCGCGTGGTGGGCGAGAGCAGCTTTGAGACGGCGGACGCTTTTGCTTCCGGACTCTGCGTGGTCAACGGAGACGTGGCGGTGGATGATTCCGTGGTGGATATGTCGGAGGCCACGGCGGCCGGCCTGTTTGATTTAAACAGGCATACGGTTTTATATGCGAAGAACATTCATGAGCGTCTGGCTCCGGCCAGCCTGACCAAGCTGATGACGGCGGTGGTTGCCTTAAAGAACGGCAATCCGGATGACGTGATCACGGTCAGCGCCAATGTCAATAACCTGGAGAGCGGCGCGGTGGTGTGCGGCTTGAAGGAGGGCGACCGCCTGACCCTAAACCAGGCGCTGCATGCCCTTTTGATCAAGTCCGCCAACGACGCGGCCATCGCCATTGCCGAGCACATTGGCGGTTCGGTGGAGGGCTTTGCGGAGCTGATGAATGAGGAGGCGGCCCGCATCGGCGCCACCAACAGCCATTTTGTCAATCCCCACGGACTGACGGCGGACGATCACTATGTGACTGCCTATGATATGTATCTGATTTTTAACGAGGCGATCAACTACAGCGTTATCAACGACATCATCCGTATGACTTCCTACGAGACGGTCTACACCGATAAAAACGGTGCGGAGAAGAAGCTGTCCTTTACCAACAGCAATCAGTATCTGGCGGGCAACTACACCCCTCCCGAGACGGTGAGCGTGGTGGGCGGCAAGACCGGGACGACCAATGCCGCGGGCAACTGCCTGATCCTTCTTGCCAAGGATACGGCGGGCAATCCCTATATCGCGGTGATTTTGCGCTCCAAAGAGCGGGCCATCCTCTATGAGGAGATGTCCGGCCTGCTGGGGCAGATCGGGGCCTGAAATTAGAGGTTGTGTTTTGAATCCAGATCACTTATAATAAAAGCAGTTCGAGACAATATGCCGCAGGCATGAAACGAATATACTTTAGGAGGGATTACAATGGTTCAATTAATCGTAGGCGAAAAGGGGAAAGGCAAGACAAAGCACCTTCTGGACAGGGTGAATACAGAGGTGAAGGAAGCAAACGGGAGCATCGTGTATCTGGATAAGAGTCCCAAGCATATGTATGAGTTGAACAACAAGATCAGGCTGATTGTGGTTCCGGATTACATGGTGGATTCCAGCGATGCTTTTTTAGGCTTTGTGTCCGGGATCATCTCCCAGGATCACGATCTGGAGCAGATGTATTTTGACAGCTTTTTAAAGATTGCAGCGCTGGAGGATGGCGATATCCTTCCGGTTGTGGAAAGACTGGAGCAGCTCAGCGACAAATTCAAGGTGGATTTCGTGCTCAGCGTGTCCCGCGACGAGGCGAAGCTGCCGGAAAGCTTAAAGTCCAGGATCATCGTATCGATCTGATCGGCGGACAGTCCTTGAAATAGACTTACGAAAAGCCCCGGGGGATGACTGCCGGGGCTTATTTATCTCACAGGACGGAGGTTTTTTTCTTTGGCGGGAAGACAAAACGGCGGCAATATCAGGCAATACCGCAGGCCTTTGAATATCAATCTGGGAATGCTGATTTTTTTGGCGATTTTTCTCTATATCATCATCTGCGTGGGCCTCTACCTGTTTCGGGATGAAAAGGTGGTGGCCTACCGTGTGCAGGAGGGCTTTCTGTCGGCGGACAATGTTTACACGGGCATTGCGCTGCGCAGCGAGACCGTCGTCAGCAGTGAATACGCCGGCTATATCAACTATTATGCCCGGGAGGGCGAGCGGGTGGGGAGCGGTCAGCTTGTCTGTACGGTGGACGGCAGCGGTCAGCTCAAGGAGCTTTTGGATGAGCAAAACGCCGACGACGCCTCCCTGCAGGAGGCCGATCTTCGGGAGCTGCGCACCGCCATCAGCGGCTTCTGCGCGGGCTTTTCGCAAAACAGCTTCGACAGCGTCTACAATTTTAAGTATGAGCTGGAAGGCACGGTGTTAAAGCTTGCCAACATCAACGTCCTGGAGAACCTTTCCCAGATCAACAGTGCGGCGGGAGGGCAGTCGGTGAATCTCTGCTACGCGCCGGAGTCGGGGATCATCACCTACTCGGTGGACGGCTTTGAGCAAAAGACGGCCGCAGAGCTTGTGCCGGAGGATTTTGACGAGGAAGCCCATGAAAAGACGCAGCTGATCAGCAATGAGCTGGCGGGCGTCTCCGATCCGCTTTATCGTCTCGCCACCAGCGAGGACTGGTCCGTGGTGATCCGGGTGGACCGCACCACGGCGGCGGAGCTGGAGGAATCGGAGTATGTGAAGGTGCGCTTTTTGAAAAACCGCTACGAGTCCTGGGGCGAGGTATCCATCATCGATAACGGGGGCGACGGGGAGGTGCTGGCGGAGCTTTCCTTCAACAATTCCATGGTCAGCTTCGCGACCAGCCGGTATCTGGATATCGAGCTTTTGGCCGACGCGGAGAGCGGCTTAAAGGTGCCGCTGTCCGCCATCACCACCAAGGAGTTTTTCCTGGTGCCCAAGGCCTATGTGACAAAGGGCGGCAGTTCCGGGTCCACCGGTGTGCTGCGTGAGGCTGCCGGGGAGAACGGGGAGCTGACCTCCGAATTTGTGGGGACCCAGATTTATCAGGAGACGGACGAGTACTATTATCTGGATGATTCCTCCCTGCGGGTGGGAGATCATCTGATTATGCCGGACTCCACGGAGACCTTCACGGTGTCCCAGAGCGCCAGCCTGACGGGCGTGTACAACATCAACAAGGGCTACGCAGACTTTAAGGAGATCCAGATTCTGCAGCAAAACGAGGAGTACGCGATCATCAAATCCAACACAACCTACGGGCTGAGCACCTACGATTACATTGTGCTGGACGCGTCCACGGTGGACGCAGACCAGCTGATCCATGACTAGAAAAGGAGAGACGGCATGATTGTCAAAAACCTGGAGCAGGTAGAAGAACGGATCGGCAGCGCCTGCCGGCGCGCGGGACGCAGCGCAGACGAGGTACTTTTGGTGGCGGTCAGCAAGACGAAGCCCGTTTCCCTGCTGCAGGAGGCCTACGACGCCGGCATCCGGGATTTCGGGGAAAACAAGGTACAGGAGCTGTGCGACAAATATGAGCAGCTTCCCGGGGATATCCGCTGGCATATGATCGGGCATCTGCAGCGCAACAAGGTGAAATATGTGGTGGGAAAGGCAGTCCTGATCCACAGCGTGGATTCCCTGCGCCTGGCGGAGGAGATCAGCAGGGAGTCCGTGAAGAAGGATGTGGATACGGATATTTTGCTGGAGGTCAACTGTGCCGGGGAGGAAAGCAAGTTCGGGGTGCGTCCGGATCAGGTTCCGGAGCTTGCAGAGCAGGTCGCAAAGCTTCCCCGGATCCATGTGCGCGGGCTGATGACCGTCGCGCCCTTTTCCGAAACTCCGCAGGAGAACCGGAAATATTTTCGGCTGCTTCGGCAATTAGCTGTTGACATAAGACGGAAAAACGTCGATAATGTCTCTATGGGTGTTTTATCCATGGGAATGACGAATGATTTTGAGACGGCAGTGGAGGAGGGTTCCACCTGTGTGCGAGTGGGAACGGGGATCTTCGGCGCGCGTATGCTGTCTGATCTGGAATAAAGGAGACTTTTCAAAATGGGAGTTATGGACAAGTTCTTAAACTACATGAAGCTCAACGATGAAGACGACGACGGGTACTATGACGACGATTATTATGACGAAGAAGAGCAGCCGGTAGAGAAGAAATCCAAAATCCGAAATATTTCCAAGGCGGACGCATATGAGGAAGAGGAAAAGGAGAAGCCCCGCCGTCAGGCGCCCAAGGTGACGCCGATGCGGCCGGCCCCCCGGAAGGTGGGAGCGGGCGGCATGGAGGTATGCGTGATCAAGCCCTCGACGGTGGAGGACGCAAAGGAGATCACGGATACGCTTCTGGCCAACCGCACGGTGGTGCTGAACATGGAGGGACTGGATGTGGACATCGCCCAGCGGATTATCGACTTTACCTCCGGCTCCTGCTATGCCATCAGCGGCAACCTGCAGAAGATTTCTCATTTTATTTTTATTATCACGCCTGCCAGCGTGGATATTTCCGGCGATTTTCAGGAGATCCTTTCCGGATCGCTGGATGTGAAAGAGGTTTGATAAGGGATGAGCGAGAGAATGACGGTGACCTGTGGACAGGATAAGAGCTACGATATCCTGTTTGCCACGGGCTTTGAAGAACTTCGGGAAGAACTTGCGCTTCCTGCCAATGCAGGCAGGAAGCTTTGTATTGTAACGGACAGTAATGTGGGGCCGCTGTATGCAGAGGCCGTCCGGGAGGCGCTGGCCCCCTGCTTTCTGGCCTGCGAAGTGTTTTCCTTTCCGGCGGGGGAGGAGAACAAGAATCTGGCCCGGATCGAGGAGCTGTACGCTTTTCTGATCCAAAACCATTTTGACCGGAAGGATCTGCTGGCCGCCCTGGGCGGCGGCGTGGTGGGGGATATGACGGGCTTTGCCGCAGCCACCTACCTGCGGGGCGTGGATTTTATCCAGATCCCCACGACGCTGCTGGCACAGGTGGATTCCAGCATCGGCGGGAAAACCGGCGTGGATTTTGCCTCCTACAAAAATATGGTGGGAGCCTTCCATATGCCGAGGCTGGTGTACATGAACCTGGATACGCTGCAGACGCTGGAGGGACGGCAGTATTTTTCCGGCTTTGCGGAGATCATGAAGCACGGCCTGATTAAGGATGCGAAATATTACGAGTGGCTGATTGAAAATATGTACGAGATCTGCGACCGGGATCCCGCCGTTTTGGCGAAGATGATCCGGCGCAGCTGCGAGATCAAGCGGGACGTGGTGGAGAAGGATCCCACCGAGCAGGGAGAGCGTGCGCTCTTAAATTTTGGGCATACCATCGGGCACGCCATCGAAAAGGCCAGCGGCTTTTCCATGCTTCACGGGGAGTGCGTGGCGCTGGGCTGCGTGGCGGCGGCTTTTATTTCCTGGAAGAGGGAGTTAATCCCCATGGAGGAATATTACGAGATCCGCGACATGTTTGTGCCCTTTAACCTTCCGATCTCGGCGGATGAGCTGGATACAGACCAGATCCTGTCCTTTACCAAATCCGACAAAAAGATGCAGAGCGGCAGGATCCGCTTTGTGCTGCTGGACCGGATCGGCCACGCGCTGCTGGACAATACGGTGACGGAGGATGAGATGAGGGCGGCCATTGAGGAGCTCAATTTCAGGGAAGAGGACTGAGGATGGACAGAAAGACAAAACGGATGTTTTTCGCAGATCTTTTGATTGCGCTGGCCGGTATCCTCCTGGACCAGGGAACCAAGCGGCTGGCGGTGCTTTTCTTAAAGGACAGGCCGCCTGTCGGGCTGATCCCGGGCGTGCTGGAGCTGCGCTATCTGGAAAACCGCGGGGCGGCCTTCGGGATTTTGCAGGATCAGAAGCTTTTCTTTGTGGTGATCACCTGCCTGATCCTGGCCTTTTGCCTTTATGCGCTCTGGCGGATGCCTGCAGGCCGCAAATACACCCTGCTGCATGTGCTGGGCGGGATCCTGATGGCCGGCGCGCTGGGCAACCTGATCGACCGGGTGCGGCTGAATTACGTGATCGATTTTATTTATATCAGCCTGATTGATTTTCCGATCTTCAATGTGGCGGATATGTATGTGACCCTCGTGTGCGCGGCGGGGCTGCTTCTTGTTTTCTTTGGCCGCTACCGGGAGTCGGATTTTGATTTTTTGAAGCTGAGAGGAAGATGATGGCGCAGACAGACAGGGAAGGGCTGGAGCTGGTTCGGTTCCGGCTTGAGGAGGGACAGGAGGGCCGCCTGGACAAGTGTATTGCCGGGCTGATGGACTCCCTGTCCCGTTCTTTTATCCAGAAAATGATCCGGGAGGGCCTGGTGACGCTAAACGGCGGGCCCTGCAGGGCAAGCAGTCCGGTGCAGGCCGGGGACGATCTGTGCCTCTGGCTTTTGAGGGCGCAGGAACCGGACATCGAAGCGGAGGATATCCCGCTGGACATTCTCTATGAGGACGACGACGTGCTGGTCGTCAATAAACCAAAGGGGATGGTGGTGCATCCCGCAGCGGGGCATTACAGCGGCACGCTGGTAAATGCGGTGTTGTTCCACTGTAAGGGACAGCTTTCCGGCATCAACGGGGTGCTGCGCCCCGGTATCGTGCACCGTATCGACAAGGACACTACTGGCAGCGTGCTGGTCTGCAAAAACGATGCGGCCCACCGCTGTATCGCGGAGCAGCTGGCCGGGCATACGATTGTGCGCCGCTACCGCGCCATTGTCCACGGCGTGCCGGCACAAGAGGAGGGGACGGTGGACGCCCCCATCGGCAGAGACCCTTCAGACCGCAAGAAAATGGCTGTAAACCGTACGCACGGGAAGGAGGCTGTGACGCACTACCGGGTGCTGCAGCGCTTTCAGGGCTTTAGCTATATCGAGTGCCGGCTGGAGACCGGGCGGACGCACCAGATCCGGGTGCATATGGCCTCCATCGGTCATCCGCTTTTGGGAGACAGCGTTTACGGGCCGCGCAAATGCCCCGTTCCGGGCCTGGAGGGCCAGACGCTGCACGCCATGATCCTGGGCTTTGTCCATCCCTCCACGGGGGAGTATGTGGAGACCTGCGCCCCCCTGCCGGGATATTTTCAAAAATTGTTGGAAAAACTGTGATATTCCCGTTGACAAACGGGATTTTGGATGGTATATTTTATGAGTATGCCGCATAACGAGGTAAAAGCGCGCCGTTTTGGCGTCACCGAAGTTAGCGAGTAACGTTAATTTATTTTAACGCTTGACAGGAGGTGTCCTAGATGTACGCAATTATTGCAACAGGTGGCAAACAGTACAAGGTGGCTGAGGGCGATGTTCTGAAGGTTGAGAAGCTGGGCGCAGAGGCCGGCGCGACTGTTACATTCGACCAGGTAATCGCGGTGAGCAACGACGGTTTAAAGGTTGGCGCTGATGTGGCCAACGCGACCGTAACCGCTACCGTAGTAGGCGAGGGCAGAGGGAAGAAGGTCATCGTTTACAAGTATAAGAGAAAGACCGGTTACCACAAGAAGAATGGTCACAGACAAGCATACACGCAGGTAAAGATCGAGAAAATCAACGCGTAATTTTCTGCAGTGTGTTTTTATGACGACGATTCTGATTCGTAAGACGAGAGACGACTACAGGGGATTTACCTGCACGGGACATGCCGGATACGCAGACAGCGGCTCCGATATCGTCTGTGCGGCGGTGTCCGTCCTGGTGATCAACACCATGAATGCGATTGAGGCGTATGCCTCCCAGCGCATGGAGGCGGTCATGGGAGAGGAGGACGGAGTGATCGACGTTTCCTTCCCGGATCCGGTAAACGACAGGACGAAGCTTCTCCTGGATACGATGGTTCTCGGTCTTACAGACATTGAAAAGCAGTACGGGAAGAAATACCTGAGACTGAAATTCGAGGAGGTGTAACAAATGTTCAATATGAACCTTCAGTTTTTTGCTCATAAGAAGGGCGTGGGCTCCACCAAGAACGGCCGTGATTCCGAATCCAAGCGTCTTGGCGCAAAGAGAGCTGACGGACAGTTTGTAAAGGCTGGCAACATCCTCTACAGACAGCGCGGAACGAAGATCCATCCCGGCGTGAACGTAGGCATCGGCGGAGACGATACCCTGTTCGCAAAGGTGGACGGCGTGCTGAAGTTTGAGAGAAAAGGAAGAGACAAAAAGCAGGCTTCCGTATATCCGGTAGAGCAGTAAGACGTATTGACTTGTGAGGGCCCCAGACGCAAAGGTTTGGGGCTCTTTTTAGAAATCAGGAGAAAAGGCATGTTTGCAGACAGAGCGAAGATATATGTGAGAAGCGGTAAGGGCGGCGACGGCCATGTGTCCTTCCGGCGGGAAAAATATGTGCCTGCGGGCGGCCCGGACGGCGGCGACGGAGGAAGGGGCGGCGACGTGATCTTCCAGGTGGACGAGGGCTTAAATACGCTCACGGATTTTAGGCATGTGGGGAAATATAAGGCGGGGGACGGACAGGAGGGCGGTAAGAAAAACTGCCGCGGGAAAGACGGAGACGATATTGTGATCAAGGTGCCCGAGGGCACGGTGATCCGGGAGTTTCATTCCGGCAAGGTGATCGTGGATATGTCCGGCGATAACCGCCGCGTGATCCTCTTAAAGGGAGGAAAAGGCGGAAACGGCAATCAGCATTACGCCACCAGCACCATGCAGGCCCCCAAGTATGCCCAGCCCGGACAGCCGGCGCAGGAGCTGGAGCTTTTGCTGGAGCTTAAGGTGATCGCGGACGTCGGTCTGGTGGGCTTCCCGAACGTGGGAAAATCCACCCTGCTTTCCCATGTGTCGAACGCCCGTCCCAAAATCGCCAACTATCACTTTACGACCCTGAACCCGCATCTGGGCGTGGCGGAGCTGCCCGGCATGAAGAGCTTTGTGATTGCGGATATTCCCGGACTGATCGAGGGCGCCTCCGAGGGCGTTGGGCTGGGCCATGAATTTCTGCGCCATATCGAGCGGACCAAGGTGATTATCCATGTGGTGGACGCGGCCGGTACAGAGGGACGGGATCCGGTGGCGGATGTCTACGCCATCAACGGGGAGCTTGCAAAGTACAGCGGGGAGCTCGCCAAAAAGCCTCAGGTGATCGCGGCCAACAAGGTGGATGCGATTTACGATCCGGAGGATTCCCCGGTGAAGCGGCTGAAGGAGGAATTTGAGCCTGAGGGCATCCGTGTCTTTGCGATCTCGGCGGTCAGCGGACAGGGGCTGAAGGAGCTTTTGTATCATGTCCGCACGATGTTGGATCAGCTGGATGAAAAGCCCACCGTATTTGAGACGGAATATTACCCGGAACAGATGCTCGCCCTTTCGGACGAACCCTTCACCGTCGAGTACGACGAGCTGGAGCAGGAGTATGTGGTGGAGGGGCCCCGCATCGAGAAGATGCTTGGCTATACGAATCTGGAATCCGAGAAGGGCTTTGCCTTCTTCCAGGGCTTTTTGAAGGATGCGGGCATCCTGGACAAACTGGAGGAGGCCGGGATCCAGGAGGGCGATACGGTCCGCATGTACGGGCTGCGCTTTGACTATTACAAATAAAGGAGCAAGTCATGAAAGAACTGACCAGTAAACAGCGGGCATACCTGATGAAGCTTGCCAGCAGCCTGGAGCCGATTTTTCAGATCGGCAAATCCAGTCTGACGCCGGAGGGGACGGCGGCCATCGGGGAAGCCTTCAATACCAGAGAGCTGATCAAGATCGCCGTGCTCAAAAACTGCTTCGACAATCCCAGGGAAATTGCGGAAATTGTCGCGGAGCGCACACATTCTACGGTGGTGCAGGTGATCGGCAAGCGAATTGTTTTATATAAGGAAAGTAAGGACCACAAAAAGATCGAGCTTCCCAGGTGAGAGGTCAAAATGAGAAAAATAGGCATTTTGGGCGGAACCTTCAACCCGATTCATAACGGGCACCTGATTCTTGCGGAGACGGCCAGGAGCTTTTACGGGCTGGAGGAGGTCTGGCTGATCCCCAGCGGCTGTTCCTATATGAAGGAGCTTTCCTGCATTTTGCCCGGCAGGGAGCGCCTTGCCATGGCCGCCCTGGCGGTGGGGGACAATCCCTGCTTTCGGGTGTTGGATCTCGAGGTGAAGCGGCAGGGCAATTCCTACACCTGCGACACGCTGGAGGCGCTCCATGCAGAGTATCCCGACTGCCGGTTTTATTATATTGTGGGAGCGGACACGCTGTTTCATATGGAGAGCTGGTACCGGCCGGAGGCGATTTTTGCGGGCTGCGTTACCGTGGCCGCCGTGCGGGACTGTGCGGATGAGCAGCTGGAAGAACAGGCGCGCCGCCTGGCGGACAAATACAGCGCGGACATCCGCTTTTTGCCCTCCCTGGAGATCGGGATTTCCGCCACGGAAATCCGCAGGCGGCTGCGGGAGGGGATGTCCGTCCGCTACCTGGTTCCGGAGAAGGTGAGGATTTTTTTGGAGGAGAACGGCTGTTATCGGGAAGAAAATGTTTTGCCGTCCGACGGAAAGGAGATCGTTTGATGAAAGAGCCGGATATGAGAAAGATTCGCAGATCCATGGAGAAGACGCTGGATCACAGGCGATACGAGCATACGCTGGGCGTGGCCTACACGGCGGCAGCCCTGGCGATGCGTTACGGGGCTGACGTCAACAATGCACTGCTGGCGGGGATGCTGCATGACTGCGCCAAGTGCCTGAGCAATGAGAAACGGATTTCCATCTGTGAAAAGCACAACATCGCAATCAGCCCGGCGGAGGCAAAAAATCCCTTTTTGCTGCATGCAAAGGTGGGGAGCTTTCTGGCGATGAAAAAATACGGCGTGACGGACCGCGATGTGATCAATGCCATTTTGAATCACACGACCGGCAGGCCCGGCATGTCTTTGCTGGAGAAGATTATCTGGGTGGCGGATTATATCGAGCCGGGACGGCGCCAGGCGCCGCGGCTTGCGCAGATTCGCAAGCTGGCTTTCGAGGATCTGGACCGGGCGCTGGTGACGGCGCTGGAGGATACGCTGGACTATCTGAAGGGCGGAAATATGGAGATCGACTCCATGACGCAGAAAACCTATGATTATTACAAGGACGGAGGGAAGCTATGACACAGGCAGCCAATATGACCAGACTGGCCATCGCCGCAATGGAGGATAAGAAGGCGGAGGATATCGCACTGATCGACATCAGCAAGGTGTCCGTGCTGGCCGACTATTTCCTGATTGCCAGCGGCGGCAGCAAAAACCAGGTGCAGGCCATGGCCGACAACGTGGAGGAGCAGCTCGGAAAAGCCGGCTACCATGTAAAGAGCGTCGAGGGCTATCAGACCGGCAACTGGGTGCTGATGGACTACGGCGACATGATCGTGCATCTCTTTGACCGACAGAACCGCCTGTTCTACGATTTGGAGCGGATCTGGAGGGACGGCGAGCAAATCGACGTGGAAAGCTTTCAGCAGGAGCAGAAATAAACCCGAAAAAGCCCGGACGGCAAGCGATACCGTCCGGGCTTTCTGTGCGATACGCCCTGCAAGCGGCTGCCGTGCTTGCACGGGCAGCCATTTGCAGGGCAACGGACAGCGAACAGCTTTGCTGCAAGCTGGCTGCGGTATCGTGTCGGATAGGGGAAGAAGATCTTTCCCTATCCGATATTGCCTGCGGGAAGCCTGGCAAACCAAACGTTAATGGAAAATCCGCATCATACCGAATACGCGGCCGATGATCTGACAGTCCTTTACGATGATGGGATCCATCGAATCATTCTCCGGCTGAAGACGAATGTGATCGCCCTCCCGATAGAAGGTCTTGACTGTGGCGGAATCGTCCAGCAGGGCGACGACAATCTCTCCGTTATGGGCGTCCTGGCAGCTCTGCACAAAGATCTGGTCGCCGCTTAAAATACCGGCGTTGACCATGGAATCTCCGCGCACGTTGAGCACAAAGCAGGGCGCCCCTGCGGGAACAGCTTCTGCCGGGATGGGCAGGTAGCTCTCAATATTCTCCTCCGCAAAAATTGGCTGTCCGGCAGCCACATTGCCCACCACCGGAAGGCTTGTCATCTCCGTGCGCAGCACCTGAAAGCTGTCATCCATAATCTCGATCGCTCTGGGCTTGGTGGGATCGCGGCGGATAAAGCCGTTCTTCTCCAGCGTCTCCAGGTGAGAGTGGACAGAGGAGGTGGACTTTAAGTGAACCGCCTCGCAGATCTCCCGGACCGCCGGCGGATAACCTCTCTTCAAAATCTCATCCTTAATATAATCCAGAATCTCCTGCTGCTTGGCAGTGATCTTGCCCTGTGCCATAATCTGTCCCCTTTCCTGTTACCCGCCGCAAAAGCCATGCAAAGCAGCAATGCGTTGGGCCGAGCTATTCGTTTTTTCAATATAAGTAACAGTTCAGCCCGCGCCATTCGCAAAGCCGCGCTAACGCGCTTTCCGCCGCTACGCAGCTCCCTGTGGAATAAGGCGGAACGCCGTTTCCTGCTCATAATCGGGCGATCCCTCAGCCAGGAGCAGCCGGCCCAAATTCGTGCGAGCACGATTTTGGCCGGTTACTCCTGGCTGGTTGAACTGTTACCAGTATAACATATGGGATAGGAAAATGCAAACGTGTATTCCGAAGAGATGTTCGTTTTTTTGCCCTGAGCTCTTGACATTCGAAAACATGTTCGCTATAATGAGCCTCATAAGAAACAAATGTTCGCAACATGTGTTCGCAAATACATGTTTGCGGGTGTGTTTACTACAGGGGGCAATTATGGAAAAGAGAAGAGACATTCAAACGAGATATCGAGGCAGCTTTGAGGAACGTTCCTGTGCCAAGAGATACCTGCGGGAGCGGCAGCTAAGACAGCGCATGACGGCTTTTGTGATCCTTTCGGCCGTCCTTTTATCCGGACTGGGTTTTGGATTTTTATCCAGCGCACAGGAGGAGTCCCGCGCCGTCTCCTACAAATATTTCACCAGCGTGCTGGTCCGATCGGGCGACACGCTGACCTCCATCGCCCACACCTATGCGGATCATCATTATGAGTCGCTGGAGGCTTATGTGAGGGAGGTGCGGGAGACGAACCATCTGATGGATGCAGACGAGATCCGGGCGGGAGATTATTTGATCGTTCCATACTACAGCGGCGAGTTTAAATGAAAGATTTTTGAAAAGGATAATGCATTACGCGAAAAGCAGTCTGTGAAAACAGGCTGCTTTTCTGTGTTCAAGGAAAAAAGTTTTCATCGGTTGAATTTTACTGTTTTTTTGTGTATATTTAGAAGTAATAGCGCAAGGGAGGATATAATGGAGCTATTAATGAGGATATTAAGTCAATTAAGCCAATGGGACTCACAACCCCGTGCATTTTGGTTTATATGCTATAGCCTTACCCTCCTTCTCGGGATGAAAAAAAAGAAAACGAAAGTCTGGTATGCCGCGGCAATTTTATTGATACTGTTTCCACTTTACTGGCCGTTTGTAAGAGCGCTTATGGACTTCGATCTGAGATTCTGGGGAATTTATTTTGAGCGCATTTATTTGACGAGCTCACTGGTGGGAAGTATATCCAGTTTTATTCATGTTTTGGGGATCCGCATTATATTTCGCCCGGTGCACAGAATGAAATCTGTCATATGCAAAAGAATGATCTATGTTTCTTTTCCATTTTTCTATTATATTTATAGTATGTTTGCGATAGGAATTATGTTGTTGGTTGTGATGGCAAGCAACTGGATTCTCAGTTACATCATTCCCAATTTCTCTGTGAGTTGGATAATTATTAATACCTAGAAATAAGAAATTTCGCTTTATTTTTATAGTTCGGTTACAATTTTAATAAATATTGTTATCTCTTTTTTAAACCAGTCTCCATATCCTGCCAATTTCCAGATTTGCCATTTCAGATCAGAATTCTGTATTCCGATATACAGATCCTGATCCTGAATATATATAAGCGTATCTTGAGTTTCGGGTATGCTTGTGCCTTCGCCCATATCCTGTTTATCGGTGGGAGCGGAAATTCTTAGCCAGATAAGGCTGCTGTCGTCAACATTTTCTAAATTGCTACTTTGGTAAATATATGTGTTTTCTTTTTCGGTCACCTCTTCACCCACCAGTTCCATTTCCAGTCCGTCTCTTTGGGCAAGCCAGGCTAAACTTTTCATGTTTCGTATTAATCCGGTTGCATTAACGGCAACAAATTGCTGTATTTCACCATCATAACTAATATAGAATACTTCGCTTCCTGCGGATGCTTCCATACTTTCGTTCGATACGTCTGCTGTTTTGTTTATGTTCGCTTCTTCGCTCTGGCAGGATGCAAGAAAAAAAGAACTCAAAAGTAATAATAACAGCCTCCGTTTTCTCTTATTCATTTTATTTCCCCCTTAATGAATCGTTGATGACAGCCCAAATTGTATGTTTTATTGTTCTTAAAAGAGTAACATAGTTACTGTGAATATACAACTCCATGTAGTGAATTAACGTGAATTGACATAGACAGGAGATGAGGGACATGAAGTCGACTCTTCTGGAAGTTGCGACATCTCAGGAGATATGAGGCAATGGAAATGAAAGAAGACAATATATAAATAATGGATAACGCAATTATGAACGTTACTTTTTTACTGTTTTGTGTCATAATATTTAATAAGGAAGGGGATATACGAATGAAAAACTGCGCATTCAAAAAAAGGTGGATTCTATTGGGAATAAATATTTTGAATGGGTGGTATGTTGAAGATATTCAGATTATTGAAAAATATTTTGAAATGGATAAAGAGGCGGAACTTTTGGAGATTAACCTATAAGGAAAAATTTAGAAATTCTTCCGATTTTTATCCGTATGCCCTCAAGCTTTCCTGTGTAGGATAAAACGTAACAATTCAGCCAGCCAGGAGCAACCGATTATGAGCAGGAAAAGACGAACAGGTTCGTCTGTGCGAACGGCGCGGGCTGCTCTTTACGCCAGGCCGTCTGAATGTTATACTTACGAAAAAAGCTGCGGAAGAGAGGTAAGCTGGGATGGATAAGAACCGTATTCTGATCGTGGAGGACGACGCAGATATCCGGGAAGGTGTGGAGATTTATTTAAAGAATCAGGGCTATGAGGTATATCAGGCCGGAGACGGCGTGGAGGGGCTTGAAGCGATTGCGGGCCGGGAGATTGATCTGGCAATCGTGGATATCATGATGCCGCGCATGGACGGGATCACCATGATGATGAAGGTCCGGGACAAGGGCTATGATTTTCCGGTTATTATGCTTTCCGCCAAGTCCGAGGAGGTTGACAAGATCATGGGGCTGAACATGGGGGCGGACGATTACATCACCAAGCCCTTTACGCCGCTGGAGCTTCTGGCGAGAGTCAATTCCCATCTGCGCCGTTACAACCGTTACCGGGAGGCACTGTCCCAGGCAGAACCGCAGAAGGATACCTACCATGTGATCGGCGGCATTGAGCTGAATGAGGAGACGGTGGAGGTCTTTGTGGACGGAGCGCCGGTGAAGCTGACGCCCATCGAGTTTAAGATTCTTCTGCTGCTGATGCGCAATCCGGGACGGGTTTTCTCCGCCGACGAGATTTATGAGCGGATCTGGAACGAGAAGGCGATTAACACGGATACGATTATGGTTCATATCCGCAAGATCCGTGAGAAGATCGAGATTGATCCGAAAAATCCAAAATATTTAAAGGTGGTGTGGGGCGTTGGATACAAAATGGAAAAACAGTAAGGGAAAAAGCGTCGGCATCGCTCTGGCGCTGGTGCTGGCTGTCACCCTTTGCTTCATGGCTTTCTTTCCTTTTTTTAAGACCAGGGCGGACAGTGAGTTTGAGAATCCGCTGACGGACAGCTCCTTTATCGATATTCTGTACGGCAGCAATTATATCCAGTATAAGTACCTGCGGGAGAAGGTTGATCAGAAAACCTGGAGTTATGGGGAGCTCTATGTCAGATCGGAATTTCTGGGAGCTTCCGATTCCCTTTCCGGGACGGAAAACAGCGGATATATTGATATTCCTCCGGATGCGGTGGAGGGCAGCGACGCCCTGGCAGAGCAGGTGCGGGAGGGGATGGAAGCCACACTGTCAGAGATCGGCGAGATCCGTTCCAGTACTTCCGAGCTGACACAGCTGTTGGATTACTATGCGCTGGATCCCGAGAGCGGCGTTTCTGTCAGCAACAGCGACAGGGCCGCCCTGCGCAGCATTGCGGAGGGAGAGCAGCCGAAGGAGAATCCGTACGTCTATTATGTATTTATTTATTATGATAAGGCAGGTAATGTGGCGGACTGTGCCGCCCATGCCTCCGGAGATAACGGGGATTTTTTAAAGAGGCTGGAGGCCGGTGGGAGAGAACAGCATTTTGGCACCTTCTACGACGAGGACAACAGCGGATATATGAGCTTTTACAATGAAAACGACGAGACCTATTTCCGCTATCGTTTTACGCTGTCTGCGCCTTCCAATATGAAGATTGTATACGCGATGACCCAGGAGCAGTACCAGGCTTTTCTGAGCGGCTACAGCGGAAGCTTTTTGCTGCCGGATTATACCTATGTCAGCTATCACAGCTATAAGGCCGCAGGGATCGGCAACGTGATCGGGGGATTTTTTGCCGCAGCCATCCTTCTGGGTGCGGTCTGTGTCTGGAGCCTGAGAAGGAAGGGATATGTGTATCAGGAGCTGCGGATCTGCCGTATTCCGCTGGAGATTGCCGTACTGCTTGCCTGTGCAGGCTTTTCCTTTGTCGTTCAGATGCTGGAGCTTATCTGTGACTTCCAGAAGGGATGGTTTTTGCCCAACCTGACGCAGCATATGCTGACGCCGGCGCATCTGCAGGGCATAACGCTCCTGCTTGTGGGCGCAGCATTTTTCGCCTACTTCTGGGCAGCCTTTACACTGGGCAGCATCTTTGCGGGAATTGTGGAGGGAAAGGCGTATATACGGGAGCACAGTATTTTGATCCGTTACCGGAATAAGCTGACCGCCCGGGTGAGGCGCCTGTATCAGGAGATGGTCGATTATGATATCGGAAATGACGCAAAGCGCATGATTTCCAAGCTCGTGGCGATCAACTTCCTGATTCTGTTTGTGATCACCATGTTCTGGGCCTGGGGGCTGCCGCTTCTGGTTGTTTACTCCTTCCTGATCTATTTCCTGCTGAAGAAATATATCAAGGATGTACAGAACAAATATCAGAACCTGCTGCGGGCGACAAGCGCCATTGCCAAGGGGGACTTTGATATCGCGCTCTCCGAGAATTTCGGCATTTTTGAAAGCTATAAAAATGAGCTGCGTCAGATTCAGACGGATTTCAAGAGAGCGGTGGACGAGGAGGTCAAGAGCCAGCGGATGAAGTCCGAGCTGATCACCAACGTCTCTCATGACTTAAAGACTCCTCTGACGGCCATCATCACCTATATTAACCTGCTCAGGGAGCCCGGCCTGTCCGAGCAGCAGCGGCAGGAATATATCGCCACCCTGGACAAAAAGGCGGTGCGCTTAAAGGTGCTGATTGAGGATCTGTTTGAGGTGAGCAAGGCGACGACCAACAACGTCACGCTCAATTACGCGCAGGTGGATATCTGCAACCTGCTTCGGCAGGTTTATCTGGAATATGAGGACCGGATGGAGGAGCAGGGACTTCAGTTTAAGTTCATGCTGCCGGAGGAAAAAGTGATCCTGCGGCTGGATCCGCAGAAAACCTTCCGGATTTTCGAGAACCTGTATACGAACATTATCAAATACGCGATGCCCTCCACGCGCGTCTATGTGATCGTCCGGGACAGCGATGCGCAAACGGAGATTACGATCAAAAATATTTCCCGCACGGAGCTGTCCGTTTCTCCGGAGGAGCTCACGGAGCGCTTTGTGCGGGGAGACGGCGCCCGCAACACGGAGGGAAGCGGTCTCGGGCTCGCCATTGCCAGGAGCTTTGCAGAGCTGCAGCACGGAGAGCTTCACCTTGTGGTGGACGGAGATCTGTTTAAGGCGGTACTGCTGTTTGGAAAGGGAAGCGCGGCGGGTACGGAAAAGGCTGCGGAGGAACCGGAGCAGCCCGAAAGGAAGGCCGATTACCGGCCGAGCCGCTGGCGTACGGAAAAGAATCTGCGCCGCCACGGACAGCTCAAAAACCGGGAGGAAGGGGAATAGCGCCGGACGTTTCGGGCTGCTCCGAATCCCTCAGGGCTCGCGCAGCTTTACGGTCCTGGCGGCCTTGCGCTTGTTTTCGTCCTTCATGGCCGCGTAGTGCTTCCGGGTCGTGTTGACATCCTTGTGCCCCAGCACATCGGCTACGAGATAGATGTCGCCGGTCTCCTGATAAAGGTTGGTGCCGTAGGTGGAGCGCAGCTTGTGGGGCGTGATGCGTTTGGTGGTCGTCACGAGAGAGGCATATTTTTTCACCAGCTTTTCCACGCTGCGCACCGCCATGCGGCGGTTCTGGAGAGAGAGGAAAAAGGCGTTCTCATGGCCGCTCTCCGGAAGCATATGGAGTCGCTGCTCCCGGTAGGCGTGGAGGGCGCTTTCCACCTCCTCGCCGAAATACACGGTGTCCTCATACCCGCCCTTGCGGCGGATCCGGATCGCCAGATTGTCAAAATCCACGTCATCCAGGTCAAGCCCCACGCACTCCGAGACCCGGATGCCGGTGCCAAGAAGAAGCGTCAGAAGAGCCAGATCCCGCACCTTTGTTTTTTCGTGGAAGCGGAGCTGGCTCTTGGTCATTTTGGAGCCGTCCTCCACCTGATCCAAAAGAACCGCCACCTCGTTGGGATCCAGCCGGATGATCTCCTTGTCGTGAAGCTTTGGCATGGATACCAGAGCGGCCGGGTTGGTGCGGATCTGCTCGTCCTTGAAAAAATAATTGTAAAAGGTGCGCAGAGAGGCCAGCTTGCGGTGCTTTCCGCGCTCGTCGTTGGTGTACTCGACGCCGTCCTTGGTATAGTAGGACAAATATTCCAGATATTCCTCGATATCCGTCTTGGAAATCCGGTCCAGCAGGGAAAGCGGAAATTCCGGTATGGATGTGGCGGAAAGCGCCGGATTTTTCCGGTGGAGGAACTCAAAGAATACCCCCAGATCGTAGGCGTAGGCCAGCCGGGTGCGGGTTGCGGTGGTCTGCTCGATTCCGCGGAAAAACTGCCGGCAAAAGCCCGGAAGCTCCTCCATCAGGCTGCGCAGCCGGATAATATTTTGCTTATTTAATTCGTCGTGGTAATTTTTACTGTTTTGCATAAACTCTCCATTCGGGAAGGCCGTTCTGAAGGGCGGTAAACATCCGGTCCCTGACGCCGGGATTTTCCCGGTTCAGCTGCCGCAGCAGCTGCTTGGCATACTCCCGGCGCGTGTGCCCGTCCGCCGGGCAGGGGCTTTTGACGACCGGAAGCTGATTTTTGCGGACAAAGCCGATCACGTCGGCTTCTTTCATATAGATCAGCGGCCGGATTACCGTCAGCTCTGTGCGGTCCAGACAGGTAACCGGGGAAAAGGTGTGGAACCGGCCCTCGTAAATCAGGGACAGCAGCATGGTTTCCACCGCGTCGTCCTTATGGTGGGCGTAGGCCACTTTATTGCAGCCCAGCGCGCGGACCGCATCGTTCAGCGCTCCCTTCCGCAGCTTCGCGCACAGGGCGCAGGGATTGGATTCCTGTCTTTTTTCAAAGACGATCTGTGAAATCTGCGTGGGAACGACGGTATAGGGCACCTCCAGCCTGTCGCAGAGGGCGGAGATCTGTTCCAGATCCAGATTCTGAAAGCCCAGATCCACCGTCACCGCCAGAAGCTCAAAGGGCTGCGGATAAAAGCGCTGCAGGGCGCGCAGCGCGCAGAGAAGGGTGAGGGAATCCTTTCCGCCGGAAATTCCCACGGCAATTTTGTCCCCGGCACAGATCATGCGGTAATCGTCCGTGGCCCGCCGGATGTGGCTCAATACCTGCTGCAGCTTCATAATCGTTCTCGTCTCCTTTTGTCCAGGAACAGTATACTCTTTTTCTGACGGTTTGACAAACGGTTTGACAAATCTGTTCTTGCTTGAAAATCTGTCCTGTCTGGGGTAAACTGGTAGTGAACATCCTTGCGCCATGACGCGCATGAAGAGAAAAAGAAGCTGTCCTTTCCGGGGCGGCGGAATGGAGTATATATGCAGGAAATCAAATGCCCCCGCTGCGGGGAGGTATTCCAGGTGGATGAGTCCGGCTATGCCGCCATCGTCAAGCAGGTGCGCGACCGGGAATTTGATAAGGAAATACGGGAGCGAAAGGCTCAGTTCGAGACGGAGCTGGAGACGGCGGTGAAGCTGGCGCAGGTCCAAAAGCAGCAGGAGCTTTCCGATCAGATTTCCGCTCTCCAGGCAAAGCTGGCCGCCCAGCAGACGGCTCAGCAGCTGGCGGTGGCAAACGCTCTGGCGGAGAAGGATAAAACGGTGCTCGCCCAGGAAAGGGAGCTGGCTCAGAGAGAAAAACGGATTGTGGAGCTGACCGGGAAGATCGAGAACCGCAGCCAGGAGCTTTTGCTGAAGGAACAGGCGTTAAAGGACAGCTATGAGGAAAAGCTGCGCGCCAAGGAGGAGCAAATCGCCTACTACCGGGATTTCAAGGCGCGTCAGTCCACCAAGATGGTGGGAGAGAGCCTGGAGCAGCACTGTGAGATCGAGTTTAACCGGCTGCGCGCCACGGGCTTTCAGAATGCTTACTTTGAGAAGGACAACGACACGCGAACAGGGAGCAAGGGCGACTATATTTTCCGGGAAGCGGATCCTGACGGAACGGAATTTATCTCTATTATGTTTGAGATGAAAAACGAGATGGACGAGACGGCAACCAAGAAAAAGAACGAGGACTTTTTGAAGGAGCTGGACAAGGACCGGAAGGAAAAGGGCTGTGAATATGCGGTTCTCGTTTCCCTGCTGGAGCCGGAGAGCGAGCTGTACAACAGCGGGATTATCGATATGTCCCACCGCTACCCGAAGATGTATGTGATCCGCCCGCAGTTTTTTATCCCGATCATCACCCTGCTGCGCAACGCCGCCCTCAATTCGCTGCAGTACCGGCAGGAGCTTGCGGTGATCCGGAGCCAGAATATCGATATCTCACATTTTGAGGACGATATGAATGACTTTAAAGAAAAATTTTCCCGGAATTTCCGCCTGGCAAGCGATCGTTTCCGGAAGGCCATCGATGAAATCGACAAGACCATCGACCATCTCCAGAAGACAAAGGAGGCCCTGCTTTCCTCCGAAAACAACCTGCGGCTTGCCAACAATAAGGCGGAGGATCTGTCGATCAAGCGCCTGACCCGCAACAATCCGACGATGAAGGCCAAATTTGAACAGCTTGCCGATAAGAAAAGTGACAAGGAAGGAGAGGCAGAAGAGATTTTATGAAGATTCACTGGCAAAACAAATACGTCCGCTGGGGGATCACCGCGCTGCTTGTGGTGATCGGAGGCCTGCTGGCCTACTACCTGATTTTTTACGGATGGAGTTTCAAGAAGCATGTAAGCACCTTTTTTCAGATTTCCATGCCCATCATCGACGGCGTTATCGTGGCCTGGCTGCTGTGCCCGATCGTCGATTATCTGGAAAAAAGGGCGCTGTTTCCTCTGCTGCAAAAGCTGCAGAAGCAGTTTCCGGGGCTTGTGAAGAGGGAGAAAAAGTTAAGAAGCGTTTGTAGGGGAATCGCCATTGTGCTGACTCTGGTGTTCGTATTTTTTATCCTGTACGGATTTTTCAGCTTTGTGATCCCGCAGATCGTTGCCAGCATCCAGAGCATTATCAGCCAGTTTCCGGCCTATGTGAGAAATCTGAGCCAGTGGGTGGAGCATATTCTGGCAAACAATCCGAGCATCGAGAAAACGGCCACCGAGCTGATTAATACCTACTCGGGAAGCATGGAAAAATGGCTTAACGAGAGCGCCATGCCGAAGATAAACGAACTTTTAAGGACGGTATCCCTCAGCATGCTGGGCGTCGCCAAGGCGCTGTGGAACCTGGTGATCGGCCTGATTATTTCCATCTATCTGATGGCCAGCAAGGAACGCTTTATCAGCCAGCTAAAGAAGATGACATACGCTTTTTTGGACACCAGGAGAGCCAACGTGCTTTTGGAGGACTGCCGCCTGATCAACACCACCTTCAGCGGCTTCATCAGCGGGAAGATTCTGGATTCCATCATTATCGGCATTATCTGCTTTGCGGGAGCGAGTATCCTGAAGCTGCCGTACCCGATGCTGATCAGCGTGATTATCGGCGTAACCAATATCATCCCGTTTTTTGGCCCCTTTATCGGAGCGGTGCCGAGCGCGCTGCTGATTTTGATGGTCAATCCGGTGCAGTGCCTGTACTTTATCGTGTTCGTATTTATCCTCCAGCAGTTTGACGGCAATTTCCTTGGACCCAAGATCCTTGGCAATTCCACAGGACTGTCCGGTTTCTGGGTTATTTTTTCCATCACCCTGTTCAGCGGCCTGATGGGAGTTTTGGGCATGGTGCTCGGCGTGCCGACCTTTGCGGTGCTTTACGCCCTGTTAAAACGCCATATCAACCGCAGCCTGACCGGAAAGGGAATGCCCACGGAGACGACGGAATACAGCGGCCTGGAACAGGTTGATGTCAATACCGGCGCTTTCGTACACCGTCCCGCTCCAAAGGCGGGAGAGAAGCAGGAGAGCCGCTTCTCTCTGAAGAAAATGCTGCTGGGACACGGCGGGAAAAATAATAATAAAAAAGAATAGTTGAGGAGCTTTCATGAAATTTGTAATTCAGCGCGTCACACAGGCCAGCGTCGCCATAGACGGCCAGCCATATTCCGAAATCGGCCGGGGCTTTCTCGTCCTGATCGGCGTCTGCGACGCAGACACCGAGGCCATTGCCGACAAAATGGTCAAAAAACTGATCGGCCTTCGGATTTTTGAGGATTCGGAGGGAAAAACAAATCTTTCCTTAAAAGATGTGGACGGACAGCTTCTTTTAGTATCCCAGTTTACACTCTACGCAGACTGCCGCAAGGGAAACCGACCGTCCTTCATCAAAGCGGGATCACCCCAACACGCGGAGGCCCTGTACGAATACATCATCCGGACCTGCCGCACCCAAATCCCGACTGTCCAAACCGGACAGTTCGGCGCAAACATGAAAGTAAGCCTTCAAAATGAAGGCCCCTTCACAATCATCCTTGATTCCGCAGAGCTGTCCTGAGACAACCCTGCGGAAAGTTTAACGATCAAGTTTAACGAATCAGTTGCGAAGCAACTGGCTGTCCCCACAAGTTTAACGAATCAGTTGCGAAGCAACTGGCTGTCCTCACAAGTTTAACGAATCAGTTGCAAAGCAACTATTCGTTAAACTTGACTTTTGCGAATAGTTAGACGTGTCGTCTTCCCGACACTTATCAAAGCTGTTCGCTGCCCATGCAAAAAATCCCGGCACACGCGTCTGCTTTTCGCATTGTGTGTGCCGGGATTAAGAAACGCCGTCTGCGGGCGGGCGGCTCCCGTTATTTACTCTCGAAATCCTCCACGATCTGCGTAATCAGCTTCACCGTGCCCTCGATGCCCAGTACGGAGCTGTTCAGGCAGTAATCGTAGCTGTCAGCCCGTCCCCATTTCTTGGACGAATAGTAATTATAGTAGCTTTGACGCTGTTTGTCTTTTTTGACCATCATGTCGTGGGCTTTGTCCTCGTTCAGGTCAGGATATTTCCTGACAAGGCGCTTGATTTTGCTGTCCTCGTCCGCAAAGATGAAAAAGTGCAGGCAGTTTTTCATGTCGTGCAGCGCGTAATCGGCGCAGCGGCCCACAAGCACGCAGGGGCCTTCCTTGGCGATGTTTTTGATTGCGTCGAACTGCGCGAGGAAAACCTTGTGGCTGATGGGCATATCCATAAATGTGGATGCGTTGTAGCCGAAGGAATATGTGTCCATGACCAGATTGTAGAGAAATGAATTCGTGGGGCGCTCGTCATGGTTTTTGATCATCTCCTCGCAGAAGCCGCTGTCCTTGGCTGCCCTGGACAAAAGCTCCTTGTCGTAGCACTTGATTCCGAAATGCTCCGCCAGCTTCTCGCCGATCTCGTGACCGCCCGAGCCAAATTGACGTCCGATTGTAATAACTGTATTCATTCAATCACCCTCCCTTGCAAAATGCTTGTTATTGATATAGTTATTATATACAATTTCCCTCAAAGTTTCAACTATTTTTTCGGCGTTTCCACTATTCCTTCACAGAAGAAAAATGCAGCCATCTGGGAGCGCGAGGAAAACTCCGCTGTGTCGAGCAGCCTCTGCAGCTCCTCCTTCCCGTAAAACCTGGCAGTGATTTCCTCGTTGTCGGAGGTGTGGTCTGCAAAGGCTCCCTCTGCCTCCACAAAGGCGATATAGGTCTTTGTGTCGGAAAAGCCCACTGCCGAATAGGAGGGAGGAAGGATCCGCAGAAACCGCTTTACGGACAGGCCGGTTTCCTCGTAGAGCTCCCGGCGCACGCACTCCTCTATCGTCTCTCCGGGCTCCAGCATTCCGGCGCAGAGGTTGAATATTTTCTTGTTGATGCTTAAGCGGAATTCCTCCAGCAAAAGCATTTTTCCCTCGTGAAAGGCCACGATGGAGACGCCGCTGGTGCGCCGGCCCAGATCCTCCGGGCCGTTTAATTCCTTCCGGCTGACAATTTCAAATTTTTTAAGCCGGCCGGCCTTGTTTTCGTAGGACAGCTCGTAGTTTTTCAGATACTTACCGTCCCGGACCTTTTCCATTCCCAAAAATTTCATACTCTCTCTCCTGTCGTTTTCCGGATCAGCTCTGCGAGCGGCGGCCGCCGTTTTTTGCGGGTAATCTCCACCAGTCCCAGAGGCGTTACGTCCACCACGCGCACGGGAACCGGATCCGATGCGCATACCTTGCGAAGCAGCGCAAGGAGCTCACGGGTATGCTCCGGATTCTGATTGATAAAATCCACCAAAATGATTCCGGAAAGGCTGCGCAGCCGCAGCTGACGGGCTGTCTCCAGGGCCGCCTCCCGGTTGATAAGGGAGAAGGTTTCCTCCGGCGGCCGCTTGCCGTCAAATTTCCCTGTATTGACATCGATAACCGTCAGGGCTTCCGTGGGCTCGATCACCAGATAGCCGCCTGATTTGAGCCAGACGCGTTTATCCAGCGCCTCCGACAGCTTCGAGGACAGACCGTAAAGGGAAAAAAGACTGACCTTCGGATCCCGGTAAAGGGAAATCTCCGTGTCCGCAAATCGATCTCTGACGCTCTCCAGCGCCGTGTAGACGGAAATCTCGTCCGTCACAATTTTTGAGGGCTGCGGGAGAGCTTCCAGACAGGACAGCCACTCCGGCTTTTCCTCCGAAATCAGGGAAAAGACGGTGCGGGTTTTACCGATGGAAAGCAGCCTTTTGGCACGCTCCAGCAGCTGTTTTGCCTCGCCGGGCAATGCCTGCGCTCCGCCCTCCTCCCCGGCCCTGGTCCGGACAACCAGCGTCATTTGTGAAGGGATTTCCAGGGATTGAAGCACCTGCTTTAAGTCCTGCACCGTCTCGGGGGAAAGCTGCCTGGAAAACCGCAGGCCATGGCCGCCGTCCAGCGAAACCGCGGCAAAACGGCCCTCGATGGAAAGTCTGGCGGTGAGGGAGGGCGCTTTTGTTTTGATGGCGTCCCGCACCACCTGTACCAGGATTTCATCCCCGGCCAGCAGCCGTCCGTCATAAGGGCGGTTGGTCAAAATCGGGCTTTCGGCCTCCGAAAAGGGAAGATAACAGATTTGGCCGCCTCCGATTTCCACAAAGGCGGCCTGGATATTCTGAATGACATTTTTCACCTTCCCCACATAAATATTGCCGAGCAGGGAGACGCTGCGAAAATGAGGGTACACCTCCGTAAGCCGGTCCTCCTCCAGCAAAAAGGAGGTCAGAACCGGACCATGCCCGGAGGCAGCGGAGGCCTTTGCCGGCGCAAAGCTTTCCGCGGGTACCCGCGCGATGATATATATGCTGTTCAAAATGTCTCTCCTATCGCGTCCAGCGGCTGAAAATCGGGCTGCTCACCGGTTCCGGCGTTGAGCCAGGTCTCCAGACGGATGGTCTGCAGATCAATTTTGTCGACGGAAAGCCCTGCCAGGGCAAGCACCGCATCGGTCACGAAATCCGGGCGGATATTGCCGCTGCTGCTGGCATCCACCAAAAAGACGAGCGCGCCGTCCTCGATTTTGCAGTCGTAGATACCGGGGCGGATATTTACCTCCGCGGTGCTGCGCTTGGTCTCCTTGGTGATCAGAACCTGGTCCTGTGAAAGCAGCTGCTCCACCGCGGGCTGACAGCTATCAAAGCTTCTTACACCGTCCTTAAATGCCACCGCATAGGTGGCGGCGGCCACGCTTGCCATGGCGTTTCCCGCTTTTTCCGGAAGCATGCGGACTCCAAGAATATCGATGCCATAGGGACAGGTCGCCTGCAGCCGCCGGACAAAATCCTCCGTCCCCTGATGGGAAGCGATCTCCACATCCATATATTCGCCCAGGCTGCACAGCCCCACACCCAGCGGCGCGGCGAAGCTCATGACCTGATGCGGACTGTAGCCGTGGGTGTAAACTACGTCGATGCCTGCCCTTCGGATTGCTTTCTGGAAAAAGCGCATCACATCCAGATGTCCGATGAAACGGAGGGGCCCATATTTGGAAAATTTTACGCGAACCTTCATTATGCCTCGCCCCCTTTCTTTTCAAAACAGACGCCGCCGCCAAACCGCGCCGCTCCGCAGCCCTGACACTGCATCCGGCAGTTCGGCGTTACCTCCCCGGCCCGGGCGCGCTGCCATTCCCGCCAGAGGAAGGACTTGTTTACGCCGCAGTCCAGAAAATCCCAGGGAAACAGCTCGTCCTCCGAGCGCTCCCGGGTGGTGTAAAAGGGAATGTCCACACCACATTCCTCGAAGGAGTCCAGCCAATCCTGATATTTAAAATATTCACCCCAGGCGTCGTAGATGCAGCCCTTTTGATAGGCTCTCAAAATGACGTCTGCCACTCTCCTGTCCCCGCGGGCAAAGACACCCTCCAGGACGCTCACGTCGGCTTCGTGCCAGTTGTATTTGATCCGCTTTTGATTGAGCTGCTCTCTCACCGCCCGCTTTGTCAGAGCCGCCTTCTCCAAAAACTGTTCCCTGGTGCACATGGGCGACCACTGGAAGGGGGTAAAGGGCTTGGGGATGAAAAAGGAGGTGCTGGAAACGATCTGTACCGGACCGTTTCGCTTTTCCTTGGGGATCAGCTCGTAATAAAGGGCTGCGATCTTATTGGAAAGCTCGGCGATCCCACGGATATCCTCCTCCGTCTCCAGCGGAAGTCCCAGCATGAAATAAAGCTTTACCCGGCTCCAGCCACCCTCAAAGGCCATGGCCGCTCCTTTTAAAATGACTTCCTCCGTCAACCCTTTATTGATAATATCGCGCAGCCGCTGGCTTCCCGCTTCAGGCGCAAAAGTCAGGCTGCTCTTTTTTACATCCTGAACCTTCCCCATCACATCCAGCGAAAAGGCGTCAATACGCAGGGAAGGAAGGGAAATATTCACCTTTTTTTCATGGCAGGTTTCCATCAGAAAATCCACCAGCTCCTCCAAATGGGAATAATCGCTGGAGCTCAGGGAGCTCAGGGAAATCTCCTCCTGTCCGGTATTATCCAGCATCTGCACCGCGTAGCTTTTCAGCGTTTCCAGACTCCTCTCCCGCACAGGACGGTAAAGCTGGCCCGCCTGGCAGAACCGGCAGCCGCGGATGCAGCCCCGCTGGATCTCCAGAACAACCCGGTCCTGGGTCGCTTTGATATAAGGAACGACCGGCTTCATCGGATAGGGAACGCTGTCTAAGTCCATCGCGATCTCCTTGGTGATATGGGCCGGGACTCCTTCGGCGGTGGGCGTGAAGGAGGCGATGGTGCCGTCCTCGCGGTAGGTCACCTCGTAGAGGGAGGGAACATACATGCCGGGCACCTCCCGGGCGGCCCGGAGCAGGAAATCCTGCCGGCTGCCGCCTGCCGCCCGGTTTTCCTTATACAAATCCATAAGCTGGCGGTAGGCTGTCTCTCCCTCCCCGATATAAAACAGATCGAAAAAGGGAGCGATCGGCTCCGGATTGTAGGTGCAGGGCCCGCCTCCGATCACAATGGGATCCTCCTGCGTCCGGTCCCGGGCCAGCAGCGGAATGCCTGACAAATCCAGCACCTGCAGCACGTTGGTGTAGCACATCTCGTATTGCAGGGTGATTCCCAGAAAATCAAATTCCTTCACCGGATCCTGGGACTCCAACGCGAACAGCGGGAGCTTTCGCTCCCGCATCATTTTGTCCAGATCCACCCAGGGGGAATAAACCCGCTCGCACCAGATATCGTCATAGCGATTGAACATGTCGTACAGGATCTGGATCCCCAGGTGGGACATGCCGATCTCATACACATCCGGGAAACACATGGCAAATCGGATATCCACCCTGTTTTTGTCCTTCATGACGGCATTCACTTCATTGCCGATATACCGCGCCGGTTTCTCGATTTGCATCAAAATTTCGTCAGATAGTGCTAATTTGCTTTCTTTTAAGCAATCTTTTATGGTAGGGTTCATACGAAAATTTCTCCAAAAGTAGTTTGTTTATAATTCGTAAGGCGCAATAAGCCCCTTTACTCTTCTTTCGGCCTCCTTGTAAACGGCCTCGTCATCTCTGATCGATATAACAATAATCCTCATAACAGATCCTTCTGTTATGAGACGGTAAACCACGCGGTAACCAAGTGCTTTTAATTTGATCTTCAAAAAGCCATTCAACTTCGAGTTCGCGTGATTTCCCAATGGTTTTCCGATTCCGTCAGGAGGCGGCAATGGGCGTTTTGCAGTTTTATCAATGGCTTTCAAAATGATTTTTTGATTATAGGGATCCAGCTTTTTCAAATCGTGCTGTGCTTCCCGAATGAATTCGATTGTCCAACTCATACTGCAGCACCTCATTCAATGTCTACATCAACATTGGCAAGATCATCCTCTGTAATGCCAAGAGATTTCATAACTTCATTTCGTGACATTGTTTCGATTTGTCCGCTGTGCGCCATTCTGTTTTCTGCTTCCTCCTGCAAAACATAATCAGAAAGCATTTCCATTAATGCCTCATATTTTCCGGGGGACATCAAGATACAGGTCGGCTTGTTGTTTTTCATGACAACCTTTGTACCGCTTGCTTCAACCTCATCGAAAATGCGATTGGCCTCCCCTTTATTAAAACGTGTAATAGGAACAATCGCTTTCATTACTCCCATCACAGACATTTCACTCATGAGATAGTCCTCCTTTATTTATTCAGTATTTCCTTGATTTACATTTTTATTATATGGATAGAAAAGCATGGCGTCAATATATAAACTAATTTATTTAACGATATTTTCATTGTTTTTCGTAGGGAAACCATATCAATTCACTTCCAGCTCATCCGCTCCCGGAAGCGGTTCGAACGTCTTGTGGGGCTCTAACTGATACCAGTAACCTACGGATGAAATGTCATCCTGCAAGGGCAGATAACGGCCTTCACTTCGCCAGCCCAACGCCTGGATCTCCACACGCAGATCACGGTCAAAGCGTATCGGGTCAGTCAGGTGAAAGCGATACATGCCGAAGCGCTGCTGGGAGCGATACAGACCATCCGGGCGGATGATTTGATGCAATCCGGAATAAGGGCTGGAGAACCGACAGTATTCTCCCTGGGGATATTCAAAGTTCCATGCGCCGCCGATATAGTCCTCCGTGCCTGTTCCGCAGATGGTAGGGAACTCTTTATCTCCGTCCATGAAAAATTTGATTTCCCCTTCTCCCCACCAGCGATTGCTGTTCACACCCCATGCCAGGTATGTTCCCACATAGTGCCCCTTTCCCTCGGCGCACGGAAGAATCACATGATTTTTCCGGTATTGCAGGGGATTGTCCCGGGAAAAGCAGGCATGAAAATAAGGAGTTTCCTCCGTAATCGTCGTGCAGGCATATGTAATCTGATAATAAACCACACTCTTTTTGTCGGTCAGATTTTCCAGCGTCATCCTGGCGCCTGTCCGGAATGGCATCGGCCAGTAGCTGTTCATTCCACCCTTTGGATTGACACAGATCGGGAGGGATTGGAGAAGCCCCGGCTCACACCATCCCATACAAAAGAAATCCCCTAAAGGAACCTCAACGGAAGGCCTCTCCTCGTTGTCCCAATATATCCGGAATATCAGGGAACGCCAGTCCTCGTGAGGGCAGGTTATCCAGATGTGCTGGATCATGCCGCTTCCTTCAATGTCCGCAAGTACCAGCAGCTCTCTGCCGCCAATTTCAACGGAAGGGGAAATTTTCCAGCCCTGCCCCAGCTGCCGGGCGCATTCTTTCCCGGTGCCTTCCACGGCCATACCGCCTTTCCCTTTTTCTCCACGAAAATTTTCCGGGCTGATGGATCTTGTTTTTGCATCCGACAGGCAGGTAAGTCCTGCCAATAATGATTCGGCTCCATTCATAATATCAGTCTCCTATTCGAAATCAATAATGTACATTTTATATACAGATTTTATCATTGGCACAACTTCCATGCAACTATTGCTTGCAATCACTGCGTTTGTCTCCTATACTTTGTTTGAAATCCACATACGGTCTGGCCTGTTTCAAAAGAAAAGGAGTACAGCCTATGTACGAAGAAATAAAAAACAAAAAAGATATCGTCACAGATTTATCCGATGTGAAGACTGCGGACAAAATATGCAGAGCATTATCCTCGGAGGTGCGCCTGGAAAAGCTACACCTCCCTCGGCGCTATTCCAAAATACCGTTTAAAGCTCCGGGAAAAATGGGAATAGTCTCCAAAGCCGGCTTCCCCGCAAACCAGATAGGGCTCCATTCCCCCGGACAGGAGCCGTTTGGCGAGCAACAGCCGTTTATTCAGAATATACTGATGCAGCGAAATGCCCATGCACTCCTTAAACAGTCTCGATAAATAAAACTTGCTGACAAAAAACTGCCTGGCAAGGGTGTCAAGGGTTAAATCTTCGCGCAAATGAGTGTTGATATAAAATACGACCTCGTCAATCTTCGGGTTGCTGATCACATGGATACCGGGAGTCAGCTCGGTGTTCTTTTGGGCAAGGTTCAGAAGGACGAGAAGCTCCGTCAGGCAGCAGGCGCGAAGCACGTTCATTCCCTGCTCCATAGAGGCCGGCTCCATTGCCATTAATTTTTCCAGAAGCTGCAGGCATGAAGCAAATACCTCCTGCCCGGGCCGCACCAGATTATAATGAAACTGCGCCGTGGAATCAAAGCACGCAGAAAAAGCGAAATCCGGGAACCGACAGCTCATGGTTTCCAGATACTCCGGCCGTATCCAGAGCACATACCGGTCATAAGGTCGCCCCTCCCCGATAATCGTTTTGTGCAGTTCGGAATTATTGGTCAGAATAATGTCCCCGGGACGCAGAAAATACCGTCTTCCCTCCACCTCGTATTCCACTGTGCCGGAGAGGAAAAAAAGTATCTCATAAAAATTGTGGGTATGGTATTGTGTAGCCACGGAATGTTCCGTGTAATTATGGAACAGTTCAAAATCTTCCCGCAGCATTTCAAAGCGATCGTCTTTATTCCAAATTGTTTTCATACTTCTGCGCTTCCTTTTTCGCAATTTTCATCAGGAATTATAGCAAGAAAAGCAAAGTGAGGTCAAGCGATCTTTTATATAATAACCGGGAGCTTTTCAAACGAAAGAGTGAAAACAGGAAAGGAACTTTATCATGAAAGCATTTGGTATCAGAGACAAGATGGGATACTTCTGGGGAGATTTCGGCGGTTGCTTCTTCTATATCCTCAATTCCGGGTTTTTAATGACCTTCTACACGGATATCATGGGAGTGAGCGGTTATCTGGTCGGAATCGTGTTGTTTGCGGCCCGGATGTACAGCGCATGCAGCGACGTGTTTATGGGACGGCTGATCGATCGGGTGCCGCCGTCCGGAGAAGGGAAATTCCGGGTATGGGTACGCCGGATGTCCCTGCCCTATGTGATTGCAACATTATTGCTTTTCTTGCCGCTTGGGAACCTGCCTATGGGCGTTAAGGTGGCCTACATGATGGTGACATATCTGTTTTTTGTCTCCATGGGCTCTGCCTACGGCATCCCCTACGGCGCGATGGCTGCGGCGATGACGCGGGAGCCGGGCGAACGGGCTGCCCTGTCCACCTTCCGAAACGTAGGATCTTCTGTGTCCAGCGCCATCGCCAACTTCACCATCCCGATCGTCTGCATCACAACCGTCGCCGTGGATGGGGGCACCGTTGAAAAACTGAACAGCCGGAATTTCTTTCTTGTGGTTGTCATCATCTGCATTCTGGCTTACATCAGCTTTCGCGCCTGCTACCGGATGTGTACGGAGCGGGTGGAACCAAAGCAGGCAAAAGCTTCAGATAAAAAATCCGCCACTCTCCTGGATTCCTTAAAGGGTCTTGTACATAACCGCCCTTTCTGGGCCCTGAGCGGCGCGGCCATTATCCTGCTTTTGTCCCAGCAGATTGTGGGATCCATCAATGCCTATGTTTATAAGGACTATTTCGGGGAGTCCGGTCTTTTGTCTGTGGCCGGCCTGCTGATGACCTTTTGTACCTTTGCCGTAGCCCCCTTCATGAGCGGGATCATCCGCAGATTCGGGAAAAAGGAAGCAGTTTGTGCGGCCGCTTTCACCTCCGGCTTTTTCTATCTTCTGCTGTTTGCGCTCCATACGGAGAATGTGTGGTGTTACCTGGCCATTAGCCTGCTGGCAACCTTTGGCGCGGCATTCTTTAACACCATTGTGTGGGCGCTGGTAATGGACGTGATCAACTATCAGGAGCTGATCACCGGCACACGGGAGGAGGCCTCCATCTATTCCCTGTATTCCTTTTTCCGCAAGGTCGGACAGGCTCTGGCGGGCGGGCTGGGCGCTGCCGCTTTGTCTGTCGTGGGATATGTCTCCGCCTCCGGCAATCAGGTGATACGGCAGAGCCAGGAGACGGTCAATAATATCTACAATATGGCGACGCTGATTCCCGGCATCGCTTATACGTTCATCGCTCTGGTGATGCTGCTGGCATATCCGCTGAGCAGGACGAAGGTACTGGAGATGACAAAAACGCTGAGCCGGGAGTAGGCTCTATTCCTTCCAAATGTCCTTATCCGCGTTGCAGGCTCTTAATACCTCCAGCTCCTCTGCGTCATAAGGCGTAAAGTCAGCGTGATACAGATCGTGCATCCAGACGGTCGTGTCCACAGACGGATATTCTTTAATGAAATCCCATACAATGTGGAACTGGGGCTTTCCGTTGACCAATCCGAAGAAATAGCTGCCGATTTTTTCCCTCTTCCACAGCGGTAAATGTGTCTGAATCAGGCTGTTGAAGGGGCGGTGCATCCATTCCGTATTGATGAGCGGGCGGTTAAATTGCTTTAAGAACTCGATCATTCTCCGGGCATGTGTATAATCCCCGTAGAAATGGAAGGTAACGATGTCCGACAATTCGATGTTTTCCCGATCCACATCGCCGTGAAACACCGGGTTATTCAGCCATTCATAATAATTTCCCTTCAGCTGGGCCCCCCACATTTCAATCGTCAATGGCTGCTTTACGTCCTCCTGACGCAGCCATTCGATGATTTTGCGGGCCATGGGAAGGGACTTTCCCTCCCGTCCGGAGTTGCCGAGCTCATTCCATACATTCCAGATCAGGAGTCTGTCATCCTGGCCGTAACGGGAGGACAGCTCCCGCACATACTGCTCGATTTGACGCTCCATCTGAGGGTCGTCCGTAACGCTATAACCCACCAGGGTTCCGCTCTGCGTCTCCTCGTCGAACGAATTGGAGCTTGTGCCGCCAAAAAATCCTTCCTCCGGCTCCGGCTGAGGTCCCGGAACAGGCTCCCGATGAAACTGCTTTGCCACCGTGCAGTCATTAAACAAAACGGGCATGATGGTCATATGATAGGAATCCAGAAGGCAAATAAATTCCTCCAGATTTTTCATAAAGCTGTCATGCTGCTGCCGCCACAGGGAAAACGGCAGGAACAGGCGCACACTGTTCAGTCCCAGGGATGCAGCCAGGGCGATCTCCTTTGCCGCCTCGTTAAAGGCGTACGGATGATTATATTCCTGCAGCATGGCATATACGCCGCCGGCCGGCGTGCTCGGAATAAAATTGAAGCCGGAAATCCATTCATGCGCCCGATACCATTTCCAGATTTCGTCCTCCGTCCATTTTCTTTTCATACGATTCTCCTTTTTCTACTCTTTTACCGATCCCAGCGTAATACCCGTCACAAAATATCTTTGCAAAAAAGGATAGACGACCAGAATAGGGATTGTTGATATTACAATTTTAGCTGCGTTAAAGGTGCGCTGCGACATTTTTTCCGCCAGCTGCTCTGCAGAAAGCCCGGATTGGGACAGGTCGGAAATCCGTATCACCAACGACTGAATATAGGTTTGCAGCGGCAGCTTTTCCGGCGTATTGATCAGGATCATGCCGTCAAAAAAGCTGTTCCAATGGTTTACGATGCAAAAAAGCGCTACCGTTGCCAATGCCGGCTTTGACAGAGGTATAAGGATCTGCAGAAGCATTCCCATCGGTCCGATACCGTCCAGCTGTGCGGATTCCTTAATTGCCTTCGGAATATTCCTGAAAAAATTAATGATCAGGATCACATTAAACACAGGAACCGCTCCCGGAAGCACCAGCGCCCAAATGGTGTCGATCAGCCCAAGTCCGCGGATCACAAAGTACCAGGGCACGACGCCTCCGCTAAACAGCATGGTAAAGATCAAGAGCCACATGTAACGGTTCCTGGACGGAAACTGCCGCACCTCCAGGGAAAGCGGATAAGCCATCAGGACAATCAAAATCATATTGATCAAGGTGCCCAGCATGACCCGCTTTGTGGACATCCAAAAGGACAAAAAGAATCTTTTTTCCTGCAGCAGATATCGATAGGAATCCAGCGTGAAATCTACCGGAATCAGGGATACCTTCCCGGCAATTGCCGCCTCCTTGCCGCTGAAGGACAGCGCCAGGACATTTAACAGCGGCAGGATGCAAAGGATAAACAGAAATGCCGTCAGGATCAGTACAACCGCATCCACGATACGGTTTTCCAACGAATGATATTGTTTTCTCAAGTTTTATTCCCCCAATCGGCAGTAATTTAGAAAATTCGGTAATTTGCAAACTTATCGGCCAGCTTATAGGATGCGAAAATCAACAGGAAGCTTACCGCTGATTTCATCAGCCCAACCGCCGTTGCCAGCGAGAACTGCGCATTCATAAATCCCATCCGATAGACGTAGGTATCGATAACGTCTCCGGTCCGGTAAACAATCGGGCTGTACAGATTGTAGATTTGATCAAAACCGGCATTCAGCACTCCCGCAATATTCAATGTGGCAACCAGAACGATTGTCTGGCGAATTCCCGGCAGCGTAATATGCCAGATTTTGCGCAGCCTGCCGGCCCCATCCATCTCTGCAGCCTCATAAAGCTCCGTGTTGATTCCTGCCAGCGCGGCGATAAAAATCACCGCGCCGTATCCGAATTCCTTCCAGGCATCGCTGAGGATCATCACCGGCTGGAAGGTCACGTTGCTGCCGAGAAAGACCACCGGCTCCTTTAAAATGCCCAGTCCGGTCAGGATCTGATTGATAATGCCGTTTGCATCCAGCATATCTCTGAAAATCGTAGCCAGAATCACCCAGGATAAAAAGTGAGGCAGATATGCTACCGTCTGGACAACCTTTTTTACCTTTACCAGACGAAGCTCATTTAAAAGGATCGCGAAAAATATGGAAGCTGCCAACGTCAAAACCATCTTTCCCACCGCAATCACAAGGGTATTTCTGAAAATCAGCCATGTATCCGGCAGTTGAAACATGTATTTAAAATTATCAAGCCCTACCCACTCAGAACCCTTGATTCCCATTGTCGGGATAAAATCCTGAAAAGCGATTATCACGCCGAACATCGGGGCAATGGAAAAAACAAGTAAAAAAATAACTCCCGGTAAAAGCATTAAATGATAAGGCAATGTGTTCTTTTTTTTCGTCTTCATTCCGCAAGCCGCTCCTTTCCCAACCCTTACTGAGCGGATACCATCTGCTGCAGCTCTGCCGTAATCTCATCCCCTCCAAGGGATTTCCATTGCTCCACGAAATGATCAAACTCCTCAATCGGCTTTTCGCCCAGGATAATCTGAAGGAAGGTCTCGTCCTCCAGCTTTTCCAGCGTTGCCCATTTCTTGTCCATCGTCTCGGAATGAGAATAGGTGGAAGCATATACGCGGTTCATGTGATCCTCCGCTTCCACAATAGCGCGGGAGCCGATTGCCCAGCCATAATCGCTTGCCTTCTGATCCTCCACTGCCTTTTTCTTGCCATGATCCTGCACATATTTCCAGGAATCGTAGGTTGTTCTGATCCGTTCCGTGGCGTCCTCATAGGAGACATTGCCTTCCAGAACATCGTTCAGTCCCTTCCAAATCTGCTCCTTATCATCATAGGTCGTCATCAGAATGGTGAAGGGAAACATGGTCCAGCTAACAAACGCTTCCGGTCTCGGCCGCTCCACTTTTATCTCATTGGAGTCTACCTTTCTCTGCAGATTCAGCGTCTTGATGACCGCTTCCAGGTTTTCACAGTCCTTTCTCACGACCAGGTAAGAGGTACTGGGATTCATCATGTGCACGTTGTAGATGCCCTCGCCGTCCAGAGGAACCGCGTAAATATTCCAATCGATCGACTCGTCGGTTTTCCACATATCCTTCAGGGGCCAGGAATAGTTCCACCAGGAGCCAAAGAAAATCCCTCCCTTGCCGCTGGTCACGAGCTCGTTGCACTGATCGGAATCCTTGACGGCAAAATCCTTATCGATGATTCCCTCCTGCACCAGCTTTGCGATACTTTCCAGAGCGGTCTTTGTCTCCGGACGAATGGAGCCATACTCCACATTCCCGTTTTCATCCGTCACCCACATCTCAGGATAGGCGTGATATAATGCAAAAAGCGCGTCCAGGCCGTACATATTATTGCCTACGCTGGCAATCGATTTACAAGCCACAAGGCCCATGGAGTCTTTTTCTTTCTGGAACGCCTTCACAATATTGCAAATGTCGTCCAGTGTTTTGGGCTCTTCCAGCCCGAGCTCCTCCATCCAGTCGCTTCTGACATATAACAGCGGGATACCGTCGGCTCCCGGATTAATGTTCGGCATTGCCATCAGCCGTCCGTTGAAGGTGGCGCTTTTTAATGCGATTCCGTTTGTCGTGTCATAGGCGGCGCGCAGCTGGTCGGAGGCATAGGCTTCATAGGCGTCCGTTAAGTCTGCAATCAGATCTGCCTTGACAAGCTGTCGCATCTGGGTTTCCGACACGGTCATCACATCCGGCAGATCCCCCATAGAGATCACCAGTGCGGATTTTTGACTGTAGGCATCTCCCGTTGCCGTCCAGGCATACTCATAATCCACATTTAATTGATCCTCAAACCATCGGAGTACAAAATTATCTCCTGTCGTATCGCCCTCCTCATAAGAGTCCGAAGAGCTTTCACTCTTTCCGATCGTGAGGGTTACCCGCTCCTTTAACGGCTGAAAACCGTCTTCGTCCTCCGCCCGTTTCACCTTGGTTGACTCTGCGGCCGCCGTATTTTCCGCTTCTGAGGCCGTCCCGGTCCCGCCGGGCGTCACAGCTGCAGTCTGTGAATTCGTGCTCCCACATCCCATGATCGCGGACAATGCCATCACTCCGGATAGCAATAATGCTGCTTTTCTTTTCATCTTACCCTCTCCTTTGGTAATTTTTTGTTTCTGAAAAAGATTATATAGACTTTATGCCCGCAATCATATGGAAAATCATTTCTACTTTGGTAATAATTTTTCTTCCATCTCTCTTCTGTACTTGCTCGGCGAGCTCCCCACGCATTTTTTAAATACCTTGCAAAAATAAAAGTAGTCCTTATAGCCCACCTGTTCCGCTACCTCGTCTACGCTCAGCCGGCTGTCCAGCAACAGCTCTCTCGCCTTTTGGATTCTCTTTTCCGTCACATACTCTGAATAGGGCATCCCCAGTTCCTTCCGAAGCAGATTGCTCAAATAGCTGCTGCTGACGCAAAATTTCTCCGCCAGGCTCCCAAGAGCCTCCAGGTCTCTGACATTTTCCGCCTTGACCCGCATCACAATGGAATACAGTAAACTGCCGGGAGCCGATTCCTCCTGGCCTGTTTTCTCCAAAACAGCCTTTCGCACATAGGAAAAGAACCGGTTTGCCGTTCCAAAGCGCTCTTCCAGTTCGGTAAGATTAAAATACTCCAGGCCAAAACCCGCCGTATTCAGCCCCGCAACGATATGATTGTATATCAGCAGCAGCTGATCGGCGAAAATGCGCTTCTTCTCTGTATCCTTTTCCAGATCCTCCAACAGGATACTCCATTCCGCCCGGCTTTTTTTCTCCTGCAGATTTCCGGCTCGATCCAGGTATTTTTGGATTCTCTCGCCGTTCTCGCCCCGCTCCTTGTATTCCAAACAGCCTCCTCCGCAAAACAGGCTGCTGATCAACGCGATATTTGCTTCATCCAAAAGCCTTCCCATCTGTTCGGCATCCGCTGTCCGGCAGCTTACCCCGGCCGCCAGGCAGGGTGAAAAGTTCGGCTCCAGAATGTCAAACATCTCTTTTGCGCTAAGACGGTCCGGATATTTTACGAAAACAGCCAGACGATTCTTCTTCCTTTTCAGCGCAAACCAAAAAATTTCCTCCTGTTCTGTCCGGTCAAAGGCAGCTCCGGGATTCTCCCCGTATGCGTCGCCGGTTTCAACTTCAATACACTGGTAGACGCACGGCGTATGCGGTCTGCTCCCTTCTCCCCAGCTGCCGTGGGTCCGGAGCAAAAATTCCTGTCGGAATATTTCGATTCCGTTGTCTTTTTTTTCCTGTTCCAGCTGCTGTCTTACCTTTTCGATCGCTGCACCGACCTTCTGCCGGTTCAGCGGCTTTAGCAAATAGTCCGTTGCGCCCAAATGGCAGGCTCTCTGGGCGTACTCAAATTCCGCATAGCCGCTGACAAAGATCACTTTGCTGTAAATGCCGCACTCCCGCATCTTCTCCATCAGATTCAGTCCGTCTATGCCCGGCATTTGGATATCCGTAATCAGTAAATCGGGCTTAAGCCGCAGAAGAAGCTCCGTCGCTTCGATTCCGTTTTCCGCCGTCCCCACTACCTGAACCGGGATTTCCAGCTGCTCCAGCATCTGCCGGATTCCTCTCAGGACCCATTTTTCATCGTCTGCAATGACTGCTGTGATCATGCCTTCCCCACCTCCTTTACCGGGAACCGGATTTCCACGCTCGTCCCTTCCCCAATGCTGCCGGACAGCGTAAAATCCATGCGGCTGCCGTAAGTGATTTTCAGCCGCTGATAAATATTGACAAGGCCGATGCTGTGCCCATCGTCCTCTCCTCCGATCGTTTCATTCTGCATACGGTCCAGCACCTGCCTTTGCCGCTGAGCATCCATTCCGCAGCCGTTGTCCTCCACGCGCAGCACGATCCTTCCGTTTTCCTTCTTTTCCGCATCCTCCCAGCCCACGCTTATTTTTACCCATCCGCCGCGCAGAGACGGCTCCAGTCCGTGAAGGACCGCATTTTCCACCAGGGGCTGCAGGGTGAGCCGAACCATCGGATAATGTGCCAGCTCCTCGCATGGCTCCGTCAAAATCCGGATTTTGGAAAACCGGCATTCGATGATTCTTCCATACTCCCTGGCATATTCCAGCTCCTCTCCGATCTGCGCCATATGTTTCCCCTTTACCGCATACCGAAGCATGTTGGAGAGGGAAACGGTGACGTCTCCGACCTCCTCGCATCCCTGGTAGACTGCCATGGCCCGGATGCATTCCAGCGTATTATACAAAAAATGCGGATTGATCTGATTCCGGTAAGCCAGAATTTCCATCTGTTTTCTGGCAAGCTGTTCCTCGTAAATCCGTTTCTGGGATTGCTGTACCGTTTCCTCCATCGCCGCACGTTCGTCCAGCATACGATTCAAATTTCCCACCAGAACTCCTATTTCATTCTCCTGGCGGCAGCCGTGCATTCGTTCCTGCGGCTGTCGGGAGCTGTATTTTACAAATACGGCAATCCGGTGAATGGGCTCCAGCACGGCCCTGTGGCAAAACAGCGCCATGATTCCCAATATTCCTGCAAAAATGAAGTATAAGATAACCATTCCGCGAGTTTGCTGTTCCACCCCTTCCAAAAAGCCTTTGACGGGTGCATAGCTCAGAATACGCCATTCGTTTTTCGATAATTTTATTTCCGACGCCTGATAACGATCCCGGACACGGTCCCAGTTTTCCGGAAACTGCGCATTTGTCCTCCCCTCCTCATTCTGTGCCAGGAGGTTCCATTCTCCGTCTGCCACATACAATATCGTCCCTTCCGTCATTTCCGTTTCCTCTAAAAACCGGGCAATTCTGTCCGCAGACATATAAAACACACACACGCCAAATTTCGAGAAATATTCTACATTTTTCAAGTCATAAATGGGAAAATAAACCGCATAATAAGAACGGCCGCTTCCATCGCTCAGAATCTTATCAGAGTATTGAATGGTATTGATATCGGTCGGCTCAATGTCTGTCCGATGCTTTCTTCCCTCCCGCATAAAAAGGATTCCGCGGTCGTCATACAATTCGATTCCGGAAATTTCGTCGTCCGTGATCATGGCATTTACCAGGACATCCCGCAAATCTTCCCGCAGAAGCGGCCTTTTATCCTCCTGCCTGTAGTAGTCATAGGTCACCGGACTGTAGGCCACGCTGGAAATCAGATTTTGAACGGAAACCAGCATTTCATCCATTTTGTCCGCCAGCTGCTGCATGCTGTTTGCATTGAGCTGCTCCGCGTTTTTGCGGGCCAGCCTGCGGGCGCTTCCCTGGCTCCAGATCAGTGCCATTGTCATGCTCAGCAGAAGCGACAGCAAAAAAAGCAGAAATTGCACAAACAGAGATTTCTTGATCTTTCCGGCTTCCATAGCCCTCACAATATAAATTCTCCTTCCGTATCCCCTCGAATTTTCAAACGACGCAGGTCTGGCGTCTTCTGATTTAAAGTTTACTTTAAGGCCCTGTCTTTGTAAAGCGATAAATTTGTATTCTATGCCGCAAAAAGAGCGCCCCTGTTTTCGGGGCGCTCTTCCTCAAAAAACTCTCTCTGTCATGAATGTCCGCCCAGCTGCCACTGAGCGCTCTGGCTCTGGAGATCCACCATGCGGCGGTAAAGGCCGTTTCTGCGCATCAGCTCTGCCGGCGTTCCCTGCTCGGCCACGCGGCCCCTGTCCAGCACCACGATGTGGTCGGCTCCGGCCACGGTGCGCATTCTGTGGGCGATCACCAGCACGGTTTTTCCGGCCAGCAGGCGGGAAAGAGCTGCCTGTACCTTTGTCTCGTTCTCCACATCCAGGCTTGCCGTGGCCTCGTCGAGCAGGATAATCGGCGCGTCCTTTAGGAGGGCCCGGGCGATGGAAATCCGCTGTCTTTCGCCGCCGGACAGCTTCGCCCCGTTTTCGCCGATGGGGGTATGGTAGCCCTGGGGGAGCCTGCGGACAAATTCATCGCAATTGGCAGCTTTGGCCGCGGCATATACCTCCTCGTCGGAGGCGCCCCGCTTCCCCAGTCGGATATTTTCCATCACGGTATCGTCGAAGAGCACCACGTCCTGGAAGACCATGGAATAATCCCTAAGCAGCGCTTCCGGATCCACCGTGGAAATGTCCACGCCGCCCACCCGGATCGTTCCCTCGGAGACATCCCACAGCCGGGCGGACAGGCGCGCGCAGGTGCTCTTTCCGGAACCGGAGGGGCCCACCAGCGCCGTCACCTCCCCTTCCCGGGCGGTAAAGCTCACATGCTCCAGCACCTTCTTTTTGTCATAGGCAAAGCTGACCTGATCGAACACAATGTCGTGTCCCCGGGGCGAAAAGCGCTCTGCGCCCTCTGCGATGGGCGTGTCGTAAATTTCCGTCATGCGGTCCGCCGACACCTGGGAGACGAACAGCTCCGCGATGAGCGCCAGGCTCTGGTCAAAGGGAGCGTAGATGCGGGTGATGACCATCAGGAACAAAAACAGCAGCATGAAATCGATTTTTCCCGCGGCAATCAGGTCGGCTCCCGTCAAAATGGTGGTCGCCACGCCAAGGCGCATGATCACGCTGGCCGCGTTGACAAAAATGCCGGTTCCCAGCTCGCCCTGAATCGTAATCCGCTCGTGCTCGTCGATCTTTTGGTTCAGCTTGTCCAGGTAGCGCTCCTCCTGGTTGGTGGCGCGGATCTCACGCACGTTTTCCAGCGCCTCCTGAATCCCGTCGGAAACGCGGACAGCGGCCTTTTTGACCCGCTCAGAGCTGCGCGCGGTCATTTTCCGGCTGCCAAACAGCAAAAGAAACGCTGCGGGGACGCCCCACAGGCAGGCAAGCGTCAGCCGCCAGTCGTACGCAAACAGGCAGATCGCGACGAGGGCCGTGGAGAAATAGGCGCCGTACAGGTATCCGAGAACATGGGACCAGACGTGCTCCATCCGGTTCACATCCCCCATGATGGTTTCGGTCAGATCCGCCAGATCCCTTTTTCCGAAATATCCAAGGGGGAGCTTGCGCAGCCGTTCCGCCAGGTTAAGCCTGGTCGCGCGGACCTCATTGTATACCAGCCCGTAGGTGGCCCGGTACTGCTGCAGATGCGTCAAAAAGGACAGGACGGTAAACAGAACCACCAGCCCGATGAAAAGAGCTGCGCCGGGCAGCCTTCGTCCGTCCGTCAGGGTGTCCATCAGTCTGCCCATCAGCAGATAAAGGATGCTGACGCCGCTCATGACAATCAGGTTGACAAGGACCGTCCAGAATGCGCCCTTCTTCGTATTTCTCACGCCCTGCTCCGTCAGGGCGTATTTTCGCTGAAAATTTTTGCCAAACATTTACTTCACCTCCCTTTCGCTGGTGATTTTCCACCGGACAGCCTGGTTGTAATCCGTCCACATCCGGGCGTAAAGCCCTCCTGCAGCGATCAGCTCCCGGTGGGTGCCCTGCTCGGCGATGTGTCCCTGATCCAGCACGATAATCCGGTCCGCGCCCACCACGGTGGACAGCCGGTGCGCAATCATGATGACCGTACAGCCCTTTGTCAGCCCGGTCAGCGCTTTCTGGATCAGAACCTCGTTCTCGGGGTCGCTGAATGCCGTGGCCTCGTCCAGCAGAATGATGGGCGCATCCTTTAAAATGGCGCGCGCCAGTGCGATCCGCTGCTGCTCTCCGCCGGACAGATAGGTTCCCTCGGAGCCGAGCTGCGTATCGATGCCCGCGGGAAGCTTTTCGACGATATCCATGCACTGGGCGGCCTTTAAGGCGGACAGCACCTCCTCGCGGGAGGCCTCCGGGCGGGCTGCCCGGACATTTTCCAATATGGACGCCTTGAACAGGCGGCTGTTCTGGAAAACAAATGCAATCCGGTCCATCAGCACAGACGGGTCGATGTGCCTGACATCCACACCGCCCACCTTAACGGCGCCGTCCGATACGTCCCAGAACCGGGGGATCAGGCTGGCCGCTGTGGTTTTGCCGCCGCCGGAGGGACCCACCAGCGCGACGGTCTGCCCGGGTTCCACCGTGAAGCTGACATGGGAAAGGGCCTGGGTCTGTGCGCCCTCATAGGAAAAGCTTACGTTCTCAAACTCCACCCGGCTGTCCTCCGGCATCTGCGGGCGTTCCGGCACCTTCAGGGAAGGAGCGTCCATGACCTGGTTGATACGGGAAAGCGCGGTGCTTGCCAGCATCATCCCGGAGGCGGCAAACATAATCCGGGCAAGGGCGGTGGAGATGATGGCGGAAAATACCGCGTAAAATACAAAGTCCGCGATAAAGCCGACAAAATTTCCGCCGGCAAGGGCCCCGGGTGCCAGAAACAAAACGACCGGCACCAGGAACACAAAGGCTCCCTCGGTAAAGGTCAGATTGACCGACTGAGGGACGCAGCACACGTTTGCCTGATAGTATTCCGCCTTGTCGCTGTATTCGTCAATTGCCTTCTGGAAGGCCCGGAAGGAATAGACGGTCTGCTGGAAAACTTTAACCACGGGGATGCCCCGGACATACTCTGTCCCCGCCTTGGTCATGCGGTCCTGGGCCGCCTGGTATTCTGCGATCAGTCCGGCGTTCTTTCCGCCCATCATGAGAAACATCGTCAGCACCGATATGACGGCCGCCAGCAGGCAGGCGGCGCCCATGCGCCAGTCAAAGAGAAACAGCATCACAAGCATGGCCGCAAACATGGTGAGGGTGCCCACAATGTCCGCCAGGTTGTGCGCCAGCAGCGTTTCCGTCTCGGCCGCCGCGGCGTCCAGCCGGCCCCGGATCAGGCCGGAGGCATTGGAGTCAAAAAATCCCAGGGGCGCCTTCATGACATGGGCCACACCCTGCTTGCGGATGTTCGCCGCCGTGCGGAAGGCAGCCAGGTGGGTGCACATGAGCCCTGCAAAATACAGCACGATGCCTCCCATGGCGAAGGCGAAGGCCATCCAGCCGTAGGCAGTGACGTTTGCCGCCTGCGTCCAGTCGGGAGCCGCAGCGATCAGATCGCGGGCTGCCAGCCAGATGCAGATATACGGCGCCATGCCAAGCAGCATGGATACCGCAGACAGGGCCAGGCCGAGAAAGGTCAGACTCCGTCGGCTTCCCGCGTAATCCAGCAGGACAGCCACGTCGCTCTTTTTTTTCTGCTTCATTGAAAAAACCTCCTTTTTCTGGTTAGTAAATGCTAACCAATGGTTAAAAAAAGACAGGGCTATTCCTCTGTCAGCTTTCGCCAGCCCGCGGTATAAAACGCACGCAGACCCTCCACATCCCGCTGTGCCTGCTCATAGGGCATATCGTGGATCACGATTTCAAAAATGCCGTTGAACATTCCGCTGGCAATGATGTGGCACAGAGACTGGCTCAGATTGGAAACCTGCCTGCCAAGACGGCGCAGCACCTCCATGTACTGCAGCGTGTACGCCACCTCCACCTCCACCATGTTATGGACAAAATGCTCATAGCTGGTCCCCTCCGCCCCGCAGATGAGCAGCTTGACCGGCTCCCGGTTTTTGCAGATGTAATCCACCATCCAGTCAACGCAGCTTTCGGATTCCACTCCCATATGTTTGGGCTGCTCCTCCTCGGGCAACGCGGCAAAGGCGGTCTGCGCTTCCATAAACCGGCCCATCAGGGCGGCGGCATGAGGCTCCACAATGGAGGCAAAGAGGGCTTCCTTGCTGGAAAAATAGCCGTAAAAGGCGCCGGTGGTCACCCCGGCATTTTTCACGATCTGGCGGAGGGAAGCTCCCAGAAAGCCTTTGTCCAGAAATTCGGTCAAAGCGGCCTGCTGAATCCGCTGTAAGGTGTCCGCCGTTTTCACTTCCATTTCAAGTCCTCCTTGTAACATTGTTATATAGCACTGTTATTCTAGTACAGGGAAAACGCTTTGTCAATTCTTTTTCAGGGAAACAGCGCATAAAATAAAACGGAATCAGAATTATTGCAAGCATATAGTTTACATAAAAATATTATGTAAACTACAAGAGGGGACAATGACGGATATTGAGAAAAAATTGGAGCTGACGCGATTTTTGCGGGAGGAAAATCATCTGAACCGGATGAAGCTGAGAAGCCGGGAAGAAATCCTGTATGGGCCGGAAAAGGCCGGGCCTCCCCGGACAGAGCTGCCCCCTTTTTACGAAGGGCATCCTGGCGGGGAAGCCTTTGGCATCCCGGCAGACGAGCGGGAGCACGCTCCCGCCCTTGGCCTGCGCCTTGCATTGGCGCTGATTTTGTTTGGCGCCGTGATTTATATGGACAAAAATGCCGTCGCCTGGGGGAACCGTCCCGCCGTCCAGGTGATCTCGGAGCAGCTCGCTGCCCCGGCCGGGGAAAGTCTGCTTCGGCTGACCGGGACAGCGGACGGCGAATGAGGATGTAATGATGTCCGGTTACGTTACTGCACAAGCTCCCGGATCAGCTCTGCCTCCAGCTCCTGCGCGGGCGCAAACTCCTTGGAATCCAGATAGGCATAGATCGCGCGCAGAAGGGCCCGGGCCTCGGGATACTGCTGGAGGTTGTGCAGCCCAAAGGAGGAAATCAGGATCCGTCCGTTTCCGCACCGCCCTTCCAGCAGCTGAGCCATAGGTCTCATGTGGGCATAGCTGTCCATCTCCGTCACGATAGCTTCCATGGGACGGGGCAGGATCAGGGCCCGCTGGGTCGCCATGGGCCACCACTGCCAGTTGGTGTGGCTTTCCGTGGGAAACTGCGCAAACAGAGGATGCTTTTTTTCGATCAGCTGTCCCATGCCGCCCTCCTGGAAGGGGAAGGTTCCCACCGACCAAAAATCCGTGGTAAACTGAGCCTGGATCGATCGGGGCAAATGCTCCGGATCCGAATCCGGCGTCAGATATACGGTGCCGCCGGATTCCAGAACAGCCAGCGCTTCCTCATCCAGAAGCTTCGTCTCATGTACGGACGCCGGGCATACGACCGGATCTGCGGGATAGATCCAGACAGGCCAGCTGTTTTGCGCTCCGTCCAGCGTCAGGGTCAATTCGTATTTTCCCGCCGTATTTCCGAAATTCAGCGGGATCTCAAGACGCCCCAGAGAGGTGTGGGCTCCGGCCGGGCAGCTTACCTCGGGCAGGGTTCCGGCCGCCACGGTATTGACCGACCTAGTCAGATTATCCAAGGCGGTCAATTTCCAGGCGGGCGTTCCGGTCAACGCCTTTTTCCCGTAGTTTGCCATCTCTGCGTCGGCCTGCAGCCGCTCTCCCCACTCGTAGGTGTAGCGCTCCAGCAGGACAAGCGGAAGCTGATCCCGGAAAAACGCCCGGAACCGCTCCGGCTTTGCAAAATCATAGGGCTTGGGCTGCAGATGGGAGTTCATCATGCCCACCAGAGCAGTGCCCTGCCCCGGGAAATCCTGGAGCCCCAGCAGGGAGATGCCGGACATTTCCCGGGTGCGCATCACCGCCTCGACCTCCTCGCGGTAACCGATGCGCGACAGCTCTCCGGTGGCCTCCACATACTCTGTCCAGCGCTCCAAAAGGCCGAGCCTTTCGGCTTCCCGGTATACGCGTCTTAAGTTGGCGGGATCCGAAATGCCATGGAAGCTTTCCAGCTCGGAAAAATCAGGCAAAACCTCAAACTGCCCCACCTCAAAGCCGAACACCGGCTTTTTCCAGTTTTCCCTGATTTTGGAGAAGGCTGCGTCGTAGTTGGTTTTGGCATTCGGATACTGCCGGTTGATATGACCGATCATGCCCGCGGAGGTGCCCCGCAGGATGTCGTCGTAATAATCCGTTCCGGTGTAAAAATCGCTGGCCGGATCGGTTCCCTGCTTCCCGTAAAAGAAGTTCGAGGAGTTGGCGTAAAGTCGGGTGGGATCCAGCCTGCGGGCAAAGGCAAGCATTTCGTTCATCCGCTGCTGCCCCGTTTCTTTGACCTGCAGCTCGTTTCCGAAGGTGAGCATCACAAAGGAGGGGTGATTGCCCAGATACCGGAGCACCTGCTCCAGCTCCGTCCGGAAATACCGGTAGCTTTCCTCCGTCTCAAAGGCGTCCACCGGATTCCAGCAGGAAAGCTCCGGCTGCAGCAGCATGCCCAGCCGGTCGGCCGCAAGGAAGGCCTCCTCCGGCGGGCAATGGGAATGGAAGCGCACACAGTTGACGCCGTAGGAGCGATAGCGCTCCAAAACGTCTGTCCACTCCGGAACCGTCATGGGCGGATGGCCGGTTTCCGGAAACTCCCCGCAGTTTGCTTCGCTGCGCAGAAAAATTGTCCTGCCGTTTAGCGCCAGCCTTCCGGAGCCGTTGTCCCCGAAGGTGCGCAGGCCAAACGCGACGGTCCGCTCACTGCCGCCCGCAAAAGCGCTGCTCTCCGGAGCCTCTGCGGGGCTCACGCCGGCGGTGAGGTCATACAGATTTCCCTCTTCCAGATCCCAGCGTCTTGCATCGGCCGCCAGCGGCAAATCCCTCACATACAGCTCCGTCTCTCCCGCCCGCACAGAAACGATATCCGTATATGCTTCGGCCAGCGCATCGGAACGGAGCGTAAGCCGCACCTTTTTCTCCTGCGGGGAAGACAGAATGACCCGCACAGTCAATGTGTCTTTTGCGGGGAGCGCCGTCAGCTCCGGGATCCACACCGGCTCCTCCTGCCGCAGGCAAAGCCGGCCCAGCACACCGTTCCAGTTGGTCTGCGTCTCGTCCGTGGCCGCGGAGGAATAGACGATCTCATCATGAGGGAGGCCTGGATAGCTGTTGTCGGAGATCAGCGTCAGCTCGTCGTCCCCGCCAAGCAGGCCCGTCACCTCAAAAATCCAGGGGGTGCTCAGCGTCCCGGGGCAAAACGGCGCAGCTTCCCGGCCGTTTACCAAAAGCCGGAGCGTCCTGGCCCGCTCGGCCTCCAGAAAGCTTCGCTTGTTTTTGTCCGGCGTCCAGCTCACCTGCCGGGTAAAGCGCGCCTCGCCCTCGTAAGTATATTTCCGGGTAAAGCGCGTCGCAATCGGAGCGTCCGGATCAAAAGCGCCGTCCGCATTACCGATATTTGCCTCCGGATGCCACTGGTTGGCTCCCCGGTCCTTGTGGCCGACCCGGTTTTCGTCCAGTGTGCCCGGAAGCTTCACCTGCGCCCTGGTACCGTCGGCAAGCTCTGCCTGCCAGAGCCCCGCAAGGGAATATTCTCTGCTCATAAATTGCTCCTCCTATTTATCTATAACATACAGAAAGGCGCCGGAAAAATCCAGCGCCTAAATTGCGGAATCATTGAGAAAAATTGCGGTAAGATTAACCATTTGCACTGGTGTATCTCCGGATTCCGGCCTTCCATATTTGTCTCGATAAGAAAAATGCCAAAACGGGAACGACAATTCCCCAAACAAGCTGCAGGACATCCAGTTTTCCAAGAACCGCCATACCCGACCAGTTTGTAATCAGAAAAACCGGAATGAGGAATGTCCCGATCTGCTTTATGATCTTCGGATACAATTCCATCGGCATATTATTGTAATCCCAGAGCGCGGAATACAACGTGTTGACCGCATTCAGGGAGGTCACCCAAAAGACCAGCAGGGACGCCATCAATCCAAAGGAATAGGTTAAAATGGTTCCCATGAGCAGGTAGAAAATAAAGATTGCGATATTGCCCGGCGTTACGGGGATATCGCATATCCGATATCCAACGACCATCAGGATCGTTCCGGCCGCCAGGTTTGGAAGCGCCAGCGCAAAATTATATTTTCCAAATGTCTGCAAAAACTGAAGCGATCCGGGTTTTGTCATAATCAGGTCAAGGTCTCCCCGAACCACCTGATCCGGGATACCGTTGACGCCGCTTAACAGCATCCAGATCCCGGTCATAAAAATGTAGGTTCCCACAAAAATCACTACCATATTCGCGGTCAGGCTTCCCACTTTCATGCCGGTGGATACCACCACATATAAATACACCAGCTTAATCACCATATATGCCAGCTCCACGCAAACGCCGGAGGCGAAATTCAGCGGATATTCCATGACGGACTGCAGGGAAAGCTTTCCAAAATGAAGCGCCACCTTAAGATACCATTTTAATACTCGCCAACGTTCTTTCATTTGCCCGCATTACCCTCCTACCGCAACATATTTTTGTAAGCCCCTGTGCCAGCCCAGTCTTGCCAGGGCCGCCAAAAGAAAGATCCAGACAAGCTGTATGCCCAGAACCTCCACAGCCTCCCCCGTACTCACCACGCCGGACAGGATCTGGATGGGATAATTGATCGTATAGCTCAGGGGAATAAACCTGCTGATACGCTCATAGGTATGTCCGAATACGGATACCGGAAATACGCCGCCGCTCATTACCATGATGACTACGCTCATGGCATGAAAGAAATTTCCAATCTCCGTCAGCCAGAAGGCCATTGTGCTCAGGCAAAAAAAGAGAAAAAAATTCAGAACCGCAGCCAGTATCAGGGAAGGGAAAAACAAAAGCACCGCAGCGGGTACGACAACAAAATCCACCGCAAAAAATAATACCAGCAGCGCCAGCAATGTCAGAATGACCATGGTAATCATGGACGCCAGCTTATTTCCGATGGTGTCGCACAAACGGAACCCGATATAGTTTACCGGACGCACCAGATATTTCGCGATTCCTCCGCTGTGAATATCTTCGTTCACAAGATACTCCACACCGGTATTGGTGAATTTGCTCACCGCGCCCGCCACCACCACATACAGAATCATCTGAGGAAACGTATAACCATACATCGCGTCGCCGCCGTTTCCGCCGTACATGGAGATCCAGATAAATACCTGCATGATGATCGGAAAAACGGTACTGAGCAAATTCATAAAAAAATCGAAACGGAATTCCATCGAATTGGAAACGCCCACCAAAAAAGCGGTTTTATACTTGTTCACTGTCTGCCTCCCGAGCTTCCTGCCCGTAAAGACGGGCGATACTTTCCTCCAGCGGGGCCGCCTCTATATTGATATCCCCCACCTCGGATATCTCAAACAATCTTTGTATCGTCTGCGCTACGTCGGCATCCTCCACCTCAAGGACAGCCTTCATCGGCTCCCAGCTTTTCAAGGCGCCGAGCCTTGTCAGCGCTTCCCGGCCAACCGGAGCATTCCAGCGCACATTGAGCAGCCTCTTTTTTGAAAAAATATTCCGGATATGCTCCAGGGTTCCGTTGTACACCAGGTCGCCATGGCTGATCACAATCGTCCGGTGACACAGCTCTTCAATATCCTTTAAGTAATGACTGGTCAGCAGCATCGTTACGCCGTTTTTGCGGTTATAGTCCTTTAAAAATTCCCGGATATTATTCTGCGCAATAAAATCCAATCCGATGGTAGGCTCATCCAGCAGAATGACCTTCGGCCGGTGCAAAAGAGCGGCGATCATTTCCATCTTCATACGCTCCCCCAAAGACAGCCGCCGGACCTGTACCTTCAAGAAATCCTGTACGCCAAACAGCTCCACCAGTTCTCCCAGGGTCTGCTTATATTCCGTATCGGACAATTCATAAATACTTTTATTCAGAGCAAAAGAATCCACGGCAGGCAGATTGATCCATAGCTGGGATTTCTGCCCCGCCACATATGCAAACTGCTTCTTGAATTCGTTTTTTCTCTCCCAGGGAACATAGCCGTTCACCGATATTTCGCCGGAGGTCGGATGCAGAATGCCGGACAGCATCTTGATCGTAGTTGTTTTTCCCGCCCCGTTTGGCCCCAAAAAACCGACCATTTCCCCCTTTTGCACTTCAAAGGAAATATTTTTCACAGCGTGACGGATCTGCTTTTTCCTGTGGAATAAATTTTGGATGGAACTTTTCATTCCGGCTTCTTTTTCATAGTATTCAAAATCCCGGGATAAATTTTTGACAACGATGCCTTCCATGAGTGATGTTCTCCTTATTTTAGTATCCATGACTCAGCAAAAAATCCGCCAGGTGTACGATTTTTATACCATTGACATTTCCGACAGCCAATTCGTCCAATGTCACGACATATTTCGGGTAGTGATCTCTGATTTCAAGGAGATTGGCAATCTCCCGATCCGATTCCTCCGGCAGCCTGCGGCACGCCTGAACGTAGATACGTTCTTCCCGCTGTACCGCCACAAAATCAATTTCCTTCGTTTCATTCTTCCCAATATAGACCTCGTAGCCTCGACGCCGCAGTTCAAAATACACGATATTCTCCAGCATAGCGGCGATTGACTTCGGATCAAAACCCATGATGCAGTATTTCAGGGAAGCATCGGCCAGATAGAATTTCTCCTGGGTTTTCAGCACAGACTTGCCCTGCAAGTCAAACCGCTGGCAGCGATAGATCACAAACGCCTTTTCCAGCCAGTTCAGATAGTTATAAACTGCCTCAACGGACAGGGAGCGTCCCTCACTTTTGAGAAACTTCGCAATGGCATTGGCTGAAAAAGTTTTTCCCACATTTTCCACGATATACTTTACAACACGGTTAAATAAATCAAAATTCATGATGTTATGCCGTCTTGTAATATCGTTCGTTATAACAGAGTTATAAATGCCCTCCACAATCTGATAGGCGGAGCGTTCGTCAAAGTTGCTCCGCGCCACGATGGGGAACCCGCCCAACCGCAGGTATTCGTTTAACAATTCCTTGGGAGAGCGGAAATCTGATTTCTTAAATTCCAAATACTCGGCAAAAGATAACGTATAAACCGGAATGGAAATGTAGCGTCCTGTCAGGTAGGTGGAGATTTCGCCGGACATCAGTTTGGAATTGGAGCCGGTCACATAAATATCAGTGTTGGAATTCTCCAACAGACTATTGACCGCTTTTTCCCAACCGTCGATTTCCTGCACCTCATCCAGCAAAAGGTAGTAACGCCCTTTGTCGGTCATTTGCCCCTTTATGCCGTTATACATATCTTTATCCGTCATGCCATCCTCAAAATCCTCCGACGTGTATCGCATACTGATAATGTGATCTGCGGCAATCCCGTTTTCCAGCAGATCATCCCGCAGCATATCTAAAATTGTGGATTTTCCGCAGCGTCGGATTCCCGCCAATATCTTCACAAGCGGGACATCCCGAAAGGTTTTCAGCGTATTCATATAGTTTGACCGGATAATCATATCGCTCGTCTCCTTATTCCTTACTTGTAGCATACCGAAAAAATCAAGAAGATTCAATAGTTTTTATGGGTAATCCGGAAAAACTGTTTGAATGCAAAAGCGGCGCAGAATTTCTGCGCCGCTCCCATAAATTGCTCACCCCGCACTTTCTTCAGAGCTCTCCGTCTCTTCCACTTCTGCACTTTCCTCGGAGCTTTCCGTTTCTTCTTCCTCCACGAATTCCTCCGCTGTCTTATCAAAGTCCGTCACAATGTAGGAGGAAACCAGGTATACGTTTTCATCACCCTCCACCTGTACATAATATTTGGACAAAAGCGTGCTCTCGCTGCCTGCGTGGATGGTGACGGTGGTGCCGTCGGACAGCACCGCCTGGATGGTGCGGAAGGGCTCCGCCAGGCCGTACTGGCTCAAATCCTCCGGATTTTCCACCACGGTTTCCGTGGTGGTGATGTTGTCGATCTCGCTGACAAGCAGGTTGACGCTCTCCTGGGAGATGCTTTCGCCGGGCAGGCTGCTCTCTGTCCAGGTTCCGTCCTCCAGTACAAAGTGCAGCTCGTGGTCGCCGGAGACAATCAGCTCCGTCACGTCATCCTTGTTGAAATCGGTGACGCTGACCTCTGTCGTTTCCTCCTCCGTCTCAAAGCTCTGGCTGCGGATGAAAAAGTAGCCGCCTACGCAGGCCAGGCACACGATCAGCAGTACCAGCAGCTGGATTTTCTGTTTTTTCATTATCTCTTTTTCCTCCTCACCCAGATTACGATGCCGCAAACCAAAAGTCCCACGGGGATGACGCCCATAAACAGGATCCCCAGCCGGATGGCGGAGGCTGCGGGCACTGTCACATAGGACGTCTCATAGGATTTGGCGGGAATGGAAATGCTCTCGCTCTCCCCGGCCATGGCGCTGACGGCGTTGGTAAACAGCGTCAGGTTGTTGTTCATTGTGTACTGGTTGGCGCTGTCTGTGAACAGGAAAGAGGAGCTGTAAACGATCAGCTGTGCCGTCTCCCCGGACTCCAGTGTTTTGACCGCGCTCACACCCACCGCGAAGGGGCCCTCAACGTCGCCCTCCTGTTTTGAAAGATCGGAGGTGTCGCTCAGCCCGGTCTTTAAATAGGAGCTGTCGGAGGTGGTCAGAAGCTGCGTCACCGTCACGTTTTCCGTCTCCTGGGACAGGATCGCCTGCGCATAGGGCATCATGATATAATCGTAGTCATTGCCGTATACTCCCGAAGTCAGGCTGTCGGACTGCACCTCCGGAAGCAGGTACACCGGGCTCTGATACATCCGGTCGCGATCCTGCTCCACGATCAGCCCGTCGCCGATGGAAAGCCCGAAATAGGAAAGGATTTTGGAAAGGTTGGGCATCTCCTCGGCAAAAAGGTCGATGTAGGAGGTTTCCAGCAAAATTTTTCCGCCTCTGTCCAGATAGTCGGTCAGTTTCTGGACGTCGTCCTCATTGAAGTCGCTTGTGGGGGACAGGATCATCACGCCGTCCGCATCCTCCGGCACACTGTCCGCAGTCAGAAGGGTCAGCTCCGCCAGATCCGCGTTTTCCTTCTGTACCCCTTCCGTGAAGGTGCTCTCCAGGGAGCTCTCCCCGTGGCCGTTGACCTGATAAATCACCGGAGCGTCGCCGCTGGTCACATAGGCCACCGCGCTGGTGATCAGCCCTTCGGCGTCGTAGGCGGATACGGTCTGGCTGTAGGTTGTATAGTCATAGTCGTACTCGTAAATATTGTTGTAGTTGATCACCCGGAACCGGTCGCCGCATTCCACAATCAAAGAGTTGATGGAGATGCTGTCCGTGTAATCCTTATAAAAATCCGGCGAAACCACAGGATCCTTGTAGACGATCTGAATATGGCCGGACAGATCCGCGTACTGCTCCAGCGTGGTCTGCAGCATGGTATCCTGATTGTTTTCGGCGTTGATCACATAGATCGTCACGTCCTGATCCAGCGCCTTCAGCACATTTTTGGTGGTGGCGGTCAGGGAGTAAAGCTTCTGGCTGGTCGTATCCACCGTGGTGTAGCTGTCCGGCAGCGCGGAGACGGCCAGGTTTGCAAACACTGCGATCACCAGGACAACCGCGGTCAGGCCGGTGCTGTAGGCCCCGATCCGGAAGGATCTGACGGAGATCTGATAGCGCCGCTTCTGGATGGACTGGGTGGTGAGGAATAAAAAGACGAAAATCACCGTCACAAAATACAGCACCGCTTTCAGATCCAGCGTACCTCCCAGCATGGCATCCAGGCGGGAGGAAAAGTCAAAGGCCTCCAGGATTTGGGTGACCAGGTTGCCTGACGAGGAGATCAGGGAAATGATGGAGGACATCATATAAGCCACAAACAATATGGCAAAGCTCAATACCGCCGCGATCACCTGGCTCTCCGTGATGGAGGAGACAAACATTCCGACGGCCAGGCAGGCCAGGCCGAACAGGTAGTAGACCAGGATCGCCGTGTAGCTTTCCTCCATGGGTACGCTGCCGTATTGTCCGAGGATCAGCGGAAAGCTGCACATCACCAGGATCGGCACAGTAAAGACGGTCGCCATCGCCAGGTATTTGCCCGCCACAATGCCGCCCACCGAAACCGGGGACGTGAGGATCAGCTGGTCGGTCTTTTGCTTGCGCTCCTCCGCCAGGATCCGCATGGACAGGATCGGCGTGCTCAAAAGCAGCAGGAACAGGATGCTGGACACCATGGCCCCCACATCCCCGTACCCGGACAGCAAATTCACCGCAAAAAAGTACAGCCCCGCAAGGCAGATATGAGCGGCGATGAACAGCCAGCCCGTCACCGTCATAAAAAAGTTTTTCAGCTCTCTTTTATAAATTGCCTTCATGTCAGCTCTCCTCCCCTGCTTTTTCGGTCAGCTGCAGGAAAATATCCTCCAGCGAGCCGGTCTTTTTCTGCAGAACAAGCAGAGGCATACGGTGCTCCGCCAGCGCAAAGAACAGCGCCTCCCGCACGTCGCAGCCTGCTTTTTCCGTCACGGTCGCCGCGACGATGCCGTTTTCCTTCGTTGTGACACTGTAATGCTCTGCGCCTTCCAGATTGGCCAGCAGGGTCCGAAGCAGGGCCGCGCTGCCCTTCACCTCGATTTCCAGCTGCCCTGCGCCCTGCATTCTCTCCTGCAGGCTTTCCGGCGTATCGCTGGCCACCAGCTCTCCTTTGGAAATAATCAGGATCCGGTCGCAGACCGCGCTGACCTCGGAGAGGATGTGGGAGCTCAAAATCACGGTGTGGTGCTCCCGCAGGTTCCGGATCAGCTCCCGCATCTCGATCATCTGCTTGGGATCCAGGCCCACCGTGGGCTCATCCAGGATGATGATCTCCGGATCTCCCAAAACCGCCTGGGCCAGTCCGACGCGCTGCTTATAGCCCTTGGAAAGGTTGGCGATCAGCCGTTTTCGCACATCGGCAAGCTGCGCGATGTCCACCGCTTTTTCGATGGACTCCCGGCGCTTTTGGGCGGGGATTTTTTTCAACTCCGCCGCGAATTTCAGATATTCATCCACCGTCATTTCCTGGTACAGAGGGGGCAGCTCCGGCAGATAACCGATTTTTCTCTTTGCCTGCTCCGGCTCCTTCACAATGTCGAAGCCGTCCACCTTCACTTCGCCCGAGGTGGGGGCCAGGTAGCCGGTAATGATGTTCATGGTGGTGGATTTTCCTGCGCCGTTCGGCCCCAGAAAGCCGTAGATCTGACCGGCCTCGATGCGGACGCTTAAGTCCCGTACCGCATACCGGCCGCCGTATTTTTTGGCCAGGTGCGAAATCTCAATCATAAGAAGTCCTCCCTTTTCTGACAATCAATCGTTTA
>JAUNGT010000002.1:0-6988 GCA_030524455.1 Eubacteriales bacterium | reverse complement strand
AGGTGCGAAATCTCAATCATAAGAAGTCCTCCCTTTTCTGACAATCAATCGTTTATTATCATAACGGAAGAATGTGTTTTCTTTGAGAGGATTTTGTGATAAAAGTGTGTTCACGAAAACAGCCCGGCAGCGAAGAAGAATTGCTGCCGGGCTGTTTTTCACATTTTGAAGCTTTCTTTTATTTCTGTACGATGTTTACCAGGCGTCCGGGCACATAGATTTCCTTGACAATCTGTCCGGTCAGCTTGTCCGCCACGGCAGCCTTTCCGGCTGCGATCGCATCCTCTTTGGAGGCGTCCGCCGGGATCTTCACCGCGCCGCGCACCTTTCCGTTTACCTGTACGGCGATCTCCACCTCGGCCTCCACGGTCTTTGCCTCGTCAAAGACGGGCCATTTTGCCTGATACAGCCGTCCCTCATAGCCCATGAGCTGCCACAGCTCCTCCGTCATGTGGGGAGCGACCGGGTTCAGCAAAAGCAGCAGCGTCTGAAATTCGTCCTGTGTCACGCTGCCCGCCTTGTAAAAGTCGTTGATCAGGGACATCATGGCCGCGATTGCCGTATTGTATTTGAGCGTCTCATAATCGCCGGATACCTTCTTGACCGTCTGGTGCATCCGGGTCTCCAGGGCTTTCGAGTAGCCGCTCTCCTTTGTCACCAGCTCCTGCAGCTTCCAGACGCGCTCCAGAAAACGCCGGCAGCCCTTTACACCCTCCTGGCTCCAGGAAGCGCTCAGCTCGAAGGCGCCGATAAACATCTCGTAGGTGCGCAGGGTATCCGCGCCGAACTCGTTGACAATATCGTCGGGATTCACCACGTTGCCGCGGGATTTGCTCATTTTTTCGCCGTTTTCGCCCAGAATCATGCCGTGGGAGGTACGCTTCTGATACGGCTCCGGACAAGGGACCACGCCCTGGTCATAGAGGAAGCGGTGCCAGAACCGGGAATAAAGCAAATGCAGGGTGGTATGCTCCATGCCGCCGTTGTACCAGTCCACCGGCATCCAGTATTTAAGCGCCTCCGGGCTTGCCAGCGCCTTATCGTTGTGCGGATCGGTGTAGCGCAGGAAATACCAGGAGGAGCCTGCCCACTGGGGCATGGTGTCGGTCTCCCGCTCCGCCGGCCCATGGCAGCAGGGGCAGGTTGTCTCCACCCAGCTTCTCATGGCTGCCAGCGGGGACTCGCCGTTGTCCGTGGGCATGTAGCTCTCCACCTCGGGAAGCTCCAGCGGAAGCTGGTCCTCGGGGATCGGGACATAGCCGCACTTTTCGCAATGCACAATCGGGATCGGCTCTCCCCAGTAGCGCTGTCTGGAGAACACCCAGTCGCGCAGCTTGTAGTTGGTCTTTTGGGTGCCGATGCCCTCCTTTTCCAGGTATTCGATAATGGCCTTCTTGGCCTCGGTGACCTCCATGCCGTTCAGAAAGCCCGAGTTGACCAGCTTGCCGGTGGCCACATCCACAAAAGCGGCCTCATTGACATCCACGGGGCCCTGGGAGCTCTCCACCACCTGGATGATCGGCATCCCGAACTTCTTGGCAAACTCCCAGTCTCTCTCGTCGTGGGCGGGAACCGCCATGATCGCGCCGGTGCCGTAGCTCATCAGCACATAGTCGGATACCCAGATCGGGATTTCCTGTCCGTTGACCGGATTGATCGCCGTCAGGCCGTCGATCTTTACGCCCGTCTTTTCCTTGGCAAGCTCGGAGCGCTCAAAATCGGATTTTTTCGCCGCCTGCTCCTGATAGGCCTTTACCTCGTCCATGTTTTTGATCTCGCCCGCAAATTTCTCAATATAGGGATGCTCCGGGGAGATGACCATGTATGTCACGCCGAACAGGGTATCCGGCCGGGTCGTATAAATGCGGAGCTTTTCCTCCTTGCCCCTGATCGGGAAATCCACCTCCGCTCCGGTGGAGCGTCCGATCCAGTTTTTCTGAGATACCTTGACACGCTCGATGTAGTCCACCGTGTCAAGCCCCTCCAGGAGCTTGTCCGCGTAGGCGGTGATCTTTAACATCCACTGGCTCTTGACCTTGCGGACAACCTCCGCGCCGCAGCGCTCACAGTGGCCGTTTACAACCTCCTCATTGGCAAGGCCGACCTTACAGGAGGTACACCAGTTGATGGGCATCTCGGTCTTGTAGGCGAGCCCCGCTTTAAACAGCTTCAGGAAAATCCACTGGGTCCACTTATAATAGGAGGGATCGGTGGTGTTGATCTCCCTGTCCCAGTCAAAGGAATAGCCCAGAGACTGGAGCTGCTCCTTGAAACGCTTCACATTGTTTTTGGTGACGATCCTGGGATGGATATGGTTCTTGATCGCATAATTCTCGGTGGGAAGGCCGAAAGCGTCCCAGCCCATGGGATACAGGACGTTGTAGCCCTCCATCCTCCGCTTTCTCGCCACGATATCCAGCGCCGTATAAGGGCGGGGATGGCCGACATGCAGACCCTGGCCGGAGGGATAGGGAAACTCCACCAGCGCATAGTATTTCGGCTTGGAATAGTCGTCGGTGGCAGCGAAGGCCTTTTCGTCGGCCCAGATTTTCTGCCATTTCTGTTCAATTTCTTTGGGATTGTAAACCCGTTCCATTTCTTCCTCCTTCTTGGAACCGCGATTTCTCAAAAAAAAGGCTTTTCCGCCTCCCTATAGAGACGAAAAAGCCTGATCTTTCGCGGTACCACTCTACTTCACAGGGCGTTTGGCCCCGTGCGCTTGACGGCGTATAACGGCGCCACCCGTCCTGCGCTGACGCCCTGTGCGCTCACGCAGAAAACTCCAAGATCAGTTCAAAGGGATCCCTCCGCTGCCTTGCACCGCCCGGCAGCTCTCTGCAGGAGAATCGTCCTTCTACTACTTCTTTTCCCTGTTTCAGTCACTCTGAAATTATGTCTCATTCTATCGAATGAGGACAGGTTTGTCAACCGTTTTATTCAAAGCTCCGTACCGGGTGCAGGCCGTAGCCCTCCTCGTAATGCAGGGTAATCCGGTCGCCGGGGGCAAAACGGATGATGCCGATCAGGCTGTCGTCGGACAGATCCACATCGAACACATCCTCCCTGCCCTGCAGGCAGATATAATAGTGGGTACTCCCCTCCATCACCACGGGCGTGATCACCTCGATGACGCCGGAAGCCTCCTTGGCCTCCGCGGCCGCAGGGCTCACAATTCCGTTGGTGGAGAGCAGCTCGTTATAGTTTTTCTCGCACTCCTGCACGGTGTCGCCGATAGCCACCCACTGGTACTTCTGAATGTTGATCATGGCATATTTTTTCACCAGCCCGGCTCCGTCCTTTAAGGCCACGAAATAGGTGGGCTCTCCGGAAATATTCAGAAGCAGCGGGAAGGTCGCCCGGTAATTTAAGTTCTGCACCTGGCCCTCCGCCGAGGACATGGCCGAGGTTTCGGTGGCGCCCTCCACCTTATAGTAGCGGGCCTCCATGGTGCGCTGGTTCATCAGGGCAAAGCCCACGTTGGACTGGTCGCCGTTGACGCTGGTCAGGCCGGTATACACCCACACATCGTCATCCAGGGCGATATAGTTGTAGCCGTCCGTCGTGCGGATACAGTCCCGCTGTCCCAGAACGCTGTTGAAAAAGCCGTGCACCAGCACACCGTGATAGTCATAGAGCTGCATCAAAAGCTCTGCGGAGAATACCTTATCGATCCACTGGGGCACATCCTCCACCGCGTAATCGATGCACTCTCCCGTGACGGCATTGCACAGCACGACCCGCCCCACCGTCTGGCCGCCGAACAGGCCGATGTTGAATTTCTTCACCGGGCAGACCCAGTAGGGCGTCCCCTCCTCGTCGATCTCAAAAAAGAGCTGGTCGTCGAAGATATAGGTGGGGAAGTGAAACCGCAGATGCCGGTAAATATTGCGGTTGAAATATTCCGACTTGGAATACCGGATCCCCTTGTCCAGCATCACGATCTCCGTGTCCTGCGTGGCCATATCGATCATCATGTAGCCGGGAATCCCGTTTTTCTGGTTGGTCAGCCATTTGATGGGGCTTGCGTACACCAGGGGCGTCACCCGCACCGGCTTGCCCTGATAGTTGATCTGGGTATAGTCGTCGGCCACCTCAAACTGCGATACCATCTCCACCATACTGCCCATCTTCCGGTCGCCCAAAAGGGTTGCCGAGGCCTTGTCCAGCAGGGGGATCGTGTCGTAATCCACCTCCTGGATGTCGTCGGTAAAATTGCGCTCCTCCACCGTCATAAGCGCCTGGTACTTTTTGGCGTTGATGATGGGCGAGGAAAGCAGGCTGCCGATCAGGTAGACGGCGAGCATGGCGACAAACAAAAGGCCGAAGCCCTTCAGGACCTTGGAGCCCTTCCAGTCTATCTGCGCCGTCTTACCGTACAGCTTATGCTCCCGGATGGCGCGCCGCGCCGCATATACGGCCGCAGCCGCCGCAATCAGCGCCAGCAGAAAGAACCAGAAGCCGCTGGCGTGAATGTTGATGGCCGGAAGCGTGACATAATAGTAAATAAATACTGCGATCAGCGCAATCAGGACGGCAATCGTCCAAAACAGCGCTTTCTTTCCCTTTTTCATAGCATCTTCTCCTCACTTTTGGCGGCCCTGCTTCGGGGATTTGAAACCTGCGCATCCGCCTTTACAGGGCAGTATACCATATCTGAGGGGAGGATACAAACCGTTTTATTCCGCGGCACTCTATTCTGCGCTGCCCTCAGCAACCTTGGCTGCCCGGGCTGCAATCTCCTTCTCCTGCACGTCCGAGGGCGCCTGCTCGTAGCGGGCGAAGCTGTACTCGTAGGTTCCCCGGCCTCCGGTCATGGATCGAAGGTCTGTGCAGTAGCCGTACAGGCTCGCCGTGGGAACGTCCGCCTCGATGATCTGCTTGCCGCCCTGCACCGGCGTCATGCCGAGCACGCGTCCGCGGCGCTTGTTCAGATCGCCCATCACATCGCCGGTATAGTTGTCAGGAACCGTCACACGCAGCGAGGAGATCGGCTCCAAAAGCACCGGCCCTGCCTCCATAAAGCCCTTCTTGAATGCCTGGGAGGCGGCCACCTTGAAGGCCATCTCGGAGGAGTCCACCGGGTGGTAGGAGCCGTCGTAGAGCACCGCCTTCACGCCCACAACCGGATAAGCTGCCAGAGGGCCCTTCTGGACCGCTTCCGCAATCCCCTTCTCCACCGCCGGGAAGTAATTCTTGGGAACGGCGCCGCCCACAACCTCCTGCTCGAACACATAGGGCTGTTCGAGGTCGCCGGAGGGCTCGAAGCGCATTTTCACATGGCCGTACTGGCCGTGTCCGCCGGACTGCTTCTTATATTTATATTCCACATCGGATTTCTTGCGGATCGTCTCGCGGTAAGCTACCTTGGGGCGCTCCAACTCGATCTTTACCTTATATTCGTTCTCCAGACGGCTCGCCACGATCTCCAGGTGCTGGTCGCCCATGCCGTAGAGAAGCATCTGGTGGTTTTCGGAATCGTTGACCGCGCGCAGCGTCTTATCCTCGTCGGTAAGCTTTGCCAAAGACTGCGAAATCTTGTCGATATCCGCCTTGTTCACTGCCTTATAGCGCTTTGACGTGTAGGGCTTGGAATATTCCGTCTTGGCGAAGGCCACCGGGTTTGCCTTGGTGGAGAGGGTATCTCCCGTGCGCGCGCCGGTCAGCTTTGCCAGGGCGCCCAGGTCTCCGGCATGCAGCTCGCTGACCTCCTGGGGCTTGTTGCCGCAGAGCACATAGAGCTTGCCGATCTTTGTCTCCACATCGCTGTCGCTGTTGTACATCGTATCGTCGGTTTTTAAGACGCCGGAGCAAACCTTGATCAGCGAATATTTGCCGATGAAGGGATCCACCATGGTCTTGTAAATATAGGCGGTCTTCGCCTTTGCGAAATCATAATCCGCCTCAAAAATGCCGTTGGTCTTTAAATTGATGCCCGCGCACTTTCTGTCCTCCGGGCTGGGAACGTATTTTACAATGTCGTCCAGCAGGGTGTAAACGCCCTGGCAGAGTGTATTGGAGCCCATGGACACCGGAACGATGGAGCCGTCGATGACGTTGGTGCGCAGCGCCGCGCGGATCTCCGACTCGGAGAAGGTCTCGCCGCCAAAATACCGCTCCATAAACTCCTCGCTGGTCTCCGCTACGGCCTCCATCAGAGTCTCCCGGCAGATTTCCAGGTTGGGTCTGTTGTAATCGGGAACCGGGCAGTCCACAACCTCCTTGCCCTGCCAGCGGTGCCCCGTCTCGGATACCACATTGACATAGCCCACAAAATGCTCGTTTTCCCGGATCGGCAGGTTGAAGGGCGCGATCTTCTTGCCGTATTTCTCCTTCAGATCCTCCACGATCTGGCGGTAGGAGGCATTGTCGATATCCATGTTCGTCACATAGACAAAGCGGGGAAGCTTATATTTCTCACACAGCTCCCATGCCTTCTCCGTGCCGACCTCGATGCCGGATTTGCCGTTGACGACGATGATGGCTGCGCCCGCCGCGCGGACAGCCTCCTCCACCTCGCCTACAAAGTCAAAATAACCGGGTGTATCTAAAATATTGATCTTCACGCCGTTCCACTCAATCGGAACGACGGAGGTACTGATCGAAATCTGTCTCTTCTGTTCTTCCTTTCCGAAGTCGCTGACCGTGTTGCCGTCCGCAACCTTCCCCATCCTGGAAGTAATCCCCGCCAGATAAGCCATCGCCTCTGACAGACTGGTCTTGCCCGATCCGCCATGCCCTAACAGAACCACGTTGCGGATCTTGTCAGTTGTGTAAATGTTCATCTTCATTCCTCCGTATGATACAAATTCTGGGTATTCTGTCAAAGATTTTCGGAACAGCCAAAATCAGTCTCAATTTCCCCATGTTCATATTCTACTAAATCATTTCGCTGTTTGCAAGTTATTTCTGACAAAATACACAAGATTGCGGTTGACTGAAGTGAAAAGTTTATTTCCACTTTGAAGGAGGCAAAGTGGATTTTAGTCTT
>JAUNGT010000014.1 GCA_030524455.1 Eubacteriales bacterium | reverse complement strand
TACTTTACCACAGAGCTTCCTGTTTGTCAACAACTTTTTTAAACTTTTTTCGACTCTCTTTCGAGAGCGAACGGAGAAGGAGGGATTTGAACCCTCGCGCCGCTATTAACGACCTGCACCCTTTCCAGGGGTGTCCCTTCAGCCATCTTGGGTACTTCTCCATGTGCTGATTCCTGCAATCACTCTGACAACCATCGGTTGTGTTTTGAAGGATTCCTCCACAGCCGCACTCCGCAAGACTGCTTATCGGAATCTAACGGAGAGGGTGGGATTCGAACCCACGCGCCCTTTCGGACAAACGGTTTTCAAGACCGCCTCGTTATGACCGCTTCGATACCTCTCCGGGTCATACGACATGTCTTTTTGTCGTCTGCGCTTCATCAGCGCAAGATGTATTCTATCAAAAACAGTTGCCGGTGTCAACCAATTTTTACAATTTTTTTTCATTTCCTTCGCATGCCGCAGAAATGCCGGATAATCGCCGTAAAAACGCCTCCGCAAGGGTCAGGTCCTCCGGTGTCGTCACCTTGATATTTTCATAGGAGCCCTCCGTCAGCTTCACTTTCCTGTCGGTAAAGGTTTCCACCGCCATGGCGTCATCCGTGATCCGCACCCCCTTTGCCAGCAGGGCTTCCTCCTCCCGGATCAGCGCAGCGTACGCCTCCTCTATCAAAGGGAACGAGAAGGTCTGCGGCGTCTGTACCTGCCATACCCGGTCCCGGCGGGGCGTGGAGACGGCAAAGCCCTCCTCATCCGCAATTTTTACGGTATCCTTTGCGGGCACTGCCGCCACACAGGCCCCATAACGGCAGACGTCCTCGTAGCAGCGCCGCAAAAGCCCGCTCTCCAGCACAGGCCTTGCGCCGTCGTGAATAAACACATAGCCCGCGTGAGCCTTCGCCGGAAAATCGTTCCGGATCGCCTGCAGGGCATTCTGAACGGAATGGTAGCGCTCCCTGCCGCCCAGAACGATTTTGTCCACTTTTTTCAGATGATATGCGCCGATAATGCTTTCCCTGCAAAAATCCACCTGAGACTCGTCTCCCACCGCCAGCACAATGGAATCGATCAGCGGCGACTGCTCAAAAGCATACAGCGTATAGTACAGCAGCGGCCGGCCTCCGATCTCCAGATACTGCTTGGCCGTCCTTGTCCCCATCCGGCGCCCCTGACCGGCCGCCAGCACAATGGCGGTGCAGAATTTTTTGTCCATCAGATCTTCTCCCCCAGCTTCAGGTTCGGCACCGCGTTCAAATCCCAGCCGTGCCGGACGCCCTTTTGATACTCGTAATAGCCCGCCGCCCCGATCATGGCCGCATTGTCCGTGCACAGGATCGGGGAAGGACGGTAAAACCGCACGCCGCGCTCTGCGCAGGCCTCCTCCAGCGCCGCACGCAAATGGCTGTTTGAGGCCACGCCACCGGCAATGGCGAACCTGTCCACACCGTATCGGGCCACCGCGTCCATGGAATGTCCCACGAGCACGTCCACCACCGCCTTCTGGAAGGAAGCGGCCACGTCCGCCTGGTTCACGGCGATATCCTTCATCCGGCAGCCGTTTAAATAGTTGAGGACAGCGGATTTCAGACCGCTGAAGCTGAAATCATACACGTTGTCCGCGATTTTGGCGCGCGGAAAGGCGATCGCCTCCGGATTGCCGTCATTGGAAACGCGGTCTATTTTCGGCCCGCCGGGGTAGCCCAGACCGATGGCCCGGGCTACCTTATCAAAGGCCTCCCCCGCGGCATCATCCCGGGTGCGTCCCAGAATCTCATATTCGCCGTAATCCTTCACCATCACCAGGTGGGAATGGCCGCCGGACACCACCAGGCACAAAAAAGGCGGCTCCAGCTCCTTGTTTTCAATATAATTGGCGCAGATATGGCCTTCAATATGATGGACGCCCACCAGAGGCTTGTCCGCCGCAAAGGCGATGGCCTTGGCCTCCGCCACGCCTACCAAAAGAGCGCCCACCAGGCCGGGACCGCAGGTGACCGCTACCGCCGTGATCTGTTCCAGAGAAACGCCCGCGTCCGCCAGCGCTTTTTTGATCACCTGGTTGATCTTTTCGATATGCTTGCGGGAGGCAATCTCCGGCACCACGCCCCCGTAAAGGGTATGCAGATCGATCTGGGAATAAATAACATTGGAAAGCACCTCGCGGCCGTTTTTCACCACCGCGGCGGCCGTCTCGTCGCAGGAGCTCTCTATCGCTAAAATCAGCACATCCTTCTCTTTTGTCTGTGTCATTCTTCTTCGTCCTCAAACCTCAAATCCTGCGTCCAGCCGTCCTTTGCCGCATAGCTCTCCGGGAAAATCCGGCGGACGCCGCCCATGAATTCCTCCGGCCTCACCAGCGAGGGACTGTAATGGGTCAGCCACATCCGCGCCGGCCGGGCGCGTCGGGCAAGCTCCGCAGCCTCCAGAAAGGTCATGTGCTTATGCTCCCTGGCCTTGTCCTTTTTTTCCGGCTCTCCGTACATGCCCTCGCAGATAAACAGATCCGCTCCCGAAGCGTATTTTACAATGCTCTCGGTGGGTCTGGTATCCGTGCAGTAGGTTACCCGGAGGCCTTTGCGGGGCGCCCCCATCACCATATCCGGCGTGTAGGTTTTCCCGTCAATCTCCACCGTCTCGCCTTTCTGCAGGCGGTTCCAGAAACGTTTCTCGATTCCCAGCGCCTCGGCTCTGTCAAGCTGGAACCGGCCGGCTCTTTCGATCGAAAGGCTGTAGCCGTAGCAAAGCACGTTGTGGTTGACCCGATAGGCCTCGATGCGCAGGCCGTCAAACAAAAAGGCCTGCTCGTTTTCCTCGATCTCCACGCAGCGGATCTCAAAGGGCAGCTCCGGCGCGATCACCCGCAGAGCGTTCACCGTCCTGGTAAGCCCCCTGGGGCCAATGAGCGTCAGCGGTTCCGTCCGCTCCGCGTTCCCCATCGTCAAAAGCATCCCCGGCAATCCGCTGATATGGTCCGCATGAAAATGGGTAAAACAGATCACGTCGATCGGCTTGGGGCTCCACCCCTTCTCCTTCATCGCGATCTGGGTGCCCTCACCGCAGTCAATCAAAATACTTTTTCCATTATACCGAACCATCAGGGAGGTGAGCCACCGATACGGCAGCGGCATCATCCCGCCGGTCCCCAAAAGACAAACTTCCAGCATATTTTTCCCTTTTATAAAAACTCGTTCTGCTCTGTCACCTCAGCCGGCACCCGAAACCGCGCCAGCATCGATGAAAAGCATTCCTCACACAGGTCGAAGCTGACCCGCTGGCCGTCTCTGGAGCTGAAATAGCCGAACGGATAGTCTGCCGCAAAGCAGCCCTCCCGAAGGATTCCCTTTTCCACTCTCAGCTCCCGCCCACAACCGTTGCAGAGCACAGTCTTCACCGTTTTCCGATCTTCCTGATAGGTGCGCATGACAACCTCCCCGGCCGTTTCGTCTGCGGCCGTCCTTCCGTTTTCTCTAAACAACAATATACCTGATTTTGCGTTCAAACGGAACCGGAAACTATTTCATGCGCTTCCTGTCTCTTCCATAATATAAGGGCGTCCTCCCGGGGATGGTCATAAAAGCAGGGACGACGTCCCTCCTCCAGAAAGCCCAGCTCCCGGTAAAGCCCGATCGCCGCTTCATTGGAGCTTCTGACTTCCAACGTATAATCCCGCACGCCTCTTTTGCGCCCCTCCTCCATCAGAAAAAGCAAAAGGCGCCGTCCGATGCCCTGTCTGCGAAAGCCTGCGTCCACCGCCACATTGCAGATGTCCGCTTCCTCAAAGGACTGCCAAAGACCGCAGCAGCCGACGAGCTTCTCCCCGGCCCAGGCTCCCGCATAGCAGGCATTTGGGTCCGCGAGGGCGCTCTCCCAGGCAGACAGGCTCCAGGCCTCCGCCAGGCAGGATGCCTCCAGCGCGGCTGCCGCCGCTGCATCCTCTGCGGTCAGGCAGACAAGCCGCAGGCCGTCCGCCCCGTTCACCTCGTAATCCCGGCGCGCATCAGCTCCCGATGCGCCTCGTCCGCCTCCATGCGCTCCCGCTCCGCCTGGGACAGCCGCAGGTACTCCGGCGCAAAAACATCGGCGCTCATCAGCCGTCCTGCCCTCGCATATTCCTCTCCCAGCACAGCCACACAGGCCGCCCGCTGCCGGTTGCAGCTTGCCGGAGCAAAATAATGCGGTACATGCAGGATTTCCTGCATTTTTTCTCTGTAGACCGGCACGCCGTCGCCCAGGAAAATGATTTCCTGCCCTCTCTTTTCCGCAAGCCGGCCAAGCTCCTCTGCCAGCTCCTCCACGGCCATGGCGCACTGCTCCTTCAAAATCTGCAGCTTCCCTTCCGCGAAGGTATAAATTCCCGTATAAACCTGCCCCCTCCTGGCATCCATCAGAGGGCAGATCAGCCCGCCCGCACCGTAAAGGTTGTAGGCCAGCGCGTCCACCGTAGGCACCGCCGCCACCGGAATATCCAGCGCCAGCCCCAGCCCCTTTGCGGTGGCAGAGCCGATCCGCAGGCCGGTGAAGGAGCCCGGGCCGGCGGCCACGGCAATCGCATCGATGGTATGCAGATCCAGCTCCACCATCCTTTTCAGTTCGTCCAGCATGGGAAGCAGCGTCTGCGAGTGCGTTTTTTTGTAATCCGTCGTATATTCCCCAATCAGCAGACTGTCCTCCACAAGCGCCACCCCGGCCACCAGGCCGGAGCTGTCCAGGCCCAGGATTCTCATGCGCCCACCTCCGTCACGGTTATTCTGCGGTAATCAAAACCCTTTTCCAAATCCTTCTCTATCCGGATCTGTGTGTAATGCTCCGGCAGTATCTCCTCCACCAGGTTAGCCCACTCGATCAGGCAGACACCATCCCCGTAAAAATAGTCCTCGTAGCCGATTTCGTCCATCTCGGACACATCCCCGATCCGATATACATCAAAATGGTAAAGGGGCAGACGCCCCTCCTCGTAAACCTGCACGATCGTGAAAGTGGGGCTGTTCACAGGTTCTCCGATCCCCAGCCCTTCGGCCAGTCCCTGAGTCAGTACGGTTTTCCCCACACCCAGATCCCCGACCAGCGTATATACGTCGCCGGGCTGTGCTCTGCGCCCCAGCTCCCGGCCAAACGCGAAGGTATCCTCCGCGCTCCAGCTCTCCTTGACCATAAGCACCTCTTTCCTTTTAAAAACGGATCTGCACCTTTTTCGGCGGCATATGGGAGGAAATCGCTGCGATCACCTCCGTCTGGCGGTCTCCCAGATCTCTGCGCGGAAAAATGCAGGCATTGACCCTTGTCGTATATAAAATCACGCTTTTCCCGGTGGAAACAGCCCGGTACATATCGTTCCAGCTCTGGAACTGCTCCGTCTCTCCCTGGGAAACAGTCACTCCTTCGTCCGTCATTTTATAATGAAGGGGCTGCTGAAAGACCGGGGACAGAGCCTGCCGCCGGGATCTCAGCCACAGGGACACCGGCTGATACACCAGGATCACAAGACCCAAAATCCAGTAAAGCGGATATCCCGTCATCGCCCCGGCCACAACGCCCAGAGCTCCCGCCGCGCTGCCCAAAATCCCGGCCGCGCCGCTGTAGGTATGGCGGAGCATATAATCGTATAGCACGCCTGCATCAATGCGAACGTCAAATTCCAGGTCCATGATTTCCTCCCAAGCGCTGTAAATAATCAGTATAAGAGTACAACATCCGGGATATTCAGTCAAGGATTTCCTACGGTGTCAGCCGTCTGGGCAGGCGGCTCCCCAGACGGCTCAGGATCTCATTGGAGATGGTGCCTGCCCAGGCCGCCAGGTCGCAGGCGCCAATTTCCTCTGTCCCGCTGCTGCCGATCAGCACCGCTGTGTCCCCTGCGCCTACGTCCCGGATGTCCGTCACATCCACCGTCATCTGATCCATGCAAATACGCCCCACAATCGGCGCTTTCTGCCCGCCGATGAGCACCTGCCCCTTCGCCCCGGACAGGCTGCGGGGGATGCCGTCCCCATAGCCGATCGAGAGCACGGCCAGCCGGGTTTTGTGCCGGGCCAGAAAAGCCAGCCCATATCCGGCCCGCTCTCCCTTTTCCAGGGTTTTGACACAGGCCACCCTGGCATATAAGGACAGCACCGGCAAAAGCTCCTGCCCCAGCCGCCCCAGATCTTTTCTGCTGCTCAGCGTACCGTACAGGCCGATCCCGACCCGGGCATAGACGCCGCCCGCCTCCGGACAGCACAGCAGGCCATAGCTGCCCAGCAGATGAGGATTGGGACAGGGAAGCTTTTCCCGGCGCAGCCGCTCTGTCAGCCCCCAGAACCGCTGTACCTGCAGCTTTGTAAAACGCCGGTCCCTGCGCCGTCTGCCGTCGGCGGTGCACAAATGGGTAAAGATGCCCTCCACCCGGAGATTTTTCATATAAAACACAGGAAAAAGCCGCTCCGGCGTATTCCAGTCCTCTCCCAGCCGATGCATCCCGGTATCCACCGCAATCTGTACGGACAGGGGATGTCCAAATGCGTTCAGTTGCCTGGCATATCCCTCGTCCACCACCGTCTGTGACAGCCGCCATTTTTCCAGCAGACAAAACTGCTCCGGCGGCGTATAGCCCAGCACCAGAATCTGCCCCGAAATTCCCTGCTGCCGCAGCGCCTGCCCCTCCCGGGCCGTAGCCACGCAAAAGTCCGTGATGCCTCTCCCGGCGCAGACCTTGGCCACCAGGGCTGCGCCGTGCCCGTAGGCGTCCGCCTTCACCACCGGCATGAGACGACAGCCGGGCGGCAGCTTTTCCTGCAATACGGCAAGATTATGCAGCAAATGCGCCTTGCTGATCTCAATCCAGGCGCGGCCCTTCCCCGATCCGTGCTCTGTCGGCTCCGTTTTTCTGTCATCCGTCATGCGCCTCTCCCTTCCGGTTTGCTGTCCCATGTCCTTCCTGCAAAATCCGGGGCGGCCAGGCTACCACCGTGGCAAAATCCGGCACATCCGTGCACACCACCGCGCCCGCGCCGATTTTGGCCTGCCGTCCGATCCGGATGCCGCCCACCAGCACAGCGCCTGCGCCGATCAGACAGCCGTCCCCGATATCGGGCGCCTGATGCGCCACCTCCCCGATCGTCACCTGCTGATAAATCCGACAGCCCCGTCCGATGGACGCATACCGGGAAATATAGACCCCGTGGAGCCCATGGGGCAGGGAGGGCACATCCAAAAGCCTGGCCCCATCCCCGATGTAACCGCCGTGACGGCAGGCGAGCCGGTTGACAAAAAGCGTCAAAAGCTTTCCGGCAAAACTGCCCCGCCTGCGTTCCCGCAGCCAGAAAATTTTCCAGAAAAAACGCAGGTCATCCCCCTTGGATTTTTCCTGCAGCCATTGCTTACCCTTCATCTGCCCGTCCCCTCTCCGGCTGCTCCGCCTGTAAAAGGGCCAGATCGATGGCCCGGTCCAGCACCTGCTCCAGGGAAAGTCCAGCCGCCCGGAGCATCCCCGGGAAACGGCTGTGGGACGTAAAGCCCGGAATCGTGTTGACCTCATGAAACACGACCCGCCCCTCCGGCGTCAAAAACAGATCCACCCGGGCAAAGCCCTGACAGCCCAGCGCCCGATATACCCGGCAGGCGGTCTCCTTAATCCGGGCGGCCTGCGTTTCCGAAATCCGGGCAGGCACATAGATCCGGGAGGTATATAGCCCATATTTTTCGGTATAGTCAAAAAACCCCTCCGCCAGCGCGATCTCGTCCACCTCTCCCACAAACAGCGTCTCATTGCCCAGCACCGCGCAGCCGGTCTCGAAGCCCGGCACGCAGGCTTCCACAAGCACCTGGCTGTCATAGCAAAGCGCCTGCTCTATGGCCTTTTGCAGCTGCCAGGGTCCTTCTGCCCTGGTGACGCCAAAGGAGGAGCCCGCCCGCACCGGCTTGACAAACAGCGGATATCCCAGCCGTCCCGCCCGGTCTGCCAGCGCTGTCCGATCCTGCTTTTCTCCCGTCTCTGCGTCAAACAGACCGGCCGCAGTCCTCTCCAGCACGAAGCCCTCCGGCGTCTCCACCCCTGCCGCTTTGGCCAGCCTGTGGGCCCGCGCCTTGTCCATCCCAAGGGCGGAGGCTAAAACGGAGCAGCCCACCACCGGCAGTCCTGCCAGCGCACACAGCCCCTGCACGGTGCCGTCCTCCCCATTTTGCCCGTGCAGCACAGGAAACACCACATCCACGGCAAGCGTGCGAAGCCCGTCGGAAAGCTCCGTTTTCCCCTGCTTTGGCAGCAACAATCCCCGTCCCTTTGTCCGGTTTGGGGAAAGCATGGTCAATACAGCGTGATTCTGCCACCGGTCCTCCGCAATCTCCCTGGGATCCCCTTCAAAATAATACCAGTCTCCCTGTCTCGTAATCCCCACCGTAAGCACCTGATATTTGGCCCGGTCTATCTTCGTAATCACGCTATAGGCCGATTCCAGAGACACATCATATTCCGGGGAACAGCCCCCAAACAGCACCAGTATCTTCTTTTTTTCCATTTTCAGCTCCTCTCCTCCACCGGGGTTCCCTCCGACAGCTTATAGCCGATACGGCAGCGGTTTTGATACAGCAGACACTCCTCCAGCAGCTCTCCCGTGTCCGTCCTGCATGCCCTGCGCACCACGTCTGTCTCCTCCCAGATCTCCTCCTGCCTGCGATAATAGTGCAGCTGCCGGTTGTCCACCTGCCAGCGGATTCCTCTGTCCCTCTCGGTATATACGGCGGCGCAGATATGGGTCTTTGTAAAGCTCACTCCAATCTGGAAGGTATCCGCCGTGTCGTTGTAAAAACGCAGATCCAGCCAGCCCTCCGCCACCGCCGCGTCCACCCCCATCGGCGCATCGCTTTGCGGTTCCGGAAAATCTTTTTTTCTGTGTCCGTGCCGCTCCGCCACAGTCAGCGGCGTATGCAGCAATACCCAGCAGAGCAGATTGCTCAGCTGACACAGCCCGCCGCCCTTCTCGATCACAAGCCGCCCGTTCACCTCCGCCAGCCCGGCCTTATAGGGCTGCTCCCGCTGCGCGTCCTTCACCAGCCGCCAGAAGGAAAAGGTCTCTCCCGGCCTGATGTGCAGCCCGTCCAGCGTGGCCGCAGCCAGCTTCAGATTGAACACCTTGTTCTCCTGATATACCATCGCAAAGCCGGTGGCGGGATTGTACATCGGGCAGGCGGAAGAAAACAGCTCCACCGGCAGCCGCTCCGCCTCCCTGTGCAGGGCATAGAGCCTTTTATCCAGCCGCATTCCGGCATAATAGAAAAATTTCCGCTGTCTTAGCCGCAGAGGGCGGAGCCAGGGAAACAGCTCCGTCAGATATTTTCGCTCCATACTGCGCTCCTTTCTGCTTCGTGCACTTCGTCCAGCGGCAGTGCCACGCAAAACGTGACGCTCCCCCCGCTGCTTTGCGCACAGATCGTGCCGCCGTGGCACTCCACGATCTGCTTTGCAATGGCCAGTCCCAGTCCCGCCCCGCCGGTGCCGCTCTGCCGGGCGCTGTCCAGGCGGAAAAACTGCTCAAAAATCCGTTCCAGCTTCTCCGGCGGGATCGTCCGCCCTGCATTTTTAACCCGGACGACAGCCTGCCGCTCTTCCCCGGACAGCGTGACGGCAATATCGCTGCCCGCGTCCCCGTAATTGACCGCGTTGCGGAACAGATTGTCAAACACTCTGGCCAGCTTATCCGGATCGCCCACAATCTGTATCCGATCCGCAAGCGCCAGCTGCCAGCGCATCCCCTTTTCCTCCAGCACCGGCAAAAACTCCGAGGCGGTCTGTTCCAGCAGCCGGGTCAGATTCACCGGCTCCTCCTCCAGCACAATCCGGCTTAAATTAAACCGGGTAATATCAAAAAATTCATTGATCAGCTCCTCCAGCCGCTGGGCCTTTCCCAGCGCCACGCCCAGATATTTTTGCCTCAGCTGCTCCGAAAGCTGCGGCTCGTCCCGCAGCAGCGTCAGATAACCGATCACGCTGGTTAAGGGCGTCTTCAAATCATGGGCCAGATAAACGACCAGATCATTTTTTTGCCGCTCCGTCTCCCGGGCCGTCCGGGCTTCCCGCAGTACCCGCTCCCGCACCAGATTCAGCTCATTTTCCGTAGCCGACAGCTCGGCCGGAAGCTCCACCGGCCCGGACTCCGGTCTGGCCAGCCGCTCCGCCGCCGACACCAGCGCATCCAGATACCGCAGCGGACGGGCCATAAAGGAAGCCGTAATCCAAAAATACCCGACAAGCAGCGGCACAGCCACCACCACAGGCGCATAGTCGATGGCCAGCCGTATCAGCCCAAAGAGGAAATCTCCCACCGGCCCTCCCATACGGCTGCTCCAGTTTGAAACGATTTTCCAGCAAAACATGCCGCCAACTAAAAATACCACCGTAAATCCGGCCATCGCCGCCCAATACTGCAGCACGATCTTGCCCGCGCTTTTCCCCAGCCTGTCCTTCCATTTCTTCCTTATCTTATTCAACGGTATACCCCACTCCCCACACAGTCCTGACAAATCTTGGTTTCCGCGCCGGCTCCTGCAGCTTTTCCCGCAGCCGGGCAATGTGCGCCATCACGGTATTGTTGCTGTCCAGATACCGCTCCTTCCAGACCGCCTCAAACAACTCCTCCGAGGATACGACCCGTCCCTGATTCCCGCACAAATACCAGAGAATATCAAACTCGATGGGCGTCAGTCCAATCTCCCTGCCATACAGCACGCACTTCCTGCTGTCCGCCGACAGGTAAAGCCCCCGGATATCCACCTCCCTGGATTTTCTGGGCTCCGCCGTATTATAGCAAGTGTATCGCCGCAGCTGGGTCTTGACCCTGGCCACCAGCTCCAACGGCTGAAAGGGCTTGGTGATATAATCGTCCGCCCCCAGCGTCAGCCCGTTGATCTTGTCCAGATCCTCTCCCCGGGCCGTGAGCATGATAATCGGAAATAAATGCTTCTCCCGAATCCGCTGACAAAGCGTAAATCCGCTGATATCCGGCAGCATCACGTCCAGCACCGCCAAAGACAGCTCCTTTTGTTCCACACAGGAAAGAGCGGCGGCGCCGTCGCAGCAGACAGCCACCTCATAGCCCTCGCTTCTCAGATAAAGCGCCACCAAATCCGCGATTTCCTGTTCATCATCCACCACCAAAATACAAGACATCTCTGTGAGCCTCCTGGGTTTTTTACTAATATATGTAACAGTTCAGCCCGCGCCATTCGCAAAGCCGCGCTAACGCGCTTTCCGCCGCTTCGCGGCTATCTGCGGAATAAGGCAGAACGCCGTTTCCTGCTCATAATCAGGCGCTCCCTCAGCCGGGAGCAACCGGCCAAAATTCGTGCGAGCACGATTTTTTCCGTCCACTCCCGGCTGGCTGAACTGTTACCAGTATACCAGCTTCCCCCGGCATGATTCTTGCGGAAAACCCTAAGAAAATCTTACGATTTTCTCACTTTTTCCGGATTTCACAGCTCCACGATCCGGGTGGCCACATTGCTCCGAAAGCGCGCGTCGTGATCCACCGCCAGCATGGTGGGGGTATATTTTAGCAGCAACGTCTCCAGCTGCATACGGGAAAACACATCGACAAAATTTAAGGGCTCGTCCCAGATATATAAATGGGCCGGCCTGGCCAGGCTGGCCGCGATCAACACCTTTTTCTTCTGTCCCTCCGAAAAATACTCCATGGGCTTTTCAAACTGACTCCGTTCCACGTCCAGCTGCCGCAAAAGCGCCAGCAGCAGGCTTTCCTCCAGCTCCTGCCTGCGGCAAAGCTGCCGCAGCGTCCCCCGCAGCATACCGGTGTCCTGGCTGATATAGGAAATCACCAGGCCGGAGGCCACCTGCAGGCTGCCGTCGCAAAGCTTCGGCCCTTCTTCTGCCGGGTCGCCTGCAGGAACCCTTCCCCGGGCGTCCGTCCGGGCCGCCTGCAAAACCGCCCGCAGCAGCGTGGATTTTCCGCAGCCGTTTTTCCCGTGGAGAAAAACCCGCTCGCCCCGCAACAGCTCAAAGGACAAGCCCTCCAGCACGGCCCGCTCCTGACCCGGATACTTCAGGCACAAATCCCGTGCAAACAGCAGTCGCTCCCGGTGAAAGGACAGGGGCATCAGCTTTAAATCCACCGGATTTTCCAGGTCCTTTAAAAGCCCCTCCTTCTTCTCCAGCTCCCGCTCCATGCGCCGTTCAAAGCTTTTGGCCCGCGCCTGCAGCTTCCGGGTCTTCTCCCCGATATAAGAGCGGGTACCCTTGAACCGGTCCGGCTCCTTTCCCGGATCAAAACCGATCTTTTCGCTTTCATTCTGCTTCGCCCAGCGGTCGCTCTGCTCCGCCGCCCGTTTTAAGGCCGCGATCTCTCTTTGATGCTTTTCATTCTCCGCACGGGCAAACTGATCCATGCGCCTCTTATTTTCCCACCAGCTTGAAAAATTGCCGTTCTGCACCTCCAGGCTCTCCCGGTTCAGTACCAGCACATGATCCACGCAGGCATCCAGCATATCCCGGTCATGAGAGACCAGGATAAATCCCTTTTTGCCCTGCAAATACCGCTTGACGGTCTCTCTGGCCTCTTCGTCCAGATGATTGGTCGGCTCATCAATCAGCAAAAAATCCTGTTCCCCGGAAAACAGCACCGCCAGCAGCACCTTCGTTTGCTCCCCAAAGCTTAAACGCTCAAAGGGCCTGTATAAAAGCGCCGCCTCTACGTCCAGCCGCTCCAGCTCCCGCAGCACCCGCCACAGCTCGCAGCCCGGCTTTAACTCCTCCAAAAATTCCCAGGCACACTGCCCTGCCTGCTTCTTTGAAACCTCATAAGGAAAATAATCGAATACCGCTTTGCCGCTGATCCTGCCGCGATAGGAATAACCGCCCGCCAAAAGCCGCAGAAACGTGGTCTTTCCCTTCCCGTTTCTCCCGATAAAGCCCAGCTTCCAGTCCGTATCCAGCACAAAGGAAACATTTTCAAAGACGGGCACAACGCTGCCCTCATAACAGAACGTCAGATTCGTAACCTTGATTTGTGACATATCCATTCCTCCCTGTACCGCCGCCAAAAGCGCAGCCGCAGGCTCTCTGCCCCGGTAAAAACGGACACAAAAAAGAGAGGCTGCGAGGTGACAATCCGCTTTTGGCAACAAGAAAATACAGTGCGCACTGCGCGCACCCCATGCCGCACCGAACGGTGCGGCCCCTTCTTCCTGTTTCAAAAGTTGATTATCTTCGCATTTCCTCTCCTTTGCTTTTTTTGAGTATAACACAGGAACGGGCGCCGGACAAGCTCTTTTGCTTGACGCTCCCTTTTCCGGAGAGTAGACTGGTAACAAAATACAAAGGAGGACTTTCCCATGCTCTGTATCAAAAACGGGACTCTGCACACCGCTTCCCCCGAGTTTGCCACTTACTCCCAACTCCATAACAAAAAAAATCCTTTACTTGCAAGGTTTTCCTTGCTTTTTTTATTCTTTTATGCTATAATTATCAGCAGGTATATAAGGCTATGTTTCTCTGGATGGAGGTATGCTTATGTATGTGGAAGCTTTTAAAAATAACGGAATTCCCTATCTTCGTTTGGTTCGCAACGATAGAGTTACAAACAAAAATGGAATCAAAACTTCCACCAAAAAGGTTGTCCTTAACATCGGGCCCCTCTCCCGCTTTGATGACGGGCAGCCTGATTATGTCGAGCGCCTTAAGAAATCTTTTAAGGCCGGGACTCCCTTTATCCCTGCTCTTTTACCCTATTGCGATGAAAAAAAGTCTGCGGAAACCTATCGTTTCGCAATAAACGAATGCAGCCCGGACTGTTTTGGACACCCGCGGATCTTCTCTCACCTCCTTATGGAACGGATCCTTGAGGAGCTGGGGCTCCATACCTTTTTCTCCTCCTACAAAGGGTTCCGGAAGCTTCAGTATGATGTTTACGGCTTTGCCAAGCTCCTTATTTTCGGAAGGCTCCTAAATCCTGCCTCCAAATGTGCCACTGTCCTGCAAAACGAGGATTATTTTGAGCCAATCCTGACAGATTTTAACCCCGACAACGTATATGATACCCTCGATTTCATTGCAGACAATAAAGATAAGATCATCCGCAGGATCAATACCAACCTGGTAAAAAAAGCGCACCGTTCTCCGGAAATCATCTATTATGATGTGACCAACTTCTACTTCGAAATCGAAGACCCTGACGAGGATATCCTGAATGAGGATGGCGAGATGATCGAAAAAGGGCAGCGGAAGATGGGCGTTTGCAAAGAAGAACGGAAGCTTCCTATCGTTCAGATGGGACTTTTTATGGATGATGAAGGCATCCCTATTGCCATCGAAACCTTTCCCGGCAATACACTGGATCACCTGACCCTGCGTCCCGCTCTTAAAAAAAACATCGATGATCTGGATTTTTCTCGTTTTATCATGATCGCTGACCGGGGGATATGCAATTACCAGAACCTCCTTCATGTATTGGATGCCGGAAACGGATACATTGTTTCCAAAAGCCTGCTCAAAAGTACAAAAAAAGAGCGGGAATGGGCCTATAACGATGAAGATTATCTTTCTGTCAGCGATGATTACAAATATAAGTCACGCATTGTAAAGAAGGATGTAAAAGACGAGAATGGCAATAAGAGAGTGATCGAAGAACAGGTTGTTGTCTACTGGAGCCGGAAATTTCAGACACGGGCCGAACAGGAAAACAAGAAATTTTTAGATTTTCTGGAAAAACTACAGGAACATCCCGAAAACTTCCGTATTACAGCAGTCCAGTCAAAAGCGCTCCGAAAGTTTTTTAAGAGAGAATGCCTCAACGAAGACACGGGGGAGATTCTGGATTCTTCCAAAATCAAGGCCTTTGTGGATTTTGATAAAGTAGCGGAGTATCGGAAAAGTCTCGGGTATTATCAGATCGTCACTTCCGAGTTGACCATGGACGCTCAGGAAGTCATTGAAAAGTATCATGGTCTGACGCAGATCGAGGATCAGTTCCGGGTTATGAAAGGGGATCTTGATACACGCCCTCTTTATGTGAGAACACCGGAACATGTGACAGCCCATCTTCTGGTCTGCATGATCGCTTTGATCCTGCTTCGTATCATTCAGAAGAAAATGAAAGATTCCGGCGCCGTCACCACAGACCCGGACGCTTACTGGAGCAGCGGTCTGAGTGCCATCCGGATTCAGACTGCACTGAACAAATGGAAAATAGACACTCTGCCAGGCGATCTCTATCGTTTTATGGATGCAGATGATCCCGACCTGAAGCGAATCCTGGATGCTTTTGGCATCAGCATTCCTCTAAAACTATACCGTCGTGCAGAACTTAGGAGGATCAAAACAGGGATAAAAGTTTTCATGTAGGTCATAAATGTAGGTATATTTTCTCAAAAATCTGGAAGTCGCGTAAACTCTCGCAAAACCATATATTTGCCGAAAAAAATGGAGCCAAACAGGCTCCATTTTACGTTCACAAGTGGCAAACTCGGGGTATAACACAGGAACGGGCGCCGGACAAGCTCTTTTGCTTGACGCCCCCTTTTCCGGAGAGTAGACTGGTAACAAAATACAAAGGAGGACTTTCCCATGCTCTGTATCAAAAACGGGACTCTGCACACCGCTTCCTGTGCGGACGACAGGGTGCGCGCCTTTGCCGCCGACATCCTGATCGACGAGGGCAAAATCAGGGAAATCGGCATCAACCTGAATGCTCCGGAAGACTGTCCTGTGGTGGACGCCACCGGACTGCAGATTTATCCCGGCTTCGTGGAGGCCCACTGCCACACCGGCCTGGACGGCACGGCAATCGGCTACGAGGGCCAGGATTACAACGAATATAACGATCCGGTGACGCCCCAGCTGCGGGCCGTTGACGGCATCAATCCCTTCGATCCCGCTTTTTCGGAGGCCGCCTGCGCCGGCGTCACCTGCATTGCCACCGGTCCCGGAAGCTCCAATGCGCTCGGCGGGACCTTCGCGGTGATCAAAACCGCAGGGAAACGGGTGGACGACATGATTGTCCGGGCTCCCGCCGCCATGAAATGCGCCTTCGGCGAAAATCCCAAGCGCTGCTACCGGGAGCACGGTATCTCCAGCCGCATGACCAATGCCGCCCTGATCCGCGAGGCTCTCTGTAAGGCGCTCCAGTACCGGGCCAAAAAGGAAGCCGCCCAGGGCGTGCTCTCCCAGATGCCCGCCTACGATGCCAAATGCGAGGCCCTTCTGCCCGTGCTCAACCACGAGATTCCCCTAAAGGCTCATGCCCATCAGGCCAACGATTTTTTTACGGCCCTGCGCATCGCCCGTGAGTTCGGGCTGGACATCACCCTGGAGCATGTGACGGAAGGCCACCTGGTGGCCGGACTTCTTGCCGCGGAGAACGTGCCGCTGGCGGTCGGCCCAACCTTCACCCACGCCTCCAAATTTGAGCTGCAGAACAAAAGCTGGACCACGCCGGGCATCCTGGCAAAAGCGGGCTGCCGCGTCTCCATCATCACCGACGCCCCTGTGACGCCGCTGCACTACCTGCCTCTCTGCGCCGGACTTGCCTGCAGGGCAGGGATGAGCGAAAGCGATGCCCTGCTGGCCATCACGCTGAATCCGGCCCGGCACCTGGGAGTTGAAAATCGCGTAGGTTCCCTCGAGGAGGGCAAGGATGCCGATCTTGTGATCGCCGACGGCTCCCCGCTTTCCATGGATACCTCCATCAAGGCGGTCTATATCAACGGTGTCGAAGCCCACAGGGCATAACGATCGCAGCAGCCCGTAACAGTTTGGCCGTTTCCCGCCCTTTACTTTCAAACTTTAGTATGTTAAAATGCTGCTGTGCGAACGGAACGGACATATTATTTCAGACTACGAGGTGCTGCGAAATGAACAAAAAAATCAAGACCGATGCTGTGGACCATCTGTTTGAGGCGGTCCTAAGCCTGAAGGACAAGGAGGAATGTTACGCCTTCTTTGAAGATCTGTGCACAGTCAACGAGCTGCTCTCCCTGTCCCAGCGCTTTGAGGTTGCCGCCATGCTCAAGGAGGGGAAGACATACCTTGATATTGCGGAAAAGACCGGAGCCTCCACGGCGACCATCAGCCGCGTCAACCGCTCTTTAAATTACGGAAATGACGGCTACGAATTAGTGTTTGACAGAATATCGCCCACAGATTGATGTTATTTGAATTTTTGCTTTACTTTCTGTCTCTGCTGTGATAATATTGCGTTGTATCACTTATAACACACATATCACACAGTGGAGGTATCACAAATGAGCAAGGGTACGGTAAAATGGTTTAACAACCAGAAGGGATACGGATTTATTTCCGACGAGTCCGGGCATGATGTGTTCGTACATTACAGCGGCCTGAACATGGAAGGATTCAAATCCCTGGATGAAGGCGCAGCCGTGGAGTTCGACGTCGTGCAGGGCGAGAAGGGCCCTCAGGCCGTCAATGTGACGAAGCTTTAAAGAACCGTGGGGGACGGTTCCGCACTTATATCCGTAAGAAGCTCAAAAGCCGGTCGATTCGACCGGCTTTTTTTCATGTAAAAAATGCTATGATACCAGATTGCTTCGCAATCTTCATCCTATTTCGTATCAATAATCTTTTCAATCAGCAGTTTTTTGATATAGACGTCAAAGCTGAGCATGCAGAGAAAGGAAAAGGTCCTGAGAAATTCCCTCTCCTCCTCCGGCGCATCCGCAAAGGTGGACTCCGCCTTATGATACTTGCGCATCACGTCCTCCTTCAGAAACTGCACCTCTTCCTTCTCCAGGCCAAACACCTCGTTATAGATATCCTCCAGTCCCATCCCCTCCGACGCGCGGAAATACTTGTCCGTCAGCGGATTCAGGATCGACTGGATATCGCTGATGGAAAGGATGCCCTTGAAATAATAGATAAAAATCAAAAGCAGCATATGCTCCCTGGAATATTTCTTCCTGACCGGGGGAGGCAGAAGATCATTCTTCGCATAGTTGTTGATCATCGTCTTTGTCAGGATCTTATCCTCCTCCGGATTGCGCGTCGTGTTTTTCAGGCGGCTGTCCATAAAGGTGGTGACCTGGTCCATATACAGCTCGATGTCGGGAATCTCCTCCGGGCGGATATAATCAATCCGATCCAGGCTGTCCAGAATACTCTTCAGCAAATCTTCCGATTCCAATGTCATGACATAATTCTCCTTCGTTGATCCGTCTGCGCCGGGTGGAAAGCGGCGCGTGCCGGCTCCCCGCAGGGATCCCGGCACACTTCATTATATAGTATTTAAAACTATATGACAAGATTTTTTTCGCCGTTCATTCAACGTTCATTCGGAAATATTTTCCGCCGCCTTCTCCGCAAAGGCCGTGTTCACCAGCTTTTCATAGGGAACCCGCTGCGCCAGCTCGCCGCCCTCCTCCAGAATATCCTGCAGCAAAGTGAAGGCATCCCGGCTGAAAATCAGATCCTTTTTCCAGGTATCCTGCTCATAATAGCGCTCCACAATGGCCGTCAGCGCTGCCTCATCCGTCTCCGCAAACTGAGGGGCGATCACCTTTGCGATCTCCTCCGGGCTATGTGAGGCCACATAGTCCATTCCCCGCTGCAGGGCATTGACAAAGGACTGGATGACATCGGGATTTTCCTCCAGGTAGCTCTTTTTCGCTGAAAAAGCAGTGTAGGGCACATAGCCGGACTCCTCGCCCAGAGAGGCCACCACATAGCCGTCCCCCTTCTGCTCCAGTGCGGTGGCATGAGGCTCAAATTCTACGGTAAACTCCCCCTGCCCGCCCGAAAAGGCCGCCGCCGTGGATCCGAAATCGATGCTCTGGTCGATCTCCAAATCGGTCCTGGGATCCATGCCGTGCTGCTTTAACACATACTCAAAAACGAGCTGAGGCATTCCTCCTGCCCGTCCTCCCAAAACACTTTTGCCCCGGAGCATATCCCAGTCAAACTTCTTTACCGGCTCCCGGGATACCAGAAAATTCCCGGCCCGCTGGGTCAGCTGAGCGAAATTGACCACATAATCCTCCGCGCCCTCCAGATAGGTGTAGACGGTGGACTCCGAGCCCATAAAACCGATATCCGCTTCCCCGGACAGCAGGGCGGTCATCGTTTTATCCGCCCCAAAGCCGGTCACTACAGTGAGTTCGATCCCCTCCTCCGCAAAATAGCCCTCCTCAACTGCCACATACATAGGCGCATAAAAAACAGAGTGGGCCACCTCGTTTAACGTCACCTTCGTCCCCCCTGACGCCTCCTGCTTTGCCCCGCAGCCCGCCAGCGCGCCCGCAAACAGCGCTGCCGCAAGCAAACATAACAGCTTCTTTTTCATCTTTTTCTCCGAAATACAGCGTTGCTATAGGATATGCGGGCCTTCCGCAAAAGGAACCCGCTCACGCCTGAAAAAGCGATGCGCTTTTTCGGAAAACAAAAAACTCGCAGGATACAAAATCCTGCGAGATAAATATCTATGGACCCGAAGGGATTCGAACCCTCGGTCTCTGCGTTGCGAACGCAGCGCTTTCCCAGCTAAGCTACGAGCCCATGTAAAAAATGGAAGCAAGGGGGCTCGAACCCCTGACCTCTCGCGTGTGAGGCGAACGCTCATCCCAGCTGAGCTATGCTTCCATTTGCTGACAAAAAATATTGTAACACATTCTTAAAAAGAATCAAGCCCTAATTTTATTTTTTTTAACCGTTCAGCCATCTCCCTTTCCAGGCATACAGGATCATCAGCACCACTCCCACGGCCCAGGAAACCGGATAGAGCACGAACACGCCGTCGATGGTATGAAACAGCGGCAGCACGAGCCAGATCCAGAAAATCCGGAACACGCACAGGGAGGCCAGCAGGATCACCATGGGCGGCACGCTCCTGCCGGTGCCGCGGATTGTCCCCGCCAGTCCGTGCATGATGCTGAGCAGAAAATAAAACGGGCAGAAATATTTCATGGCCTGCACGCCGTAATCAATGACCGCTGCGTCCCTGCTGAACAGGCCGATGACGGACCGGGAAAAAATCAGAAGCAGCGCGCCGGTGGCCACCGTGTAGAGAAAGCCCATCAGGATCGTCACCCACATTCCCTTTTGCACCCGGTCCGTCCGCCCCGCACCGATATTCTGCCCGGTAAAGGTCGTCACCGCCATGCTGAAGCTCATCACCGGCAGGATATTAAAGCCGTCCACCTTCATGTATGCGCCAAAGCCCGCCATCGCCGCGGCTCCGAAGCCGTTCACGCTGGACTGCACCAGCACGTTGGAGAAGGAAATCACCATGTTCTGAATGCCTGTGGGCAACCCTACCCGCACGATCTTGCCGGCCATCTCCTTTTTGATGCCGAGCCTCCCAAGCTTTACCTGATAGCTCTGGGGCACTCTGATCAAAAACAGGATGGTCAGAAAACCGGAGAGCGCCTGGCTGATATCGGTGGCCACCGCCGCTCCGGCAACGCCCATGGAAAGGCCTGCCACCAGCACCAGATCCAGCACGATATTCGTCACCGACGCCACGGCCAGATACAGAAGCGACCGCCTGGAATTTCCTACCGCATTTAAGATACCTGCCGCCATATTATAGATTACATTAAAGACCAGTCCGGCGGAATAAATCCGAAGATACGCCACCGACTCCTTCATGACCTCCTCCGGCGTGCGCATCCACTCCAGAAGCTGCGGGGAAAGCAGGATTCCCGCCACAGAAAGCGCCACGCCCAAAAGCGCCGCGATGGACAGCGCCGTGTGCACCGCATCCTGCACGCCCTCCCGGTTTTGGGCCCCCAGAAACTGCGACACCACTACGCCGGCCCCCACCGCCGCGCCCTGGCTGAAGGCGATCAGCAAATTGATCAGGGCCGTGCTGGAGCCCACCGCCGCCAGCGCGTTGCTGCCCACCACATTCCCCACAATGATGGAATCCGCCGTGTTGTACATCTGCTGCAGAAGATTTCCCAAAATCAGAGGCACGGAAAAAAACAGGATCGTTTTCCAGATACTCCCCTCCGTCATCAAAATCCCGCCGCCCGTCTGCTTTGCGGTGCCTTTCCCTGTGCCTTTCATTCTGCCGCTCTCCCTTTTCGCTTTTTACCGAAAAATTTTACACCGCCCGGAATGTTCCCGGATGCAGGACAGACCGGCTTAAAGCTTGGAATATCCGTATCCGTTCACCATCGCGTCCAGCTTCTGCCGGTTCTTGCAGTACGGGCAGGCATACGCTTCATACGCCTGATAGCCGGGCACGTCCTCCGTCGTAAAAATGCTCTCCACCGGCTGCCCGTTGATCTGCCCGATCGCTGAAAATACGCAGCAGATCTGACGCACGTTGCCTCCGTAATAATCGATGCACTCCAGACTGCGGCTGATCGTCAGGCCCGTGGTCGCCGTCGCCATCAAAAGCACGATATTTTTGCCCTTGATCGCATTCACCAGATTGTCCCGAAACAGCATCTGGTTGTTGATGTTGAATTCCGGCGTCACCACATAAACCGTGTGATGCAGATTCTGGTTGGGGAAATTCCCGCGCTCCAGCTCCTCCGCCATATAAGCGCCGATCACCTCGCTGCCGTCCATGCAGACGATCGTGTCCACCACTGTGTCCACCGGAAACCGCTGCACAAATGCCTTCGCCACCGCAGCCGCCTCGCTGCGCCTCGTCTTTAAGCCGGTCATATCCACATAATAATTGATGTGGGAATGACTGGTGGCAAAATGCCCCGGAATCGCCCTCAGAATAATGTTGTTCCCCGCCTTTGAATAAAACTTCATCACCTTATTTTCCATACGCAGCCCCTTCCTTCCGCTCCCCTGCTCTGCAGGGCAGGAAAAATAAAAAAATAACAGACAGATGAATTCTGCCGTTCACCTGTCTATTATTATACATTCTGTCTATCAATATCGCAAGAAGCTTTCAACTTTTTAGCAAAAAATATGTTCCGCCAGCGCTTCCATGGCCGCCGTATCCTTCACGCCTGCCGTCTCGAAAGCCGAGTGCATCGCCAGCTGCGCCAGCCCCACATCCGCGGAGGGAATGGAGACGTGAGCCGTGGAAATATTCCCCAGCGTGGAGCCGCCCGGGATATCGGAGCGGTTGGCAAAGGTCTGCAGCGGGATTTGCCAGGTGCGGCAGATATCCCGCACCACTGCCGCGGAATAGCCGTCCGTGGTATACTTCTGGCTGCCGTTGTATTTGAGCACCACGCCGCCGTTTAAGCAGGGACGGTTGGTGGGATCGCTCTTTTCCGGATGGTTGGGATGCACCGCGTGCCCGTTGTCCGCAGACAAAAGGAAGCTGTTCTGTAAAAAGGCCCGTTTTTCTGCCGTGCTCTCCGAAACGCCCAGCGCCTCCAGCACGATCTCCAGCATCTCCTCCAGGAAAGTGGAATCCGCCCCCTGCTTTGTGCCGCTGCCCACCTCCTCGTTGTCAAAAAGCGCGTACACCGCGACATACTCCTTCGGCCGGGAGGCCAGAAAGCCCCGCAGTGTGGAGTAGGCGCACTGCAGATCGTCCAGCCTCGGGGAACCGATCAGGGAATCGTCCGCCCCCATGATCCGTCCCTTGTCCCTGTTATAGACATACAAGTCGCTTCCCAGCACGGATTTTGCCGGGACGCCAAGCTCATGCGCGCACAGCTCCGTCAGATTCAGTTCCTGGTCGGTTCCCATCAGGGGCGCCAGATCTGTCTGCGGATTGTATTTGTAGCCCTCGTTGATTTCCCGGTTAAAATGAATCGCCACATTGGGGATCACGAGCAGATCCTTTTTGAGGTCCACCAGGCGGCAGGCTACGGAGCCATCCTCCTCCTTCACAAAAATGCGGCCCGCCACGGACAGCGGACGGTCCAGCCAGGTGCTCAGAATCATCCCGCCGTATTTTTCCGTATTGAGCTTCACATACTTTCCTTCCACCCGAATCTCCGGCGTCTCCTTGAGCTTAAAGCAGGGCGAATCGCTGTGGCTGGCCACAATCCGGACGCCCTTTCCCTGTCCCTCCGGCAGCTTCACCGCAATCAGGGCGGAGCCGTTTTGCATCGCGTAAAAGCGCCCGCCGGGCCGCAGCTCACTGTCCTTTTCCAGACGGACAAAGCCCTCTTCCCGCAAAAGCTTTTCCGCGTTTGCGGCCGCATGAAAGGCCGTGGGGCTTTCCTCTATAAACTGAAGCATCTGTCTTGTTATCATCCATTCATCCATCTTCATTCCTCCATTTGTCCGTTACCCTGCAAAGCCTGCAGGGCGTATCGCTCAAAAAAAACGCTATACCGGGCTTTGCTGTGTCCCAGTATAGCGGATTTTTCTTTAAAATACAATGCTTCCGTTTTATATGTGTAATGCAGCTCCGTTTGTCGCAATCACATCCCGATACCAGCCATAGCTTTTTTTCGGATAGCGCGCCAGACTGCCGCTGCCGTCCTCGTTGCGGTCCACATACACAAAGCCGTAGCGCTTTTTCATCTGAGCCGTGGAGGCGCTTACCACATCGATGCACCCCCAGGACGCATAGCCCATCACGTCCACACCCTCGTCCAGCGCCTTTTCCACCTCAAGCAGATGATCCCTGAGATAAGCGATCCGGTAATCGTCCTCCACCGTCAGCCCGCCCTTTCCGTCCGAAATAAGCTCGTCCCGGGCGCCCAGCCCGTTCTCCGCAATAAACAGCGGCTTCTGGTAGCGGTCATAAAAATAGTTCAGCGTATAGCGCAGCCCCGACGGGTCGATCTGCCATCCCCACTCGCTCTCCTGAAGATAAGGATTTTTTACGCCGCTGGTCAGATTTCCCGCTCCCCTGTCGTATTGGGAGCAGTCCGCCGCGGTGCATTTACTCATGTAGTAGCTGAAGGAAACATAGTCCACGGTGTGTTTCAAAATTTCCTCGTCGCCGGGCTCCATCTCCACAACGATCCCTTTTTTCTCCCATTCCCTGCGGATATAGGAGGGGTAATAACCTCTGGTCTGCACATCGGCAAAAAATGTTACCCGCCGGTCGGCCTCCATCATGGCGATCATATCCTCCGGGCGGGGCGTCATCGGATAGCTCAATGCCCCCAGCACCATGCAGCCCATCTTCGCATGCGGAATCATCTCATGCAAAAGCCTCGTGGCCAGCGCGCTGGCCACAAACTCATGATGCGCTGCCTGATAACGGTCGCTCTCCGTCAGACGCTCCTTCGGCGTCCAGATCCCGGCGCCCATCAGCGGGAAATGCCAGAGCGCATTGATTTCGTTGAAGGTCATCCAATATTTTACCTTCTCCCGGTAACGATCAAACACCGTCCGGCAATAGCGCTCAAAAAATCCGATCAGCCTCCGGTCCCGCCACCCGTCGTAGTGCTGTGCCAGATACAGCGGCGTCTCGTAATGCGACAGGGTGACCATGGGCTCAATGCCGTATTTCAGGCAGGTGTCAAATACCCTGTCGTAAAAAGCCAGGCCCTTTTCGTTGGGCTCCTCCTCATCGCCTCTGGGAAAAATCCGGCTCCAGGCAATAGACATCCGGAACACCTTAAAACCCATCCCGGCCAGCAGGCGGATATCCTCCTCGTATCGGTGATAAAAATCGATGCCAACCAGCTTCAGGTTCTCCGGAACCGGTCCGTCACTGACCGGCCCCATCACTCCCCTGGGCATCACATCCTGGATGGAAAGCCCCTTTCCGTCCTCGTTATGCGCACCCTCGCACTGGTTCGCCGCCATTGCGCCTCCCCAGAGAAACCCTTTCGGAAAACTCATTTATCCTCTCTCCCTGTGTGTCAGCACGGTGATCAGCCCCTTTCCGGCGCTGCCCTCCTGCTTTGCCACCACATCCAGATAATCCGCCGTGTTGCTCACCAGCACCGGCGTGGTCGTGTCATAACCGGCCTTTTGGATCTCCTCCCGGTCAAAGCTGATCAGAAGCTGGCCCTTTTTCACCGGATCGCCCTGCCTGACATGTACCCGGAAAAATTTTCCCTTCAATTCCACCGTATCCAGACCGATGTGGATCAAAAGCTCCACGCCGTCCTTTGTGGTCATGCCCAGCGCATGTCCCGTGTCAAATACGGACATCACCGTGCCATCCTGAGGCGCTCTGACCTCGCCCTTTTCCGGCACTACCGCCGCTCCCTTTCCCACGATTCCCTGGGAAAAGACATCGTCCTTCACCTCGGAGAGAGGGATGACCCTGCCCTCCAGCGGTGAATCAATCACAATTTTCTCACCTACGGCCGCGTTTTCGTCCGCCTTGTTGTCCTGCTTTTTCTCCTGCTCACCGTCCGCACTGCTGCCATCGTTATCCGCTGCAGGATCATCAAAGCCGATCACCAGTGTCGCCACCGCCGTCACCGCCATGGAAATGAGGATTGTGATCGCCGCGTTCACCACGTTCATAAAGCTGTCTCCGCCGATATAAACCGGCAGCGCGAAGATGCCCGCCGTGGTGGAGGAATAGGTATGAATCCCGGTCAGTCCGGCGTACAGTCCGGCCGCGCAGCCGCCGATCATGGAAGCGTACAGAGGCTTTTTGAGCCGCATATTAATTCCGTACAGAGCGGGCTCCGTGATGCCCATCAGTCCGGTCACGCCGGAGGAAAAGCCCAGCTGCTTGATTTCCTTATTTTTGGATCTCCAGCCGACCACCAGGGCCGCCGTGCCCTGCGCGATATTGGAAGCCAGCATACCGGGGCCAAGGATCGTGCCGTAGCCCAGCGTCGCATACTGGATCGTCTGGATCGGTGCAAAGCAGTAATGCATTCCCGTCATGACAAAGAAGGGGCAGAAGGTTCCCATCAGGACCGGGATCACCCAACCCGCATACTCATTGAGCCAGTTGAAGCCCACCGCGATCACCTGGCCGACCAGATTTCCCAGAGGGCCCGCCAGCACGATGCCCACAATGCCGGTGACAATGATCGTGATCATCGGAGCCAGGAAGATTTTTACCGGCTTCGGAGAAATCTTATTGGCAAACCGCTCCACATAGGACTGTACCCACACGATCAGAAGGATCGGCACAACGCTCGCGCTGTAGGAGATCATCGTCACGGGCAGGAAGCCGAACAGCGAAACCGGATCTCCCGTATTTAAGCCCGTAAAGGAGGGATGCAAAAGCACGCCCGCCAGCACTGCCGCCACATAAGGGTTGCACTTAAAACGCTTCGCCGCAGAAAATCCCAGGATAAAGGGCATAAAGTAAAACATCGCATCGCCGAAGGCGTTGAAAATCTGGTAGGTCTGGGAGCCGGAATCCACCAGCTTTAAGGCCACTAAAAGCGCCAACAGCGCCTTGATCATACCGGAGCCGGCCAGCGCCGGGATCACAGGCTGGAAGATCGCTGTCAGTGTACCGAAGAAGGCCGCCACAAAGCCCTTTTTCTCCCCGCTGCCTGCCGTCTCACTCTCGCCGAATTTCCCCAGCTTTTTGATTTCCTCGCAGACATTTCCGACATCCGTGCCGATCACGACCTGGAACTGGCCATTTTTGGTCACAACGCCCTGCACACCCCTGATTTTCTTGATTCCTTCCACATCCGCTATCCTGGGGTCGTTTAGCTGGAAGCGCAGCCGCGTCATACAGTTGGTGACGCCAATCACATTTTTTTCTCCGCCCACGAGCCGCAAAATCTCGGAGGCCGTCTTTTTGTAATCCATAACCTCATCTCCTTGTCTTTGTTTCTGTTTATATGGAAGAAAGCATTGCCCTCCTGCAGTAAGCGCTCTGCTCCCCGATTCCCTGTTTGAATGTATGCGGCCCCCTATTCCCCGCCGCCCGCCGACGTGATCCGCCGGATGTAAACCGTCAGATACACCAGCTCCTCCTCCGGCACCGCGATCTGGTAATCGTTCCAGATCAGCTTTGCGATTTTCTCCGCGCAGCCATAGCTTTCCGCGTACTGCCGCCGGATCATTCCCTGAAATTCCGCATCCTCCCCGTCCAGCATTTTGTCCTGGAACAGGCGCTGTGCAAAAAACTTCAGATGCGTCACAAACCGCACGAAATGGATGGAATCCTCATCAAAATTCATATGGTACTGATAGCGCACCACGCTGATCACCTTATGAATCAGTTCCGTCATACGGACCGAGCCGTTTAAATCCTGATAGTCAAATTCTGCATTCACCAGGTGCATTGCGATGGAGCCTGCCTCGTCCTCCGGCAGGCGGGCCCCGGTCTTTTCCTCAATCAGGTCGAGCGCCCGGGCCGCCACCTCATACTCCCTGGGATAAAAGCTCCTGATCTCCCAAAGCAGCACGTTTTTGAACTCCAGCCCCTCGGACAGACGCGTCACCGCAAAGGAGATGTGATCGATCAGATGCAGCAGCACCGCCTCGTCCAGGTCCCTTCCCAGCGCTTCCTCCGCTTCCCGCACAATCTGATCCGCGATCTCCATATAGACCTCCGGCGTCTTTGCCAGCAGTGCGTACAGCTTGCCTGTGATGTTTTTGGATTTCAGGAAAAATTCCTTCTCCACGCGGGACGCATCGATCTCGTCTCCGGGTTTTGCCTTAAAGCCCAGCCCCTTTCCCACCAGGATACGTTCCTGGTTTCGCTCGTTCCTGGCGCAGACTACGTTATTGCTGATCGCATTTTTGATGATCCATCGTCTCTGGCTCATGTCATCTCCCTTGGCTGACAGTTTTCCATTGCTCCCCGTTGCTCCGCCGGGGCAAGCCTCGGAAAGCTTGCTCCCCGTTACTCCGCCGGGGCAAGCCTCGGAAAGTAAACTTTCCGAGGCTTGGCGGCTGTCGCCGCATATCTCCGCTCCTGACCAGACGATCTGGAAAGCAAGCTTTCCATCCCGTCCGATCAGAGCGAAGATGCCCGGCTCATAGATAGGCAAAAAAATAAGACCTCTTCGTCGTGGTAGCGGACTTTCCCTGGGGAAAGGGGCTATCAGGAGCTTGCCTGCCGGACAGTCACAAGCCTGAAGAGATCATTCGTTTATTTCTGGGAAGAAGGTATCATATCGGGGAGCTGATGTCAATGGGGGAAATATAAGTTTGGCGGTTTGGCAGAATGAGGATGGGAATATTTGTGAAAATTTCACAATCCCATCCTCTATTCTATCCCGATTTGAGCTCAGGCGCTTTCTCTCTGGTTCAGCTTCAGCAGCTTTGCCGCCTGGTCTGCCGCGGTCAGGTTGTCGATCAGCTCCTGAATATCGCCGTCCATGATCGCGTCAATTTTGTACAGCGTCAGCTTGATCCGGTGATCCGTCACCCTGCCCTGCGGGAAATTGTAGGTTCGGATCTTCTCGGAACGGTCGCCGGTTCCCACCTGGCTGCGGCGCAGCTCCGCCTCCTCGTCGTGGCGCTTCTGCTGTTCCAGGTCATACAGCTTTGCGCGCAGCACCTTCAGCGCCTTATCCTTGTTCTTTAACTGGCTTTTCTCATCCTGGCAGGAGATCACGATTCCCGTGGGGATATGGGTCAGGCGCACTGCGGAATCCGTCGTGTTGACACACTGTCCTCCGTTTCCGGAGGCTCTGAACACATCGAATTTACAGTCGTTCAAATCAATCTGAACGTCAAAATCCTCCACCTCCGGCATGATAGCCACCGTAATCGTCGAGGTATGGATGCGGCCTCCGCTCTCCGTCTCCGGCACGCGCTGCACCCGATGGACGCCGCTCTCATATTTTAAACGGGAGTAGGCCCCCTGGCCGGAAATCATGAAGCTCACATACTTCATTCCGCCGATGCCGATTTCCTCCACATCCATGGTTTCCACTCTCCAGCGCTGGCGTTCCGCATAGCGGACGTACATCCGGTAGATTTCCGCCGCAAAAAGCGCCGCCTCATCGCCGCCGGCGCCCGCCCGGATCTCCACAATTACATTTTTCTCATCGTTGGGATCCTTGGGAAGCAGAAGGATCTTCAGCCGCTGCTCCAGCTCCTGCACCCGCTCCCGGGCGGAGGAAAGCTCCTCCTTGAGCATTTCCCGCATGTCGGGATCATTCTCCTCCTCCAGCAAAGACAGGCTGTCCGCCTCGTCCTGACGACATTTTTTATATTCCCGATACGCCTCCACGATAGGCGAAAGGTCGCTCTGCTCCTTCATCAGCGCCCGGAAACGGGCCTGGTTTGCCGTCACGTCCGGTTCGTTCAGCTCGCCCATGATCTCCTCAAACCGGATCAAAAGATCTTCCAATTTATCAAACATATTTTCACCTTTCCCTTGTCCGTCACGAAAGCTCTGCCGTGTAAAGCGTGCCGCAGACCACCCGGTCAAGCCCCGCAAAATCCTGCGTGCAGCTTATGTCCCGGTATCCCTCCTTTTCCAGAAGACGCGTCACCGCCTCCCCCTGGTCATAGCCGATCTCCAAAAAAAGCTGTCCGCCGCCGCACAGATGCGCCTTTGCCTCCCTCGCGATCCTCCGGTAAAAATCCAGTCCGTCCGCTCCGCCGTCCAGCGCCGTCAGCGGCTCGTGAAGCCGCACCTCGTCCATCAGTGTGGGGATCACATCGGTCGGGATGTAGGGCGGATTGGACACAATGATCTCAAACCTTCCCTCCACGCCGGAAAACAGATCTCCCTGCACAAAGACGGCGTTTTCCTCTCCCAGCCGTTCTGCATTTTTTCTTGCAATATCCAAGGCATCATGCATCAAATCCGTCCCCACGCCGCTGCAGCCGTTGGAATAATGCAGAAGACTCAACAGGATACAGCCGGAGCCGGTGCACAGATCCAGGATGCGAAAACCGTCATGAAGCTCCTTCATGACCTCCTCCACCAGAACCTCCGTGTCCTGGCGGGGGATCAGCACATGCTCATCTACCAAAAAAGTCAGGCCCATAAACTCCTGCTCCCCGGTCAGCTGCTGCAGCGGGATGCGCTGCGCCCTTCTTTCGATCAGGCTGCGGTACTCTTTTTCCCGCGCCTCCTCCACCGGCTGCTCCCCGTGGACCAAAAGGTCATTGCGTCCGGTATGACAGACATATTCCAGAAGCAGCCTGGCATCCAGCGCAGCCTCCGCCACGCCGGCACTGTCAAGCTGCCGTTTTCCCGCTTCGTATAAATCCCGGTAGGTCATTGATCGCTATCCTCTTCATAGCCAAAGTTTTCCCGCAGATACGCCTTCCAGTCAAACACTGCCTCCACCGAGGCGATACCCACCTCAATCATGGAGTCGTCCGGCTCCTTCGTGGTCAGGTGCTGGAGCCACATCCCCGGCGCGGAAATGATGCGCACAAACAGGTTATCGCTCCTGCCCGCCAGGCGGATCAGCTCATAGGAAATCCCCGCGATCACCGGCACCAGCAGGATGCGCAGCCCCAGCCTGGCCGCCGGATTGGGTACGCGGATAAACAGAAACAGCACCACGCTGACCAGCATCACAAACAGCAGAAAGCTGGTGCCGCAGCGCTTGTGCAGACGGGAGCTTCTGCGCACATTTTTTACGGTCAGCTCCCGCCCCCGCTCGATACAGTTAATGCACTTGTGCTCCGCTCCGTGGTACATGTACACCCGGCGAATATCCTTCATCGCAGAAATCGCCGCCACATAGCCCACAAAAATGAGCAGCCGCAGAACCCCCTCCAGAATCGCCAGCAGCGACGCGTTCAGAATATATCTGGAAAACAGGGTACTCAGGAAATAGGGCAGCGCGATAAAAATCGCCACCGCCATCAGGATGGAGAACGCCACCGTCGCTCCCATCATGGCCTTCTCGCCGCTGCCGTCGGAAGCCTTCTTCGGCTTTTGATCCTTCGCCGTCCGCCGGTTCTCCTCCTTGGAGTCCTCCTCCTCAAAAAACTGCGCCGACCAGGTCAGCGTGCTCATCCCCAGCACCAGAGAATCCAGAAAACTGAAAATCCCGCGCAGAAACGGAAGCTTCGTCACCTTGCTGTTGCCCCAGATTCCTCTGTACTCTTCCTTCTTAATCTCTATGGAGCCGTCCGGCTTGCGCACTGCCACCGCATAACGGTCCTGATTTTTCATCATCACGCCCTCCAGCACCGCCTGCCCGCCGATCCCGGAATAGCATCTCTTCCTTTTTTTGCTCATGGTTGTTCCTTTTTGTATAAAAAAGGTTGAGATTTGTGAAAAACCTCAACCTTTCGCATTTCTTATTTGCTTTCCACACCGTATTTGCGGTTGAACTTATCGATACGTCCGCGCGCCTGTGCAGCCTTCTGCTGGCCCGTGTAGAATGAATGGCACTTGGAGCAGACCTCAACGTGAATCTCGGGTTTCGTAGAACCGGTCACGAATGTGTTGCCGCAGTTGCAAGTTACGGTTGCCTGGTAGTAATTAGGATGGATTCCCTCTTTCATGTGCTTTCACCTCGTTCTATGTTATTGATTTCCTGTTTTTGTTCTCATCCACGACGCCCCTGCGGGCGGCTGCGCGCAGTAATCTCCGAACAGCTCACTTAGCATAGCACAAATTCAATCATGATGCAAGGATTTTTTTAATTTTCCGTATAAGAAATCCCTTTTTTGGAAAGGAACTGGCGCATGGTTTTATCCCACTGGGCATCCAGCGTCCTGTCCGGAACGAAGCTGGAAAAGGCGGTGCCCGTCGTCAGCCGGATTGTGCCTCCGTCATAGTGGACGGTGAGCACCAGCGCCTTCACCTGTCCGGGATCCAGGGAGGGATCGGCCCCCTTCATCACTCCCGGCACATAAGCGGGCATCAGGTGCAGCACAAACTTAAACCGCACAGGCGTACGCCTTCCCTTGATCATATCATAGCAGATTCCCCTCACGCTGCTCCAGGGAATAAACTCGTCGGGACACTCCTCCCCGTTTCCCTCAAAGAAATCCCGGTTGACCCGTCCGTCGATCTGATAGGTCACCGCCGCCGACACAGAAGCCTCCTCCAGCAAAAACGAGTCAAAACAATCCCCCGCCAGCAGCTTCCCCATAAAATTTTTAAGCTCTCTGATCTGAAATGCCGTCATACCGCAAAAACCTCCTGCGCCAACTATATCAGACCGGGAGCATTTTGGAAATACCCGCGGAGAAAATAACCGTTCCTGCCATAACACCTGTCCTAACGCTTCCGCCGGACTTTCGGACTTTACTTTTTCATCTTCGGATTAAAGATCAGGCTGGCCAGGTACCCAAAGATCAGGGCCGCCGAGGTTCCGACCGCCCCGGCGCCAAAGCCGCCCGAAAAAAGCCCCAGAAAGCCCTCCTTCTCCACCGCCTCCTTCACGCCCTTCATCAGCACGTTTCCGAAGCCAAGAAGCGGCACGCCGGCACCCGCCCCGGCAAATTCCCGAAAGGGCTCATAGACTCCCAGAAAGCTCAGAACCGCCCCGCTGCACACCAGCAGCACCATGATCCGTCCGGGCATCAGCTTCGTCTTTTCCATCAGCACCTGCACCAGCGCGCAGATCAGTCCCCCCACCCAAAACGCGTTCACATATTCCATCCAAACCGCCTCCCTGTTCCGTTTTTGAACAGGATGCGCCATATGCCCGCGTTTTATTCCCGATCCACCGTCGTCAGCACATCCCCGTACAGGATGCCGTCATAGTAATCGAGCAGCAGCTTCACCACGCCGTCGTAGGTTTTCATTCCCTCCTCCACGCCGTTGAGCTTCAGAACCGCCGTCGTGGCCGCCCGGGACACGGTTTTTGCCGTCTGCGTGCTCACCACCGCCCTTTTCTCCACCTCCTGCCAGGCCTCCTGCGTCAGAAAAACGCTGTCCTGATAAACCTGAGGCAAAATACACGGATGCCGGTCATACTCGCCCCTGTTTTTGCCGGCATAGGCCCGAAACTCCTTTTCCACATAGGAGAGCACCCCCATATAGCCGCTGTAGCGAAAGAACGGATCCTCCGAGCCCACACAGGCCAGATAGCCGATCAGGCTGGCCTCATCCTCCTGCAGGAAGCCCTTTAAATGAGCCATCTCGTGACAGATCGCAGAGGGCTTGTTCACGCTGTACATGGAACCGTTGTAATTGGCCTCCATGGAAAACGGGAAGTAATAGCCCATCATATAGGTCTGGCTCAAGAGCCCCGAAAAATACATTTCCTTGGGCCGCGGATAAAAGCCCTTCAGCCTCCCATACTCCTCTCCCATCCGCTGCATCGCCAAAACCGCCTCTTCGCTCAAATCGCCTCGGCAGATCGGGTGACCGGCACTGTCCCGCTCCAGCTGTCCGGAAAGCTGATTGACATTCGCCACGATGTAATCCCGCAGGATCCCAAGCTCCTCCCCGGAATAACCGTTCTCCCGGACCGCTTCCATATAAATATCCTCAAAGTCGGAGGCATGATAAAGCACAAAGCAGTTGCAGGTCATCACCCACAAAAGCGCCAGAAAAATCCAGGCCGCCCCACGCCCCAGAACGCCCAAAAGCCTTTTGGTCCAGTTTTTCTTCAGGAAAATACGCAGAAGGGCTGACAGCGCAAGAAAAGCCAGCAGGATAAGGCCGGCCACCAGCATCCATTCCCCCACGCTGAAGGGGAATACGGACAATATCCGGGAGGACAGACCTCCCAGCACAGGAAAAATATGCTCCGCGTAGAAATCGACAAAACGGGCGCTCTTCCACGCCGCAAGATTCAGTGCGAGCGCCGCAAAAAACAGGATTCCCCAAATCCATCTTCTCTTCACCTGATCATCCCCCAATACATTGCACGGGCTGCATTCTAACGACCGGTTTCTATGAATTCAGTATATCCTGTCCCTTGGGGTAAGCTGTTGAACGATCTGTGAAGGTTTATGAATTTTCTGTGAATACTCAGATTTTTTTCTTTTTCTCGTCTTTGTCCTGATGGTACTCCAGGACGGAAAGCGTCCGCACGATCTCGTTGGTGCTCACCGAAATCTGCCGGAGCGCACTTTCCATCGGATCGGGCCTGCCTGTCAGGCTGTCAATCGAGCAGCCCAACGCATTGGCGATCTGCCAGATACTGATAAAGGACGGCCTGCCGATCTTCCCTCCAATCAGCTTCTTGACCGTCTCATATGGAAGCTCCGCCCGGTCGGCCAGCATCTTCATCGACCAGTTTCTGCGGGAAAGATGACTGCAGATGTTTTCCACCAAGGCTACCGTCATCCTCTCACTTTCCATCACTTCTCCATGCTCTTCCATGAATGAAGTCCCCCTATCAAACCACAAACCATACCCCGTAAAAAAACGCACAAAAACAGGGGCAGTAGGAATCGAACCCACATCGACGGTTTTGGAGACCGCTGTTCTACCTTTGAACTATGCCCCTATAGAAGTCCCTGCCGGACTGACGAAATGTATTATAGCACACAAACGGATCGCTCCGCAAGCCCTATTTTTATTTTTTTGCCCCGGCAGTTGAGCCTTGCTTTTATCGGTTTGGATGTATATACTATAGATAAGTTGTTACCACCCAGAAAGAAAGCAGGTAAATTACATGACAAATCAGGAAAAAGCGCTGCAGCTTCACGAAAAGCTGCAGGGAAAGCTGGAAACCGTCTCCAAGATGCCGGTGCGGACCAGGGAAGATCTGGCGCTGGTCTATACCCCCGGCGTGGCCGAGCCCTGTAAGGTCATCGCCCAGGAGCCCGACAAGGCTTATACCTACACCATGAAGGCCAACACCGTGGCCGTCGTCTCCGACGGCTCCGCCGTTCTGGGCCTGGGCAACATCGGCCCCAGGGCGGCAATGCCCGTGATGGAGGGCAAGGCCGTTCTGTTTAAGGAGTTTGGCGGCGTCAATGCGGTGCCCATCTGTCTGGACACCCAGGACACGGAGGAGATTATCAAAGCCGTCACCTGGCTCGCGCCCGGTTTTGGCGGCATCAATCTGGAAGATATCAGCGCGCCCCGCTGCTTTGAGATCGAGGAGCGCCTGAAGGAAACCCTGGACATCCCGGTATTTCACGACGACCAGCACGGCACGGCTATCGTGGTGCTCGCCGGCATCATCAATGCGCTCAAGGTCACCGGCAAGCGCAAGGAGGACTGCCGTATCGTCGTCAACGGCGCGGGCAGCGCCGGCGTGGCAATCACCCGCCTGCTTTTGACCTACGGTTTCCCCGATATCGTCATGTGCGACAAGGCCGGCATCCTCTGTGAGGGCGACGAGAGTCTCAACTGGATGCAGGAAAAGATGGTGCAGCGCACCAATCTCTCCCGTCAAAAGGGGACGCTGGCGGACGCCATGAAGGGAGCCGACATTTTTGTGGGCGTATCCGCTCCGGGCATCGTGACGGAGGAGATGGTCGCCTCCATGAACCGCGACGCAATCCTTTTTGCCATGGCCAATCCCGTACCTGAGATCATGCCCGATCTCGCCAAAAAGGCCGGAGCGAAGGTAGTGGGCACCGGCCGGAGCGATTTCCCCAACCAGGTCAACAACGTGGTTGCCTTCCCCGGCATTTTCCGGGGCGCTCTGGAGGGACATGCCCGGCAGATCACCGAGGAGATGAAGCTGGCTGCCGCCCGCGCCATCGCCGATCTGGTGCCGGACGAGGCCCTTGGCGAGGACAATATCATGCCGGAGGCCTTCGATCCCCGCGTGGCGGAAGTGGTTGCGGATGCAGTCAAGAGCCATATCCGCTGACCCCTGGCACGGGAAGCCCTACTACTCGCTGGACGCCTGGTGCAAAAACACCTGTGGGCACAAGCTTTATAAGGCCGCCCTGGACATCGGCTGCACCTGTCCCAACCGGGACGGCAGCCTTGGCAGGGACGGCTGTGTTTTCTGCTCCGCCGGGGGCAGCGGCGATTTTGCCGCCTCCCGGCTGCTTTCTGTCCCGGAACAGCTAAACCAGGCCCGGCAGCTTCTCTCCTCAAAGTGGAAGATTCCGGCAGGTCTTCCCTGCCTGATCGCCTATTTTCAGGCCTACACCAACACCTACGGCGATCCCGTCCGCCTCCTTTCGCAGTACCGGCAGGCGCTGGCGCTCCCCGAAACCGCCGGGATCTCGATCGCCACACGCCCCGACTGCCTGTCCGAACCGATCCTGGACGGCCTGGAACGGCTGCGGGAGGAATTTCCTGATAAATTTATCTGGCTTGAGCTGGGCCTGCAGACCATCCACGACCGGACCGGGGAGCTGATCGGCCGCGGTTATCCTTCCTCCGTCTTTGAGGACAGCGCCCTGCGCCTGCACAAACGCAGCCTTCCCTTTATCGTTCATCTGATCCTGGGCCTTCCGGGCGAGGACCGATCGGACGTACTGGAAACCATAGCAGCGGTCAACGCAGCGGCCCCCTTTGGCGTCAAGCTGCAGCTTCTCCATATTTTGAAGGGGACAACGCTTGCCGGCTGGTACGAGCGCGGGCTGATAAGCCCGCTGGAGGAGGATGCCTATATCCGCCTTGTGGCTGACTGCATCGCCTCCCTCTCCCCCGATATCTGTATCCACCGTCTCACCGGGGACGGTCCCCGTTCCCTCCTGCTCGCGCCTTTGTGGAGCCTGCGCAAGCGGGAGGTTTTTAACCGGCTTCACGCCTATATGAAACAGCAAAATCTCAGGCATGGAGGTAACTATGACCCAGGAACCGCTCACCCTTTACAAGCTGATCGTCCTTTACCTGCTCAATAAGGTATCCTTTCCGCTGACCATGGCCCAGGTCAGCGATCTGATCCTTGAAAAGGAATATACCAATTATCTGACGCTGCAGCAGGTAATCAACGAGCTGTCGGAGGCGGGCCTTATCAGCGCCAAAACGCTGGTCAACCGCACCCACCTGCAGATCACCGAGGAGGGGCGGCACACCCTGTCCTACTTTGAAAACCGCATCAGCGATGCCATCAAACAGGAGATCCGGGATTACCTGAAAAAAAACGAGCTGGAAATGCGCAACGAATCCTCGATCCAGAGTAATTACTACAAGGCTGTCAACGGGGAATTCGAGGCGGAGCTGACCGCCGTGGACAAGGATGTGAACCTGGTGACGATCCGCATTACCGTTCCCACAAAGGAGCTTGCGATCTCCGTCTGCGAAAACTGGCAAAAAAATAACAGCGCGATCTATCAGTACCTGACAACCGCGCTGTTTTGAAGCCTTGCCGCCTCCTCACAGAAGCATTTCCCCGATTACCTGCCCGTCCGTCCTGCCAAGGTCCAACTCCAGCAGGGCGGCCAGCGTCGCGCCCTCATCCCAGAGGGCGATTTTTTTGTCCACCCGTCCGGGACGGATGCCGCAGCCTGCGGCCGAAAAAAACGTCCGGTAGCCGTCCCGGTCCGGCAGATAGCCATGGGTCGCATGTGTGCCGCAGGTCGCATGCGTACCACAGGCCGCATGCGTGCCGTCTGCAGCGTCCCTCCACGCCGGGAGCACCGGCTGCTCCCAGCCGTCCGAAAACATCCAGCCGTCCTTCGCCTCCAGCATCAAAAAGCAGGCCGGATCGGCTCCCAGGGCGGCCGCCTGTTCTCCGGAAAAAATCCGTGCGATTCCAAAATCCTCCCGCTCTGCCAGCCCTTCTGCCACGGCGCGCACCCTTTCCCGCAGTCTCTTATCGTCCCGCAGCGTCGGATGCAGATACACATAGCTGCTCCCGTCGCAGTTTTGGGCCCAGGCCTGCCAGCCCTTCAGCCTGCCCTTTTCGATCCGCAAAAGCCCCTCTTTCCACAAGGCATGATTCACGCAGGCCTGCTTATCCACATCTTTCTGATAATGATCCCCCAGGACGACCACCGTCGTCTCCTCCATGCTTCCCGTCCTGGCCAGCGCCTCCAAAAGCTGTCCCAGCCTTTCGTCATGCCTGCGCAGAGCCTCCGTCGCCTTTCTGTGGCGCACGCCGTACTCATGCCGGTTGGTATCTGCGTCCGTCAGGTGCAGCAGAAAAAAATCCGGCCGGTATTTCTCCATGGTATACAGGGCACTTGCCATCGCAAAATTGTCCAGCTGCGGCTGGGCGATCCCGCTGCGCAGATGGCCGAAGCGACGGTTTAAATCCAGCTGATAGCCCACCGGGCCGTTTAAGGCGTTCATCAGGATCTGGTTCTGCCATTTCCGGGTCACCATGATCTCCGGCACATAATAGTCCATTCCGCTCCTGCCGATCACCGGCCAGAGAATGCCCGCCGTGGTCATCCCCTTTTTCTTTGCCTCCTCATAGAGCACCGGTGACTTCACATCGGCGCGCCGGAAAATCCAGTCCGGCCTCTCCCGCCCCGGCTGCAGCCTTATGTTATTGACCACGCCGTGATTTTTCGGCATCCGTCCCGTCAGGATGGAGGTATGGGCCGGATAGGTCAGGGAGGGGTATACGCTGTTTACTCTGCCGCAAAGAGCCGCCCTCTCAAAAAAACGGCGAAAATGCGGCAGCGTCTCCAGAAAGGGAAGGTCCTCCGCCCCCACCGCGTCAAGCGAAACGATCATCACCCGCTTCGGTACTTTTCTCATCCTCTCTCCCTTCGCAGACTACTGCTCATCCGGCTTTGCCGCCTCCCGGCGGATCCTCTGCATATGCTCCCGTATTTTGACCTCGTAGCCATTGCCGCTGGGACGGTAAAACTCCCGTCCCGACAGCTCGTAGGGCAAGTACTGCTGCTCCACATAGTGATTCGGATAATCGTGGGCGTATTTGTAATCCGTTCCGTGTCCCAATTTTGCCGCTCCTTTATAATGTGCGTCCTGCAGGTGCGGCGGCACCGGCAGGTTTCCCGTCTGCTCCACCGTCCGCATGGCCTCCGAGATGGCGCAGACCGCGGAATTGCTCTTTGGCGCGCAGGCCACATAGGCGGCCGCCTGCGCCAAAATAATCTGTGCCTCCGGCATCCCCACCCGCTCCGAGGCGAGGGAGGCGGAAACCGCCACCTGAAGCGCCTGAGGATCGGCATTTCCCACATCCTCCGCCGCGCAGATCATAATCCGGCGGGCGATGAAGGTCACATCCTCCCCGGCATAGAGCATCTTTGCCAGATAATACACCGCCGCGTCCGGGTCGGAGCCGCGCATACTCTTAATAAAGGCGGAGATGGTGTCGTAGTGGTTATCCCCGGATTTATCATACTTTACCACCCGCTTCTGAATACACTCCTGCGCCACCTCCAGCGTCAGATGGATCTTTCCGTCCTCCGAGCGCTGCGTCGTCATGATCCCCAGCTCCACCGCGTTCAACGCATGGCGGGCGTCGCCGCCTGCCACATCCGCCAGAAATTCCATGGCCTCCTCATCAATTTCCGCCCGATAAGCTCCCATCCCGCGCTGCACATCATACACCGCCCGTCGGATCAGCTCCCGGATATCCTCTCCGGACAGCGGCTTGAGCTCAAAAATAATGGAACGGGACAAAAGCGCTCCGTTGACCTCGAAATAGGGATTCTCCGTGGTAGCGCCGATCAAAATCACCGTGCCGTCCTCCACAAAGGGGAGCAGATAGTCCTGCTGCCCCTTATTGAAGCGATGGATTTCGTCGATAAAGAGGATCGTCTTTTTTCCGTACATCCCCTGATTGTCTTTCGCCTTTTCCACCACCGCCTCCATATCTTTCTTGCCGGCCACGGTGGCGTTGATCTGAGTAAACTCCGCACTGGTGGTGTTGGCGATCACCTTGGCCAGCGTGGTTTTTCCTGTTCCCGGGGGCCCGTAAAAAATGATGGAGGAAAGCTTATCTGCCTGAATCGCCCGATAGAGCAGCTTATCCCTGCCGATGATGTGCTGCTGCCCCACCACCTCGTCCAGCGTGCGCGGCCTGAGCCGTGCCGCCAACGGCGCTTCCTTTTCCTGGTTATTCTGCCGCATATAGTCAAAAAGATCCATATCCCGCTTAAGCCTCCAATATTTCCAGCAGCTCTTCCCTGCTCATCTGCGCAAGCTGGCCTTCTCCCGCATTTAAAATCTGCTCCGCCAAATCCCGCTTGCTCTCCTGCAGCTTCTGAATTTTCTCCTCCACGGAATGGCTGGCGATCATCTTGTACACCGTCACCTTCTTCGTCTGCCCGATCCGGTGAGCCCGGTCCGTAGCCTGATTCTGGACCGCCAGGTTCCACCAGGGATCATAGTGAATGACCACGTCCGCGCCGGTGAGATTTAACCCGACGCCGCCCGCCTTCAGAGAAATCAGAAAGACAGGCACCCCGTTCGCGTTGAAATCCTTGACAAGCTGCAGCCTCCGCTCCTTGGGCGTCGCCCCGGTGATCGTATCATACGATATCCCTGCCTCCGACAGCTTTTCTCCCAGGATCTCCAGCATGGAGGTAAACTGGGAAAACACCAGAAGACGGTGGCCGCCGTCTATGGCGCTTACGATCAGCTCCAGGCAGGCGTCCAGCTTGGCTGAGCCGCCCCTGTAATTTTCAAAGCACAGCGCCGGGTCACAGCAAAGCTGCCGAAGCCGCGTCAGCCCGGCCAGAAGCTGCATCCGGTTTTTCTGGAATTCCTCGCTGGTCTGTCCTTCCAGCTCCTGCAAAAGCTTCGCCGCCTGGGCGTCATAGAGCCTGCGCTGTTCGCCCTCCAGGCGCACATACCGGCTCTCCTCCAGCTTATCCGGCAGCTCCCGGAGCACGTCCGCCTTGCGCCTGCGCAGCAGAAACGGCCCCGTCATCCTGCGCAGGCGTTCCATCGTCTCCTGATCGCCGTTTTTCACGATCGGCGTCTCCAGCTGGCGCCGGAATGTCTCGTAGCGGTACAAAAAGCCCGGCATCAGGTAGTCGAAAATGCTCCACAGCTCGGACAGCCGGTTCTCCACCGGCGTACCGGTCAGGGCAAAGCGCTGCCTGGCCTGTACTGCCTTAACCGCCTTTGCCGCCGTCGTGTTATGATTTTTGATATACTGCGCCTCATCGATCACCTGGGTCAGAAACACCTTCCCCTCATAGCTTTCAATATCCCGCTTCAGCAGATCGTAGGAGGTCACCAGCACGTCGAACTCCTGCCACTCCTCCAGCTTTTTCTCCCGCTCCTGCTGCGAGCCGGTCACCGCCATCACGGAAAGCTGCGGCGCAAAGCGGCCAAGCTCCTCGCACCAGTTGTAAACCAGGGAAGCGGGAGCCACCACCAGGGAGGTTCCCTGCATCCCCTCCTGCTTTCGAGACAGGAAAAACGCAATCATCTGCAGCGTCTTGCCCAGTCCCATCTCATCCGCCAGGATCCCGCCGAAGCTGCAGTGCGCCAGCGTGCGCAGCCATTTATAGCCGTTCGCCTGATAACTGCGCAGCACATTCTCAAGCCCCTTTGGAATTTCAAAATCCGCGTCCTGGACAGTCTTGAACTCCTTTACCATCTCCCGGAAACGACTGTCCCTTGTATTGTAAATGCTCTCGTTTTCCTCCAGAATACGGTTCAAATACAGCGTCCGATAAACCGGCAGGCTGATTTTTCCCGCCAGCAGCTCCCGGGGAGCAATCTGAAGCATTTCCGTCATTTCCTCCAGCGTCTGCAGGTTTTGATCCTCCAGCTTTAAAAAGCTGCCGTTCTTCAGGCGATAATACTTCCGGCGCAGCCGGTAGCTTGCCAGCACATCCAGAAGCTCTTCCCTGGAAATGTCATGGGTGTCGATTTCCAGCCGCAGCAGATCGCTCTCCACCGACACGCCCACGCTCACGCTCGTCTGCCGGATCACGTTCAGGCTCTGGAACTGCCGGGTGCACTGCACCTCTCCGAGCTCCGCCAGCTCCTGCACGCCGTGCTCTATCACCTGATAAATCCGTTCCTCGTCCCCGTCGCAGCAAAGCTCGTCATTTTTCCCGTCATATACGGGGAGCAGGTGCATCGTCTGATACAGCACCTCCTGCTCTTTGTCCAGCATCCGCCGGCCGTTCTGTGCCGGTCTGTCTTCCCGGGCAATCAAATCCAGGATGGAAATTTCCCCGCTTTCATAGCAGGCGTGAACCCGGCAGCTGACGTCGCCGTCCCTCGCGTCCAGATAGAAGCGGAAGCTCACCTCCGGCGGCAGATACTCCCGGATCCGCTCCGGGTTTTCCTCCATCACCGTCACGCTGTCGCCCAGCTGCGGAAGCGTGGAATAATAAAACTCCGCCAGCTTGTTGCGTCCCACCGAAAAATCCAGCTTTCCGTCCCAGGACAGGTTATACAGCGGCTCAAGCTCGGCAAATTCCTCCCGGTCGGCGCGGCAAAGACTGTCCTCCTTCACAAAATACAGGCAGCTTACCCCGTAAAAAAAGACAGGCATCCTGCAGGCCACATGCACTCCCTGGAACTGCCGCTTCCGCCCCTTCTCCTCCGGGACGATCTGCAGGGAAATTTCCGGCTTTTCGTCCTTTCCCGTCAGCCTCCTTTTCCGCTTGTCCCCCGCTTCCTCATACTCCACCGTATCCCTGCCCAGCAGCTCGAAAAACTGATCCAGACGCCAGCCGTACATCTCCAGGGCACTGCATTTTGCATTCCGGCGGGCATAACGCAGGCTTTCCTCCAGCCGCTCGGCCAGCCGCCGCTCCTCCTGAACCACCCTGCGGATATAGTCGATCCACTCTCTCGCCCGCCCGTCAAAGTTTTCCGGCTGGTGGTTGACCTCCGTGCTGTTTCCGTAAACAGCCGTCTCGGAATTGTCGATCAGCCGGATAAACTCAGAAAGATCCTTTACCACAAAGCTCTTGGGGCACAGAATCCGAAAGGATAAAGACAGGCTCTCGTCCTGCCGGCGAAGCCTGGGCTCCAGCCGCAGGCTCTGCTCCCGTACCTCTGTGCGGGCCACCACCCGGTTTGCCCGCTGGGCCGACAGCATATGCAGCAGGCTGGCGCCCGTCCTGTCTGTGGCGTCGCCGGACGGATTTTGTTTCAGATAATCCTCCGCCAGAAGCAGCGCGCCGGCCACATAGGGGCAGCTTCTGTGATTCTTCAAATCGTAGCTGTACCAGTAGAATCCCCTTCTGCTGCAGTCAGCGCAGCCGCATTCAATATGCAAAACACTGTCCTGCTCAAAAATAACCTCTGTGCGAAACCGCCTCCCTCTCACATGACCGGTGCAAATGCTGTTTGCCACCAGCTCCTTTTTATTCTCCATGTAACCGGCAAAGAATTTTTCCAGCTCCAGGTTCCCGTCCCCGATCAGCTCCCTCCCTGCGATATAATCCCCCTTCTCCAGAGTCACGGATTTCCGGATTTCATCCATATCAAAATACTGATAATTTTCCTTATCCTCCTGCGCCGGGTGCTCCTCCGCCCGCTGCTCTGACACAGTCCGACCGGGCCTGCCCCTTTTCCTTCCGGGACCGGCAGGTCCGGCGGCAGAGTCCGCCTTCCCGGCAGCCGCAGGCATCGCAGGCGCCTCTGCCGTTTCATTTTCCTTCTCCCCGGAGCCCCCAAACGCCCGGTACAGCAGCGCCGCCATATGCTCACAGCAGTTTCCGCCGCGGGCCTTGGGACAGCCGCAGTGCATCCGCAGCGGCTTTTCCCCTTCCATCACAATCTCCGTATGATAGAGCTTCACCCCGGCAAAGGTAGCGCTCAGCTTTTCCTTTTCCTTCGCAAAATCCATCATCTTCCTGTCAAAGGCCAGCTCCTTCCCCTTTGCCAGGGCCACCGAATCAAATTCCTTTTCCCATTCCCGCATATCTTCCGTATCCTCTGCTTATTTATCGTCCACCGAAATCATGTTGGGCCACACCTTTTCAAGCCGGTCGTCCGGATAGTTGACATCCAAAAACGTCCCGACCGCAGTGTCCGCCGCCTTCCCCTGTCTGCGCTCCTCATACCGGCCCAGTGCCGCGGCGGAAATCAGCGCGTCGCAGGCCATCAGCACAATGATCGCCCAGGTGGCGATCTTCGCTCCCAAAACCGGCAGCTTCTCGATAAAACGGCTCAGCGCCGGATAGCACAGCTTGATCCAGACCACCGACAAAAGCCCCCAGAAAATGCAGTAGAGCAGATTGATCCGCCCCCCGATGTTGAAGGGAATCTTACTGTAATCCCAGAAGACCGTGCCGAACACCACCTCCGTGAACACGCTGCACAGATACTCATAGACTCCTCCCAGCAGGCAGCCCGCCAGAAAAATATACCGATCCTCCCTCTGCGCAATCCGGTGAAGCACCACAGTCAGAATGACCGCGCCCAGTCCCCATACGATACTGAACGCCCCGTAAATCACGCTGGACCGGCTCATCCACACCCCCGCCGTCACCCGGCAGAACACCGTCTCGATCAGATCCCCCGCAAAGGCGCAGATGACAAAAACCCAGATCAGCTTGTCCAGGCAGATCCCCCTGGCAAACACATAGGGAAGCCCTTCCCCCTCCGCCTTTGCCTGTTCAATCTGCGGATAAGCCCGGTTTAAACGGTTCCAGATCACATGATAAATCCGGCTGCCCAGTCCCATCTGCGCACTCTGCTGCTCCCGGCTTTTCCTGCGCCGCACCTCCTCCAGCTCCTCGTAGCTGTGACTGCGGTGTACCGCATACAAGATGGAGCCAAAATCCCCCAACAGCAATACGCCCAGAACAATGCAGACAATCCGCAGGATCAGCTCCGGGATCAGGCTGAACAGCCAGAACACCAGCGGATGCAGCAAAAGCGCTGCCGCCATCACCACCGCCGCCTTGGCCAGCGCCAGGATGAAATCCTTCTTTTTTCCGCCAAACAGCGTCCGTCTCTCATAGGACCAAAGCCTCTTTTTCCAGATCTGTCCGGCCAGGCCTCCGGCGAAATACTCCACCACGGAAACCACCGCCGCGCAGGCCAGAAACTGCAGAACGGGCCGCTGTCCCATCGTGGGCAGCAAAATAATCAGAATATCCATCATCACGCCGTACTCCGGGCAGATCGGCAGATTAAAAAATCCTCTGTTGCAAAAGCGGCGTTCCTTCACCGCATAGTAAGCGACCTCCAGCGCCCAGCCCAAAAAGCCGTAAAACAGCAGAAATGCCGCCAGTTCCGTGTAAGTATACTGCATGGATACCGGTCTCCTTTTTCCATAAATTTTTCCCCGCCTGCAGGCAGGGGTTGTCCCCGTCTCCCGATTCAGCTATACTTTATTTATCTATCGTGACAAGGAGGTTTTCAATGAGCAAACGTTATCTTCTGGAATGCTGTGTCGATTCCGTCAAGTCCGCCCGCTGCGCCAAAGAGGGCGGTGCCGACCGGCTGGAGCTGTGCGCCAACCTGGTGATCGGCGGCACCACGCCTTCCCTGGCGCTCTATGAGCAGATCCGTGAAAGCATGGACATCCGCATTCACGCCCTGATCCGTCCCCGGTTCGGCGATTTCCTTTACGACAGCGACGAAGCCGATGTGATCTGCCGGGAAATATCCGCCTTCCGGAAGGCCGGGGCAGACGGCGTTGTGATCGGCAGCCTCAATCCCGACGGCTCCCTCAATCCGGAGCAGCTGAAACGTTTTCTGGACTGCGCCGGCCAAATGTCCGTCACCCTGCACCGGGCCTTCGATATGTGCCGGGATCCCTTTGAGGCTCTGGAACAGGCCAAAGCGCTGGGAATCGACACGATCCTGACCTCTGGCCAGGCCGCCTCCTGTCTGGAAGGGATGGAGCTTCTGCAAAAGCTGGAGGCAGCCGCCGGCACGGATATCGCCCTTCTGGCCGGCGCCGGCATCAACGAGGCCGCCGTCCGAACCCTGCTTGCCCACACCGGCCTCACCCGGTTCCATATGTCGGGCAAGACCGTTTTGAACAGCCGGATGCAGTACCGCAACCCGGCGGTTTCCATGGGGCTTCCGGGGCTGAGCGAATACGAAATCTGGCAGACGGACTCACAGGCCGTCCGCAGCGTCCGCGCGCTGCTTGACGCGGCACAATAGGCCCGGGTTCACTCGCACTTCCAGAAAAAGGCGCTGTAAGCAGGCAGCGTGCTGCCGCCCCCAAAGTCGTGCTTCTCTCCGCTGATCAGATCCACGGCCATGCCGCAGCCCGCGTCAAAATGGGCGGTGTAGGGCTGGTCGTCTGCGTTGACGGCCACCAGCACCCGCTCGCCCTGTGCCCGGCGCTCAAAAATACACTGACGGTTGGTCAGCACAACCGAACGGAAATCCCCGTAGTTTAAAGCCTCGGAATGCTTCTTGGCCTCCGCCAGCTTCCCGATCCAGGCCGTCAGTTCATTTTCCACCGGCGCGTCAAAGCAGGCCCGCAGCGCCGGATCTCCCTGGCTCTTCTCCGCCCTGGCGCCCCACTCGCTGCCATAGTAAACGCAGGGAATCCCCGGCATCCCGAACATCAGCGCATAGATCAGCGGCAGATGCCTCTCATTGCTTAAAATGCTGGCAACTCTCGTCACATCATGATTGTCCACAAAGGAGAGCAGATGCTTCCCCTTGTAGAGCGTCCAGTTCTCCGGCCCGAACTGGCGCAGCAGGGAATGCACGATCTCGAACAGATTCATGCTGTTGAAGCTGGAGTATAAGCCCTTATAGCACTCGTAGTTGGTAACCGAATGCAGCATCTGATCGTTCATCAGACGGTTGTAATCTCCGTGCAGCATCTCTCCCACCAGGAAGAAATCCTTTTTCAGGCTGTCGCAAAAGCTGCGCAGCCTCCGCACAAAATTCTCATCCAGGCAGTAGGCCACATCCAGCCGCAGCCCATCGATATCAAACTCCTCGATCCAGCCGCGCACGCTCTCCAGCAGATACTGCACAACCTCCTCGTTCTGCAGGTTCAGCTTCACCAGATCATAGTTGCCCTCCCAGCCCTCATACCAGAGGCCGTCGTTATAGTTGGAGTTGCCTCCCAGGTTGATGTAAAACCAGTTTAAGTAAGGAGAACGCTCCCGGTTCTTTACCACATCCTGAAACGCCCAGAAGCCCCGTCCGGCATGGTTGAACACCCCGTCCAGCACCACCCGGATCCCTTCCCGGTGCAGATTTGCGCAGACCTCCTGAAAATCCTCGTTCGTGCCAAGCCGGCAGTCAATCTTCCGGTAGTCCCGGGTATTATAACCGTGGGTATCCGACTCGAACACCGGCGAAAAATAAATCGCATTCGCCCCCAGCTTCCGGATATGTCCGATCCAGTCGTTCACCTTCCGGATCCGGTGCTCCAGCACTCCGTCGTTTTCAAAAGGCGCTCCCACAAAGCCCAGCGGATAAATCTGATAAAAAACACTCTCATATGCCCACATTTCTGTCATCTCCTTTATGATTTAAACTTCACTCTAAACATTCTACCACGTTCCCCTTCGCCGTCAAGGTGACATAATCCCGATGGAATGGTTCGTTTTTTTCATCCAAAAGCGAACAAGTCCCGTAATTGTCAGACAAATCCTCACTTTCCACATAGTTATCCACACTTCTTTCTGTCAGAAACGATTGCGTGACACGCTCCAAATTTTATGGTATGCTGTCCGTGCACAGCGGAGGTAATCCATGAATACACAGACAAATGACAGCCCGCTCCTGATCGGCTCCCATGTGAGCATGAGCGGCAAAGAAATGATGGCCGGTTCCGTCCGGGAGGCGCTCTCCTACGGGGCCAACACTTTTATGATATACACCGGGGCTCCCCAGAACACCCGGCGCAAGGCCGTGGAGGAGCTGCATATCCCAAAGGCGCATGAGCTGATGGAGCAAAACGGCATTTCGGACTTTGTTATCCACGCTCCCTATATCATCAACCTTGCCAATACCCTGAAGCCAGAAACCTACTCCCTGGCTGTGGATTTCCTGGCCGAAGAGCTGAGGCGCACCTGCGCCATGGGAAGCAAAATCCTGATTTTGCACCCCGGCGCCCATGTGGGAGCCGGGCCCGAAGCCGGGATCCGCAGCATCATACAGGGACTCAACGAGGTGCTGGCCGAGCCCTCCCCGGTCTGCATCGCCCTGGAAACCATGGCGGGCAAGGGCTCCGAGATCGGGCGCAGCTTTGAGGAGCTGGCCGCCATCTACGACGGAGTGCGCTTTCCCGAACGGCTCCGGGTATGCTTTGACACCTGCCACGTCCATGATGCGGGCTACGATATCGTCCACGACCTGGACGGTGTGCTGGAGCGCTTCGACCGGCTGATCGGAAAAAAACAGATCGCCGTGTTCCACATCAACGACAGCAAGAACGAACGCGGCGCGGCCAAGGACCGTCACGCCGACATCGGCGAGGGGAAAATCGGCTTCGACACCCTCTTCCGGATCGTACATCATCCGGATTTTCCCGGCATCCCCCGGATCCTGGAAACGCCCTGGTATCCGGATCCCTGTCATCCCGGCAAGACGCTTCCGCCCTACCGGCGGGAGATCGCCTGGCTCAAAAGCGGCGTTCTGCCCACAGACGTTTGAACCTCCAAACACGGCAGAGCTTACAGCCAGTCGTTCCAGAACTTCTCCACCCTGGCCCCTATCGTGTCCTTGTTCACGATCTCAAACTTCCCCCACTCCCGGGGGAACAGACGCCGGTAGGCCGGCTGCAGGAAGCGGTCGTCCAGAAGCGCCACAACGCCCACATCTGCGGCGGTGCGGATCACACGCCCCGCCGCCTGCAGCACCTTGTTCATCCCGGGATAACGGTAGGCATAATCAAAACCGTCCCCTCCGTTCTCCCCGAAATATTCCCGGATAATCTCGCGCTCCGTGCACACCTGCGGAAGGCCCGTCCCCACGATCAGCGCACCGATCAGCCGGTCCTGCTTCAGATCGATCCCCTCCGCAAAAATCCCGCCGAGTACGCAAAAGCCCACCAGGTTCGACTCCTCCTCCAGCTCGATCTCCATATGAATCACACGGAACAGTTCAAGCTCCGGATTTCCCTCGAAGCGGCGCAGAAAGGCCTCCCGCTCCTCCTCGCTCATCCGTTCCTCCTGCACCAGACACTCTGCCCGGTCCTCCTGCGCGTATCGCTCCCGGTAACGCTCATAAACCTGCCGCAAAAAAGAATGAGACGGAAAAAACACCAGATAATTGCCGTACCGCATCCGCACCACCTGATGGATATAGGCGGCGATCCGGTCATATTCCCGCTCCGAGCGCCTGGTATACCGGCTGGTCACATCCTCCGCCAGAAACAGCGCCCTTTTCTCCGGGTCAAAAACGGAGCTGGCGTATACCTCATAATCCGTTTCCTCCCCGCCCAGCAGCCTTTTGTAATACTGGATCGGCAGCAGCGTGGCGGAAAACAGGATACTGCTGACCGCCCGGCTTAAGCATTCCCGCAGATTGGAGGAGGGATCCACATTGTAGAGCCGGACCAAAAACCGTCCCTCGCTGTCCAGCTGCGTGTAGGTCACATATTTCTCATCCGTCAGCTCATAAATCTGCAGAAAATGGCTCACCTCAAAGTAAAAATCCAGGATTTCCCGGCGCACCGGGCTGTCGTCATGATTCTCCAGATAGTCCTCCATGGAAGCGGAAAGCCTCAGAAGAGCCTGCACGAAAGGGTCGATCTGCTCTGTCTCCCGCCAGTCCTCACACTCCCGCTTCAACTCCAGAAGCGCCCGGTTGCAGCGCTCCAGCAGCTTCTCCATCCGGGGTTCAAAAGCCTTCACCGTCCGCCGAAGCGCCATGAAATCTTCCTTATACAAAACGGCGCTGTACATCTCCCGGCCCCGTTCCAGCAGGTTATGGGCCTCATCCACCAAAAACAGGCTCTTCTCCCGCATGCTTGCCTCCCCGAAAAACCGGCGCAGATATACATGCGGATCAAACACATAATTGTAATCGCACAGCACGCCGTCCGAAAACAGGCTCATATCCAGCCCCAGCTCAAAGGGGCAGACCCGGTTTTTGCGGGCGCACTCCTCCAGCTCCTCCCGGCCGTAATGCTCCTGTCCGGTCATCAGCTCATAGATCGCTGCGTTGACCCGGTCAAAATGCCCCCTTGCATAGGGGCAGTAATCGGGATTGCATTCGGACTCCTCCATAAAACAGATCTTGTCCCGAGCCGTCAGAACCACTGTCTTAAAGCAAAGCCCGTGCTCCCGCAAAAGGCGGAAGGTCTGGTCCGCCACCGTCCGCGCGATCGTCCGCGCCGTCAGGTAAAAAATCCGATCCGCCTTCCCCTCCCCCACCGCCTTGACGGCGGGAAATACGGTGGAAATCGTCTTGCCGGCCCCGGTGGGCGCCTCCACAAACAGCTTCCTCCCGTGACAGATCGTATGGTACACATGCGTCACCAGCTCCTTCTGCCCCTCCCGGTACGGGAACGGGAAACGAAGCCTGTGAATGGAATCCTGCCGCCGCTTCTTCCAGGCGATCTCTGCATCCGCCCACCTCCGATACTCCTGCGCCAGCTCTCCAAACCAATCTCCCAGCTCCTCCGACGTGTACAGATATTCAAAATAACGAATCTCCTCCGTGTCGATATTGCAGTAGGTCATGCGCACCTTCATCTGCCCGTTCCCGTGCTCGCTGGCATAAAACCAGGCGTAGCACTTGGCCTGCGCCAGGTGAACCTCCTCCGGCCCCTTCATCCGGGCCAAATCGCGGTAGGTTCCCTTGATCTCATCCACCGTGACCGGCTCCCCCTCGATGATCCCGTCCGCCCGGCCCTCCACCACAAGCTCATAATCTCCGCAATCCCTCCGGAAACGAAGCGCCACCTCCGCGTGATACTCTGAGCCCATCCGGCGCTGGATCATCCTGTGGATCCTGCCGCCCTCCTGCATGGCGTCCTCCGGCGCAGCTTTTTTCCGGTTGTCGATATCTCCGGACCGCAGCAGAAATTCCACCAGGCTCCGAACCGATATTCTGATCTCCACAGGCTCACTCCTTTTTGAATTCAACCATTCCTTCCCGGTATTTCAGCGGGACAAGCTGCTGCTGAAGCTTTAAATTGCGCCGCTCGCGGATCCCCAGAGAATCGCAGAAGCTCCGAAACAGGGCGGACATCTCCCGCTCCGTCCCGGAAAGCCGTCCCTCCAGGGCCGAAAAGCTCTCCCTCTCCTTGTGCCCAAGCCCCGCCAGAAACCAGCCCTGCCGGGCAGGATGTACGCCCGCCAGCCCCCTGCGCGCGTCCGCAATCACGAAATTCTCCAGCGGGAGCCGGTCCGCAAAATGAGGCATAATCAGCGCCAGCACGTCTGCGTCCGGCGTCACGGAGGCATACAGGACGCCTCCCTCCAGCTCCCGGAAGCGAAGAAACTGCAGCATACGGTTACACACATTGTGCACACGGCGGCTCAGCAAAAACACCTGATGCACGTCCGGATCCCCCAGCGCCTGCATCAGGGGCCCCCGGATCCGTCCCGACAGCCCGGCCTCGACGGTCCGATACACCGCCTGCGCCTTCCCGTCATTCTCCGCCATCAGGGCATAGCTGATCTCCTCCCAGGCCGCCTCGCCAAACCGTCTGCGCACCGTATTCATCACCTTCTCCGCCAGCTTTGGCTCCGGCTCCACCTCACGGTAACGGACAAACAGGCACGGCTGTGCCGGTCCCGCCTGCAGCCGGACGCTCTCCCGCGGAAGCTTCCAGGCATAAACCTGATAGATTCCCGTCAAAATCCCCTCTATGGAATCCTCGCATACCAGAACCGTCTCCTCCACCGCATCCCCTTTCCGCAGGACCAACGCCTATCACGCCTGCACCACCATCTGCTGCTGATCCATCACAAACCGCTTATCATCAAACAGGGAAAGCTGCCGGTAGGTCACGCCGTCTACCTCAAAGGGCAGCCTCTCCCTGCAGTCCAGAAGCTGCCGGGTGATAAAATCCTCCTCCAGCCGCACCGGGTACATCTGCCTGCCGCAGCAGGTAATAAAATACAGCGCCCGCTTCAGCACCACCCCAAGCTTCTTCAAATGCCCGTAGTCCAGCGAGCCGCTGCGCCGGGCCTGCACAATCCGCCGGGCGCTCTTGACGCCGATCCCCGGCACCCGCAGCAGCGTCTCGTAAGAGGCCCGGTTGATCTCCACCGGGAACCGCTCCAGGTGACGCAGCGCCCAGTCCGCCTTGGGATCCAGAAAAATATTGAAATCCGGCCGCTCCCGGCTCAAAAGCTCCTGCGCCTCAAAGCCGTAAAAGCGCAGCAGCCAGTCGGCCTGATAGAGCCGGTGCTCCCGAAGAAGCGGAGGCCCTCCGGGCAGCGCAGGCAGCTCCCGGTCCTCATTGACACGCACGAAGGCGGAATAAAAGACCCTCTTTAAATCAAATTTCCGATACAGACTCTCCGCCACCGTCAAAATCTCGTAATCGTGCTCCGGCGTGGCGCCGATAATCATCTGCGTGGACTGCCCTGCCGGCACAAACTCCGGCGCGTGCCGGTAAACCGTCAGCTCCTGGCGGCTGGACAAAATGCCGTTCTGGATCTGCCTCATGGGCGTCAGAATCGTGCGTCTGTGCTTGTTGGGCGCCAGCCGGGAAAGCCCCTCCGCTGTGGGAAGCTCCAGGTTGACGCTCATCCGATCCGCCAAAAAACCGGTCAGACGAATCAGCTCCGGATCCGCTCCCGGGATCGCCTTCACATGGATATATCCCTGAAAGCGGTGCTTTCTGCGCAGCAGAAAAAGCGTCTGATACAAAAGTCCCATCGTGTAGGTCGGATTCTTCACAATACCGGAGCTCAGAAACAGCCCCTCGATATAATTGCGCCGGTAAAATTCAATCGTCAGGCTGCAGACCTCCTCCGGCGTGAAGGTGGCCCGCGCTGTATCGTTGGAGCAGCGGTTGACGCAGTAACGGCAATCAAAAACGCACTCGTTGGACAGCAGGATCTTGAGCAGGCTGATGCAGCGCCCGTCCGACGCAAAGCTGTGGCAGATCCCCGCGCTGACCGTGTTGCCGATGCCCGTCCCATCCCCGCGGCGGCTGCTGCCGCTGCTGGTGCAGGCCACGTCATACTTGGCCGCATCGCTCAAAATATTCAGTTTCTCCATCAGGGATAATCCGGTTCCGATCTGCAGCGCCATATCTCTTCTCCAAACATTTGTTCTATATGCTCTTATTATAGTACGCATGTTCGATTTTTGCAAGCTCTGATTTGATCGGATACCCGATATTTATATCATATTTTTTCGCAGTATTGTTTGGCTTCCTCCAGCCGTTCTGCAAACTCCCCGTAAAAATCCCCCGCCGGCTCCCAGCCCCGGAAGAAAAACTGCTGCAGCACATAGAGGTTGACGCTCCGGGCGGCCTCCATATCCTGCCGTTTCGCAAGCCGCTCCTGCAGAGTACGCACAAAAAAGTGCCAGTCCGCCACAAACCGTTCGTACCGGGCAAAATCCGGCAGATCGATCCACTTTTTCACCTTCAGCTTGGTGCGGTTTTCCCGGCGGCACTCCCCGGTCTGCAGAAAATACCGGAACGATCCGTTTTCATAAAACCGTCCCAGCGGGAACAGCCGGCAGAGACCGGGCCGGAAGGCATGTACGCTGCAGCGTCCTTTTTCGTTTAAATAGACGCAGCACTCCCGCTCTCCCGCCATTTTTAAGTTCGGAAGGATCACTCCGTCCTGCGCGTGCAGCTCCAGGCTGCTCTCCAGCAGCTGCCCAAAATCCTGCCCCAAATGTCCGCCAAGCTGCCATACGTCGAAGGGATCCAAAACAATCGATTCTCCCATCCCGCTGCAGCAGGCAGAGCAGCCCTCGCAGTCCCTGCAGCCCACCTTCACCAGATCCTGCGCCCCGTAAAGCCTCCCGTCGGAAATCTCCGACATATCCACATCCCGCAACATATTTTCTCCCATCCGTGCCGCCCGGCACCGGCCCTGTCCTGTCAAAACAGGAACCAAAAATCCCCCGAAGCCCGCTTGATACGGTATTTCGAGGGATTTAAACAAGTGAAGCACGGGGGATTCGAACCCCCGACAACCTGATTAAAAGTCAGGTGCTCTACCGACTGAGCTAGTGCTCCGTAAACTTAAAACTACGGGCGAAACTTCACCCGTAATCAAAAAGCTGGGCTAGCTGGATTTGAACCAGCGAATGCAGGAGTCAAAGTCCTGTGCCTTACCGCTTGGCGATAGCCCAGGAAGGTGGATACAGGGATTCGAACCCTGGGCCTCCAGAGCCACAATCTGGCGCGCTAACCAACTGCGCTATACCCACCATATTGAAAAATGAAGCCTCCAAACAATATGTCCGCGTTCATTCTTCCAACGTGCCCGAAGGGATTCGAACCCCCGACCCACGGCTTAGAAGGCCGTTGCTCTATCCAGCTGAGCTACGGACACACGATATGGCTATCGTCCTGGTAAACCTGCAGAACCTCTCCTGCGAAGCAGACTGGCTGTTTTCAAGCACAGTCTAAGCAGGTGATGGGAATCGAACCCACGTATCCAGCTTGGAAGGCTGGTGTTCTACCATTGAACTACACCTGCATGCTCATACATCGGGGTGACAGGATTCGAACCTGCGACTTCCTGGTCCCAAACCAGGCGCTCTAGCCAAGCTGAGCCACACCCCGCCGCTCGACGAAATGCTGTCATCCGTGACGCAAGAGTTATTATATAAAAAAGAACCGGTTCTGTCAATTCTTTTTTTATCTTTTTGCAAAGATTTTTTGCTAAGATTTTTTGCTCACAGGAAATTCAAGTGGTAATGCGCCTTTCCTTCGCGATCCAGCTCCATCAGGATGTAGGAGGGCCTGCGTCCCTCCTGGCGGGGGTAGGAAATGCTTCCGGGATTGATGGCCGTGACCTCCCCCGGCTCTTTGGCCAGCTCGATGAGCGGCCTGTGTGTGTGGCCGTACATCACGATATCGGCGCCGCGGCTGGCCGCCTCCTCCCGGATAAAATCGTCTCCCACCGAGACATAGTAGTTGTGCCCGTGCGTGAGCCACACCTGATAGTCCCCGATCAGAAACTCCTCCTCCCGGGGAAGGTCCGTAAAAAAGTCATTGTTCCCGGCCACCATATGTACCGGGCAGCCTGCGATTTCCCGGATGAAGTCCTCGCTTCCCTCCACGTCCCCGCAGTGCACCAGCATATCCACCGGCCCGGCCAGATCCAGCACATCGATCAGGTTTCCATCTCTCCCATGCGTATCGCTGACAATCAGTATCTTCATATTATTTATTGTATTCCTCTTCTAAAAGCTCTCTCATCCTGCGCAGCGCCTTGCCCCGATGGCTGACCGCGTTTTTCTCCTCCGGCGACAGCTCCGCCGTAGACCGGTCGTTCTCAAACAGGTAAAAAATCGGATCGTAGCCGAAGCCGTTTTCGCCCCGCTCCTCCCAGCCAATGTAGCCCTCCACCGCTCCCCGGGCCAGGTGGCTGTGTCCATCGAAAAAAGCGGCGGCAATCACGCACACGAACCTTGCCGTGCGGCTCTGCTTTGGAAGCCCGTCAAGCCTTTCCATGATATGAGCGTTTTTCTCGCGGTAGGAGGTATCGTGTCCCAGATAACGGGCGGAATAAATCCCCGGCTCTCCGCCCAGAGCATCCACCTCCAGGCCGGAATCGTCCGCCAGCACCGCCAGTTCCCTGAGGTTTAACTCCGGAAAATTGGGAATCCCGTTTTCCAGACACCAATTCCGGATCCCCTCCGCCTTCAAAAGCGCATTTTCCTCGAAGCTTGTGCCGTTCTCCTCCACCTCGCAGTCAATCCCCGCCTCCCTCTGGGACAGCACCTGCCAGCCGCTCCCGTCCAGGATCTCCCGGATCTCCTTCATCTTCCCCTCGTTGCCCGTCGCAAAAATGATCGTCCTCATCCCTGTCCTGCGCTCCCTTCCGGCCTCTCCCGTCTCGGCGGTTTGGGCCCCTGGAACTGGTAAAAATAGGTTTTCATCATTCCGTTGTAAATTTTCCGGTTCTTATCCGCCTTCCTGCCGATGTCCGCCTCCGCATTCTCATAGGAAGTGATCAGATACAAAGACCAGCTGTCCAGCCTGGAAAAGCGCTCGCCCAGCGCCCGGTAAATCGGCGGCAGATCCCGCTTATCCTCCAGCCGCTCCCCGTAGGGCGGATTGGTGATGATAAAGCCGTATTTTTTCGGATGAGACAGCTCCGACACCGGCCGTCTCTGGAAATGGATCATGTGCTCCACCCCTGCCAGCCTGGCGTTTTCCCGGGCAATGCTCACCATGCTGTCGTCAATATCATAGCCCTGGATATCCGTCGCAACGCTTGTGTCCACCAGATCCTGCGCCTCGTCCGACGCCCGGTACCAGCTTTTCCGGCTGATCAGGTGTCCCCACTCCTCCGCCGTGAACTCCCGGTTCATGCCGGGAGCCATGTGGGCCGCCAGCATGGCCGCCTCGATGGGAAAGGTGCCGCTGCCGCAAAAGGGATCCACCAAAATCCGGTCCGCCCGCCAGGGTGTCAGCATCAGAAGGGCCGCCGCCAGATTCTCCGCGATGGGGGCCTTGGCCGTCAGCTTCCGGTAGCCCCGCTTGTGCAGCGATTCCCCAGTGGTATCCAGCCCCACCGTCACCTCATCCTTCTTTAAAAAAACGCGAACCGGAAAGGGCGCTCCGTCCTCCGCAAACCAGCTCACCTTATAGACGTCCTTCAGACGCTCCACCATGGCCTTTTTCATGATGGACTGAATGTCCGAGGGGCTGAACAGCTTACTCTTGACGCTGGCCGCCTTGGCTACCCAGAATTTGCCGTCGGCCGGTATGTAATCCTCCCAGGCGATATTTCTGGTCCCCTGGAACAGCTCCTCAAAGGTTTCCGCGTGAAAGCTGCCCGTCTTGATCAGCACCCTCTCCGCCGTCCGCAAAAACAGGTTTGCCCGGCAAACCGCCTCCTCATCCCCGGCAAAGGTCACGCGCCCATCCTCCACCTCAAGGATCTCATATCCCAAATCCGCAATCTCCCGCTTCAGCACCGCCTCCAGGCCGAAGTGGCAGGGCGCGATCAATTCCATTTTGCTCATAACTCTCCTTTTGAATCCCGGACGGCAAACGGCCGTCCCTTTTCCTGTTCTCATTTTACGGTTAAAAGGAATCCGCTGTCAAGGCAAAAAGGCGGACGGGACAGGAATCGTCAGCCAACGCTGATTTTCACCGTCCCGCCCGCCTTTTCGGCGTTATAAAACCGATTTACTGCTCCCTGGCGTTTCTGCCGTTTTTGCAGTTGCTTGCGGCATTCTCCTTACCGCAGTTTTTCCCCTGGTTCTTCTGCGCGTCCTCCGCCTGATTTTTGGACTGGTTCTGACTGTTCTGACTGTAATCATTCTTAGACATACGCTTCGTTCTCCTTGCTTTTTCATATTTTGGTTACGGAAATAGTATGGACAGACACAGGGATAAATATACCTGTAACCATTCATTCCGCCGGAGCGAACGGCCCTTTACAAACGCCGGAGGCGCTTCTATAATAAATTTATACACCTCAAAGAAAAGGAAGGCTTCTCATGAACCGGCAAAATACGGATCCCGCACAGAAAAATGATTTTTCCAAAGGAAGCGTCGTCGGCGCGATCCTTTCCCTCGCCGCCCCCATGACGGTGGCACAGCTCATCAATATTCTGTATAACATCATCGACCGGATGTATATCGGCCGTCTTCCCGAAAACGCCACCGCCTCCCTGACGGGGCTGGGGCTGTGCCTGCCCATCATTTCCATTGTGATGGCTTTTGCCAACCTGTTCGGCATGGGCGGCGCGCCGCTGTGCTCCATCGCCCGGGGCCGCGGAAGGCTGGACGAAGCGGAACAGATCATGGGCAACTCCTTTTTTATGCTGATCGCCTCCGGCCTTGTGCTGACTGCGCTTGGACTGTGCTTTAAGACGCCCCTTCTCTATCTGTTCGGGGCCAGCGACGCCACCTATCCCTTCGCGGACAGCTATCTGACCATCTATCTTTGCGGCAGCGTCTTTGTGATGATCGGGCTGGGGATGAACAGCTTCATCAACTCCCAGGGCTTTGGAAAAACCGGAATGTGTACCGTGCTGATCGGCGCGGTGCTCAACATCCTTCTGGATCCGCTTTTTATCTTCGTGCTCGGCATGGGCGTCCGCGGGGCGGCCCTGGCGACCGTCATTTCCCAGACTGCCTCCGCCCTCTGGACCTTTTCCTTTCTCACCGGAAAACGGACGATCCTGCGGCTGCGCCTATCCCGCCTGCGGCCCAAGGCTCCCACCGTGGCCGCCATCGTCTCCCTGGGGATGTCCGGCTTTATCATGTCGGCCACCAACAGCGCCGTCCAGGTCGTCTGCAACGCCACCCTGTCCCGCTGCGGCGGCGACCTGTATGTGGGCGTCATGACCATCATCAACTCGGTGCGGGAGGTGGTGAGCATGCCCGTCAGCGGGCTGACAAACGGGGCGCAGCCGGTCATCGGCTTCAACTACGGCGCCCGCAAATACGACCGGATCAAAAGGGCGATCGCCTTTATGTCCGTAAGCTGTATCGCCTACACCGGCCTGGCCTGGGCAACGCTGCACCTGTTTCCGCGCTTTTTTATCGGGATCTTCACGGAGGAGGCAGAGCTGACGGCCGCCACGGTTCCCGCCATGCGGATTTACTTTTTCGGCTTCATCTTCATGTCGCTGCAGTTTGCCGGGCAGAGCGCCTTCACCGCGCTGGGCAAGGCGAAGCAGGCGATCTTTTTCTCCCTGCTGCGCAAGGCCTTTATCGTCATCCCGCTGACCCTCTGGCTGCCCGGACTGATCGCGCCCGCCGTAAACGGCGTCTTTGCCGCCGAGCCCATCTCCAATGTGATCGGGGGCACCGCCAGCTTTGTGACCATGCTGCTCACCGTCCGCGGAGAGATAAAGAAATCGCTGAAGAAATGGTGAAGAAATCCAAAAATCTTTGATTTTCATGCTTGACAGGCAGCGCAAATTAGTGTAGAATGACATACGTTGTAAGGAACGCAGTACAGTTCCCAAGCAGCAATGTGCGCGTAGCTCAGCTGGATAGAGCGTCTGACTACGGATCAGAAGGTCGGGAGTTCGAATCTTCTCGCGCACGCGATGAGAGACCTGCAGTCAGCAGGTCTCTTTTTTCATAAACCGACGTTCTCCCGGTCGCGGGGAACGCTCCATGCCGCCGCACATCGCTGCGGCAGAAAGGATACATCCCATGAATTCTTCCGCCAAACCGGCGCGCAACGGCTTTGCGACGGCCTCCATTGTGCTGGGGGTGATCGCTCTTGTCAGCACCTTCAGCATGACTTTGATTCCCGCTTTTTTCTGCGGCGCTCTCTCCGTCATGCTGGGGCTTTTGTCCAGGGGCAACAGCCGCACCATGTCCGGCAACGCGCTGGCTGGGGTGGCGGTTTCCGTCTGCGCCATTGTGATCAACGCCGCCCTCTTCGTTTTTTCCTTTTACATTGTATTTTCCAGCCCGGAAAGCCGCGCGCAGTACTGGGGGATGGTCAACGAGACCTACGAACAGCTCACCGGCATGACCGCCGACGAGATTCTGGAAAACTACGGCATTGAGAGGTATTTTAAAAAATGAGACAACACGCTTCCCGGTCCGAATTAAAGGGCAGGGCCAGGGCCGCCCTGCTGGGACATTATCTTCCGCTCAGCAGCGCCTTTTTATCCCTGATTCTGCTGGAATATCTGATCGTCGCCCCCTCGGCGCTGACCCGCGTCTACCCGCCCCTGGGCCTGATCCTGTATTATGCGGTCAACTTCGGCATCGGCATTTTTTTCGCCGTGTTCAAGGTCGGGATCGCCTACCTGTTTTTGTCCAACGCCTGCGGCCAGCAGATTTACGCGGGAGGTATTTTCACCGGCTTCTGGCATGACCCGGGCAAGGCGATGCGCATCCAGCTCTTTCCCGCCCTGTTGCTGCTGCTCCCCCAGCTGTGCTTTCAGCTTTTCTTTGTCCGCTTCCGGACAGACGGCGGCGCCTTTTGGCTCGGCCTTACGCTGGCGGCCCTCCTGGTCTTTTTCGCGGTCAGCCTTTTTTTGAAAATCCTGTATTCCCAGGCGTTTTACATTATGCTGGACTTTCCGGAGCTGACGGCGCGGGAATGCCTGCAGCGCTCCCGGCGCCTCATGCGCGGCAGCAAATGGCGGTATTTCCTGCTGCTGGCAAGCTTTCTGCCCTGGCTTATCCTGTCGCTGTTTACCTGCGGCCTGGGGCTTTTGTATGTGTATCCCTATCAGAATCAGACCTACGCCTTCTTCTATCTGGATCTGATCCAGCCGGGACGGCAAAGCAGCTGAAAGCAGGACGGGGCAATCCCTGCCCTTCCTGCTTTCAGCTGCTTTAAATGGATTCCATATCTTCCTATCAGTTGTTTTCCTGCTTATCCTTATTATTGATCCATTTCAAATACGCGTTGATAAACGGATCCAGTCCGCCGTCCAGCACGCCGTCGGCGTTCGCCACCTCCTGGCCGGTGCGCAGATCCTTGACCAGCTTATAGGGCTGCAGCACATAGGAACGGATCTGGTTGCCCCAGGCGATATCCTTGACCTCTCCGCGGATATCGGAAAGCTTCTCCGCATTCTCCTCCTGCTTGAGCATATACAGCTTGGCTTTGAGCATCTGCATCGCCTTGTCCTTGTTCTGGAACTGGGAGCGCTCATTCTGGCACTGTACCACGATGCCCGTGGGCAGGTGGGTGATACGGATCGCGGAGGACGTCTTATTGATATGCTGTCCGCCCGCGCCGCTGCTTCGGTAGGTGTCGATGCGCAGCTCGTCCGGGTTGATCTCGATATCCAGATCCTCCTCGATGTCCGGCATCACATCCAGGGAAACAAAGGAGGTCTGCCGCTTGCCCTGGGCATTGAACGGAGAAATACGCACCAGACGGTGTACGCCCTTCTCGGATTTCAAATAGCCGTAAGCGTTCTCGCCGTTGACCTGGAAGGTGACGGACTTGATGCCCGCCTCCTCGCCGTCCAGATAATCCAGCACCTCCACGGAAAAGCCTTTTTTCTCGGCCCATCTGGTGTACATCCGGTAAAGCATACCGCACCAGTCGCAGCTCTCCGTGCCGCCCGCTCCTGCATTTAATTTTAAAATTGCATTATCTCTGTCATATTCGCCGGACAAAAGCGTGCCGATGCGCAGCTCCTCCAGCTGTTCGATAAATTCGTCCAGCTCGCTGCGGATCTCCGCCGTCATCTCCGGATCTTCCTCCTCGTGGCCCATCTCGATGAGCGTCTCGATATCGGAATACTGGGTTTCCAGCTTATTGCACAGCTCCGCCGTGTCCTTCAGATTTTTCAGTTCCTTCATCTTGCGGTTGGAGGAATCCGGATCGTCCCAGAAGCCCGGGGCTTCCATCTCCATCTCCAGTTCCTCGATCCGCTTCTTTTTTCCCTCCAGATTCAGGGAATCCTTCACCTCATGAAGCGTATTCTCGTAGCTTTGCAGCTCGAACTTCATCTGGTCCAATTCTACCATTGCCATAATATTTGTCCACCTTTACTGCCTGCGGGTGTCAGTGATTCCTGCCGCAGCAGTTTTTATATTTCTTGCCGCTGCCGCAGGGGCAGGGATCGTTGGGATATACCTTCATATGCTCCCGCTTCACCGGTCTTCTCGGGCCGGATTCGTCCTTGTTGGTTCCCGTCACCTTCGCGACCTGCTCCCGCTCCACCTTCTGTTCGAGACGGATATGGCAGAGCACACGAATCGTATCCTCCTTGATGCTCTCTGTCATATTTTCAAACATCTCGTAGCCGTTCATCTTATATTCCACCAGAGGATCACGCTGGCCGTAGGCCTGCAGGCCGATGCCCTGGCGCAGCTGATCCATATCGTCGATATGGGTCATCCACTTGCGGTCGATCACCTTCAGGAGGATCACGCGCTCCGCCTCACGGATCATCTCCGCCTCCGGGAACTCGGCCTCCTTCGTCTCATAAAACTTGACGGCCTCCTCCTTGAGCTGCTGCTTTAAGCTGTCCTTTTTGGGCTTTGCGATCCGCTCCCTGGTCACAGGCTCCAGCGGAATAATGGGCAGCAGCAGAGAATTGAGCTCAGTAAGGTTCCATTCCTCCGCGTCGCTCTCCTCCCCGATCACCATGTCCACCGTGTTGTCCACGATATCCGTGATCATCTTGTAAATCACGTCGCGCATGCTCTCGCCGTCCAGCACGCGGCGGCGCTCCGCATAAATGATCTCGCGCTGCTCGTTCATCACCTGGTCGTATTCCAGCAGGTTCTTACGAATGCCGAAGTTATTGCCCTCGATCTTCTTCTGGGCGTTCTCGATCGCACGGCTCAGCATCTTGTGCTCGATCTCCTGTCCCTCCGGGATGCCCAGCGCATTGAACATGGAAATCATCTTCTCGGAGCCGAACAGGCGCATCAGGTCGTCCTCCAGGGAAATGTAGAAACGGGATTCCCCCGGATCTCCCTGACGGCCGGAACGTCCGCGCAGCTGATTGTCGATCCGGCGGGACTCATGGCGCTCCGTGCCGATGATCTTTAAGCCGCCTGCTGCCCTGGACTCCTCGTCCAGCTTGATGTCCGTACCGCGGCCCGCCATGTTGGTGGCGATCGTCACTGCGCCGTGTACGCCGGCGTCCGCCACAATCTCCGCCTCCAGCTCATGGAATTTGGCGTTCAGGACCTTATGCTGGATGCCCTCCCGGCGCAGCATGCCGGAGAGCTGCTCGGAGGCCTCAATCGTGATCGTGCCCACCAGCACGGGCTGCCCCTTTTCATGAGCCGCCTTGACCGCCTCCACAATGGCGTGCAGCTTTTCCTGCTTGGTCTTATATACGGCGTCGTGCAGATCCTTTCGGATCACCGGGCGATTGGTGGGAATCTCCACCACATCCATCCCGTAAATATCCCGGAACTCCTTTTCCTCGGTCAGCGCCGTACCGGTCATGCCGGATTTTTTCTCAAACTTGTTGAAAAAGTTCTGGAAGGTGATGGTCGCCAGCGTCTTGCTCTCCCGCTTCACCTTCACATGCTCCTTGGCCTCAATGGCCTGGTGCAGGCCGTCGGAGTAACGGCGTCCGGGCATAATACGGCCCGTAAATTCGTCCACGATCAGCACCTGATCGTCCTTTACCACATAGTCCTTGTCCCGGTGCATCAGGTTATGCGCCCGCAGCGCCAGGATGATATTGTTCTGAATCTCCAGATTCTCCGGATCGGCCAGGTTCTCGATGTGGAAAAATTTTTCCACCTTCGCGATCCCCTCCGCGGTCAGGTTCACCACCTTATCCTTCTCATTGACCACGAAGTCGCCGTTCTCCTCCTGCTCCACGCCCATGATGGCATCCATCTTGGAAAACTCCGCCACGTCATCGCCGCGCCTGAGCTGACGCGCCAGAATATCGCAGGCCTCATACAGGCTGGTGGACTTGCCGCTCTGCCCGGAAATAATCAGCGGGGTGCGGGCCTCGTCGATGAGCACCGAGTCCACCTCGTCGATGATGGCATAGTGCAGATCGCGCAGCACGAGCTGTTCCTTATAAATCGCCATATTATCGCGAAGATAATCAAAGCCCAGCTCATTGTTGGTCACATAGGTGATATCGCAGGCATAGGCTTCCTTCCGCTCCTCGGGCTTCATGTCGTTTAACACAACGCCCACCTTCAGGCCCAAAAACTCGTGCACCGCGCCCATCCACTCGGCGTCGCGGGCTGCCAGGTAATCGTTGACCGTAACCACATGCACGCCCTTGCCCTCCAGCGCGTTTAAGTACGCGGGCAGGGTGGATACCAGCGTCTTACCCTCGCCGGTCTTCATCTCGGCGATACGGCCCTGGTGCAGAATAATGCCGCCGATCAGCTGCACCCGGAAATGCTCCATATTCAGCACACGGCGTCCTGCCTCCCGAACGGTGGCAAAGGCCTCCGGCAAAAGATCGTCCAGCGTCTCCCCGTTTGCCAGCCGGTTCTTATATTCCTTCGTCTTGTCCCGCAGCTGCTCGTCGCTAAGCGCCATCATCCCGTCCCGCAAAGACTCGATCCGATCCACCAGGGGCGTGATCCGCTTCAGCTCTCTCTCGCTGTGCGTACCAAAAACTTTCTCAATCACATTCATCTGTTTTTCTCCATTCAGCTGCGCCTGCCGCGCAAAAATAAACCTAAACGTTATTCTAACAGATGGTTTCTAAAAAAGCAAGGCGCTGTGCCCCTGCGTCCCGCCTTGTTACAATTTTTTCACATTTTCTTAATATTTGGGACGGAAAGCGCGCAGCCATTTGCCGCGCGCTAATAGGGTCTGCAGCTACAGACCAAATTCCTCCAGTAGTTTTGCCTGATAGGCAGGGTCCCCGGCTCCTTTGACAATATCTGAGGTCCGACCAAGAGCAGCCAGCTTTCGGATTAATGAGTTGAGCCGATTCGCTTCTTCCTGTCGGCCAGTTGTGAGGCCTTGCTTAATATTCCCATTTAAAAGGACAAGAATATCCATCACGCAGGCTTTTTCGTCCGCCGCTTCCCCCAGCACAATTGGGTTTAGGATTTCCAGGGAAAGGATTTCCGACCGGTCGATATGCAGGATTGCGGCGATCAGGTTTGCCAGCGCCTCCTGATTGTTCTGCAGCACTGCCACAAACATATAGGCGTTGGTCAGGCCGAAGGAGATCGGGCCGGACATCTGTCGCAGTAAGGGCGGCAGGCTCTCATCCCCGTTTTGGGGTACAGGAAATAAAACAGCAGAGTCACATTTTTTCTTCATAGAAACTCCTGTGACGGTTCTACCGGGATCCCCCCTTCTAGCAGACATTCATAGGAATCCTCCCTGCTGGGTAATACTCTAATTTCCCTAAACAGGGCAATCACTTCCCCGCTGGCTTCCGGATATATCTTTTTAAAATCCAGTGTCTTTCATCCGTTGTATATCTTCTTTTAATTGATCAGTTCTACGTTTTGAATATCTATATTCGAATTTTAAACTGCTCATAATATGATTTGATCATCTATATTCAAATGAATATTACGAGGCGGTATCATCATTATATCAAAACTAAAATGTTTCGCTTTTTGTGCCTACTGTAATCTCTAAAAACTTATTTTATTACTTATTGAAATTCTCAAATTTAGTTCGGTACAAATCATACAGTATATCTCCGCATATTAAAAGGTCTTCTATGGCTTAAATTTCACCATAGAATGCTTTTCCCTTAATTTATCTTACTCCCATATCCTCATTCGACAACTTAGCTGATCCTTAGGAATTTTACAGCTCCTATTTATGAGGTGCGATATCAACAAGTTCCCCCTCCACGATAGCGATAGTTTTTATTCCCCCTCGCTCTTTGAACCATACACCTCTCTCATGGTAATAAATACATTCGCTTCATTATTTATTACCATTTGGACGGTTTCATCAGTTTCTTTCTCTTTATAATAACAATTAATTGCATTTTCAATAAGTTCGTTATCCTTATAATTAAGGTTATAAAAACTATCTTTCAACTCTTCTGACATGATCACTTTACCACTGTCTAACCCCTCCGCAAATTCTAAATACTTCTCCTTCTCTTCTTTCCACGAATAAAAAATTATTGTACAAAAGACAGCCAGCATAATAATATTCAGAGAAGATACTGCTCTCATATATCTCTTCATTTTTTTCCTTTTCAGAATGGGATTAAACTCTCTCGCAAGCGCACTGGAATCTCCCATATCTATAATTACGTTTTGCCCCGCCTTTTTTTCTTCATATCCTGCAGAAATATAGGTATCATATAATTCTTGCATGTGTAACTCTAACTCGTTCCTAATATCCCGTTTTTCTTTTCTACTCCCCCGCATATTCTCCAACATATGATCCAAATATTCATCAAATAAATTATTCATATATCATCCCCTGCTGGATTACCGGTAGTGTCAAAAACTACCTGTTTTTTATTGTGTAAATCTAATAAAAACCTTGAT
>JAUNGT010000013.1 GCA_030524455.1 Eubacteriales bacterium | reverse complement strand
AGTCTCCTTTCCCCTCTCGATGCCAACCATAATCCTTAACTAACTGACATTGCTGGCTGAACTGTTACCTTTGAAATGTGACGTTTTTGCGATCTTCCGAATAATTCTCCATGTCCAGCACGCCGTTTTCCCCCTCCAGGCTCGGAAGGATCTGCTGCAGGCGCATGATCTTTTCCTCCAGGTTGTCCTGCCCCAGGCGGGCACGCACCTGCCCGAAGTAGAGCGTCACCTCGTTTTCCTCGTTGAAATAGATCTTGTCCGTGGTGATCTCGTACTTGGAAAGCATCTGGGTGATGGAAAGGATTTCCTGGAAAATCCCGCTGTCCTCCACCGGAAGCGGCTCATAGAGCACCACATGGTCAAAGTGGATACCGGTCACCTGCGGCACCCCGGAGGTTTTGGTCGTGGAGGATTCCACCACGATCCCCTCCCGGTCAAAATACATGTATCTTCCCATGTACTCCACATATCCGGCCACCGATTTTTCGTAGACCCGGATCGTGATGCTGTCGGGGGAGTCCACATGCACGCTCATCGTCTCAATGAAGGGAATGTTTTTGATCTCCCGGTTGTTATACTTTGCGGACAGATACAGGGAGTTGTAGGAAAGCCGGTCCGTCAGCACCATGGCCTCGATCTGCTCCGCCGTGTAGTGGACGTTTCCCTCCACGGACACATGGACCACCCGGAACCGGGTCAGGATAAAAATCGAGCCGGCCCCCAGCACAAACAGCAAAATCCCGACCGCCAGCGCAGCCGCCGGGAACCGGCCTGTCCTTCTGTCCGGGGGACCCGCCTTGCCCGGCGGTCCCTTCCTTCTGGATTTTTTTTCAGACCTGCCGCCCTTCATCAGGCGGAACTTCTGTCTCGTTGCCAATGTCTGCTCCAAGCTCCTTCAAATCTCTCACAATATCCTCGTAGCCCCGCCGGATAAAGTGGCAGTTTTCCACGACGGTCCTGCCCTGTGCGCACAGCCCCGCCACCGTCAGGGCAGCCCCGCCGCGAAGCTCCCCGGCAGCCACCCGGCAGCCCGACAGCCTGCGTCCGCCCGGCACGAAAGCCCGGTCGCCCCCGATCCGAATGTCCGCTCCCATCCGGTTGAGCTGTCCGGCCACGCCGAAGCGGCCGTTAAAAATCCGCTCCCGGATGCTGCTTTTTCCCTCCGCCAGACACATGGCCGCCAGAAAAGGAGACTGCAGATCCGTGGGGAAGGCCGGGTAAACGCCCGTCACCAGCTCCCCGGGAGACAAAAGCCTTCCCGTCCTTTCCACATACAGGCCGTGGCTTTCTGTCCGCACCACGGCGCCCATCCGCCGCGCGGCCTTCAGCGCAGCCTTAAGCTCATACCAGGGAGCCTGCCGCAAAAAGGCCTTCCCGCCGGCCGCCAGAACCCCGGCCAGATAAGTGCCCGCCACGATCCGGTCCGCGTCGATCCAAAAGGTGCTTGCATGCAAAGGCCTTCCGCCCTCCACCCGGATCTCTCCGCCGCCTTCCTCCCGGACATCCGCCCCGGCTCCCCGCAGAAAGCGGCACAGCGCGCCGATCTCCGGCTCCCTGGCGCAGTTGGTCAGGCGGGTGGTCCCTTCCGCTCCCACCGCCGCCAGCACCGCGTTCTGCGTGACGCCCACGCTGGGGAAGGGCAGACGGACAAAGGCGCCCCTCAGGCGCAGCGCCTGCGCCCGTATCTCCCCCTCCCGCCCGGAAAAGAAGACGCCCAGACGCCCCAGGGCCCAAAGGTGCATATCGATGGGCCTGTCGCCGATCACGCAGCCGCCGGGCTGGAAGAAAAACGCTTCCCGGCACCGGCCAAGCAGCGCCCCCGCCAAAATCACGGAGGAGCGCATCCGCACCGCATGCTCCGGCAAAATACGGCAGCCTGTCAGCTCCGAGGCATCCACCGTCACTTCTTTTCCCCGCCGTTCCACCCTGGCGCCCATATGGCGGAGAATCTCGCACATGCAGGAGACGTCCGAAATTTCAGGACAGTTTAAGAGCCTCGTCACACCGGGCACCAACAGGGTGGCGGCCAGCACCGGCAACGCAGCGTTTTTTGAGCCCTGCACGGTCACCTCCCCGGAAAGCGTCCTGTTTCCTTCTATCCAAATCGCGTCCAAGCTCCCACCGCCCGATTCCCTGTTCTTTCTACTATTCTATGGAAACGGGCGCGTTTTGTGAAGCAAACCTTTGCCGCTACACATCCTTTAGCCTGATCCCCCGGGCCACGCTCATCACCAGCCCCATCTCCAGCAGCAGAAACATCACAGAGGAGCCTCCGTAGCTGATGAACGGAAGGGAAATCCCCGTGTTGGGGATGGTGTTGGTGACCACGGCGATATTCAGGATGACCTGGATGGCGATGTGTCCCATCACGCCCACCACCAGGAGGGCTCCAAAGAGATCCGCAGCGTTGTTGGCGATCACCATCAGCCGCCAGATCAGCAGGACAAAAATCAGAATCACCGCGATGCCGCCGAACAGTCCCAGCTCCTCGCAGATAATGGCAAAAATCATATCGTTCTGCTGCTCCGGCAGGTAGCTGAGCTTCTGGATGCTCTGGCCCAGCCCCTTCCCGAAAATTCCGCCGGAGCCGATGGCGTACAGCGCCTGCAGCGTCTGGAAGCCCCTGCCCGAGGCGTAGGCCTCCGGATCCAGCCAGGCCAGGATACGCGCCACACGGAAGCCCGAGTCCTCCGCCGTGGCGGCCCGGGCAATCACATAGATCCGCAGGCCGCCGCCCACGGCGGCCAGCGCTCCCAGGAGCATAAAGCGCTTGTAATCCGGCGTCGCCACAAACAGCATCAGAAAAGCGATTCCGAAAATAATGATGGCCGAGCTCATGTTGTCCGTCACTCTCCAGACAAGCAGGCAGTGCGGCATCGCCATGGCCAGGATGATCCAGAAGCCCTTGCCGGTGCGCACGTTGCGCCCCATCTTGCAGATCATGCTGGACAAAAACAGGATCATGGCAAGCTTTGCGATCTCCGCCGGCTGCACGGAAATCCCCAGGTTCAGCCAGCGCCGGGCTCCGTTTGCCTCTATGCCCAGGGGCGTCAGGACCAGCAGGATCAGCAGCATGGAAACGCCGTAGCCAAGCACTGCGAAGTGTTCCCAGAAATGATAGGGAATCCGCGACACCACGAACATCCCGACGATCCCCAGCACCGCCGCAAAGGCCTGGTGGGTCAGGTAATAGGTCTCGTTGTCCATCTGCAGGGCCGCATCATAGGCGCTGGCCGAATAGATCATCACCAGGCCAAAGCCCGTCATGAACAGAATGATAAACAGCAGGCTATAGTCAAAATAGTGTTCAGTTTTCCTCCGAAATCTCCGCTGCGCCACCCTGTCACTCCTTTAAGCCATTGACATAATCCTTAAACATTTTTCCCCGCACCTCATAGTTGGGGAACATTCCCCAGCTGGCGCAGGCGGGGGATAAGAGCACCGCATCGCCGGGATGCGCCTCCTTCACACAGATCTCCATGGCCTGCTCAAAGCTGTCCGCCAGCACCACCCGGTCAAAGCCGTGGGCCCTGGCGCAGGCCGCGATCTTTTCCCGGGTCTGGCCGATCAGCACCAAAAGCTTCACCTTATCTCCAAAGGACTCGATCCACTCGTCGTAGGTGTTCTGCTTGTCGTAGCCCCCGCCGATGAGCACGGTCGGCCATTTCATGGCCCGCACCGCCTGAATGGCCGCATCCGGATTGGTTCCCTTGGAATCATTGTAGTAAACCACGCCGTTTTTGGTGGCCACATACTCGATCCTGTGCTCCACCGCCCGGAAATGGCGCACCGTTTCCAGAATTTTGTCCATGGGCGCGCCGAAAGCGGAGGAAATGGCGATCGCCGCCATCACGTTCTCATAATTGTGGACGCCAAGGAGGCTCATCTCCTCCACGTCCATCAGCTCCTCCTCCCCCTTGCCCAGGTTACGGCAGATTTTGCTTCCTCTCAGATAATAACCGCGCTCCGGCTTTTCCCCGGAGGAAAACCAGACAACCTGCGCTGCGCACTCTGCGCCGAAACGCCGCAGGCGGGGATCCATATAGTTTAAAATACAGAAATCCTTCTCCGTCTGGTTTTTGGCGATAGACTCCTTTACCGCCGCGTAGTTTTCCATGGTGTGATGGCGGTTCAAATGATCGGGCGTGATGTTTAAGACGGCGGACACCGCCGGATGGAAATCCACCGCCGTCTCCAGCTGAAAGCTGCTGATCTCCGCCACGGTCACACTGTCCTCACGGGTTTTCAGCGCCTCGCCGGTATAAGGCGTGCCGATATTTCCCACCACAAAAACAGAAGGGTAACAGTTTTTCATAATCTCTCCCACCAGAGTGGTGGTCGTGGTCTTGCCGTTCGTCCCGGTGATGGCGATCAGGCTTCCCTTCGCATAGTGCCAGGCAAGCTCCACCTCGCCCCAGATCGGGACGCCCCCCTCCCGCAGCCGGCCGCAGAAGGGCTCCTCCACCGAAATACCGGGGCTTAACACCGCCAGGGAAAGCTCCCCGAGCAGCTCTCCGGAAAGCTCTCCGAGCACAATATCGGTCCCCTCCAAAAGAGGTTCCCTGCGCCGCAGCGCTTCCCGATCCAGCTCCCGGTTCTCGTCAAACAAAACCGGACAGGCTCCGGCCTGTAAAAGGAGCTCTGCCGCGGCGATCCCGCTCTTTCCGCAGCCCGCCACCAAAACCTTTTTTCCTGTCAAATCCATCTCGACAAACCGCCTTTCCCGGCGACAGCTGCTCCTGCCGCCCTGTTTTCTATCCTGTCTCCTCCAGATAGGGGAGAATATTTTCAAAAAGCTGCCGCACCACCGGAGCCGCCACCTGTCCGCCATAGTAGACGCCCTGCGGATTCCGGATAATGCACAGCGCCAGCACCTTGGGATCCTCCGCCGGAGCAAAGCCCAGAAAGGAGGAGATATAGCGCCCTGTCCCGCGGGGAAGCGTCTCGCTGGTGGCGGTTTTCCCGCCTACCCGGTAGCCCTCCACCTTTCCGTTTTTACCGCCCCCGTTCTCGACCACCTCAAAGAGGATATCCCGCAGCCTGCGGCTGGTCTCCTCCGACAAAATCCTCTCCCCCTCCTGCCAGCCCACGTCCGTGAGTGCCTCTCCCTTCCCCGTCTTTACCGCGAAATGAGGCGTCACGCGCCTGCCGCCGTTGATCAGCGAGCTGACCGTGGCGGCAAGCTGGATGGGCGTGATCTGAAAGGACTGCCCAAAGGATACCGTGGCCAGCTCCACCGGCCCCATGTCCTCTGCCTTATGCATAATCGTGGACGCCTCGCCGGAGACGTCGATGCCGGTCTTTCCCAGCAGCCCGAAGCGCTCAAAATACCGGTAGAAGCGCTCTGCGCCCAGCCGCAGTCCCACGGTGACAAAGACCGGGTTGCAGGAATTCATCGTGCCCTGCACAAAGGTTTCCGTGCCGTGGCCGTTTACCCTCGCGCAGCGGATCCTTCGCCCCTCCACCGTGATAAAGCCCGGACACTGAAAGGTGTCCTTCTCTGTCACAGCACCCTCCTCCAACGCCGCCGCGGCGGTGATGATCTTGAAGGCGGAGCCGGGCTCGTAGGTGTCGTTGATGCATGCATTGCGCCACATCCGGTTTAAGGCCTCCTGCTTTTCCTTTTCGGTCATGGCAGCGGATGCCGCCTCCTCGGTCAGGGTGAAGGGATCGTTCAGGGAATACTCCGGCACATCCGCCATCGCCAGGATCTCCCCGTTGTCAGGGCGCATCACAAGAACGGATACGCTTTCGGCCTCCTTGGCCTTTTTGACCTGCTCCGCCAGCTGGGTGGCATACTGCTGGATATTGATATCCAGGCTGATATAAAGATCCTCGCCGTCCACCGGCTCCTGCCGGCTCTCGCCCTCCCGGGAAAGCCGCACGCCCCTGGCGTCGGTCGTCTCCAGGATCAGCCCTCCCGTCCCCGCCAGGACCTCCTCGTAGCGGCTCTCCAGCGCCAGGATTCCCTGGTTGTCGCCGCCGGTAAAGCCCAGCACCTTGGAGGCCAGCTCGCCGTAAGGGTAATACCGCTTATAATCCTCGTCCACCTTCACCCCATCCAGACCGCAGGCGCGGATGGAATCCCCCAGCTCCTTTGGGACATTGCTCCGGATTTTTTCGATGGAGGAAACCTTCTCCACTCTTTTGCGCACCGTCTCCTCCGGCAGGGAGAGCTTTTCGGAGAGCGTCCGGATCACGGTCTCCGGATCCGTGATCTGGCTGTAAACCACGGAAATTGTGCATACCGTCCGGTTATCCGCCAGCACCTGACCCGTGCGGTCGATGATCCTGCCCCGCTTTGCCTTGATCCTGCGCTCCCGCTGGTGAAGCTCGTCAGCCAGCTCCATGTAATGCTCCGACCGGAAAACCATCAGCCAGCCCACCCGCAGCGACAGCCCCGCAAACAAAAGCGTGCAGGCGAAAAAAACCGTGACAATCTTTTTTCTGTGGAAGGTTCTGCTCTTTTCCATACCGCCCCGCCAACCGGTAATTGTTACAGTCTATTAGCCTTCCGCTCCGATTATGCTCTAAGGCGTAAAGGACAGGCCGCTTGGCGGCTCATCCCGGGCCCCGGCCTCCCCGGCGTCCGAGCCGTTTAGCAGGCCCGAAACCGGAAGGTCATAGCCCGGCGTATCCTCCGTGATCTTCTCCCCGGTATCCGGGTCAACCAGCTCGCCGTCCGCGTTCACATAAGGATTGCTTTCCTGCGTCTGTTCTCCCTCCTGACCGGCTGCCGCATCCCCACCGGCTGCCTCGCCGCTGTCCGGATCCCCTGTCCCGGTTCCTGTCTCCGCCCCGGTGCCGGTTCCCGCCTCATTTCCGCTGACATCGTTGCCGCTGACCCCGGCGGAGAGCTGCTGGCGGATGTCGATCTGCATCTCCTCCAGCTCCTTCTCCTCCTCTTCCGTCAGAGGCTCGGTCATAAAGATATTTAAATAAGGAAGAACTTCCGTCAAAATGTTCTTGGCGATGATGCAGGCCTTGCGGGTTTCCAGATCCTGGTTGCGGGCATTGGGCCGGTTGAGCACCACATAAATGGCGATCTGCGGATCGTCCGCCGGGGCGTAGCCCAGAAAGGACACGACGTACTCATCCTTTTCACGGGTTCCCTGCGCGGAAACGGTCTCCGCCGTGCCGGTCTTTCCGCCGATGCGGTAACCTGCCGGCCTCGCCCTCTTACCGGTTCCATTCTCCCCCTCCACCACCTGCACGCAGTAATCCCGGATCTTCGCCGAGGTCTCAGCGGAGACGGTCTGCTTTAACAGCCTGGGCTCAATGTTTTCCACCACAGAACCGTCGGAGGCGGTGATCTTGCTCACCATATGGGGCTCATAATAGTAGCCGCCGTTTATGAGGGAGCAAAAGCCGGTGATCATCTGGATCATGGTCACATTGAAGCCCTGGCCGAAGCTGGAGGTCGCCAGCTCCGTCGGCCCCAGCGTATTGGAATTGAACACCAGGGAGGCCGTCCTTGCCTCGCCGGCCAGATCAATGTTGGTCTTTAAGCCGAAATTGAATTCCTCCATATACTTCAGGAATTCATCATTTCCGATCACCTGCGCCATTTTGATGAGGGCGATATTGCAGGAGCGCTCGATGGCCTGATCGATGGTGAGCCACCCCTCCGCTCCGCTGGTGCTGTAGTTGTGGCAGCGGATTTTGTAGCCGCCGATCTCCACAATTCCCGTGCACTCGAAGGATTCGTTTCCCTTCAGCCTCCCATCCTCCAGTCCCATGGCCGCCACAAAGGGCTTCATGGTGGAACCGGGCTCGTAGGTACTGTTGATACAGTAGTTTTTCCAGAGGGCGTTCAGATTCTGCACCAGAAGGTCGTTCTTATCCTTCTCCTCCAGGGAGGCCGCGATCTCCTCGTTGATCACCGTGGTCGTCGTGTTGCCGCTGACGTCGATTAAGCGGCTGCCGATCAGGGCGCTCGTATCCCTTGTGTCATTCAGGTTGAAAAACGGATAGCTGGCCATGGCGAGCACCTCGCCGGAATCCACATCCATCACAATGGCGGAGATATCCTGCGCGCCGTTTCCCTCGCGGGCCACGTTCTTATTTTCGTCGTTATACTTTTTTAAATATTTCTCGACAATGCCCTGAATCGTGGCGTCGATGGTGGAATAGATGTTGTAGCCGTCCACCGCCGGCTCCGTGGTGCGCTGCAGGTTTTCGTCGCTGTCCATATAGCCGTAGGTCCTGCCGTTGACGCCGCTTAATACGCTGTCGTAATACTCCTCCAGTCCGTAGGTTCCCGTGCCGTCCGTCCGCGTAAAACCGATCACGTCGCTGGCGAGGGAATCGTTGGGATATACTCTTTTATAGCTTTCGTCGAACCAGATTCCCTTGATGTACTGGCTGGTCTCCTTCTGATTCTCGTCCGCCATCATCGCCTGGTAATCGCTGATCTCGTCGTAGCTCATCCGCTTCTTAAGTACATAATACTGGGAATCCGGGTGCTCCTGGACATATTCCCGCACCTTCCCGGTATCCACATCAAAGTAATCCGACAGCGCCTGAATCGTAGGCTCCACATAATCTTCCTTGTTGTTCATGGCCTTCACGTCCAGCACCAGGTCATAGACCTTCTCGCTGGCGGCCAGCTTCGTCCCCTTGCTGTCCAGGATTTCTCCCCGTTTGTAGGGAATTGTCGTGCTGGAATACTGCTGCTGGGAAAGCACCTGTTTTTTGTACTGTTCCCCGTTGTCTTTATTGATCAGGATCAATCTTGCGCTCAATCCGGCAAAAGCCAGCAGCACCAATCCGAACAGTACCACCAGCTTTTTCTGCATTTTTATCGTAAATTTATTTCTTTTTTCCAAACCTGCACCTGCTTTACTTATCGATGTCCGCATACTGCCTTACATAGTCGCTCCCCTCATCCGGGATCTCCACGATCTGCCCCTCGCCCGCATAGGTCATGCCGAGCTCGGTGATCGCGATGCGCCGGATCTCCTCCAGGTCGATGGAGCTCTCGATGCGGCCCAGCGTCTCGTCATTCTGGGTTCTGATATTGTTGAGCTTGCTCTCCAGGGAGGCCACCTTCTTCACGCTCTGGGTGATGGCGGACTCCATGCGGATATAGCCGATCAGAACAAATCCCGTCACCGCCAGCGCTGCCGTGAGAAAAAGCACATAGGCAAAGTTCATGTACTTCGCCTTTTCCCGGTTCTTGCGCGCCTCATGGCTCAGCCGTCTGCCCGGCTGCTCCAGCCGTCTTTCAAGCTCCCTCTCGGGCTGCAGCTGACGTACCGCCGTCCCCGTCACATATTCGCTTCTTCTGTATGTCTGCCGTTTTCCGGCTCTTTGGGATACGCGTTGGGTTGCCGCCATTTGCTCTCCTTACCGCCGGATCGTCCGTCCGGCTTTACTCTTCTTTTCTTTCAAAAATCCTCAGCTTCGCGCTCTTGGCCCGGGGATTTTCCTCCATTTCCTCCGGTGAGGGCAAAATGGGCTTTCGCGTAACCACCCTCCCCCGGCTCTTCTTCCCGCAGACGCACACCGGAAATTCCGGCGGGCAGGTGCAGGGATTTTCATTTCTCTTAAACGCGGTCTTGACGATCCGGTCCTCCAGGGAATGGAAGGTGATGATGCACAGCCTTCCTCCCGGCGCCAGCAGCCCGATAAAGCTGTCCAGCGAGCTTTCCAGCACCTCCAGCTCCCGGTTGCAGGCGATCCGGATTGCCTGGAACGTCCTCTTGGAGGGATGTCCCCCGGTTTCCCGCATCCTGGCCGGAATTGCCGCCCGGATGATCTCGTTTAACTCTCCCGTCGTCTCGATGGGCTTTTTCTCCCTGGCCGCCACGATGTGCTTCGCAATGTTCTGCGCAAATTTATCCTCGCCGTAATCCCGGATACAGCGAAACAGCTCGTTCTGGCTCCACTCGTTGACGATGGTGCGTGCCGTCAGCGTCTGCCGCCGGTCCATCCGCATATCCAGCGCCGTGTCAAAGCGGTAGGAAAAGCCTCTTCCGGCGTTGTCCAGCTGATAGGAGGAAACTCCCAGATCCAGCAGGATTCCGTCCACCCGGTCGATTCCCAGCCCCTTTAAAATGGAGGGAAGGTTGCAGTAGTTGTCCCGCACCAGCGTCACCCTGCTGCTCCACGGCATAAGCCGCTGCCCGGCCGCCTCGATGGCGTCGCTGTCCTGATCGATGCCGATGAGCCGTCCTGTCGTCAGCTTCTCCGCGATCCGGGACGAATGTCCCGCCCCGCCCAGCGTGCCGTCCACATAGACGCCCTCCGGCCGGATGGCCAGACCTTCAATTGTCTCCTCCAAAAGGACGGATGTGTGTGCAAAATCCATGAATCCCTTCCGTTTCTCCCTGCGATATCCCAGCCTTAGAGTCCCAGGTCGTCCATCCGCTCCGCGATGTCCTCCATGGACTCCTCCGCCTCTTCCTCCAGCGCAAGCCAGCGCTCCTTACTCCAAATCTCAATGTGTCCCGCGGCGCCTACCAGCACCACATCCTTTGTCAGATCGGCAAACTCCCGAAGCTTGGCCGGGATCAGGATACGTCCCTGCTTGTCCACCTCGGCCTCCGCCGCGCCGGCCAGAAAATGCCGGACGAACATACGGGTATCCTTCCTGCTGATGGGCATAGCCTGGAGCTTCTCCTCAAAGGCGCTCCAGCCGGCGTTGTCATACGCAAATAAGCAGCCGTCCAGTCCCTTTGTAATCACAAATTTATCGCCCAGTGTCTCGCGAAATTTGGAGGGAATGATCAACCTGCCTTTCGTATCTACCGTATGATTGTACTCACCCATAAACATGAACAATCACCTGCCGATCGAAGCGATGGAAGCGTCTGCTGCCGCCAACCTGGCGTCTGTTTCGCGCAAAGGATGTCCGCCGGACTCAGTTTGTCCCACTTCACACCACTTCACTCCACTTTCCACCACTTTTAATCCCATTCTAGTATAAAAGCAGGGCGTTGACAAGGATTTTTCTTAAAAAATTCAAAAACCTGTAACATTTTCATAGCAAAAGAAGCGCATACCCTGTCCCGCGGATATGCGCTCCTTCTCCGATGTCTTCTATTTTTTCTCTATCGTTTCTCTCTGTTCCGCCAGTCTTCGCTTCTTATACGCGCTCGGCGTCTCCTGATAGGCTCTGGAAAACACCTCCGTAAAGGAGCGTGCATCCCGAAAGCCCACCCTGGCCGCAATCTCATAGGTTTTCAGATCCGTGGTCAGCAGCAGAGATACCGCATGCCCCAGCCGCACCCGATTCACATAGTCCTTGAAATTCTCCCCCGCGTGCTTTTTAAAAAAGCTGCTGAAATAGTATGGATTCATATGGATCTGACCGGCCAGCACCTCCAGTGTCAGATTTTCCTGATAATGGGTCTCGATATATTCCCGCGCCCGCAGCAGATCCTTCTTCTCGCTGCTGATCATCGTCTGCCGGACCAGCTCCAGATAACCGGAAAAAATGCCGCCAAACAGCTCCTGCATCTGCCTGAAATTGAGACAGCCGCGGCCCTGCTCCAGCAGAGCGCCCATGTCCGGCTCCCGGCTCTGTATGCCCAATGCCGCAACCCGTTCCTCTGCCAGACGCACCGTGGAGCAGAAATAATAGCAGGCGTCCTCCCGCCGTCCCTCGGCCGCCAGACACAGAATTTTGACAAACCCTTCCCAGGCCCCGCCAAATGCCGCCTCGTCCTGCGAAAGAAGGACTTCCAGCAGCCGCTCCCTGGCCTCCGACAGCTCCTTTGTCCCGGCCGTGCGCCAAAAAACCGGCTGTTCCACCCACAAAACAGGCCGCGGCAGCCAGGGCGCAAAGAAAAAGTACCGGGAAAGCTCCAGACATTTGGCGTATTGCTGCGGGATCTGCCCCATGCTCTCCACGGCCTGCCCCACCGCAAAACCGATCTTTTTGCCGGCAGCCTGCTCCACCTCTTGCAAAAGCGCTGTCAGCTCCTCCTCTGCCCGTTCTTCCTCCAGACCCTTCAGCACAAGCACCACATGCTCATTTTTGGAAAACAAAATCCCCAGCTTTTTCTCCGCCAGATATTCCTCCAGATAGCTGATCATGGAAAATCGCAGCAGTTTTTGCTCCTGTTTCCCTTCCGTCCCGTCAAACAAAAGCTCTGCCAGCACAGGCAAATAAGTGGTTTGCTCCAGCGCCGCCGCAGACGGCTCTGCCGCGGAAGGTTCTGTGACGGAAGACTTCGCGGCGGCAGTATCCGCCATCGCACCAACGCTCTCATATCCTTCCGTGCCGGCACAAAGGCTGCCCAGCGCCTTCTCCACCGCCGCCAGCAGCTGTTCCCGGATCACCGGCTTTAACAGATACTCCACCGCCCCGTAGCTGATGGCGCTTCTGGCATAGGTAAAATCCTGAAAGCCGCTGATAAAAATCACGCGGGTGGAAAGCTTGAGCTCCCGGATATTTTTCAGGATGGCGATGCCGTCCATACCGGGCATGGAAATATCCAGCAGCGCCAGCGCAGGCTGCATGGACAAAATGCCATCCATGGCGCTGTTGCCGTCCGCATATTCTCCCACGATGCAAATTCCCAGACGCTCCCAGTCCACCAACCGGCGAATCCCCCTGGTGATCACAGGCTCATCATCTGCCAAAATCATTTTCTGCATGATTTTCCCCTCCCGGACAGGGCAGCAGCACCTCCACAATCGTACCTACCCCCGCCGTGCTGGTGACACGGATTCCGTAGGTCTCGCCGTACAAAAAGCGGATCCGGTCGTGTACATTTTTCAGACCGATGCTCTGCCAGTTATATTCGTTTTTCACGCCGGGCGCATCCCCGGCCAACAGCTGCTCCAGACGCGCAAGCGCCTCCTGATCCATCCCGGTTCCGTTGTCCATGACGCTGATCGAAAGCTTCCCGTCCTTTTGCTCTGCCTCGACCAGGATGCTGCCCCTGCCGTTTTTTGGCTTGATGCCGTGCACATAGGCGTTTTCCACAATCGGCTGCAGGATCAGCTTGGGCACCGTCACCTGTCCGCTGCCCGGCGCGTTTACCTGCAAGAGTACCTTTCCCTGGATCCGGCAGTTTAACAGATACACATAGCGCCGCACAATATCGATCTCCTTTTCCAGCGGCACCATATCCTGCATCGGACCGATCAGATAATGAATCTGCTCCGAAAGCGCCTCGATCATCTGCGAAACCGTCTGATCCTGATTTTCCAGCGCCGTCATCCGGATAATCTCCAGCGTATTGTAGAGAAAATGCGGATAAATCTGGGATTTCAGCGCTGTCAGCTCCGCCTCGTTCTGCCGGATCCTGGCCAGATAGGATTGATCAATATATTTTTTCAGCTCCCGACTCATTTGGTTGAAGCGGGCAGACAGCACGCCGATCTCGTCGTTTGTCTCCACCGGCAGCTCCAGGTCAAAATGCCCTCCCCCGATCTGTCCCATCTGTTCCATCATACTGTGGATCGGCCGGGTCAGCCGTCTGGAAAACCAGAAGGAGGCCAGCACCAGCAAAAGCCCTGCCGCCGCCAGAAAAGCATACATCGTATATCGGACGGAATACAGCCCGGCAAACGCATTCTGTGTATCCACCGCCGCCAGCACCCGCAGACCGTATGGATTCGTCTTCGTCAGCACCACCAGCTGAGCCTCCGACTCCTGCGGCATTTTCCCCTGTCGCTCCAGATTGACGCCGATACAATCTGTGCGGGTCGCATAAAAACAGTCCCCGGCTTCGTTGATCAGATAAAAATCCGCATCCCCCTGCAGCTGCATCTTTTTAAAAATCAGCCGCAGCTTCTCCATATCCACATCCAAAAACAGGGTTCCCACATATTTTTCCTGTCCCACCGCGCCCCGCAGGTCATAATAATTGCGGGCAAGGGAAAACACGGTGCGCTCCATGCCGCCAAAATAAGCCGTCCCGTGGGGCACCACCAGCTGCAGCGTCTTGGCCTTCCTGTCCCAGCTCTCATAAGCCACACTGTCGCAGAAGGCCTGCAAATCCCTGAAATAGGTGCTGATCGTGCTGAAATGAAAATCCAGTTGTTCGCCCGCCTCCGTTTCTCCCAGAAAATGTGCCGCGTAAATGTAGCCGTCCGTGCTTTCCACCTGGCGCAGAAACTGCTGCATTTCCAACGCCCGCCTCTGACTTCTTTCCCCCGGCTCGTAGATTTCTCCGGTCAGTACCCGCCGCAGATTGTCGTAATCGGTGTAATCCTCATAGACCGTGCCCTCTCCAAAATTGTACTGATAGGACAGCTTGGAGGCGTTGTCGTAGACAGACAGCATATTTTCCACGCTGGAGGCCGCATGCACCGCCGCCTGCTCGTAATTTTCTTCCAGCGCCTCCCGATACCCTTCCAGCATCCGGTTGCTCATCACCGTCGTCAGGATCAGCATGGGAAAAAGCCCCAGCGCAATCATCGCAAGGGCAAATTTATGATATAGATTCAAATGTCGAAACAGCTTTTTTATTTTTCCCATTCCGGATCCTTCGTTTCTATCCTATCACTTTTCGGTATTCTGATTTTACCAGATCTGCGGCTTTTTTTCAACGGTTCACCCCTTTGCCGCCCCTGCCGTGATCCCTTTCACAAAGTATTTCTGGAACATGCAGAAGATCGCCAGCGCCGGGATGATCGAGATCACCGTTCCCGCGAACACGATATCCCATCTTGCCGTATACTGTCCCACAAAGGAGGCGATCTCCACGGTGATGGTTTTGGCCTTGCCGCTGGGCATCACCAGGTAGGGCATCAGATAGTCATTCCAGATCCCCAGGCCGTTTAAGATCACCATGGAGCCGGTGCAGGGGCCAAGCAGCGGAAACGTTACCTTCCAGAAGGTCTGGAAGGGAGTGCAGCCATCAATCTGGGCCGCCTCCTCGATCTCCAGCGGCACGCCCTTTAAAAAGCTGGAATACAGCAGCGTGCCGAAGGCGATGGAGCCCGCGATGTAGCAGACAATCGGACCGGCCATATTTCCGAAAAGATGAAACGTCTTCATCTGCTTAAACAGCGGAAACATATAAAGATGAAAGGGAATCATCATGCCCTCCAGGAAAAAGGTATAGATAAAGCCTGTCATTCTGCTTTTGCGCCGCTCGATACCATAGGCCGCCATGGGCACGATGCAAACGATCAGTACCTCCGACACTACCGTCAGAAAAATGCTGTGCAGGATCGCCGTGCCGAAATCCGACTGAGCGAACAGATCCTTAAAATTCTGTATATACAGCGTGGTCGGGAAGGAAACCGGACTTTTCAGGATATCGCCGTTGCTCTTAAACGCCGACATCAGGGCAAACAGCACCGGATACAAAAACAGGATCGCCAGCACCACCGTCACCGCCAGCAAAACAAAATCCGACGATTTTACTTTTCTCTGCGCCTTTTCCATTATAACTGCACCTCCCTGCTTCTTAAGAATTTCTGCTGCAGTGTATTCAAAATGATGATGATAAACAAAAGCACGATACCAACCGCCGTGCCGAAGCCCTGACGGCCCTCGTTAAAGCCTACCTTGTACAGCAAATATACCAGCGTCTCTGTAGTGAAGCCCGGTCCGCCGTCCGTCATCACGGAAATCTGATCAAACACCTTGAGGCCGTTGATCAAAGACAGGGTGAAATTGATCGTAAACGCGCCGGAAATCAGCGGCAGCGTGATACTCTTAAATTTCTGGATCGGCGTTGCGCCGTCGATTTCAGCCGCCTCGATGATATCCGTGGAAACGCTCTGCAGGGAGGCCAGATATATGATCATGTAATAGCCTGCGCCCTTCCACACCAGCACCACGCCTACCATAATCAGAGTCAGGGCCGTGTTGCCCAGCCAATCCTGCTTCCACCCTTCCAGTCCCACTCCGCTCAGAATGGAATTGATGGCGCCGAAATTATAGTTATACATAATTTTCCAGATAAAGCCGGATACGATGCCGGAGATCAGCACCGGAATATAGAAAGCGCTGCGAAACAGATTTTTCATCCAGCGCACATGATCCACGATCAGGGCAAGTCCCAATGCGAAAGCATTTTCCAAAATAGAAATAAACAACGTGAGAATCACCGTATTTTTCAGCGCATTTCCAAAGCGTGCGCTGGTGAAAATCTCTTTGTAGTTTGCCAGTCCGACGAAACGGATCGTGGGGCTGATGCCGTCCCAGGAGGTAAAACTGTAATACACACTGCTTAAGGTTGGCACGATGATAAAAAGGGTATAAAAGAGAAAGGCCGGTGCGATGAAGCCGATCGCCACCTTGTCCGGCCGGAATTTTCCTGTCTTTTTCATAATCTGACACTCCTGTTTTGGGGAAACGTAAGGATAGGGTTGGACGGCGGCACCCGGATCGCTCCGGATGCCCGCCGTATATCAGGCTTTTTTGCAGACTGATTGCAAATTACAGCGCTTTATTTGATCCCGGTGCCGGTGATGGGGTTGAAGCTTTCCATCGCGGTTTTCCAGGTCTTATTCATCTCCTCGCAGGCGGAGTCGATGTCTCTGGTGCCCTGAAGCACCTCCACCAGCGTCTTGTAGGTAAAGTTTCTGAAATCAGGGGGCAGCTCGTTGTCACCCACTCTGCCGTTCCACATGGGAGCCAGATCGTCCGCCGTCTCGGTGGCGTCGATCACCTCCTGAAATACCGGCAGCACATCCAGCTGGGGCTTATCCACGGTTGTGGGAATCGCACTTAAGCTCTCACAGTATAGCTTGTAGTTTTCCGGCTGGAAGAAGAACTTGATAAATGCCTCGCCTGCCGCCTTCTTATTGGGATCCTGGGCTGCCTCCGCAGAGATCGCCAGACCGCCGATGCCCGCGCCGCCTACCAGGCGGGTCTTGCCATCCGGGCTGGGCACTGCAAACCATCCCATCTCGAAGCTCGGATCAGCCTGCTGGATATTGGAAAACATATGAGTGTCGGAATACATCATCGCCGCCATGTCGCTGACCAAAAATGTGGTGATCTGCGCGTCCGGCGTGGAGGTCCAGCCGTCCTGTGCGTACTGCATGATATCCTGCAGCTCAGTAAAGGTTGCCTTCACGGTTTCATCGGTAAAGTCCTTTGTCCCTTCATAGCAATGCTTGATAAACTCCGGATCCTGGCTCAGCACCTGATCGTTGTAGGCTTTGTGGAACCAAAAGCCCATATGCCAGATGTCCTGGCCGCCCACTACCAGGGGAGCCATATCTCCCTTCTCCTGGATAGCCTGGCACAGCTCCAGAAATTCTTCATAGGTGGTCGGCTCCGCAAAGCCGTTTTCATCGAAATAGGTCTTATTGTAGATGATGCCGTTGGTGTTCTCGCCGCCCAGCGGAGCCGTATATACAGCGCCCTCAAACTCTGTGGTGGTCTGGAACAGGGAGGTGATCTCCTCCGGCAGCTCCGCCAGCTTGCCGGCCCGCACATACATCGCCGTGTCCCGCATCTCCATAATATCCGGGAACTCGCCCACGCTGTCCTTCGTCTTTAAAAACTCGCTGTAGGCGCCGCCGTTGCCCGGCTCGATGGTCACGGTAATATCCGGATATGCTTCGTTGAAGCGATTGACAATCTCATTCATGGCCGTTTTCATGCCTTCGTCGCCGTCCGCAAAGATAAAGGTCAGATCCGTAGGCTCTGTCACCACAGACTCTCCCGCCGTCGTTGCCGCTGCGCCTGCATCTGCCGCCGCATCTGCATCTGCGGATGTGCTCTCCGTATTCGCCGTTGTCGCTGCCGCGCTCTCTGCCCCTCCCGTGGAAGCTGTGCTGCCGCAGCCTGCCAGCATACCGGTCACTGTCGCCGCGCTCAAAACCGCTGCCAGAATCTTCTTTTTCATCCTCTCAATCTCCTCTCTTTCTTTCCCGGCCCCGGGTATTTTCCCCTGCCGTTTGCTGCCTTGCTTGTCTGTATCTGTAATATACCAAAGGCAGTCCGGAAAAAAAATCGGGTTTTTTAAGCGGAATATGCAGATTTTTAAGAAGATGTTTGGCTTCCATCCTTTTTCTCGAACCAGTCAAAATCCGCATACCTGCCAAAGCCGGTCAGATCCTGACAGCAAATCCCGGCCATCGCTCCGGTAAACCAGCCCTCCCGGCAGGCCTCGTCAGACAGAAAGCCGGTTTCCAAAACCGGGCCAATCGGACTTGTCCCTGTCTCCTCGTAACCCCAGTAAAACTGCAGACGTTCCTGTTCCACCACTGCCTTTAAAATCAGGCTGCGCCCCGCATCCACCGGCACATATCCCGCAGGATAGCTGTAGCTGCCGTTTTCTGCCCGCAAAATACTGATGCACTTGCCGATTTCCTCATCCCGACTCACATGCAGATACAGATAGTTGTCTGTGTCATATAACAAAATCAACCCCGCCATCTGCTTAAATACCTCCGGTTCAAAGTCCAGACAGGTGCTTACGGTGAAGGAAAACTCCGTCCATCGCTTTGCAATCAGGCTCTGTGAAAATTTGCTGGACAGGCCGCTTCTGCCGTACAGCCGCAGCCAGCCCGGCCGGGCGGTCAGAGACAGATAACGCCCGTCCATGGGAATCCGCAGGGATTGAAATTCCGGATCCAGCTCCTTTTTGTCAAACTCGTCCCGCTCCGGAGGCTGCGCAAAAGGATACTCCTGCAGCTTTGGTCCCTGAATTTCCACAAAAGGCACATTGCTTTGCGGTTCTTCTCCACAGTCCAGCACCAGCCAGCCATCCTCTGTCCACTTCATTTTCTGGATCGCCGTCTCCCGCCCCAGCGGGTACCGCCGCATCCCGGGGAAACGGGCCGCATCCGCCGGGTTTTTCTCCCGCCCGGCCCTGCCGCACAAATGCACCGCATACCACTCTCCCTCCGGCGTCTCCACCAGATCGCAGTGCCCGCTTTTTTGCAGCAAAAGCTCCGGACGATGACGGCTGGTCAGAATCGAATACGCCTCCCCTTCGTCGGTCCGTTCCATAAAATCCGCCCGATACATCTCGTAAGGCCCCCAGACGCTGCGGGAACGCTGAATCGTCTGCCCGTGCCCCTCCCCGGTGCCGGTATCCGCCGAAAACAGATAATACCAGCCGTTCCGCCTGAAAATATGAGGCCCTTCCAGAAAAATACGTTCCGCCCGGTAAATCTCCCGCACCGGGCCGGTCATCGTCTTTTGCACCGGATCATATTTCTGCAGCACCAGCCGTCCCGCATACTTTTTGGGTACCCGATGGTCTGTCACCATGCTCACCATATACTTTCGTCCGTCCTCATCATGAAACAGGGACGGATCGAAGCCAAAATTGTTCAGTGCCACCGGCTCCGACCAGGGGCCGCGAATATCCTGCGCCGTCACCAGATAATTTTCCGTATCATACATGTTGCAGTAAAAGGCCTTCACCACCGTATAAACCAGATAAAAGGTTCCCTGATCATAGGTCAGGCAGGGAGCCCAGATGCCCTGGCTGGCCCCCACGCCCCGAAGATCCAGCTGCGACATGCGGTTTAAGGGCGACGCTATCAGCTCCCAGTGCTTTAAATCCCGGGAATGATGCAGCCGCACGCCGGGCCACCACTCAAAGGTTGATGTGGCCAGATAATAGTCCTCCCCCACCCGGACAATCGAAGGATCCGGATGAAAGCCCTTTAAAATCGGATTTTGTATTTTCATATGCGTTTTTATCTCCTCATTCCTCTTTTTCCCCGGTCTTCTCCTGTCTGGTTTCCGCCTGCCCGGTCACACGGGTGCAGCCTTCCACCAGCACCATCGGCCGCTGATCCGCATTCCGGCAGCTGCAGTGAACCTGCTCCAGACAAAGCCCGTCCACATGCCGGATATCCATGCAGGCCGTTCTGCTCCAATCCGGCCAGTAATTTTCCGAAACGCCTGCCGTACAGTCCGCTTCCGATACTTTGGTCTGATCCACTACCTCCGGATACCGCTCCGGAATCTCCGTCAGCCGCACGCCTCCGACGCACTCATACCGGATATGGGACAGCGTGAGCTCCCGGATCGGATGCCCGGCAGCGGCATCCACCCGGAAACCGCCAAACCGGGGCTCTCCCATTATGTCATCGTCAAACCTGTATTGGGTCTGCTCCATACATGTCTCGTCCACCGCCGTCAGACCATTTACCGAAATACGTTCCATCCGCCCGATCGCAGGCATCCCGGAAAGCTCCAGCGAGCTGCCAAACCCCTCCGGCACAAACCGGTTGTTCAATATCATAAAAAGAGGCCGCCTCACATTGCGCATGACAACCTGTGAAATCAGAATGTCCGAAATCGTTCCGCCCTCACTGCACTCTATCTTGATGCCCTCCCGCCATACGTCCCGCATGGTGCAGTTGGCAATCACCACATCCCGGATATCTCCCACAGACTTTAATCCAATTCGGATCCCCGCGCATACCGACGAAAACATACAGTTGGTGATATGGACATTTTCTGTCGGTCTGCCGCTGGACTGCAGGCACAGATTGTCATCCGTTCCCCGGATGCGGCAATCCGATACCCACACCCGGCTGCAGCCATCAAAATCCAGGCCATCCCCGTTGTAACGCTTCTCGTTGCAGATATCCACGCCCCTTACCCAGGCGGCCTCGCAATCCAAAAAGGCGGTCGTCCAGGCCGCCGCATCATACAGCTGAAGATTTTCCACATGCACATTTTTACAGCGCAAAAACCGGATCAGCATCGGCCGGTTCTTCGTCCCCGCATTGGGAAAAGCCTCTCCATTCCCATTGATCTGCCCATAGCCGGTCAGCCCGATATTTTCCGCGTCCGCCGCAAAGATCAGACAGCGATCCAGCTCCGGTTCGTTGCGGTAGCGGTTGTGATGGGTATCCGTACCGTAATCGCCGATCCGGGGGCTTGCCAGCAGTTTTGCGGAAGCCTCGATTTCCAAAAATACACCGGACTTTAAATAAAGTGTACCCGTCACAAAGCAGCCGCCTGCCAGAGATACCCTGCCGCCGCTGCCGTCTGCACAGGCATCGATCGCCGCCTGCAGTGCCGCCGTATCGTCCTGAATGCCGTCCCCCACTGCGCCAAAGGCGCGCACATCATATATGGCCATGTTTTCCTCTCCTTTTTCACAGAAGTTTCTGCTTGTTGAAAGCATTATAACGAAATCAGCAAATTTCACGCTATGGATTAAGCTGTTGATATACTGACTTTTTCTGCAAAAATAAATGTGGGTGGAGGAACGGTACGTTCAACCACCCGCATTGAGTTTTATAGTGCCTTCTCTACGATACAGCGCTTTTTATAAAAGGAAATCCCATAGCAAAGCACCTGGTCATAGCTGTCCGAGAGTCCGTCCGCATACCCCGCTCCCGCAAAAATACCCGCCAGAAATGCGTGATAAAAATCCTCCCGCTCATCGTGATAGCTGATTGTCCGGCGCAGCAGCTTATTCAGCTCCCCGCTGATGCTCTTTTCGTCCCCGCCTGCAAAAGCGCCCGGATCAGGCCGCTCTTATCCAGATAGTACTACCCGTTTTCCCAATCGCCTTCGCTGCGCAGCGGCCAAATCACACTGCATCGGCTGTTTTCTATGGGTTCATGGTATCACAGACCCGACAACCCTTCAGGCGCTTGCACCTCTTTTCCACCTCTATCCCGCTTTCACGATAGCTGTCAGATCATTATTTTCCAAGACAGGAATCCAGCAGTCTGCAGATTTTCTCCTTATCCATATCCCGTCCGATGAATACCAGCTTGACCATACGGTCCCCATAGGTAGTATCCCAGTTTTTACGGATTTCCGGATCCTTCGCAAGGAACTGCTTTTGTTCCTCCGCGGGGGCGGAGGCAATCCAGGTTCCGTCCTCCGACATGCTGGCCTGTATTCCAGCCTGCTCAAACACATACACCTGATCAGGCTCTTTTTCCAGCCATAAAAATCCTTTTGTCCGTATGACTCCGGAAGGCCATGTTTTTAACAGCTTCTCAAATTTTTCCCGCACCAGAGGCTTTCTTCGGTAATATACAAAGGTATCGATTCCGTATTCCAGGGTTTCCGGTTCCTTCTCCTCCGGATTGTCCAGCGCTTCAATCCAGCCTGCCGACATGCAGGCTTTCTCATAATCAAACCGTTTCACCTCCAGAAGCTGCGAAAGTTCCGCCTTTCCAAAGCTTGTCTCAAGGATCACAGCCTCCGGAGACAGCGCATGGATGACCGCCCGGACGCGGTTTTTCTCCTCAACCGACACCATTTCCACCTTATTCATTACCACTGTGTTACAGAATTCCAGCTGCTGAATCAATAGCGATTCTATGTCCTCCTCGTCCGCTGTCCCATCCAGAAAATACTCACCGCACCCAAACTCATGAACCAGGCGCAGGGTGTCCGCCACTACAATGACATTGTCCAGATGACAGATTGGCGGAAGACCTTTGTTTTTGAGCGCCATACTCATCATCGTAACGGTCTGTGCAATCGGGATTGGCTCGCACACACCGCTGGCCTCAATCATGATGTAGTCCACCCGGCCGGATCTGGCCAATTCTGCCAGCTGCCGGACCAGATCCAGCTTCAGCGTGCAGCAGATACAGCCGTTTGTCAAGGGGATCAGGCTGTTATCCGCCTCTTTTACATATCCGCCTTGCGTGATTAGCTCCGCGTCTATATTCACCGTACCGATGTCGTTGACAATGACAGCCACGCGGTACCCATTCTGGTTATTTAAGATATGATTTAACAGTGTTGTTTTTCCAGCTCCCAGATACCCGGTTATCAAAGCAATGGGAATCGATTTTTGTTTCATGTTCCGCTCCTCTCGTGTCAGGATATATCCGCAAGGCATGTATCCAGCTCCTGAATGAGCCTCTCAATATCCATTCCTTTTCCGATAAAGACAATCTGATTTTCCTTGTCCCCGTTTATTTCGTCCCACCCCTCCAGCAGCTCCGGATATTCCGCCAACAGTTCCTGCCGTTCCTCCTCCGGATAAGAAACAAACCACCTGGCTCCCGGAGTCAGGGCGATGCTATTTCCGGCCTGCTCAAATAAAACCATATGGGCTTCATCCTGTACAAACCACAGATACCCCTTTGCCCGTATGATTTCTCCGGGATACCGCCTCTCAATCCAGGCATTAAATTTTCGCCCATCAAAGGGCTTCTTTCGCTTATAACAAAAAGTTTTAATTCCATAATCGGATTCATCTTCATGACTCTCCCCTTCGGACCATGCCCTGGCGAGAACCGATGCCCGGTTCATTTTCTCATAATCGTACAGCTTCCGGTCAAACAGAGACACTGGTTCCACGCAGCCGTTTGATGTCTCTATGATCTCCGCCTCCGGAACCAGGCTGTGGATCAGCCTTTCGATTTTTTCCGTCTGCCCGGTTGTCAGCAGATCGCACTTGTTGAGCACGATAATATTGCTGTACTCCATCTGCTCCATGACAAGATTAATAATATCCTGTTCTTCCTCCTGCCCCTCCTCGGCATTCAGGGCGACATGTTCTCCAAGCGCGTCCAGAAATTCCGTATGAATCCGGTTTGCGTCCGCTACCGCAATGATGGCATCCAGTCTGGCCGGGAATTCTGTCCCCTCGTCCTCAAAGGCATCCGCTATATTTGCCGGGCTGCTGACACCGGAGGCTTCCACAACAATCGAATCAAATCTCCCATCCAATGCCAATTTTTTTATTTCCTTGATGAAATCCTCCCGGAGGCTGCAGCAGATGCAGCCGTTTGTCAGCTCCATCAGTTGATTTTTTTCATACTTGATTCCATTGCTTTTCAGCAGCCTTGCATCCACATTTACAGAACCCAGGTCATTGACGACGAGAGCAATCCTGCGCCCTGTGGGGTGCTTTAAGATATGGTTCAGCAGCGTTGTCTTGCCGGCTCCCAGATAGCCGGTTAATAAGGTTACCGGTATTTTTTCCATTCCTTCTCCTTCCTTATGGCTCTGCCGTCTTTGCGGAATCCATATCTGACCCCTGCCGAAGCCGGCAGACTGCGATTGTCCGCACTAAGTCCCAGGTCATCCGTTTTCCCTTCCTGTTTACTTTGTCTCTTTATGAAGCGTATATTTCCGGAGTCTGGGACAATATTTCATTACCTCCATCCGTTCCGGGTGCTTCTGTTTATTTTTGGTTGTGGTGTAGTTTCTGTCCTGGCATTCCGTACACGCCAATGTCACCTTTACTCTCATCATCGTTTCCTTTCCGGGCTTTACCCTGTAAACTGTTCCTGTCTTCCGCCAAAAATCTTCTCTGATTTACCAGCTTGCTTTTCGGATTCCCGGCAGCTCACCGCAGTAGGCCAGTTCCCGGAATACAATCCTGGACACCCCATATTTTCGCAAATATCCATGAGGACGGCCGGTAATCTGGCAGCGGTTTTGCAGCCGCGTCGGCGAGGCGTCCCTTGGAAGCCTGCTTAAAGCCACATAATCTCCCTCCGCTTTTAATTTCCGGCGCAGTTCGCAGTATTTCTCCACTGTCTTCTGTTGTTTTTTTAACTTCTCAATCTTTGATTTTTTTGCCATTTTTCTCCTTCCTTTCTCTACTGCGGGAATACCTGGTGGAAAAACAGTTCAGCACACTCTCTGGCCGCAGTTATATGGCCTTTTAATTCCTCCGTTTTCGCTGCTTTGTATGTTAAAGCCACCGTGATTGGATTGAGTCCCGAAGGTATATTCCTCTCCTTTAACCGCTGGACGAGAACTTCTCTCTCCAGTTTTTCTTCCGCCCATCCCATTGCCTGTGCAAGATATTCCAATTCCATTTTGGCGCACTGCGTCTCGCTGTACACCTCACTGTATTCATACAATGCCCTTGCCAGCTCCGGCTGATAGGATTCCAGGTAGTAAAATCCCAGACTGCGATAGTAGAGGGCCAGCAGGGGCTTGGAATTGCAGTAGTTATATGCGCTTTGACTGGTTTTTAAGTATAAGGCCAGGCTGCCCTGTTCCTTATATAACTGTGCAAGGTCAAAATAAAGTTCCGGGTCAACCGGATTCCATTGAATCGCCTCTTCGTAAGCTCTTTTAGCCCGGCTGAAATCGCCGGCTTTCCTGTAGAGCCATGCCAATTCCCGGTACATGCGGTTCAGGCTGGTTTTTGCGCACATGAAATCACCGCTGTTCATAAAATATGCGTAATAATAACACTCCACCGCATGGTTAAAGGATATGGCGGCAGCCGCCTGGCCGCTCTGTAGCTTTTTTGCATTTCCAATGATACTTTTTAATTCTTTTATGGCCTCTGCCTGAGAATAGACCGCTTTTTCGAGACAAAATCGTTCAAATCTTTCCTGTATCTTTTCCGATTCATCCATGATTGAATTCTTTCCACACTACACCGTGTCCCCGCTATCTTCTAATAGAATTGCCGGAAGGACGATTTAAGTATCTAAACGGATTTTTAAGCTGACCAAAGAAACCAGGCGCAGACAGAGTCCGGACTGGTAAGATAATAAGATTTTTTGAATCATCCTATATGCAAAGATGACGATGGTTCCCGTTCCCGCTGCTTCTGTGAGCAGACGGATGGCGGCAGCGCACACCTGAAGCTCCGCACAGACAGGACAGTCCTCACCTGTACACTCATGTTCTGCATGCGTAACGATAAAAAGGCCGGAGAGAAGCAGCACAGCGGTTACAAGGAACGCTGTCACGAATGCACAGATTTTTTTATGCTTTACGAAATAATTCACTTCGTCTCCTCCTTTCCCTAAACGGAAGTTCTTTTTCCCCAGGTCTTAACAAACCAAATACCGCAGGGCTTCCATTTTATTCTCCAATTTAAAAATAAAATTCATTTTCATATTATAGCAGCAATTTTCTATAAGTCAATCACTTATTCTATAACCTGATCCCCGCATGGACGACCTGGCCTACAGACGGTTTGCTGTGCCAGCCACATCCAAAAAGGCTGAATGGGCGAGATTTCCGCCATTATAAGCCGAGCCTGGAATCCTTATTTTTACAAGATTCACAATAGCCATACAGGATTGTGTGCCGCCGATCCGGTTCAAAGCCATGCTCCTCGTAAACATGTTCCAGAAATTCTTCCATTTTGGTACATTCGAGAGGGATAAATCGGCCGCACCTGAGACACACCAATTTTCCCGGCTTACTCAAGTCATTTTCATCCGCAAAACAATAGCGGACTTTGGTGCCGTCCTCCGTCGGAAGCTTCATCATCTTTCCGTCAGCGACCATGCGCTCCAATACCCGGTATACCGTTGTCTGCCCGACAGCCACCCCATCCTCCCGGAGGCAATCCATAAGCTGATCCACCGTGAGGAAACGTGACTTCTGTTTTTTCAGGCAGTCTAATATAATATCCTGCTGCTTTGTCTTGTATCTGCCCCGCTCTGCCATATAGAAACACCTCAATTTGAAATTAATTTTTATTTTTATACTACAGCGGTTTTCAGAATCATGTCAAGCTGTCAATTTCATACGGATACAGATAATCCTCCCTGATTTTTGTATTCTGCAGGCGGAATTTTTATACCACAGGCTCAAACGGCAGAATCTGAAAAATTCTGAAGATTCCTTTTTGTTTATAAAATGATATTGACACATTGCAATTTTAGTTTTAACATCGCACCATAGTTAGTTGTAACTAACTCCATGGCTGCTGCACAAATCTCTGTGCAGGATCAAAATCAAGAGGAGGATTTAAACCATGAGGTCTTACCAAAAAATGTTTCAATCAAAAGCCCCTGTCATGTTTGCCATGGCACTGGCGCTGTCATTCAGCCTTGCATCTTTGGCCGGCTGCACTTCTTCCCCGGCCGAAACCGCTGTATCAGACGAAATTATTTCACAGGACAAAGCCGCCGTGCCGGACGGGAAATGGAAAATCACGGCAACTACAACCATGCTCTATGACCTGGCATCCGTTATCGGCGGAGATCAAACGGAGGTAACGGCTCTCATGAGTCCCGGCGTAGACCCGCACCTTTACCAGGCCAGTGCCGGGGATGTGGAAACGATGCAGGAATCTGATATTGTCCTCTATAACGGACTTCATCTGGAGGGAAAGATGGGAGATATTTTTGCTTCCCTGACGGATCAGGGGCACGAAATCATCTGCGCCGAGGATGGAATTGACCCATCGAAGCTGCTTGCCGATGAGGATAACCCTGAAATCCACGATCCCCACATCTGGTTTGATGTCTCAATCTGGATGGATGTGGCAAAACACGTGGCCGGACGCCTGGAAGAAATTGACCCTGCCCATGCAGATGTCTATGCAGAAAACCTGAACCAGTATCTAAAAGAACTGGAGGCTCTGGATCAGTATATCAAAGACCGCGTCCTGGAGCTTCCCGAAAATCAGCGGGTGCTGATTACCGCTCACGACGCATTCCGGTATTTTGGCAGGGCTTACGGCTTTGAGGTGAAAGGGCTGCAGGGAATCAGCACCGAGGCCGAGGCGGGCACCGCAGATGTCAGCAGCCTGGCCCAGTTTATAGCAGACAACAAAATCAAGGCCATCTTTGTGGAGTCCTCCGTTCCCCCAAAAAATATCGAGGCGCTGCAAGCCGCTGTCAAATCAAAGGGTTTTGAGGTGGAAATCGGCGGCGAACTGTATTCCGACTCTTTAGGGGACGAAGCTTCCGGAGACGGCACCTATATCCTCACCTGCAAAGCCAACATCGACACAATTGTCGATGCCCTGAAATAGAAAGGAGTTTTCCATGGAACACAAAATCTGTGCGGTTGAGGTCCACGACCTGACCGTGGCCTACGATACAACCCCGGTTTTATGGGACATCGACCTGGAAATTCCAAAAGGGAGCCTGGCCGCTATTGTCGGCCCTAACGGAGCCGGGAAAACAACACTGATCAAGGCAATGCTTGGACTTATCAAACCGCTGTCCGGAGAAGTCCTGTTTTTTGCTAACGAACAAAACGCCCATAAGAATGATATTGCCTATGTCCCACAGAGCGGCAGCGTGGACTGGGATTTTCCGGCTACCGCCCTGGATATTGTGACGATGGGCCGTTATGGCCGTCTCGGCTGGCTGCGCCGTCCGGGAAAAGCAGAAAAACAGATGGCTCTTGAAATGCTTGACAAAGTCGGAATGCTTGGATTTGCGTCCCGGCAGATCAGTCAACTGTCGGGAGGCCAGCAGCAGCGCGTCTTTTTGGCCCGGGCATTGATTCAGCAGGCAGAAATTTACCTGATGGATGAACCCTTTAAAGGAGTAGATGCCCAGACAGAAAAAGCATTTGTGGTTTTGTTAAAGGAACTGAAACGGCAGGGAAAGACGGTGATAGTGGTTCATCATGACCTGCAGACCGTGACGGAATATTTTGACTGGGTCACATTGATTAACCTGAAGATAATAGCAAACGGCCCTGTGGCGGAAACATACAATGAAGCAAATTTGAACCGCACCTACAAAGGCCACGGAATCCGTTTAAAGGAGGTGGTATGATGGATAACGTTCTTTTTCTGCTGCAGGACTATACGTTCCGCACAGTTGCCTTAGGTTCGGCCCTTCTGGGCATCATCAGCGGGGTGCTGGGAAGCTTCGCCGTGCTCCGCCGGCAGAGCCTTTTCGGTGACGGCGTGTCTCATGCGGCGCTGCCCGGCGTAATCCTGGCTTTCCTGTTGACCGGGAACAAAAACACGGAGGTCCTGCTTCTGGGCGCCCTGGCTTCCGGTCTGCTCGCAGCGCTGTTCATCACGGGAATTGAGAAAAATTCCCATATTCGGTTCGACAGCGCCCTGGCTCTGGTGATGTCGGTATTTTTCGGGCTTGGCCTGGTGCTTCTCACCTACTCCCAAAAGGTTCCCAATGCCAACCAGGCAGGGTTAAAACGCTTTATCTATGGACAGGCATCTACACTGCTTTCGCGGGATGTGATCCTGATGGCGGCCTGCGCGGCCATTCTGCTGTCTCTTGTCGTTCTGTTCTGGAAAGAATTTAAACTGTTTACATTTGATCCTGAATTCGCACAGACTCTGGGCTTTCACACAGGTCGGCTGAATCTCTTTCTGTCCCTGCTGATTGTCCTGGCTATTATCATCGGCCTCCAGACTGTGGGGGTAGTGCTGATGAGTGCCATGCTGATTGCTCCGGCCGCAGCCGCCAGGCAGTGGTCCGGACGCCTGTGGCTGATGGTGCTGCTGGCCGCCGGATTCGGCGCTGTCTCCGGTGTTCTCGGAACGCTGTTCAGTTCGGCTGTTCCGGGACTCCCCACCGGTCCTGTTATCGTCGTGTGCATCACGGTAATCGCCACATTCAGCCTGCTGTTTGCACCCCACCGGGGACTCCTGCGACGGATCCTGGATCGCAGGAAGACCCGCGCCCGTTTCCAGGCGGGAATCTCAACAACTATTCTGAAAGAAAGGAGGCGTCTCTCATGAGAGCCGGTATGGAAATCCAGATAATTGCGGTGATTATCGCCGTGGCCTGCGCGCTTCCCGGGACATTTCTCGTACTGCGGAAAATGTCCATGATATCCGATTCCATCACTCACACAATCCTGCTGGGAATCGTGCTGGCATTCTTCCTGACCCGTGATTTAAGCTCGCCTTTGCTGGTTGCCGGCGCTGCCTTTACCGGCCTTGTGACGGTATGGCTGACGGAAACCGTTGCCAAAACACGTCTGGTATCGGAGGATTCCGCTATCGGAATTGTGTTCCCACTGCTTTTTTCCGTCGCCATTATCCTGATTACCCGATATGCCGGTTCGGTCCATTTAGACACGGATTCGGTCCTGCTGGGGGAACTGGCTTTTGCGCCCTTTGACCGGATGATTGTCTTTGGCCGGGACATCGGTGCAAAGGCGATCTACACTTCCGGCTTTCTGCTTCTGCTGAATAGTACGCTTATCCTGGTGTTTTACAAAGAACTGAAACTGGCTTCCTTTGACCCGTTATTGTCCGCTGTGCTTGGTTTTTCTCCGGTTTTGATTCATTATGGCCTGATGGCCCTTGTCTCCGTCACCGCGGTAGGGGCCTTTCAGGCAGTCGGCTCCGTCCTGGTAGTCGCTTTTATGATTGGTCCCCCGGTCACCGCCTGGCTGCTGACCGATCAGTTGAAAAACATGCTGCTTCTAAGCGCCGGCTTCGGGGCGCTGAGCGGTATTCTTGGCTATCAGGCCGCTTCTCTTTTTGACGTTTCCATTGCCGGATCCATGGCGGTCACCACCGGGATGCTCTTTTTGATGGCGTTTCTTTTCTCACCGCGTCAAGGACTGGTCGGCATTTTTATCCGAAGAAAACGGCAGCATACCTCCACTGGGGGAACGCCAAAGGGGGCAGGCTGGGAAAACCGCCGCAGGATCATTTGAAGGATATCATGAATACATTCACAAACCATCACCCAAACTGTACAAGGGTATCGGGAGCGTTACACATTAAACCGGAACAAAATCACATCCCCATCCTGCACCACATATTCCTTACCCTCCATGCGGACCAGTCCTTTTTCCCGGGCCGCCGCCAGAGAGCCCTGCTCCAGCAGATCCTTATAATTGACAACCTCCGCCTTGATGAAGCCGCGCTCAAAATCCGTGTGGATCTTGCCCGCCGCCTGGGGTGCCTTGGTGCCCCTCCGGATGGTCCAGGCTCTGGTCTCATCCTCGCCCGCGGTCAGAAAGCTCATCAGCCCGAGCAGGTGATAGCTCGCCCGGATCAGCTTTTCCAGGCCGGACTCCTTCAGCCCCAGATCGTCCAGAAACATCTGGCGCTCCTCGTCATCCAGCTCGGAAATCTCCTCCTCGATCTGCGCGCAGAGGGCAAACACCTCGCTGTCCGTCTCCCGGGCGTACTCCCGGACCGCCTGCACGCCGGCATTGTCCGCGCCGTCGTTGGCAAGATCCTCCTCCCCCACGTTCGCCGCATAGATCACCGGCTTGGCGGTCAGCAGGTTCAGCGTCTTAAAAATCTCCTCCTCATCCTCGTCCTCCGTCTCAAAACCGATCGCAAGCTTTCCGTCCTCCAGCCGCTGCTTAATGCGCTCCAGCATCGCCAGCTCCTTGGCCTGGGTCTTATCCATCCGCGCGCCCTTGGCCACCTTGGCGATCCTTCTCTCCAGAATCTCCAGATCGGAGAAAATCAGCTCCAGGTTGATTGTCTCGATATCCCGCAAGGGATTGACGCTGCCGTCCACATGCACCACATTGCTGTCCTCGAAGCAGCGCACCACATGGACGATGGCATCCACCTCCCGGATGTTGCTCAGAAACTGGTTGCCCAGCCCCTCGCCCTTGGAGGCTCCCTTCACCAGACCTGCGATATCCACAAACTCGATCACCGCAGGGGTCACCTTTTTGGAGTGGTACAGGTCGCCCAGCAGCTTCAATCGCTCGTCCGGCACCGCAACCACGCCCACGTTGGGATCGATGGTGCAGAAGGGATAGTTGGCAGATTCCGCTCCCGCCTTTGTCAGGGAATTAAAAAGAGTGCTCTTTCCGACATTTGGTAAACCGACAATTCCTAGCTTCATTTTCGATATATCTCCTTTAAATACTTGATTTTGTAAGTGTTTTTTACCGGAGTTCCTTTTTTACACAGAAACACAAACTCTTACCATGAGCCTTAATACCTGTTTTATAATGTACCATATTAAGCCTCAAAAGTAAATTATCATATTTTTAACAATCGCCTGATCGTCCTATTGGAAGTAACAAAAAAACCCCAGTAGCTATCGATTAACTACTGAGGCTTCTCTCACTTAAAATATTCCGTTATTTTCCAAATAATCCCTTAACCTTATGATCACATATTTACAACTTGCTTCTCAAACTCTTCTTCTGAATCCACAAAACGATACGGCTCATATTCTCCATAGGCTGATGGTCTGCTGATCGTCACAAGCTGAATTTTATCGTATCCTATTTTTTCAATCAGATGTCTTTTAAACTCCGCCAAATGTTGACCATGAACAGTCTGCAGTGCCAAACTTCCTGTACAGTCAAATCTCTTCGCAATCAAATAGCACATGGTTCAACACCTCCTTAAACTCCTTTTCCACCTTGATTGTACCACTCTCATAAGCTGCCCGCAAGGAACAACCGACACTATTGGGATAATTTTTCTTATATACATATTTATGCAGCCAGTTATTCAATTGTCTGTCATAATAGGTATTATATTGTATCTCAATTGGATAATGGAAATTACTCAACTGAAAATAAACATGCACACCGCGATAACCATCATCATGAGCCTTCCCCTTTGACATATCCGCTATACGGATGTACTCAGAATCTTTTAATGCCAGTACTTCCTCATAATCATCACACAACGCACGAAACCCAAGCATATCATTAAACACCTTACCGGTCTGGTGATCCGGATAATATCTGTTGTATTTCAATCTCGCAGATTGCAAGCTCTTAATACGATAATCAATTGCTATATCGCACAGGCAATCCGTCGTATCATACCAAGCATTAACAGATGCCAATTCTTCAAATAGGGGATCCTCATCAAAATAATGGAGATTCTTTTTTAAGTTTATTCCGAGCTTTGAGTGAAAGGAAAGCTGTTCCAGCAGCTCTAAAGATATCCCATCTTTTTTTAAAATATCTGCCAAAAATAACAACTCCTTTGCTGCTCAAACTGATCGATAATATCGCTTACTGTATCCGGCATGATCTTCCCCCTTTCCTTTGACTTTCTTTTAACTCCTCATAAAATGCCTTGTAATCCTCATAGCGGCCGGCGCTGATCCTCCCGGCCTCCAGCGCGGCCTTGACGCTGCAGTCCGGCTCCGCGATGTGGGAACAGCCCGCAAACCGGCACTGTCCCTCCAGGGCCGCGATCTCCGGAAAATATTGTCCCAGCGCTTCCTTCTCCACCCCGATCAGATCGATAGAGGAAAAGCCCGGCGTGTCCAGAATATAGGTATCCTCGTCCACCCACAAAAGCTCCGTATGGCGGGTGGTGTGCCGGCCCCGCTCGATCTTCTCGCTGACCGCCCCCGTCTCCATCCGCACATTGTCCTGAAGCAGATTGATCAGGGAGGACTTTCCCACTCCGCTGGGCCCCGCCACTGTGGTGGTCCTGCCAAGCAGTCTCTTTCGGATCCCGTCCAGGCCCTCTCCCGCGGCCGCGCTGACAAACAGGAGCGGATAGCCTGCCTCCCGGTAGCGCTCCTCCACCCGGCAAACGGTCTCCTGATCTGCCAGATCCTTCTTATTAAAACAGATCAGCGCGGGCAGGCCCTGCTTTTCCATCATCACCAGAAAACGGTCCAGCAGGTTGAAATTGGGTTTGGGGCTTGCCAGCGCAAAAATGACCATAGCCTGATCCACATTGGCCACCGCGGGCCGGATCAGGCTGTTGGTCCGGGGCAGGATCTCCCGGATGCTGCCCTCCTTTTTCTCCTCGTCCAACACGTCGATACGCACCCGGTCGCCGGGCAGGGGCTTTTGGTTGTCCTTCCGGAAAATCCCTCTGGCCCGGCACTCATAGACGCCGCAGGACGTGTGGATATAATAAAATCCGCCGATTCCTCTGATGATTTTTCCCTGCATTGCTCACCCTTCCGCCGTAAACATCACGGTGCGCTGCTGGGTTTTCCGGGTCTTTTCTCCCGGCGTGCTCACCACGTTGCCGTCCGCGTCCGTCGTCGAGGTCGCCGCGCCCTCCACCGTATACTCATAGGTGATCAGGCCCGCCGGATCCGACATGCCGTGCAGATTCACCGTGGTGATCGGGAAGGAGGTGACCGTGGTTTTCATATATTCCGTGCCGGACTGCCCGGTGATCGTCACCGTACACTCTGTGCCCTCCCGGTATTCGGGATCCAGATCCGCCGGACTGGGAACCGGCTCCTGATAGGAATAGGTCACCGCCTTGGGGCCCACGCTGATGCCGATATCAATGGTCGTCCCCGGCTCCACAAGCGCGCCCGCCGTATAGCTGGCATAGCAGATCTTCCCTTCCGGAACGGCAGCGTCGCTCATCTCCTCCTGCTGTCCGACCAAAAATCCGCTCTCCGTCAGGATCGCAATCCCGGTCTCCGGATCCAGGCCGATGATATCCGGCATCGCCACCTTGTTGCCGGCATTGGGGCCCTGGCTGATCACGATCGTCACCGCAGAACCGGAGGCTGCGCGGGATCCGCCCTGAGGCTCCTGGGAAATCACCTGTCCCGCCGCCACCGTGTCGGAGAAGCCCTCCGATTTCGTCACGGTAAAGCCGCTTTTTTGCAGGGTCGCCGTGGCCTCCGCCTCCAGCGCGCCTGTCACGTCGGGCACCGGTATGCCGCTCTGGGAGCTGTCCTGGCTTCCGTCCGCCTTTCCGCTCACGGTCAGCACCACCTTGCTGCCGGAGGCCAGGGTTGCCCCGGCCTTCACATCCTGGTCAATCACCAGTCCTGCCTCCACGGAGTCCGACTCCTGATAAGTAATCTCCGTCTTTAAGCCCAGATCCTCCAGCGCTTTTTGGGCGTCCGCCTCCGCCTTTCCGGTCACGTCGATCATCGTCACCTGGGACGATTCCGCGCCGAAATCGAAAATACCCACGGTCCGGCCCACCAGAAAAATCACGGCGCAGCCGATCAGGACCGCTCCCAGGACCGCCAGGAAGGTGGTGATTTTTTCCATTCTGGAATCATCATCGTCCTCCTCGTCGTCATCCTCCTCATCCTCCTCGTAAACGGGAGGCTTTTTCTTCTTGGGCGCGGTATTCTTCTTCAGGCGAAGCTCCTCCTCCGGAGCCTCCTTTTTTCTCGCCTGCTTCTTGATCTCCGTGCGCTCCCTGGGCTCCACCGCCCGGGTCGCCATGCTCTCGTCGGGATCGTCGATCCGGACAAAATCCTCGTCCGGCGACATCAGCGCCCGTTTTAAGTCCGCAATCAGGGCCGCCATGCTGTGATAACGCCGGTCAGGGCTTTTCTGCGTGCATTTTAAGACGATCTGCTCCACGCTCACCGGGATTTCCGGCACATACTCCCTGGGGGAGGGCATCTCCTCCTGAATGTGCTTGATGGCGATTGCCACCGTCGTCTCCCCGTTGAAGGGGACGCGCCCGGTCAGCATCTCGAAAAGCGTAATTCCCATCGAATAAATGTCGCTTTTTTCATCACTGTAGCCGCCCCGCGCCTGCTCCGGCGAGGTGTAATGCACGGATCCCATCACGTTGGAGGTGATGGTGTTGCTGGTGGCAGCCTTGGCGATGCCAAAATCCGTCACCTTCACTTTTCCGTCCTTGGAAATGATAATGTTCTGAGGCTTGATATCCCGATGAATGATGTGATTGTTGTGCGCCGCCTCGATGCCCATGCAGGCCTGAATGGCGATGCTGACCGCCTCCTTGACGGAAAGCCGCGCCTTCTTCTCGATATATTTCTTGAGGGTGATTCCCTCCACCAGCTCCATCACAATATAATAGACGCCGTTATCCTCGCCCACGTCATAGACGTTGACGATGTTGGGATGCATCAGGCTGGCCGCCGCCTGGGCCTCCACCCGGAATTTGGAAACGAAGTTTGTGTTTTCTGAAAACTCCTGCTTTAACACCTTGACCGCCACATGACGGTTCAGCTTATGATCCTTCGCTTTATAAACATCCGACATGCCGCCCGTGCCGATCCGTTCCAGGATCTCATAACGGTCCCCTATCATCATTCCAATTTTAATCATCGGCTCACCTCATCTGAAAACGGCTCCATAATTATCACCGCGATATTATCTCTTCCCCCATGGTCGTTGGCTGCCTTTATCAGCTCATGCGCCAGCTCCTCCAGCGCAGCGTCCCTCTTCAAAATCCTCCGGATTTCCTCGTCCTCGAGCATACCGGTCAGTCCGTCGGAGCATAAAAGGACCTTATCCCCCGTCTCCAGAGGCAGGCGAAAGCAGTCCACCTTCAGATCATCCTCCACGCCCACGGCCCGGGTGATGATATTGCGGTCCGGATGATTGCGCGCCTGCTCCCGGCTGATCCCGCCGAAGCGCACCATCTCCTGCACCAGGGAATGGTCCTCCGTGATCTGCCGGATCTCGGTCCTGCTCACCACATACAGACGGCTGTCCCCGACGTTGGCAACCTGCAGGACGCCATTCACAAAGGTGGCGGCCACCACGGTGGTCCCCATCCCCGCCAGCGCCTCGTCCTGCCGGGCTTCCCGGCGGATGCAGTCGTTGGCCCGGCGGATCGCCCCGGTCAGAATCCCGGACGGATCCTCCAGATCACTCTTCTCTATCTCCTCAAGAATCGTCTCCACCGCCATGTGGGAAGCGTGATCGCCGCCCCGGTGGCCGCCCATCCCGTCCGCAACCACAAAAAGGTTGGGCAGATGCCCGATCCGATCCATCGTCATCCATGCATAATCCTGGTTCAGCGTCCGCTTCTTCCCGATATCGGTAATCGCATAAGCTCTCATCAATGCGCTAACCTCTCTGTTCCTCCATGTGCCTGCGCCGCAGCTGGCCGCAGGCTCCATCGATATCCCGTCCCATTTCTCTTCTTATAGTAACATTAATTCCATTTTTTTCAAGCTTATTTTTGAATGCCTCGATGGCCTGGCGGTTGGACTGCACAAACCTGCGCTCCTTGATGGGGTTGACCGGAATCAGGTTCACATGGCTTCCCAGCGGCCCCGCAAGCCCGATAAGCTCCTGTGCGTCCTGCGCCGTATCGTTGACGCCGCCCACCAGGCTGTACTCGAAGGTGAGCCTGCGTCCCGTCTTTTCCGCGTAATAGCGGCAGGCCTCCATCAGCTCGGCCAGGCCGTATTTGTTGGCGATCGGCATCAGGCTGCGCCGCTTTTCATCCGTCGTGGCGTGCAGGGACAGCGCCAGGGTGATCTGCAGCTTTTCCCCGGCCAGCTCATACATCCGCGGCACAATGCCGCAGGTGGACACCGTGACGTTTCTCTGGCTGATGTGCAGCCCGTGCTCATCCGTCAGCATCCGCAGAAAGGTAAGAAGATTATCGTAATTATCCATCGGCTCCCCGCTTCCCATCACCACCACGTTGCTGACCCGCTCTCCGGTAAGCTTCTGGATCCGGTAAATCTGATCCAGCATCTCCGCCGCCGTCAGCCCCCGCTCCAGTCCGTCCAGCGTGGAGGCGCAGAACCTGCAGCCCATGCGGCAGCCCACCTGGGAGGAAATGCACACCGAATTGCCATGCTTATACCGCATCCATACGCTCTCCACCAGGTTGCCGTCGGGCAGGGCAAAGAGAAATTTCTTCGTGCCGTCGATGGCCGAGGTCTGTACCCGCACCGTGCGCAGCACCGTGAGGGATGCCCGCTCCTGAAGGCTTTTGCGAAGCTCAGCGGAAAGATTCGTCATCTCCTCAAAGCTGTCCGCCAGCTTCACATGCATCCAGTCATACAGCTGGGCGGCCCGGAAGGGCTTCTCCCCCATCTCTGTCAGCAGCCCCTTTACCTGCTCAAAGGGCAGGGACTTGATATCCGCTTTTTCCATCTATTCGTTCTTCCTTCTCAGTCTCGCCATAAAAAAGCCGTCCGTATCGTTCTGCCCGCAAAACAGCTGGCAGCGCCCCGCCGCCGTCTCCTCACTGTGCAGGCTCTTTGGCAGAAACAAATCCAGGCTTTCCGCCTCAAAGGGACAGTGTTCCAAAAGATAGGAAACCATCTCCCCGTTCTCCCGCCGGTCCATCGTGCAGGTGGAATACAAAAGCACCCCGCCCGGCTTCACATACTGCCAGCAGGCGTCGATCATTTGCCGCTGCAGCTGCGTCAGACCGTCGATATCCTCCGGTCGGAGCCGGTAACGGATGTCCTTCTTGCGCCCCAGCACGCCCAGCCCGGAGCAGGGCACATCCAGCAGCACCACATCCGCGCACTCCCGGTACTCCTCCATAAAAACGGAGGCGTCCCAGACGGAAACCGACACGTTTTCACAGTTCATGCGGGACAGGTTTTCCCGGAGCAGGGCGGCCTTTCTCTCCGAAACGTCCCCGGCCAGCACACGGCCCGGGCCGGAGCCCTCTGCTCCGGCCGCCAGCTCTGCCGCCAGAGCGGTCTTTCCGCCGGGAGCGGCGCACAGATCCATGACCGTCATCCCCGGGGCGATCCCCGCCGCCGACACCGCCAGCATGCTGCTCACATCCTGGGCGTAAAAGAGCCCCTCCGCAAAGCCCGGCAGGGAAGCGACGCCCTCACAGCCGGCAAGCTCCCAGGCGCCCTCGTACAGAGGATGGGGGCTCAGCTTTTGCACACAGGGCCTGACGGCCTCCAGCGCCTCCCGCTGCTGCTCCTTTGACAGGCGACGCGACAGCCGGATCGTCACCGGCCTCTGAGAAACCGCGCCCGCTGCGATCTGCTCCGCCCGCTCTGCGCCATACTGCTCCCGCCACAGCCCGATGATCCATTCCGGCAGGCTGTATTTGACGGAAAGCGCCCTCACCGGCTCCTTTTTTTGATCCGGCCAGGGCAGCGCCTCCTTTCCCCGCACAACCGCGCGCAGGACGCCGTTGACAAAGCCGGAAAGCCCGGCAAAGCCGCGGCGCTTTGCCAGGCGCACCGCCTCGCTGCAGGCCGCCGCGTCGGGCACGCTGTCCATGTAGAGGATCTGGTAGACGGACAGCCGCAAAAGGTTGCGGATCAACGGCTTCATCCTCCGCACCGGGGTTTTGGAGTAGGCGTCGATCACCCAGTCCAGCGTGATGCGCCGCTCCAGCGTCCCCTCCGTCAGCCGCTTGAAAAAGGCCTTCTCCCGGGAATCCTCATAAGCATATTTGTCCAGTGTCCCCTTCACCAGGGACGCCGCATATGCGCCGCTTTTTTCCGCTTCCAGAAAAAGCTCCAGCGCGATCTCTCTCGTATCCATGCCTTAATCCCGATCCCGGCTTCTCGCCATCAAAATCAGCCGCAGCAGGTTTAAGATGGAAGCGGCTGCCGCCGCCACATAGGTCATGGCCGCCGCCCGAAGCACCTTCCGGCTGCCCTCCGCCTCGGTCTCCGACAGCACGCCGTATCCGGTCAGAAAGCCCATGGCCCTCCTGCTGGCGTCAAACTCCACCGGAAGGGTCACCAGCTGGAAAAGCACCGCCAGCAAAAAGACCCAGATTCCGATCTGCATCAGCACCTGATTGGAACCAAACAGCAGCCCCAGAATAAAAATCGGCAGCCCGAACCGCGAACCGAAATTGGCCGCAGGCGCCATTTTAGAGCGCAGGCGAAGCGGCTCGTAGCCCTCCGAATCCTGCATGGCGTGGCCGCACTCGTGCGCCGCCACCCCCACCGCCGCCACGCTGGTCGCGCTGTAGGTCGCGTCGGAGAGCCGCACCACCTTGGTGCGCGGGTCGTAGTGATCGGTCAGATTGCCCCGGATATGCTCCACCTTCACGTCATAAAGGCCATTGCGGTCCAGAATCCGCCGGGCCGTCTCTGCACCGGTCATCCCCGTGGTGCTTCGCACCCGGCTGTAGCGCCGGAAGGTGCCGTTGACCCCGGCGCTGGCAACCATGGTGAGAATCGCCCCCAAGATCACCAGCAGATAGGTAGCATCATAATAGTAATAGCCCCAATAAGCCAAAATTGTCATCCCAGTATTTCACCCTTTCCGATTTTACAGCCCATCAAAAATTCCTTTACCAAAAGCCGCTTCTTGCCTTCCAGCTGCAGCTCCACAAGCGAAAGCTGCCCGTCGCCCGTATTGATCACAAGCTCCTGCTTTCCGACCCGGCTGACGCTGCCCGCCGGCCCGTCCGCCGGTTGTCCGGCCGGGACCGCCTGCCAGATTTTCAGCATTTTCCCCTGGTAAAAGGTATATGCGCCGGGCCAGGAATACAGTCCCCGCACCTTCCTCCAGAGACTGTCTGCGCTGTCCGCCCAATCCATGCGTCCCATGGACTTGTCCAGAAGCTTCGCATAAAAGCTTGTCTGCTCCCCCTGCTTTTTGGGGGAAAGCTCCCCGGCCTCCAGCCGCTTTAAGGTCTGCACGATCAGGGCAGAGCCCGCCTCCGACAGCTTTTCCTCCAGACTTAAGTCCGTGTCCGTGTCCAAAACCGGCACCCTCGTCTGCTCCAGCATATCCCCGGTATCCAGCCCGGCGTCCATCTGCATGGTGGTCACGCCGGTCTCCTTCTCCCCGTTTAGGATCACCCAGTTGATCGGGGCCGCGCCCCGGTAGCCGGGCAGCAGGGAAGCATGAATGTTGATGCAGCCGTACCGTGGAATATCCAGAATTTCCTGAGACAAAAGCTGCCCGAAGGCCGCCACCACATAGACGTCCGCCTCGTACTCCCGCAGGGCCGCCACTGCCTCCGGCGTCTTGATCCGTACCGGCTGCAGCACCGGGATCCCGCAGGATAGGGCGTACTCCTTCACCGGAGACATCTGCACCTTTCCGCTGCGTCCCTTTGGCCTGTCCGGCTGCGTCACCACCGCCGTCACCTGATGTCCCGCAGCCAGCAGAGCCTGAAGCGGCCCCACCGCAAACTGCGGCGTTCCCATATATACAATCTTCATCCTGACACCTTCCCGTCTTACTGCCGCTTTCCGCTCTCCAGGGCCGCCTCCGCCCGGGCCCGCGCCTCCTCCTCGGCCTCCATGGCTTCCAGGCGCGCGTAGTAGTCGTCCGTATTCATCAGGTCGCCCTCCACCTTGGAGACGTAAAGCTCCCCGTTTAAATGATCCGTCTCATGGCAGATCGCCCGGGCCAGAAGCTCCTCGGCCTCGATCTCGAACTCCTCCATGTTTTCATTGAAGGCCCGCGCCTTCACATAGTTGGGCCGGGTCACGGTGCCGGTCTTGCCGGGCACGGACAGACAGCCCTCACCGCCGGTCTGCTCCCCGGCTGTCTTAAGGATCTGCGGATTGATCAGCACAATGGGATCCTCCCCCGTCGTGTCGATCACCACGATCCGTTTCAGAATGCCCACCTGAGGGGCCGCCAGCCCCACGCCGTTGGCGTCGTACATTGTCTCAAACATGTCCTGGATCAGCTCCCGGATACGGGGCGTCATCTCCTTTACTTCCTTACATTTCTTGTTCAGGATCGGATCTCCGATCGTCCTGATGTTGCGGATTGCCATGCTTACAGCTCCTCTCTTGTTCGATTAAAAAATGTGCACCGGGTCAAAGTCAAACTGGCACAGGCCGCCGGGGCGCTCCTTCGCGCTCCGGAGCCGCTCGATGCCGTCCTTGACCTCCACCAGTCTCTGGTAGTCCCGGTCCTTTATATAGACTCCATATCGGTATACGTCATTTATTTTCCCGATCAGCGCCGGGGCCGGGCCGATCACAACGGTGTCCGGCGGGCGGGCCGGCCCTGCTTCCCTCTGGGCATGCCCAACTTCCCTCTGGGCATTCCCAGCTTCCTCCCGGGCCTTTTCCCGTTCCCGCGCCCACCGGCGCGCAAAATCCGCTGCCTCCCGGGCCGCGTCCCGGGCCTCCTCCTGCTTCTTTGCAAAAAACTGCACCGCCAGGATATGGGAGGCCGGCGGATAGGACAAAAGCTCCCGGTAGAGCATTTCCTCCTGAAAAAAGCCCTCGTAGTCCTGGGCCGCCGCGTAACGGACGCTGTAGTGCTCCGGCTGATAGGTCTGGATCACCACCTGTCCCGGCCGGCTCCCCCGCCCCGCCCGGCCCGCCGCCTGGGTCAGAAGCTGGAAGGTACGCTCCCCCGCCCGGTAATCGCTCATGGACAGGGACAGATCCGCCGCCAGCACTCCCACCAGCGTCACCGCAGGGAAATCGTGGCCCTTGACGATCATCTGGGTTCCCACCAAAATATCCGCCTCCCCCCGCGAGAAGGAGGATAAAATCCGCTCGTAGCTGTCCCTGGTCCGGGTCGTGTCCGCGTCCATCCGCAAGACCCGCGCCCCGGGAAACAGCTTCCCCAGCTGCTCCTCGATCTGCTCCGTCCCGGCCTTAAAGCCCAGGATGTATTTGGAGCCGCAGGAGGGGCAGAGCGTCACCGCCGGCTGCTCGTAGCCGCAGTAGTGGCACACCAGCCGTCCGCCCCTGTGCTCCGACAAAGAAACGTCGCAGTGGGGGCATTTGCACACATAGCCGCAGGAACGGCAGGACACAAAGCCCGCATAGCCCCGCCGGTTCAGAAACAGCATGGACTGCTCCCGGCGCTCCAGCCGCTCCCGCAGCTTTTCCTGCAGGCTTCTTGAAAAAATGGACCGGTTCCCGCTGTGCAGCTCCTCCCGCAAATCCACGATCTGCGCCGTTGGAAGCTGTCCCCCGGTGAGCCGCTCCTTCAGCGTAAACAGGCGGTACTCCCCGCTTTTGGCCCTGCTGTAGGCCTCCAGGGAGGGCGTGGCTGAGCCCAGCACCACCACCGCGCCGGACAGCCCGGCCAGCTGCACCGCCGTCTCCCGGGCATGATATTTGGGGCTTGTTTCGCTTTTGTAGCTCGCCTCATGCTCCTCGTCGATCAGGATCATGCCAAGCCTCGGAAAGGGCACAAAAAGCGCCGAGCGGGGACCGATGATCACGTCGATCTCCCCCCGCTGGGCCCGAAGCCTCTGATCCTGCTTCTCCCCCGCGCTCAGGGAGGAATTTATGACGGAAACCCGGTCGCCGAAGCGGGCCGTAAAGCGCTGCACGTTCTGATAGGTCAGGGCAATCTCCGGAATCAGCATGACCGCCTGATATCCCCTCTCTATCATTCCCTCAATCAGCGCCAGATACACCTCCGTCTTGCCGCTGCCGGTAATTCCGTGGATCAGCGCCGGAGTCTTATCGCCCCGGTCAAAGGCGGCCAGCGTATCCCTGACAATGCGCTGCTGGTCCGGGGAAAGCTCCGTTTTCCGCAAAGCTTCGCGCTCCGAAAGCTGCCGGATCGGATTGCGGTATAATAAAGAAGCGCTTTTTTGGATCGTCCCGTCCTCCTCCAGCGCCTTCAGCGTGGCCGCCGGGATTTTTAACTGCTTTGTCACCCGCTCCCAGGAGAGCGTCCCCTCCTCCAGCAGGCTGCTCAGCAGACGCAGCTTTGCGGTCTGATGCTTTTTTTCAAAAAAGGCGGCCCGCTCCTGCGCCTCCTGCGCCGAAACGGCCAGCTCCACCCGCCGCTGCTTGCGCGCCGCCACCTTTTTGGGGGAAGGCAGCACGGTCTTCAGCGCCTGAATCATGGTGGAGCCGTACTGCTCCTTCATCCAGGCGGCCAGCATAATCAGCCGCTGGGCCGGCTCCACCGTCCCGCCCACAACGGAATCGATCTGCTTGAGCCGCTCCGGCGCAAACTCTGCCTCGTCGGAAACCTCGATCACATAGCCGGTGCGCAGCGTGTTTCCCGCCCCGAAGGGGATCCGCACCCGCACCCCCGGCTCCACCAGCTCCCGCAGCCCGGGAGGGATCCGGTACTCAAAGGGACGGTCCACCTTTTCATGGGAAATATCCACAATAATCTTTGCAAACTCTTTCCTCAAAAAACAATCCCTCGTTCCGCCAAAATATCCGCGATCAGGTTCCGCTCATCCATCGGATATTTGACGCCCTTAATCTCCTGGTAATCCTCGTGTCCCTTGCCCGCCAGCACGATAATGTCGCCGGGCTGCCCGTGGTCGATGGCGTAGGCGATGGCCTCCCTGCGGTCGGGAATCTCCAGATATTTGCCCCCGGTCTTTTTCATGCCCGTGACAATATCGGCGATGATGGCCTCCGGCTCCTCGAAGCGGGGATTGTCGGAGGTAATCACCGTCAGATCCGCCAGCTGCCCGGACACCTCGCCCATCTCAAAGCGCCGCTCCCGGGAGCGGTTGCCGCCGCAGCCAAAGACGCAGACCAGCCGGCCGTGCTCGTATTCCTTCAGGGTCGTCAGCAGGCTCTTTAACGCCATGGCGTTGTGAGCGTAATCGATCATCAGCGTAAATTGGTCGGAAACCTTCACCATCTCGATGCGCCCCTTGACCTTTGCCGCCAGCAGCGCCCTCTGAATGTCCTCCTTTGACACGCCAAAGTGCCTGCAGATGGCGATGGCCGTCAGCGCGTTGTAGACGGAAAAACGTCCCGGCATGGCAATCTCGGCGTCCATCTCCAGAAGGCCGCTCACATGGAAGGCCACGCCCAGATATCCCTGCCGGTTGGTAAACCGCAGATCCTGCGCCCGCAGGCCCGCCCCCTCTGAGAGGCCGTAGGTCTCCAGGCTGCAGGTATGCCCCGCCGTCACCGCCTGCCAGTGGGCGTCGTCGCAGTTGATAATCCCCACCCGGCACTGGCGAAACAAAAGGCTCTTGCAGTGCAGGTAATCCTCAAAGCTTGCATGCTCGTTGGGCCCGATATGGTCCGGCTCCAGATTGGTGAAAATCCCGAAGTCGAACACAAAGCCCTGGGTGCGGTGCAGCATCAGCGCCTGGGAGGAAACCTCCATCACCACCGTGTCACAGCCTGCCTCGGCCATTTTGTAAAAATATTCCTGCAGCGCGTAGGATTCCGGCGTAGTGTTCACCGCGTGGATATGCTCCTCCCCGATGATCACCTCGATGGTGCCCACCAGCCCCACCTTCCGCCCGGCGTTCTCCAGGATGGATTTGACCAGATAGGTGGAGGTGGTTTTTCCCTTCGTGCCGGTGATGCCGATGGTGGTCAGCCGCCGGGCCGGATGGTCAAACCAGGCCGCCGCCAGAAAGGCCAGGGCATACCGCGTATCCTTCACATAAATCAGCGTCGTATCCGCCTTAGCAGGAAGCTCCACCGGCTCCGACGCCACGATAACCGCCGCGCCGCGGGCCGCCGCCTCCGGCGCTGCCTTATGGCCGTCAAAGTTGGCGCCCCGGATACAGACAAACAGGCAGCCCGGCGATACCCGGCGGGAATCGTACACCACCGCCTCCACCGTTTTCTCCAGGCTTCCTCTCTCACAGGTATATTCCAGCTCCTCCAGCAATTCCTTTAACCTTTTCATAGAAATGCTCCTTTCACAGACCGGATCTGCCGGTTTGCATAGCTGATACCAATCATACCACACTTCCATACCGACTGCAAACGCCGGTCAATACAGATTTTTGACCTTAAAATCCCTCTCCAGCTCGCGGCGCTGATCCTTTTTGGCGATATCCTGCCGCTTGTCGTAGAGCTTCTTGCCCCGGCACAGACCGATCTCGAGCTTGGCCCGGCCGTCCTTGAAATACACCTGCAGGGGCATGATCGTGTAGCCCTTTTCCTTGCATTTTGCGGCCAGCTTTAAAATCTGGGCCTTATGCAAAAGGAGTTTTCTGGTGCGCAGCGGATCCTTGTTGAACAGGTTTCCCTTCTCATAGGGGCTGATATGCATCCCGTAGACATACATTTCTCCCCGGTCCTCCTGCACAAACGCCTCCTTGATGCTGCACTTTCCAAGCCGCAGGCTCTTGACCTCCGTGCCCGCCAGCGAAAGCCCTGCCTCCAGCGTCTCCTCCACAAAATAATCATGATACGCCTTTTTATTATTCGCCACCAGCTTCTGTGCTGTCTTCGTCATCCTCCGGCCTCCTTATCAGCTTAAAATCCACCGTTCCCGCATACCGGTCTGCCGCGGCAACCTCCACCGTCACCGTCTCGCCCAGCTGGTACATCCTCCCGGTGTGCTCCCCGATCAGGGCGCTCCTTGCTTCGTCGTAAATAAAATAATCCTCCGTCAGGCTCCCCACCGGGATCAGGCCCTCCACCGTGTTCGGAAGCTCTGCGTACAGCCCCCAGGAGGTCACGCTGCAGATCACCGCGTCGGAAACCTCTCCGATATGGCGCTCCATATACTGGGCCTTTTTGAGCTTCTCGCAGGTGCGCTCCGCCTCATCCGCCCTCCGCTCGGTGTCGGAGGAATGCTTTGCCACCCCGGGAAGCAGCTCCTCATAATGGGCAATCCGGGCATTTCCCAGCCTGCCCCGCAGAAACTCCTTGATGATCCGGTGGATCTGCAAATCCGGGTAGCGCCGGATCGGGGAGGTGAAATGACAATAGCAGGAGGCGGCCAGTCCGAAATGTCCGGTGCACTCCGGCGAATAGGCCGCCCGCCGCATACTCCGCAGAATCAGCCGCGCCAGCATGGGCTCCTCCGGCGTCCCTTCTATTTTATCCAAAAGCTTCTGCAGCTCCTTGGGATGCACCTCCCCGGCCGTCTTTGCACCCGCCCGTTTTCCCCGTCCCTGGCCGACCCGCAGCCGGTAGCCGAAATTGTGCAAAAAGACGGACAGCTGCCGCATCTTGTCCGGGTCCGGCACGTCATGCACCCGGTAGAGGAAGGGAAGCTCCAGCCAGTAAAAATGCTGGGCCACCGTCTCGTTGGCCGCCAGCATAAAGTCCTCGATCAGCCGGGTGGCCGCGTTTCTGACATAAGGCTCCACGGACACCGGAACCCCCTGTCCGTCCAGCTTTATCTTGCTCTCCGGAAAATCGAAATCCACCGCCCCACGCTCGCAGCGCCTGCGTCTTAAAAGCCCGGACAGCTGCGCCATCTGCCGCAGCATGGGCGCCTCCTCTCTGTATTCCCGAAGCGCCTGCTCCTCCCCGTCCAGAATCTGCTGCACCTGGACATAGCTCATCCGCCGCTTCACCCGGATCACGGACTCCAAAATCTCATAATTTCCGATATTTCCCTTTTCATCGATCTCCATCAGACAGGACAACGTCAGCCTGTCCTCCCCTGCGTTCAGGGAACAGATGCCGTTGGATAACTCCCGGGGCAGCATGGGGATCACCCGGTCCGCCAGGTACACGCTGGTGCCCCGCTCCTTCGCCTCCCAGTCCAGGGCGGAATTTTCCTGCACATAGTTGGCCACGTCCGCGATATGCACCCCCAGCTTCCAGACGCCGTTCTCCTCCGTCAGGCTCACCGCATCGTCCAGATCCCTCGCATCCTCCCCGTCGATGGTGACAGTCAAAAGCTCCCGCAAATCCCGGCGCCCCGCGCAGTCTGCCTCGCTGACCGGCCTGCTGACACGCTCCGCCTGACGCAGCACCTTCTCCGGAAAGCGCTCCGGGATTCCCAGCGCGCGCACCACGGAGAGCATATCCACCCCCGGCTCGTCCAAACGGCCCAGAACCTCCGCCACCTCCCCCTCGGGGCTGCGTCCGGCCTCCCGGCTTTCCGTGTACTCTGCCACCACCTTGGCCCCGTGATACGCCCCGTTTCTCTTCTCCCGGGGGATAAAAATATCCGGAAGCTTCCGGTTGTCCGGCACCACAAACCCGTAATTTTCACTGGACTGATACACGCCCACCGCCCGCAGAACCTGCCTGCTGGCCCGCACATACCGCCCCCTCCTGGTCTGTTCCAGCTTTCCCTGCTCCAAAAGCTCCGAAAGCGCCCGCGTAAGCTCCCCCCGGTCCTCGGGCTTTACCTGCAGCATCACCGCCAGCTCCTTCTCCTTCATGGGAACATAACGGGGATCCTCCGTCAGCTCGCAGATCAGTTTTTTCCTCTTTTCAAACAATTCGTCCATATCGTTCCCCCGTAACGGAAAAGCACTCCGCGCTGTTGCGCGCGGAGTGCTTTTGTAATCGTTTTCTTAATCCCAGAGCCTCGAAATATTCAGGATCACCGCAATGAGCATGAACCCGACTGCGAGCCATCTGGTAATCTTGACCAGCAGACCTTCCATGGAACGGCCCTTGTTTTTGCCCCAGTAGGTCTCTGCGCCGCCCGCGATGGAACCCAGGCCGGCAGCCTTCCCTTCCTGCATCAATACCAGAACCGTCAAAGCGATACAAACCGCTATAAAAATCACTGTCAAAATAATCCGTACAATCTCCATTGTCACACCTCCCAGCGCTAAACAAAAGGATTATACCATAAAGCGTCTGTCAGTTCAAGCACTTTCTACTGGGCAAGCCTGGTGGAATTGCCGGCCTCGAACGCTTCCTTACGCTCCTCGGCGATCTCGGCAAAGCCTGCGTCCGCGTAATCCTGAGCCAGCTCGTCATAGAGCGCGTCGAACTCCTCCGGCGTGCACATGGTCAGCTTATCCCGGTACTCGGTGTAGAGGGAGAGAAGCGTCGCCTGATATTCCGCAACCGAATCGATGGCAACGGAGAAATTGCAGTCGGTGATCGCCCATCCCTCGTCGGCGATCTTTCTCAGGTTATAGTAGTTGTCGATGATCTCCTGTGTGAAATCCTTGGGCAGGCCCTGCGGGGAATTGACGCGGATCAGATCCTCGATGGTGCCCACCTCGCGGCCCTGCTTTACGATGCACCAGTAATCCTGGTTATTGTTGTAGCCCTGCTTGTGCTCGCCGGAATAATCCGCCACGGACGCCGGGATTCCATCCTCGCCCACCGTGTAGTTTTCGCCCTCAAAGCCCCACTGCATGGTATAAAGCGTATCCTCCTGGATCATCCACTCCATGTACATCATCGCAGCCTTGATCTCATCCTCGGAAGCCTGGGAGGAGAAGCCGATCATCATGCCGAAGGGATTTGCGGAACGGACTGCGGGAACGGTGCCGCCCTCCGGATCCTCCGTGGTAACCTGCATCTTCACCTTCACGTCAGCGTCCGGATTCTGCTGATAGAAGGAATTGAGCCAGTCCATATTGGAGCTGATGTAGCTGCCGTACATGATGGACTTTCCGTTAATAAAGTTTGCCTTTGCCGTCTCCGCGTCCGTGATGTAATACTCCGGATCGGTCAGCCCCAGGTTAAACTTTTCGTTCTCCCGCTTCACCAGCTTGCGGTTGGCCTCATTGCCCAGCGCCGGAATGCCGAAATCGCCGTACATTGCCCAGTCCAGCTCATCCAGCGGGAAGGTGCGGAAGGCATAGTTCTGATCCACGCCCGCGCCCGTAACCATCTGGCCGCCCAGAGGATACTCGCAGATGCCCGCCTCCTTGATTTTCAGCAGCATCTCCTTTTCCTCCGCCCAGGTCTCCGGATACGCGTCGTAGCCCACCTGCGTCAGCCAGTCCTGACGGTAAAAGGTAACCCAGGAATAACCGGTATCGTAGTAAGGGTTTTTCGCCAGCGCAAAATAGCACTCGCCGCCCATATTCGTGTAATCCATCACCCCGTTGTCGATCATGGCCTGATAATAGGTGGGTGCGATCTCCGCAAACTCCTGCATATCATAAGGCGTCAGATAGCCGTCGGATACCCACTGCGCCTGCTTGGGGTAATCATACTCCATCAAAACCGTGGGCAGCTCGTTTCCGGCCGCCAGCAGGGAATAGGCGGTCAGCACGTCAGACCGGGTGATCGGCACAAATTTCATGGTAATATTGTAGGCGTCCGCAAAATTCTCCTGGATGTAGCTTTCCCAATAGTTCTCACCGATCGCGGGAACGCCCTCCTGTCCTCTGTCATAGACGGGAATGGTCAGCGTCACATTCTCCTCAAAGGGCTCCCAGGCAGACATTCCCGCGCCGGGGGTAATCTCTGCGCCCTCTGCGCTCTCCGCCGCCGTGCCTTCCTGCGCGCTCTCCGCTTCCTTTGCCTCGCCGCTCTCCTGCGCTGCCGCAGAGTCCGTCTTTGCCTGGTCGCCCGAGCCGCCGCAGCCTGCCAGGGCTCCCGCCGCCGTTACGGCTGCCAGGGTAAGAGCCAGAGTCTTTTGCATCGTCCGTCTTTTCATTCTGCTTCCTCCTGATTTTTTCGTCATTCTGTATAGGTTTTTTGTTTTATATACCCTATTATCAGAAATTTGTCCTCACTTTTCTAATCATTCGGAATAAAATATTGAGCAGAATCGACTTTTTTGAAGAGATTTATACCTTCTTTTCCATCCACTTGCGCGACTTAAAGCGCCGCCAGAAAATCAGCCCGCGGAACAGCTCATCCATCATAAAGGCGATCCAGCAGCCCTTCAGTCCCAGACCCAGCCGGATTCCGAGAATATAGGAAAAAAGGATGCTCATCAGCCAGCAGGACACGATGGAAACCGCCATCGGGAATACCACATCCCCCGCGCCCCGCAGAGAATTGTCCTCCACATGGTTAAACGCCCTGCCGATCTCCACAAAAATATCGATAAACAAAACGATTCGGGCCATGTCCAGAATCTCCGGGTTGCGGGTAAAGAGTCCCAAAACCGGCCGGTAAAACAAAAACAGCAGCACCGAAAGCACGATATTTAAGGAAACCGCAAGCTTCAGCACCTGCTGGTTCAGCCGGTAGGCCTTGTCATACTCCTTTGCCCCCGTCATCCAGCCCATCAGGATCGCGGTGGACAGGCCCAGCGACATTCCCACCACATAGACATAAAAGACCACGGAGGAAATGTACACCTTGGTGGACAGCGCCAGCGTCCCCAATACGCCCAGAATCGAGGTGGACACCACCTGGGAGAGGGAATAGGACAGGTTGCTGACGCCGCCGGGAACTCCGACCTTTAAGATGGAGGGCAGACACAAAAGCGTCCGCAGATTCTTTTTGCCAAACTCCAGCCCCAGCCGGGCGCGCGCCAGGCAGATCAGGATCACAATCATGGCCGCCAGATGGGCGATCACGTTGGAGACGCCGATCCCCTCCGCTCCCCGCAGAGGAATTTCCACCGGACGGAACACCACCAGGTAATTCAGCAGCGCATTGACGGCATTCATCAGCACGGAGGCCCCCACCGCCAGCCTGGGCTTGCCATAGCTGCGCAGGATCGCGGAGGCCGCGGAGATGATGCCCTGGAAGAAGGAAAAGCCGATGACGATGCGGAAATACCGCTCCGCCATGGAAAGCACCTCCCCCTCCAGGTTGAGCATCCGCATCACCGGCATGGCAAAGGCCGTCAGGGCCGCGCTGCAAACCAGGCTCAGCACTCCCGCAAAGCACAGGGAGGTGAAGGCGGCGTCCGACGCCTCCTTCCGCTTTCCCGCACCCAGCCGGTGGCTGATCACGATGGAGGTTCCTCCGCTGACCACCGCATAAAAAGTGAATACCAGAGATATCACCTGATTGGCGGCCCCCACCGCCGCCACCGCCTCGTCGGAATAATGTCCCAAAACAAGCGTGTTGACCGTCCCCATCAGGTTCATCAGAAGCTGCTCGATAAACAGCGGCACGAACAGGGTTTTTAAGCTCAGCCTTCCCTCCCTGGTCGAAACGCTTGTCACCTCCGGATCAATCAACCGTAATTTCATCGGTCTGTTCGCCTCCTGCCAGTACACTCCTGACCGTAACGGTGATGGCTCCGGCCCCGTTTCTGCGCACATAGGCCGTCAGCCGCCCCAGCCAGGTTTTCCGGAAAGGATTGCTGTAGGCGGACACGTCGGAGAGGTCGCCGTTTTCCAGGCCCATCAGCTCCCCGGGGCCGCTGACGCTGACGCTCACCTCACGGTCATCCGACACTGCCGGCTGTCCGTTTTCATCCGTCAAAAGAAGCTTGAGCTGATAGAGATAACCGGGCTGCTGTCCTGCCTCCTCCCAGCTTCGGCCGCTCAGCGCATCCTCCGCCTGCCACAGGCTGCAGGCCAGCTTTGCCGCAGGTCCCGGCGTGACGAGCCGGTGGGCAGCCACCTCCCGTCCCTCTGCGTCGAAGGCCTTTGCGCAAAGCTCTCCGGGCTCATAGTCCAGCGAAAAGGAGAACACGCCCTCCTCGTCGCAGCCTTCTTTCCGTCCGATCTCCCTTCCGTTTAAGTACAGCGCCACGCTGTCTGCATTGGAAGCGCACTCTGCCGTCACCCGCTGCCCTGCCTCGTAAGCCCACAGCTCCTGCACCGGCGTCCATTTGGCCTCCCGTCCCTGCTTCTGCGTATCCTCCGGCCTGGTTGCGATCCGCACCAGGGGCTCGGACTTCCAGAAGGAAGCGGTCTTGTAAAAGCCCGGCTTTTTGTCCCCGGCGGTGGTCAGAATGCCGGCCTGGGAGCCCCGGATCGGCCAGCCGTGGGCCTCGCCCAGATAATCGATTCCGGTCCACAGAAACTGTCCGCTGATATAATCGTTGTCCCGCACCGCCTTCCAGGCTGCGTAGCTGTGACCGTTCTCGCTGCCCAAAAACGGAAGCTTCGGGAAGCGCTTATGATCCTCCTCGTAGAGATGCTCCTTGTAGTTGTAGCCCGCCACATCGAGGGCGTCCAGAAAACCGATCCGGCTGGAAAGCTCCGGGAAGGCCGCCGCCAGCGTCACCGGGCGGCTGGTATCCTCCTGACGCACCATGCCGGCCAGGCGGGCCGCCAGCACCGTCAGCCTTTCGGCATTCGGCTTATCGGGATCATAGGTTCGCTCCGCCGCCGGTTTGTTGGCATCGTTGTTGCCCGTCATCGTCTCAAACATGGGATGGCAGTAAGGATCGTTGGGATAATCGATCTCGTTGCCGATGCTCCAGAGGATCACGGAAGGGTGGTTTCTGTCCCGGCGCACCATCGCCTTCAAATCTGCCTCATGCCACTGCGGGAAGTCCTCGAAATAGCCCTGATGGCGGGGCGGATAGACATTGTGGCCCGTGGACCATTTATTTTTCGCGTTTTCCCACTCGTCGAAAGCCTCGTCCATCATCACAAAGCCCATCCGGTCGCAGAGCGCATACAGCTCCGGCATATGGGGATTGTGACTGCAGCGGATCGCGTTGCAGCCGCTCTCCTTTAAGGAAGACAGCCGCCGCTGCCACACCGGAGCGGTCATGGCCGCCCCCAGGCAGCCGCCGTCGTGATGGACGCAGACGCCCTTGATTTTCATCGGCTTTTCATTGAGGAAAAAGCCCTTATCCGCGTCGAAGCGAATGCTGCGCACGCCCACGCTCTCCTCGTCCACCCGGTAAAACGCTCCTTCGTCCACACAGTAATCGGTGCACAGGCGGTACAGATAAGGCTCCTCAATGCTCCACAGCCGGGGGTTTTTGAGCGTGCCCGACAGCACCGCCACAGCCTCCGCCCCGCTTTCTGCCTGCGTCTCCCCGCGCAGCTCAAGCACGGTCTGTCCCGCCTCGTCCACCAGCCGGGAAACAATCCCGACCCGGGCCGTATGGTCCGTCTGGTTGACCAGCTCCTGGGTCACCTGCACCAGGGCGCTGTCGGCGCCAACCTGCTTTGTCTCAAAGAAAATCCCGTACAGCGCCGGATGGACAGGCTCTGCGATCTCCAGGTGCACGCTGCGGGTGATGCCGCTGCCCGTAAACCACCGGGAATCCGCCAGATCGGTATGCGTCACCTTCACGCTGATCTCATTGTCCCGCTCCCCGAAGCTGACAAAGGGCGTAATATCGTAGGCAAAGCTCACATAGCCGTTGGGACGCTTTCCCAGATAATAGCTGTTGACCCACACCTGACTGTTTTTGTACACACCGTCAAAAACCAGGCGGACGCTCTTGCCCGCATACTCCTCCGGCAGAGAAAAACGGCAGCGATACCAGCCGATGCCGCCGGACACATAGCCTGTGCCGCTGGAGTTTTTCGGATCGAAGGGCAGGGCCACCGACCAGTCGTGGGGCAGCCTGACCGGCTGCCAGCCGCTGTCGTCAAAGCCCTTGTACCAGGCGGGCTCGCAGTCCCCCAGGTGAAATTTCCAGTTATCGTTGATGGTGCGTTTTACCGTATCCATTGCTTTTCCTCTCTCTCCTGACGCCGGCTGTTGTGCCGACGCATCTTCTATACGATATGATAAAAAAAAGCCAGGGAAAAGCAATGGAGAATTCCGTATTGATTTATCCGATAGCGACTTTTTTCGGTCTGTTTGCAGCGGCCCCTTACTCCTCTGCCTGGGAGGCTGCCGCGAAGGCCGCCGGGGACATTCCGGTTGTTTTTTTGAAAACCCTGCTGAAATAGTACACGTCCGGATAGCCCACCCGCTCGCATACCTCCCGCATCCGCATGGGCGTATGGAGGATCAGCACCTTGGCGTGGCTGATCCGCACGTTGGTCAGATAGGTGAAGATCGTCTGGCCGGTCACTTTTTTAAAAATCCGGTTCATATAGTCGAAATTGCCGCCAAACTCCTGCTCCAGCCGCTCGCCGGAAATCGGGGTGGCGTACTCCCGGTTGAGCCATTCCTGGAGCTTCTGAACGGTGGGATAATAGACGGGCAGGCGGCCCGCACTTTTTTTGCGCTCCGCAGAGAGGAAGCTTCTGGACATCAAAATAAAGGCCTCCTGCACGCGGCAGGCGCACATGGTTTTATAGCCCTCCAGCTGATGATAGTTGGCCTCCGTAGCCTGGCGCAAAAGCTCGAGGATCCCGGCCTGCACCTTGAAATCCTCGATATGGAAATGCTTCGGCAGACACAGCGGCACGTTTTCGCAGGCCTCATAGGAAAAGCACTTGCTTTTTAACGACTTTTGCCGCTGTTTCTGCATCCGCTCCGCCAGCTCCCCCTCGTAGCGCTCCCGGTGCGCCTCGATCCGGCTGCTCTGAAAATGAATGTAATAATAGCCGCAGGTGGAGGCCTTCGTCCCCACATGGGTGCGCGCTTTGTCCAGCACACACACATCCCCCTCCCGCAGGGTAAAGGCAACGCCGTCCTCCTCCAGGAACATCTCGCCGCTCTTTACCACATAGACGATATACTCTCCCGGCCTGCGTTTTTTGTGCACATAGGGCGGACGGATCACCGTCTCGTCCACAAAGTGGATTTTCGGCAGCACATCCGCCCGCATCTGATAATATTCCATCATGTCCTTTTGTATCGCTTACGCCCGCACGGGGATCCTCGCCACCGTAAAGCTATCGGGCTCCAGGAAAAGTCCCTGCGAAACGTCGCTCTCCTTCTCCCGCAGGACGACCTTATCCGGCTTCTCGATGCAGTTGTAGTCGTCCTCCTGTCCGGCCAGGATCTGCTGGCGCATCGCGCCCTCCGCCTTCCACGCGCCAAAATCCAGCTCCAGCGTTTTTCCGGCCGCGCTGTGATTGACCGCCTTGATAATCAGCTCGCCCTTTTCCTCGTCCAGGCTCACATTCACATAAACGTCCTCGCTGCGAAGCTGCTTTTCCTGGCCCTCCATGTCCACCGTAACGGTTCCCATGTTCTCGCCGTAGAGCTTCTGCACATAGTAGCTGGGGGTGCCGTAGGCCTTCGTCTCGTCAAACCAGATCATGTCCGGCGACCACTGGGCATAGCCGACCCGCGCAAACAAAGGCGCGTAGGAGGCCAGAACCACCACATCCGCATTGCGCTCCACACCGGTCAGAAACGCCGCCTCCGCCAGCGCGCCGCCCAACGTGTTTGCCTGCGGCAGGTTCATGCCGCTGACCGGATGCGCCGCGTACTCGCCGGAGAACACCTTCACATCCCGGGGATATTCGTCGTAAAAATCCGTGTGCTCATAGAACCATTCCGGCTTCACATAATAATGCTCATCCACCGCGTAGCAGAAATTCTTCTTCGCGGGCACTTCCTTCTTATAAAAATCCCAGGCCATCCGATAGCGCTCGGAGGTGATATCGGGGCCTGCGGAGCCGATCAGCAAAATATCGGGATATTGGGCGTGGATCGTCTCCTCAAAGGCCTTGTATCTCGCAAAGAAATCAATTTTATCCGTCTGCCACTGCTCGTTGCCGATGCCCACCATCGTAAGCCCAAAGGGCTCCGGGTGTCCCATCTGCGCGCGCACCGCTCCCCATTTGCTGTCGGCGGGGCCGTTGGCAAATTCGATCAAATCCACCGCATCCTGCAAAAATTCCTGGAAGGCGGGATCGTCCATCTCCACCAGCTCGTAGGACTGATACTGGCAGGCCAGGCCCACATTCAGCACCGGAAGCGGCTTTGCTCCGATCATCTCGCACAGCAGAAAATACTCGTAATAGCCAAGGCCCAGCGTCTGTCCGTAATGGGAATACCGGGTGTGCCAGCCGTTCTCCTCGGCAGTGCCGTGCACCGCCCAGCGGTTGAAATTGAAGCGTCTCTGCTCCACAGGCCCCACGCTCTCCTTCCAGCGATAGCGGTTTTCCAGCGTATTGCCCTCGATGATGCAGCCGCCGGGGAAGCGAAGAAAGCCCGGATGCAGTCCCTTTAACAGTTCAAACAGATCCCTGCGGAACAGGCCCGCCACCGCGTCCTTTGGCATCATGGAGATCAGATCAAATTCCACCGCTCCGGCGGCCGTCAGGCTGATCGTAAAGCGTCCGCCCCGCACCGTCTCACAGGCCGTCAGCTCTGCCTCATAGCGGTGCCATTTCTGCCAGCTCCCCGCCGGCGCATGGATACAGGTCACCGTTGCCAGCGCGCAGATCCTTCCATCCTTGCGCACGGAAACCTCCAGATCCCCCTCCGGATAAGCCGCTGCCCGGGCATAAAAGCTGACCCGGTACTGCTTGCCCTCCTCCAGGTAAATGCCGTCGTAGGCCTTGTTCCAGAAGCCCTGTCCCGCCTCCCCGGCCGTAAAGCGCAGATAATGGGGATTGATCCGGTTCACCGGGCTGCCGGTCACATACTCCATCTGGCCCTGGCCGTTATCCTCCGTGGCTCTCCAGCCGTAGCCCCAGTCCGGCTTTGTATAGTAATCTCCCACCGTCCCGAAGCAGTCCACAAACTCAAAGGAACGGTTCTCGATCATCTCCGCATACAGTCCGCCGTCCGCGGCGTAGTTAATGTCCTCAAAAAACAGGCCGATCATCCCCCTCTGAATGGGCGCTGCCTTCCGGGTGGAAAGGTGTAATTTCATGACGTAATCCTCCTCGCCAAATATTTTATATTTATGTAAAATATTATACTTCTTTCTTAATGTTTCTGTAAAGAGCAAATTTCCGTGTGCAGCAATTCATGCGCCTTATGGCCCAGGGGCTCTCCCAGAAAATCGCGGTACAGCGCCTGCACTTCCGGGTTTTCATGGGAAAACCGCAGCTGCCGCTCCCGGTCCAGGCGGTAGAGCTGTTCGCCCCTGCCCGCCGCCGGCTCCTGTCCGTCGCAGATCGGCTGCCCGCCTCCGCCCACGCAGCCGCCGGGGCAGGACATCACCTCCACGAAATCATAGGAAACCTTTTGGCTCCGCAGATCCTCCAGCAGCGCTCTGGCATTGCCCAGCCCGCTGACCGTGCAGGTCCGGAGCGTCCGTCCGCCCAGGGCAAAGGACGCTTCCCGGCGTCCCTGGCTGCCCCGCACCGGCGCAAAGGCCTCCGCCGGCGGATTTTTCCCCTCCGCCGCCGCATAGGCCGTGCGCAGAGCCGCCTCCATCACGCCCCCGGTGACGCCGAAAATCACGCCCGCCCCGCTGCTTGTACCCAGCAGCCGGTCGAAATCCTCCTCCGGCAGCATCCGGGGATTGATGTGCTCGGCCCGGATCATCCGGACAAACTCCCGGGTCGTCAGCACAAGATCCACGTCCGCAAGACCCTCCGCGTTTTTCATGGAATCCAGGGCCGCCTCCCCCTTTTTGGCCACGCAGGGCATGACGGAAATACAACAGACATTTTCCGGCGCGATCCCCTTTTCCCTCGCAAAATAGCTCTTTGCCACCGCCCCGAACATCTGCTGCGGGGATTTCGCCGTGGAAAGCTGCGCCGCAAACTCCGGATACTCGGTCCTCACAAAGCTGACCCAGGCCGGACAGCAGGAGGTGAACATGGGCCAGCGGTGCTTTGCCGGCTCCGCCAGGCGCTTCAGCAGCTCGTTTCCCTCCTCCATGATCGTCAGATCCGCCGCAAAGTTGGTGTCAAACACATAGTCGAAGCCGATCCGGCGCAGGACCGCCGCCATCCGGCGCTCGGTCGCCTCCTCCCGGGACAGCCCCAGCTGCTCGCCCCAGGCTGCCCGCACCGCCGGAGCTGCCTGCACCACCGTGATCTTTTCCGGATCCGCCAGCGCCTCAAACACCTTCTGGACGTCGTTTCTCTCCCGCAGCGCCCCGGTGGGACAGTGGGTGATGCACTGGCCGCAGAGGGTACAGCCGGATTCCCGGATGGAACGGTTTTGCGACACGTCCACCGTCGTGCGGGAGCCGGTATTCTGCACGTCCCACACAAAAATCTGCTGGACCTTCTCACAGATCTGAACGCAGCGCATACATTTGATGCATTTGCCGAAGTCCCGAATCAGCGGGAACTCCATATCCCAGGACTGCTCCGGCAGCTCCTGCCGGTAAGGCACCTCCACGATGCCCAGATCGTTGGAAAGCTTCTGCAGGCTGCAGTTGCCGCTCCGGACGCAGGTTGCGCAGCGGCAGTCGTGCTGCGACAAAATCAGCTCCACATTCATCCGGCGGGCGGAGCGCACCTTGGGCGAGTTGGTAAAAATCACCATCCCCTCCTCCACCTTGTTATTGCAGGCGGTGATCAGCTTGACCTTCCCGAGAAGCTCCACCACGCACACCTTACAGGCGCTGATCTCATTGATCCCCTCCAGATAGCACAGATGCGGGATCTCAATCCCAGCGCGGGCCGCCGCCTTCATAATCGTCGTCCCCTCCGGAACGCATACCTCCAGGCCGTCGATGGTCAGGTTTACCATATAGCAGCCCTCCCTCCTTTTAAAATGCCGTATCCGTAATGATCGCAGCGCAGACAGCGGGCCGCCTCCTGACAGGCCTCCTGCTTCGTCATGCCGCACTCGAAGGCGTCGAAATTCTTTCTCCGCTCCCCGGCTTCCCCCTCCGAAAGCTGCACCCGGCCGCAGGGGTGCTTATCGTCATAGTGCACCTGGGGAATCTCCACCTCGCAGGAAATCACATGATGGTAACCCAGATACTCGTCGATGTTGGCCGCCGCCACCTTGCCCGCCGCAATCGCCCGGATCACGGTGGCCGGCCCGGTCACGCAGTCGCCGCCTGCGTACACCCCCGGGATCTCCCGCACCTCACTGTCGCTCATGGCCTCGATCGTTCCCTTCTTTACCGCCAGGCCCGACTCCTCAAAATGCCGGGTAGCGATGCCCTGTCCCACCGCCACGATCACGATATCGCAGGGAATGCGCATCAGGGGCACGTCGGCCTGCACCGGCCGGGCCCGTCCCCACGCGTCGATCGGGCCGATAATCTGCGGCTGCACCCAGATCGCGGTGACATTGCCGTTTTCATCCCCCTCGATGCGTTGGGGCGCTTTGAGGGAAAACAGCTCCGCGCCCTCCGCCACGGCGCCCTCCACCTCCTCCGGCAGGGCCGTCATATCCTCCTGCCGCCTCCGGTAGGCGATGCTCACCTTCTTCGCCCCCAGCCGGATCGCCGAGCGGGTGCAGTCCATGGCCACGTTGCCGCCGCCCACCACAACCACGCGCTTTCCGGTAAAATCGGGCAGCTTCTCCTCACCGATGCTGCGCAGAAGCTCCACCGCCGACATCACGCCGTTATACTGCTCCCCCTCGATGCCGATTTTTTTGTCCGTGTGCGCGCCGATCGCAATATAGACCGCATCGAACTCTGCCCGGAGCTTCTCAAAGGGGATCTCGCCCGGCTCATTGCCGATGCGCGTCTCCCGGTGCACCTCCACCCCCGTGGACAAAATCGCGTCGATATCCTCCTGAAGCCGCTCCCGGGGGAACCGGTAGTTGGGGATCCCGTAGCGCAGCATACCGCCCAGGCGCTTCCGCGCCTCGAACACCACCGCGTGATGCCCCATCAGCTCCAGATAATAGGCCGCGGATAAGCCGCCCGGCCCTCCCCCCACGATGGCCACTCTTTTCCCCGTGGGAGCCGCCTTCTCCGGCACCGGGACCGTGTTGGCCCTGGCATTGTCCACGGCCATGCGCTTCAACCCCCGGATGTTCACCGAGCTGTCGATCATATTCCGCCGGCAGCGGGCCTCGCAGGGATGCTCACAGATCAGCGCGCAGGCCGTCGGAAAGGGGTTGTCCTTGCGGATCAGCTGCACCGCCTCGCTGTAGCGCTCCTCCCCCACCAGCGCGATATAGCCGGGGATGTCCACCCCGGCAGGACAGAGCGCCACGCAGGGCACGGGCTGGGTGATGTGATAGGAGCACTTCCCATGCTCGATGTGATGAACATAATCCTCCCGAAAGCCCTTCAGCCCGGCCAGCACCATGTGGGCCGCCTCATAGCCGATGGCGCAGTCCGCGGAATCCGTCACATTGTTGGCCGTCTCCTCGATCAGCTGCAGCGTCCGCATGGTACCGCGCCCCTCCAGCACGTCCTCCATCAGATTCGCCAGCTGCCCCAACCCTACCCGGCAGGGCACACATTTCCCGCAGGTCTGCGCGTGACAGACCCGCAAAAAGGAAAGCTGCAGGTCCACCGGACACAGCCCCGGCGGGCTGGCCACAATGTGACGCTCCAGATCCTTGTACAGACGTTCCACTGTCAGCTGGGCCTGGTTGGGCGTTTCAATCTTCAATCGGCTCATATACTAACCTCCTCCTTGAAAAGTAGCACACAATCCCCCTCATCGTCCATTTTATTTGTGCAAAAAGCACGATATGTATAGATTGATTATATATTTTTTCATCGTTTTTAGCAACATATTCTGTGACAGTTCAGCCAGCCAGGAGTGATCGGTTACGGATTGACTCCGCCCTCCTTTCCTCCTATAATAGAGGCATCAAATACCGGATGGAGCCATTATGAAAGACACTTTACGAGATCAGTTTTTTTCTGCCATGATTTGCAGCCGGAAATGGGAAGCCTTTTTCTCCGGCGAATGTGAGATGCAGCTCAACGAGATGATGATCCTTCACAAAATTGCCGGGGCCTGCGGCGGCTGTGCCGGCATCAATCTGAACGTACCGGACGTGCAGGAGAAGCTGCGCATCTCCAAGCCCGCCGTTTCCTATATTTTAAATACGCTGGAAAAGAAAAATTATATCACACGTCAGATCGACGCCCGGGACCGGCGCAAGATTTCCATCTGCGCCACCCCGGACGGAATGGCCGCCGCGCAGCAGTCCCGTGAAAAGATAGACCGCCTCTGGGAGGCCATTCTGACACAGTTCGGAGAAGAAAATCTCCGGCAGCTCACCGAGCTGCTCGCAGCGCTCAACGCTCTGTGCGATAACAGCCCGGGCTGTCCGGAGAGAGAATAACAAGACCGGTCACTATTTCCAAAGAAATCAGGCTGTCACAACAGCCGGACGTCTCTTTTTGCGCAAAGACAGGCTGATTTCCCCGGCTTTTGCCGTCGCCACGACCGTGTCCCCGGGCGTATAATCCTCCCGCAGGAGCACGTCGGCCAGCCGGTTCTGGAGACCGCTCTGAATACTGCGCCGCAGCGGCCGCGCTCCGTAAACGGGATCATAGCCCTGCTTTGCCAGAAGTTCGACCGCGCTCTCCTCCACCCGAAGGCGGACGCCCTGCTTTGCCAGCCGTTTTTCCATGCGCTCCACCATGCTGCGGGCGATCCGGCGGATATCCTCCTTCTCCAGGGAACGGAACACAAGAACCTCGTCCAGCCGGTTGATAAATTCCGGAGGAAACACCTCCCTGACATTCTCCAGCACCCGCTGTCTGCGCTCCTGCTGCCCGTTCTCCTTTTTCCCGGTCTCCATTCCCGCAAAGCCCAGGGTTCCCTTTTTGCTCTGCAGCTGTCTCGCCCCCACGTTGGAGGTCAGCACAATCACCGTGTTTTTAAAGTTCACCGTGCGGCCCTGGGAATCCGTCAGCCGCCCGTCGTCCAGAATCTGCAGCAGCGTGTTCCAGACGTCCGGATGGGCCTTTTCAATCTCGTCAAACAAAAGCAGGCTGTAGGGCCGTCTCCTGACCTGCTCCGTCAAAAAGCCGCCCTCCTCATGCCCCACATAGCCGGGAGGCGAGCCGATCAGCTTTGCCACCGTGTGAGGCTCCCGGTACTCCGACATATCCAGCCGGATCATCGCCTGCTCGTCCCCAAACACCGCTTCCGCCAGCGCACGGCACAGCTCCGTCTTTCCCACGCCGGTGGGCCCGAGAAACAGAAAAGACCCGGCCGGCCGGTCCGGCTCCGCTACCCCGGTGCGCGACCGCAAAATCGCCCGCGCCACCGCCCGGACGGCCTCATCCTGACCGATCACGCGTTTTTGCAGCGTCTCCCTCAGGTTCCGGAGCCTTTCCTTTTCATCGCTGCTTAAGGCGGTCACCGGCACGCCGCTCCACAAAGAAACAACGCCCGCGATGTCCTCTGCCTCCACCTGAGTGCCCATTTTCGCCCTCCAGGCCGCCTGCTGTCTGGCAAGCTTTTTTTCCAGCTCCAGCTGCCGGTCCCGCAAAACGGCTGCCCGCTCGTATTCCTGAGCCAGGGCCGCCTGCTCCTTCTCGCTCCGGAGGCCGGAAATCTCTGCCTCCAGCTCCCGCTGCTTCTGTGGCGCGGTGGTTGCTCTCGTTTTGACCCGGGAAGCAGCCTCATCCATCAGGTCGATGGCCTTGTCCGGCAGGAAGCGGTCCGGCAGATAACGCACAGACAGCTCCACCGATGCCCGGATCGCTTCATCCGTGATCGTCAGGCCATGAAATTCCTCATAGCGCTCCTTTAAGCCCCGCAGGATTTTGACCGTATCCTCCGCCGAGGGCTCGGCCACCAAAACCGGCTGGAACCGGCGCTCCAGCGCGGCATCCTTCTCGATATGCTGGCGATATTCCTGCACCGTGGTAGCGCCGATCATGCGCAGCTTTCCCCGGGCCAGGACAGGCTTTAACATATTCGCCGCATCCATGGCGTCCCCGGGGCCCGCTCCCGCCCCGATCAGAGTGTGCAGCTCGTCCAGGAACAAAATCACGTCCTGTTCCTCCTGGGCCTCCTCCAAAACACCCTTTAAGCGCTCCTCGAAATCGCCGCGGAACCTTGCGCCCGCCAGCATCCCGGTCAGATCCAGGGAAATGATCCGCTTTCCTTTCAGATCCCGGGGCACACGCCCCTGTACGATCCGCTGGGCCAGTCCCTCCACAACGGCGGTCTTGCCCACGCCCGGATCCCCGATCAGAACCGGATTGTTCTTCGTACGGCGGGAAAGCACCTGGATCAGCCGCTCCGTCACATCCTCCCGGCCGATCATGGGATCAAACCTGCCCCCGGCGGCCTCCTGCGTCAGATCCTCTCCGAAGCGCTCCAAAAAGCTTCCGGCCGTCTCCTGCGGCTCCTCCTGTCCTTCTTCTGTTTCCTCCTGTCCTTCTTCCTCATCCTCCTCCCGCTGCTCCTGCCGGCGGCCGCGGCCAAGCGGCTGTCCGTCGGAAAGATGAATCACACGGGGCTCCTCCTTCTCTCTTTCCTCCAGCGCTTCACGCACGCTCTGTGCCGGAAGCGCAAGCGCGGCCAGAAGCTGCACCGCCGCGCTCTCCCGCGCATCCAGGATGGCTTCCAGCATATCCTCCGGTTCCATCCTCTCATGCCGGTTCTGACGGGCAGCCTCCCGGGCCATGGAAAACAGCTGCCGCACCTCGTCCGAAACCTCCAGCACCTGGGCGTCCTCCCGGGGCTCCTCCCCACAATCCTGCAAATACTCCCCGATCAGCGTATCCGTCACGCCGTTTCTCCGCAGGGCGTCTCCGGCCCGGCCCTTATCCCGCGCCAGCGCCCAGAGCAAATGCTCGCTCCCCACAAAGCCCCGCTTATTCTGAAAAGCGAACTGCAGGCAAGCCCGCATCACCTCACCCATTCTCTCGCTGTATCTCTCATTTTTCATAGGAGCACACCTCCTTCTCCATCCTTGCAATATCGTCTCTGAGCCGCGCCGCCTCCTCATAGTTCTCCCGGCCGGCCGCCTCTTTCAGCCGCTGACGCAGTTCGTTGAGCTGCCTCTTCAAAATCAGCCCCTCCGGCGCCTTTTCCGAAAAGGCGGTATCCCCCAGGCTGCGGGGTCTTGGCTTGCCCGGCCACCAGTCCGTAAAGCGCTTAAACATCTCCTCCTGCCCCGCTTCCTTCGACCGGTAGTACAGCTTTTCCAGGCACTCCGAGCACATGGCGGTCTCGTAGCAGACCCCCATCCAGTTTACAAAAAAGATTCTATCCGCTTCATTGTTTTTGCAATATTGACATTTCATCCTTTTATCCTCCTCTATCAGATTGCACGAAAGCCGTCCTTCTGCAGATTACTCTGTCAAAAGCACGGCTCCTGCCACCACAACACATTCCCAATTACGGAAGGAAGACTCAACAAAATAATTTGTTAAGTCTTTAATTATTCTATATCTTAACATTAAAACTGTCAATAGTTTTTTTGCATCACTTTCATCTTGTGTAAAACCGGAAATCAGGATATAGTAAAAACAGTTATATATAAAGAAAGGAACCACCCCATGGCTTTTGATGGAATTACCGTTGCAAATATCGTAAGAGATCTTCGCTCGGCTCTCACCGACGGGCGGCTGTCCAAAATCGCCCAGCCGGAGCCGGACGAGCTTTTACTGACCATAAAAGGGCGCAGCAGCTCATACCGCCTGTGCCTGTCCGCCAGCGCCTCCCTGCCCCTGATCTATCTGACTCCGGACAACAAGCAAAGCCCCATGACCGCGCCGAATTTCTGTATGCTGCTGCGCAAGCACATCCAGAACGGACGGATCGTATCCGTCACCCAGCCGGGGCTGGAGCGGATCGTGATCTTTGAGATCGAGCACCTGGACGAGCTGGGGGATCTGCGCCGCAAAAAGCTGATTGTGGAGGTGATGGGCAAGCACAGCAACATCATTTTCTGCGACGAGCAGGACACGATCATCGACAGCATCAAGCACATTTCCGGCCTGGTCAGCTCCGTGCGGGAGGTGCTGCCCGGCAAGCGCTGGTTCATCCCCCATACTCAGGAAAAATTTGATCCGCTGACCGCAGACAGGGCCCTTTTTCTGGAACAGGTTTTTTCAAAGCCTGCGGAATGCTTTCAGGCGCTCTACACCACCTTCACCGGGCTCTCCCCGGCGATTTCCCACGAAATCTGCCACCGCGCCGGGGGGCATACGGATCTGTCCTGCGCCGCCTGCACAGACAGTGACCGGCAGGCTCTCTGGGAAGCCTTCTCCGGGATGATGGAGCAGGTCAAAGCGGGGGACTTTTCTCCCTGCATCGTCTATGAAAACGGCGTGCCCGCCGAGTACGCGGCGCTTCGGCTGACCTCCTACCCGGAGAGTGAGCGGAAAGATTATACGGACATTTCCTCCCTGCTGGCAGATTACTATGCGGAAAAAAACCGGATCACGCGGATCCGTCAGCGCTCCTTTGACCTGCGGCGCATCGTCTCCACCGCCCTGGAGCGAAACGTCAAAAAATACGATCTTCAGCAAAAGCAGCTGAAGGACACGGAAAAGCGCGATAAATACCGTATCTGGGGCGAGCTTTTAAACACCTACGGCTATAGCGCAAAGCCCGGCGACAAAACCCTGGAGGCGGTGAACTATTATACCGGGGAGCCGGTCACCATCCCGCTGGATCCCCAGCTGACCGCCGGGGAAAACGCCAGGAAATATTTTGAAAAATATAATAAGCTCAAGCGCACCTGCGAGGCGCTGACCGCCCTCACAAAGGAGGTTCACGAGGAGATTGAGCATCTCAAATCCATCAGCAACGCCCTGGACATCGCCTACGGCGAGGAGGATCTTGTGCAGATCAAGGAGGAGCTGATCGAGAGCGGCTATATCCGCCGCAGGGGCCCTGTCAAAAAGGTGAAAATCACCAGCCGTCCCTTCCATTATATCAGCAGCGACGGCTTTGACATGTATGTGGGCAAAAACAACCTGCAAAACGAGGAGCTGACCTTCAAATTTGCCGTCGGCAACGACTGGTGGTTCCACGCCAAAGGGATGCCCGGCTCCCACGTCATCGTCAAATCCGGCGGCGCAGCGCTTCCCGACTCCACCTTCGAGGAGGCCGCCCGCCTGGCCGCCCACTATTCCAGCGGCAAAGACCAGGAAAAGGTGGAAATCGATTATGTGGAAAAAAAGCACGTCAAAAAGGTGGCCGGCGCAAAGCCCGGCTTTGTGATCTACCACACCAACTATTCCATGCTGATCGGCACCGATATCAGCGGTATCCGCCAGGCGCAGGATTAACAGGAACCGTTTTTTACCGGTCGCCCAGACACAGGCGTGCCCGGCACGCAGATTGGATGTTTTTATGAAAAAGGTTACCATGCAAGATATTGCCGACTCCCTCGGCATTTCCCGCACCACTGTCTGGAAGGTTTTCAGCGGACAGGACACGGTATCCGCCGAGCTTCGCAAAAAGGTTATCGACAAAGCGCGGGAATTCAATTACAGCGTGCCTGACACGGCTTTCCCGGAGGGGACGGAGACGCTTCCGCCGCCCTCCGGCATCGCCCTGGCCGTCTGCCGCCCCGAGACCTCCCTGTTCTGGATGAGCATCATCCACCAGGCCGCCAAAGAGCTTTCCTTCCAGAATATCAATCTCATCTATACCTACCTTCCCTCCAAAATCGAGGAAGGCTATCAGCTGCCCGCCAACCTGACAAACGGACAGGCGTCGGGCATGATCGTGATGAACGTGTATGATGAGCGGCTGCTTGGACTGCTTGCGGCCTCCCCTTTGCCCAAGGTTTTTCTGGACACCGCCACCCATGTGCCCTTTTCGGCGCTTCACGGCGACCTTGTCACCATGGAAAACTCCTCCAGCGTGTCTGCGCTCACGGAGCGGCTGATCAGGCAGGGCTGCCGGCGCTTCGGCTTTATCGGGGACATCAACTACGCCCTCTCCAACTACGAGCGCTTTATGGGCTTTGCCTCCGCCCTGAAAAGGCACGGCCTCACGCTGGAGCCCGAGTGGAGCATGACCGGCTCCATCGGCGCAGACACCTACCGGGAGGAGATCGACGCGTTTTTAAATACGCTCCCGGATATGCCGGACGCCTTTGTCTGCGTCAGCGATTATGTGGCCTGCCTGCTGATGCAGCTTCTCGAAAAGCGCGGCCTGCGCGTCCCGCAGGACATCGCGATCTGCGGCTTCGACGATATCACGGAAAACCCGCTGGCAGAAAACCTCACCTCCGTCCGGGTCTTCAACCGGGACATCGGCACACGGCTGGCCGCCCAGATCCGCTACCGCATCGAGCATCCTGCGGCGCGGTTTGAGCAGATCTATATCTCATCACAGCCGGTATTTCGATCTTCCACGGAGATTGGCAAGCTATGACAAATAAATATTTTCCGGATGAAAAGATAGAGATAAATGATCTGTATTTTATGTGTTATATGATTGAGCGCATTGCGCGCAGACTTCATCAGAAAAATAAATATATAGTAAATTCGATTGGAAAGGATGCTTTGGAGCATCTGATCAGTGTTGCCAATGTGTTGCATTGTGAAAATCCATTACAAGTTGAAGATGACTGGATTGACGAATACCATTTGGTCGAGGGTAATTTTGATATCACACAGGTTGATAAAGACCTGGCCGACAGAATTCCAACAGCTACTGAAATGGGTAAAGTTTATCAAAGACTGATTGTGGATACTGCTGTTTCCGGGGAAGATTACGTGGATGGTATGATTCGTGTATACAACAATGATATCTGCGAAACCATAGATAATTATAATTGCAGCGCATTTTATGAGCC
>JAUNGT010000060.1 GCA_030524455.1 Eubacteriales bacterium | reverse complement strand
GTGAAAGCGTTTACAATAGACCCTGTATGAAAAAAAGCCCCTGAAGGACAGGGAACGGGAGGACGGATTATGTCAGTGGAAATAATGCCTTTGGAGCAGATGAAAACTTACAGGGGAACGAACCCCAGGCCGGCGGATTTTGATGAATTCTGGGACCGCGGGCTGGCGCAGGCGGCGGCCTGCGAGACAAAGGTGGAGCTTAAGCCCGCCGAATTTCAGGCGAAGGGGTGCGAGTGCTTCGATTTGTATTTTTCCGGTGTGGACGGCGCGCGGATTTATGCCCAGTATCTGAGGCCGGCGGGGGTGTCGGAAAAGGTGCCGGTGGTGTTCTGGTTCCACGGCTATTCGGGCAACAGCGGGGACTGGTTCACAAAGCTGTCCTGGGTGCAGCAGGGCTTTGCGGTGGCGGCCATGGACTGCAGGGGGCAGGGCGGAAAGTCGCAGGATCCGGGCGGCGCGCTGGGAAGCACCTACATCGGCCATATCATCCGCGGGCTGGACGATTCGGCGGAAAAGCTTTTGTTCCGGCAGACCTTTCTGGATACGGTGATGCTTGTGCGGGCAGTGAGCGCTTTTTCGGAAATCGATGAGACCCGCATGGCGGTTTACGGGGGCTCCCAGGGAGGCGGGCTGTCGCTGGTCTGCGCGGCGCTGAATCCGCAGATCTGCTGCGCGGCGGTACAGTTCCCGTTTTTGTGCGATTATAAGCGGGTCTACGATCTGGACTGCATGGGAAGCGCTTATGAGGAGCTTCGCTACTTTTTCCGGACGGCGGATCCCAGGCATGAGCGGGAGACGGAGTTTTTCACCCGGCTGGGTTATATCGATGTGCAGTATCTGGCAGAGCGGATCCGCGCCGATGTGCTCTGGGGCACCGCGCTGAAGGATCAGGCCTGCCCGGCCTCCACGCAGTTTGCGGCCTACAACCGCCTGACCTGTAAAAAGGAGATGGTGATCTATCCCGATTTCGGCCATGAGGATATCCGGGATTACATGGATCTGGGCTTTCAGTTTGTGTGCCGGCATTTGAGGCGCGCGGACTGAGCTATTATTGCAGTGAATGAAAAAAATGTATCAGATAAGAACATTTTTGTAAAAACAGAGCCGATCGGGCAAGAAAATAATCGGATTATGTAGTATTCTTATCTCATAGAAATCAGTCGGTGTACAAGGAGGTTTGTATGAGATACGAAAACGGAAAAATGAAAGAGGTTCAGATTGCCTATATCGGCGGCGGCTCCAGGGGCTGGGCCTGGGGACTGATGACGGACCTGGCCATGGAGGAGCGGCTGTCCGGCACGGTGCGGCTTTACGACATCGACAGCCGGGCGGCCCGGAATAATGAGAAAATCGGCAACGAACTGGGAGAGCGGCCGGAGGCGAAGGGGAAATGGCGCTATGTCACCTGTCCGTCTTTGGAGGTGGCTCTGACGGGAGCGGATTTTGTGGTGATCTCCATTTTGCCGGGAACCTTTGACGAGATGGCATCGGATGTGCATCTGCCGGAGCGGCTCGGCATCTGGCAGTCGGTGGGCGATACGGCAGGCCCGGGCGGGATGATCCGGGCGCTGCGCACGCTGCCGATGTTCGCGGAATTTGCACGGGCGATCCGGGACTGGGCGCCGGACGCCTGGGTGATCAACTACACCAATCCCATGTCTCTGTGTGTGAAAATGCTGTATTATATTTTTCCGCAGATCAAGGCGTTTGGCTGCTGTCATGAGGTGTTCGGCACCCAGAAGCTGCTGCGGGACATCTGCGAGGAGGAGTGCGGCCTTTCCGGCGTGGACTGGCACGAGGTCGACGTCAACGTGGTGGGAATCAATCATTTCACCTGGTTTACGGAGGCTTCCTGCCGGGGGATCGACTTATTCCCGGTGTACCGCCGCTATATCGAAAAGCATTTTGAGCGGGGATACCGGCTGGAAAATGAAAACTGGATGAACTCCTCCTTTGCCTGCGCCCATCGGGTGAAAATGGATCTGTTCCTGAAATATGGCTGTATCGCGGCGGCAGGCGACCGGCATCTGGCGGAATTTATGCCCTCCGACACCTACTTAAAGGATCCGGAGACGGTGAAGGCATGGAGGTTCGGCTTAACGAGCGTGGACTGGCGCAAAGAGGATCTGCGAAAGCGGCTGGAGCGCAGCGCCCGCCTGGTTTCCGGCGAGGAAAAGATTGAGCTCAAATCCACCGGCGAGGAGGGCGTGATGCTGATGAAGGCGCTTTGCGGCCTCGGAAGAGTGATCAGCAATGTGAATCTGCCAAACACAGCGGGACAGATCCCGAATCTGCCCCGGACGGCCGTGGTGGAGACGAATGCCCTGTTTGGACAAAACAGCATCCATCCGGTGTCGGCGGGCGAGATGCCGGAGGAAATTTACCGTCTTACCCTGCCTCATATCCAAAACCACGAGACGATCCTGAAGGCGTCGCTGACCTGCGACCGGGAGATGGTGACAGAGGCGTTTTTAAACGATCCCCTGGTGAAGGGAAAGCACTGCAGCCGTGCCGACGTGGAGGCGCTGGTGCGGGATATGATTGAAAACACGCAGGCCTATCTGCCGGAGGGCTGGAGAACCGGAAGGCAGGAACCGTAACGCGTTTTACGCCCTTGCCGTGCCCGTCGCCGGGAGCGCCCCGGCGGCGCACAGCGCTCCATAGCCGGTCTTTTCGTTTGGGGAAGCGTTCTCACCCCGCAGCGGCTTTGCGCTTCGTCTTAGGTATGCCTTCATTTTTTCCCCGTAAAGATAGGGATCCTTTCCCTTCACAATGCCCCATTCCATCAGAAGGGCTGCGGCTCCGGCAACCAGCGGTACGGCGAAGGAGGTTCCCGTCACCCGGCGCTGGCCGCCCCCTGCGGCGGGAACCAAAAGCTCTACGCCCGGGGCAACCAGATCAGGCTTGGCGTCCGCAAAAATGCCGTCGTTTTCGAGGGCGCTGCCCCGTCCGGAAAAATCCGCGTAGGACCGGTAGTAGGGATGATAGGCTCCCACGGTCAGGACCTTGCGTGCCGTGGAGGGAACGGTCAGCGTAAGCGACGGGTCCGGACGGACAAAACGGGTGTCCGCCGAGCGGGACTGGGCAGCGGGCAGATAGAGCCGGTAAGCGCCGGACACGATCCGCACGGGGCGCAGGAAAAGCCGCCAGATTCCGGGCTCGATATAGGAGGAGCGGGGCAGCAGATCAAAAAAGATTTCCTGCCAGACCGAGTAGGGGGAGGGCTGCCCGGCGTAGAGAAGAAGCTCCGTCTGTCCGGCCGGAATATCCAGCCGTCCGGTAAAATCATACGATACGGCGGCCGTCCGTCCGGAGGGGGTCTGCAGAACAACCCCGAAGGAATCCGCAAAATTTTTCCAGAGCTGGATGCTCATCGTTCTTTCATATTCTCCCACCGTCAGCTCGACGGTCTGTTCCTGTCCCTGTATGAGCCGGCCGGAGGCATGGCCGCCGGAGGCTCCCTCGTTGCCGCTGCCGACGCAGATGACATTGCGTCCGCTCTCCGCTGCATTGTCCAGGAAACGGGACAGCAGCGAGGAGCCGTCGTGGGGGCCGTAGCTGTTGCCGAAGCTGATGTTTACGGACAGCGGCATACGCAGCTGCCGGGCCTTCTCCAGGGCCCAGGCGGCGGCCTGCATGAGTTGGGTAGTGTGGGGATAGCCGTTTTGCTCCTGGGAAAGCCGGACGATTAAGAGATCGGCATCGGGAGCGACGCCCCGCAGCCGGGGATCGGGATTGCTCCCGGCGGCGATGGCGGCGACGGCGGTGCCGTGGCCGGAGCGGTCGGCGCTTGGAACCAGGACGTAGGCGGCCTCCCGGCTCCCGGCGGCCAGCGCCCGATTGAGCTGCTCCCGGGAAAATTCCCGGTCCAGGGTCTGATCCCACAAAAAGGCGATCCGGCTGGAGCCGTCGGGATAGCGAAAATCCGGCAGCCAATAGTCGATGCCGGAGTCCAAAACGGCGATCAGCGTATTTTTTCCGGACAGGCCGGCGGACAGACCGGCGGACAGGCCTGCGGCCTGGTCTGCGGCCCGGTCTGCCGCAGGGAGAGCGCTTCCGGTAAGCGGCAGGAGGCAGCTGACCTGCTTTGCCTCGTACAGGCCGCTTCCGAGCAGCTTGGGCATTTCGATGTATTCCACCTCCGGCGCGGCGGTAAGCTCCGACAGCAGGGCTAAGGGGACATGCAGGACAGCGTAGCCCGCCAGAAGCTCCTGTGCCCGGATGCCCAGAGCGCGCAGGCGGTCCAGGCTGCCGCTGTATTTGACGATCAGCTCCCGGCTCTGCCCGTCCGGGGAAACGCCGGCGTTTAAGAGAACGGAGCGCTGACGCTGGGAGGGCGTGGAGGAAAGGCTGAGACGGAGAAGGGCTTCCATTTTTTCGGATTCCATGGAGGGCTCCTGACAAAGACGTTTTCCTATCTTATGCGTCTTTTTTTAAGAAAGTGTTTCGGAAAACCTCCCGCGGCTGTTTAGATTTCCCCCCTATGCTATAGGGGAAGAAAGAAAACAGCTGCGGGAGGTTTTTGCGATGAAAAAGAAATGTCTGACGATCACAGTTCCCTGCTACAATTCGGAGGGGTATCTGAAAAGGTGTGTGGATTCCCTGCTGGAGGGCGGGGAGGATGTGGAGATTATCCTGGTGGACGACGGTTCGCAGGATGGAACCGGCCGGATCGCGGACGAATACGCGGCCGCCTTTCCGGACATCGTGCGGGTGGTGCACAAGGAAAACGGCGGCCACGGCTCCGGAGTGAACGTCGGGATGGAGCTGGCCTGCGGGGAGTATTTTAAGGTGGTGGACTCCGATGACTGGCTGGACCGGGAGGCCCTTCACCGGCTGGTGGCGGCGCTGCGCTTCTGGAGCCGCTCCCAAAACCGGCCGGATCTGGTGGTATGCAACTATGTATACGACCATCTGGAGGAGGGCTGTATGCGCAGCGTTCATTACCGGAATGTCTTTCCGGAGGGACAGCTGTGCGGCTGGGAGCAGATCGGGCATTTTGGCCCCTCCCAGTACCTGGTGATGCACGCGCTGGTCTACCGCACCGGACTTTTGCGGGACTGCGGTCTGCGGCTGCCGGAGCACACATTTTATGTGGACAATCTCTTTGCCAACCAGCCGCTGCCCTTCGTGGAGCGGATTTACTATATGGACATGGATCTGTATCACTACTACCTGGGGCGGGAGGATCAGTCCGTCAATGAGGCGGTGCTGATCCGGCGCATCGATCAGCAGATCAGGGTGACGCAGCTGGTGAGCCGGTGCACGGATCTTCGGAAGCTGCGGGAAAGACAGCCCAGGCTGGCCAATTACCTGTGCCGGAACATTTCCATCATGATGGCGATCTCCTCCGTCCATCTGCTGCTGGCGGGCACGGCGCAGGCGCGGCAGCAGCGGGACGCGCTGTGGGCTTCCTTAAAAAAGCAGGACAGGGAGCTGTATTACCGCCTGAAATACGGCACGGTCAGCGGGCTGACGGATCTGCCCGGGGCGGTGGGGCGAGGCCTTACGGTGAGCGGCTATCGTCTGGCGAAAAAGATCTGGCAGTTTCAGTAGGAGGTGGAAAAATGGCGGAGATTTACGTTGCCTTTGTGGATACGCCGGGGCTGTTTGCCCTCCTGATCCGGAGGGTGATCCGGCAGCGCTACATCCATGTGGCGCTGGCCTTTGACCGGGAGCTGAAGGAGGCCTACAGCGTCGGCAGGAGAAATCCGGCGGTGCCCCTGCTGGCAGGCTTTGAGCGGGAGGATCGGGAGAAAATTCTGCATAAATACCCTCACGCAAGATATCAGATATGCAGGATTTCCTGCACAGAGCAGCAGAAAAGGGAGCTGGAGGAGCAGGCGCGGAGCACCTACAAAAAACGGTTTTCCTGCCACTATGTGATTTTGGGTCTGCCCTTTGTGGTTCTGCAGAGGCCTTTTTATCAGAAAAACCATTACACCTGCTCCTCCTGGCTGGCAAAGGTGACGCAGGAGGCAGGCCTGCAGGACTGGGGAAAGCATTTTTCGATGGTGACGCCCCGGGATGTGTACGAGGCGATGGGAAAGGACAGCGGACGGGGGCAGCTGATCTTCGAGGGAGAGCTGGCAGAGTGGATGCGCTGCGGCGCGCAGAAAAAATGGACGGCGGTGACGGTCTGATGGGCGGTAAAAGGGGATGGAAAAAGGGAGCGTTGGAGCTGGCCCTTTTTCTGGCGGTGCTGGTCCTGACCTTCCGTACGATGTTCGGAGGACAGAAAATCGGCAGCCTGCTGGCGGCGATCGGCCGTCTTACGCCGGTCTGTACGGCGGCCGCGGTGCTGCTTGGCCTTTTGTTTGTCTGCCTGGAGGGCTTTATGATCTGGCTGCTTTTGACGGCCATGGGAGGAAAAAGCGGACTGGGACGGTGCGTGGGTTATTCCTTCGTGGGATTTTTTTATTCCGGGATTACGCCCTCCGCCACAGGCGGACAGCCCATGCAGCTTTTGTACATGAAGCGGGACGGCAACCGGGTGGAGGACAGCACTGTGGTGCTGATGGTGGTGGCGCTGTGCTACAAGCTGGCGCTGGTCTGCATCGGAGCTGTCCTGCTGATTGGCTGGCGCGAAAGGCTGGTTTCCCGTATGGGCGGTTCCTTTGGCCTGTATCTTTTGGGAATGCTCTTGAATACGCTTCTGGTGCTGCTTTTGCTGGGGGTGATGGGATTTCCCCAGGTGATGCGCCGCACGGCGGGCAGCCTGGAGGGACTGCTGGTGCGCGCCGGCTTCTGGAAGCAGGACAGCGCCCGCATGGAGAGGACGGACCGCTTTGTGGAAAGCTACCGGCGGGCGGTGCAGTTTCTGCGGGCGCATCCGGGCAGGCTGGCGGCCGTATTGTTGTGTACCTTTGTGCAGCGCTGCACCGTGTTTGTGCTGACCTGGATGATTTATCTGGGCTTTGGCCTGACGGGGACCGGCGGGGGAGAGATTGCCTGGCTCCAGGCGGCGGTCTATCTGGCGGTGGACATGCTGCCGGTGCCCGGGGCCCAGGGAGTCACAGAGCTTTTGTACAAAAAGGTGTTCTCCGGGATTTTCCCGGCGGGTCTTTTGCTGCCCGCCATGCTGGCCAGCCGGGCGGCCGGGTTTTACCTGCCGCTGCTTTTTGGCCTGGCGGCCGCGGCCGGCTTCTGGATGGCGGGACGGCGGGGCAAAGACAAAGAAAGGATCGCAGCCGCTTAGAGCAGCTGCAATCCTTTCTTTTCGGCTTCCTGCCGGATTTCATTGGGCCAGAGGGAGCACTGCACCTCTCCGATATGGGCCTTGCGCAGGAAAAACATACAGATTCTGGACTGGCCGATACCGCCGCCGATGGTGTAGGGCAGCTCGCCGTTTAAAACAGCCTTCTGGAAGGGCAGCTCGGCGCGCTCCGGGCAGCCTGCTTCCTGCAGCTGGCGAAGGAGGGCGTCTTTGTCCACCCGGATTCCCATGGAGGAGAGCTCCAGGGCGATGTCAAGTACCGGATAGTAGACCAGGATGTCGGCGTTTAAGCTCCAGTCGTCGTAGTCGGGCGCGCGGCCGTCGTGAGGCTTGCCGTTTTCCAGGACATCCCCGATCTGCATGACGCAGACAGCGCCCTTTGCCTTGGTGATAAAGTATTCCCGCTCCTTGGGCGTGTTGTCCGGGAACATTTCGGCCAGCTCGCGGGTTGTCACGAAGAAGATTTCCCGGGGCAGGATTTCCTCGATGTAATCATACTGAATGGCCATGTACATCTCGGTCTTGCGCAGCGCCTTGTACACGTCGCGGACGGTGGCCTTTAACGTCTCCAGATTGCGGTCGCTTTTTGCGATGATTTTTTCCCAGTCCCACTGATCCACAAAGATGGAATGGATGTTGTCTGTGATCTCATCCCTGCGGATGGCGTTCATGTCGGTGTAAAGCCCTTCCCCCAGGGAAAAGCCGTACTCCTTTAAGGCGTAGCGCTTCCATTTTGCCAGGGACTGCACCACCTCGGCCCGGTAGTCGTCCTGCTCCTTGATGCCGAAGGAGACGGGGCGCTCATAGCCGTTTAGATTGTCGTTCATGCCGGAGGCCGGGTCCACAAAAAGGGGAGCGGATACCCGCAGCAGGTTTAAGTGTCTGACCAGAAGGCTCTGGAAAAAGTCCTTCACAGTCTTGATGCCGATCTGGGTATCGTGCAGGTTCAGCGCAGAGCGATACCCTTCCGGGATGATAAGATGTTCCATAATACCTCTTTTCCGCCGCCTCCCAAACGGGCGGCTTTTGTGTTTGTTATAGCTTATTTTTTGTTTTATGGCGCAGCCAGAGCTGTAGTCCGAAAAAGACTGCCAGGCTGAGAAGGCTGACGGCGATGCCGGGGGCCAGGCCGTCGGGGAAAAAGGAAAGCTCCACGGTGTGGCTGCCTTCCGTCAGGCAGACCGAGAGGAACATGTCGTCGTAGGCCTCGTGCTCCACCACCTGGCCGTCCACCTTCACCGTCCAGCCGGGTTCATTCGCCACGGAAAGGATCAGCCGTCCGGCCTTTGTCACCGTGATCTGTCCGGAAAGGTGGGTGGAGTCAAAGGAATCCACCGTAAAGGGCTGCTGCCCCAAAAGCTCCAGAGCCTGTGCCAGCACGGTTTCGTCCAGCTTTGCGACGGTGACGCGCAGGGCATTGCCGTCCTCATCGGTGAGGGTCACATGGTCGCCCGTCTCATGGCGGCCCAGATCCAGGATATAATCATTTTTTACTTTTTTGTAGGTTTTGTTTACCGTGTTGGAGGAGATGGTCACGCTGTCCACCTTGGAGTTGTCACAGTAGGCGTAATAATGTCCGGCCTCCAGCACGTCGAATTCGGCGGTATCCTCATACTCTGAGACGTAGACCTCCTCAAACAGGGGATCGCGGACGCCCAGGGAGGCGACCATGCGGTTTTGCAGCTCGAGGGGTTGGTCTGCAGAGCTTTCCAGCTCCAGGGAGGAAAGGTTCCAGCTGTCCTCCAGGAGAAAGCCGGCGGGCAGGGTATAGTTGTTTTGATACAGATAAACGCCGTCCTGTTCGCCGATCAGGGTGTAAAGGTTCGGATCCTCGTCCGCCGTCCGGGAGAACATGTAGCGGACATTCAGGAGGGCGCTGGTCAGCGGGGTCTGGCCGTCGAAGCAGTAAAACACCTTGCTCTCCGACATGCCCATGCGGTCATACCAGTTTTCGACCCCGGCGTTTGCGGTGGAGGAAAAAAGGGAGGCCGTGGGATAGCCCGCCAGCGCGCCGTCGTTTTTGGTCACCCGGCTGAACTTCTCGAAGCGATAAAACCCGTCGTCCGTCTCCCGGACGCTCTCCACCAGTGCCTGGTAAGCGGGAATGCTCTCCAGATATTTGCTGCGGCTGGTGGTGGAGACGCTTGTGTAGGCCATGTTGAAGGTGGACTCAAAGGCCACCAGCGCGAGCGTCGCGATGGCCACGGGACGGGCCAGGCGTTTTCCGCCTCTTTTGCGGGCATACAAAAGCAGGGCGTAGAGCGCAAGGAGCGCCGCCGTGAGAACAAAGATACCGGTGGAAAAGGCGTCGTCCTCCACCAGCTTTTCCGCCAGCAGAAGGTAGGCCAGGCCGCAGGAGACGCAGGCCAGAAGCTCCCGCGCGGAAAAGCCCTCCAGCCGGTGTACGGCCTCAAAGCACATGGTCAGCACCAGCAGGATGTACAGAAAGGACTGGCGCGCCGGCAGGGAATCCGGGTAGTTGAAGCCGTGCCAGATGAAGTTTAAGGTGTTCACCGAGAAGCTGACGATCAGGAAGGCGCACAAAAGCAGCCTGCCGATTTTTTCGCGCAGCGCGATTTTACGATTGCACACATACAGCGGCACCAGGAAAAAGACGGCGCTGGAGCAGAAAATATTGGGCCAGTGATCCAGCCCTGTCTCCTTCTGGACGCCGGCGGCGTGGCGGGCGATCACGTCGAAGAAGGAAAAGTACCAGTTTGCCTTGCTGGGGAAATTAAACTCGGAAAATTCCGTGGCGTGCAGGGCAAAAACCTCCGGCAAAAGAAGCACGGCGGCGAGCCCTCCGGCCAGCAGCGAGTAAAGGGCAAAGCGCCCGGCCGCGCCGCCAAGCCTTTTGAAAAAGGCCCGGATGCCGTCTGTCCGGTAAAGATCCGGCAAAAGCACCAGAAAATACAGGCACAAAAAAATGCACACCATGATGGACATGTAGTAGTTGGAGAGGATACACAGCCCCAGCGTGACGCAGTAGAGCGCGCTCTTTTTTTCGTGGACAAGGCGCTCCAGCCCGAGCACGATCAGGGGGGCCAGCACCAGGGTGTCCATCCACATCACATTCCAGTTGTAGGCGGCAACGAAGCCGGACATGGCGTAAAAGGTGGAGAAAAACAGCACGGTGAGATCCTGCACCCTGAATTTTTTTGTCAGGAACCAGGAAAAGGTAAAGCCGCACAGCCCGATTTTAAAAACCACCATGTAGCTCATGAATTCGATCAGATACTGCTGCGGGATAAGCAGCACCAGCCAGTTGAAGGGGCTGGCGCTGTAATAGCCGTAAAGGGCCAGATAGTTGGCGCCCACGCCGATGCGCCAGGAGTAAAAGAGCGGCTCGCCGTCCTTTACCTTGCGCAGAAATTCCTCGAGGAAGGGCACATACTGGTGGTACATGTCGGAGTGCATGAAGCTCCCGTCGCCGAAGGGAAAGATACCGTTCCCGATAAAAATCGCCAGCATGGACACGAAGGGGAGCAGGAAGGAAAAAAAGCAGATGCGGTCCGGAAATCGCATTTTTTTCATAGGGTCAGTCTCCTCATAGTAACGTTCAGTTTAGTCAAACAGCAGGTAATACTGGAGCTTTTGATAATCGGACAGCAGCGTTTGCTGTTCCTCTGCCGTGGTGAAGGTGCCGTCCGGGAGCAGCGCATGGTTGGCGGAGATCACAGGGACAGTCTCCGAGAGCCCGGACAGGAAGCTGAAATAACCAGGCTTTGAAAGCCCCGCCGCCTCCAGCGTCCGGGAGGCCAGGTAGTTGGCGCTTGTCTCCACATCCGTCGCCTCCCCGATGTCAAAGTTTGCCCAGATAAAGAAGGGAACCTTGTAGCGCAGCGCCTCCTCCTGTTCGGTCAGCTCCGAGGCGGTTTTGCCGTGCAGCTTCAGCACCGGATTGACCACGGAATCGGTGGGCTGGTGGTCGCCGAAGAAGACGATTATGGTCTCCTCCTCCTGGGCTGCAAAGTAGTTGACCAATGCTTCAATGGCCTGATCGGAGAGCTTCATCAGGGAGAGATAGGCGGGCAGCAGCTTTGAGTCGGTGCCTTCGACGGTGATATCCGGTGAAAAGTTGGGATAATCGTTCCAGTCGCTGTAGGAGGAGTGGTTCTGCATGGTCACGTTGAACAAAAACAGCGGCTCCCCGGGCTCCTTTTCCTCATAGATCCGGACGATTTTTTCATAGTCGCCAAGATCGCTCACATATTTGCGTACCTTCTGGGAATCCTTGAAAAATTCCTCAAAGTGCATCTCGTCAAAGCCAAGCAGCGGATACACGGTGTCCCGGTCCCAGCCGCCCGCCCGGTAGGGATGCATGGCCACCGTGTGGTAGCCCAGGGAGGACAGCCAGGAGGCCATGGACGGAAGCTCTTCCTTAATATATTGCTGGTAGGGAATGCTTCCGTAGGGCAGAAAGGCCATGGTGTTGCCGGTCAGGTACTCGAACTCCGTGTTGGCAGTATTGCCGCCCTTGACGGAGACGTTGAGATAGCCGGAAACCGTGTTTTCGGCGCCTGCCTGCAGGCTGTGCACAAAGGGCATATAGTCCTCGTTGGTGGAAAATTCTCCCAGCACCGCCGGATCGGAGAAGGCTTCGTTCATGATCACGATGATGTTTGGCTTTTTCGTCTCCGTGCTTTCGGTTTCCTCCGCGCTTTCGGGGCCGTAGGAGGCAAGCAGGGCGGCCGCCTCATCCGCGTCGTAGCCGGAAGGCTTTTCCACCGAGATATACTGCAGCTCCATCAAAAAGGCGGTGACGGTGCCGTTTTTAAACTGGATTGTGGTGGGGGTAAAGAGCTTGTCGTACAGGCGCAGCTTCGTCTGCACAAAGGTCTCGTTGTGCAGCATCTTGGTGTAGCCAAAGCAGAGCAGACCGGTGACGGCGGCAAGTAAGAGCCGGGCAATCCAGATTTTTTTCCCGGAAAAAGCCTCCGGCGCCGGGGCAGAGCCCTTCGCCCGGCGCTTTTTCAGGCTGGGGATCGGCCCGCGAAAGCCCGACCGCAGGAAAAATTCCAGAAGGAGCAAAAGCGCAAAGCAGATCAGCACAATAACCGCCGTCCGGTCCAGCTTATACTCGTAGTTATCGGCCACGCTGGCGGCTGTGCCGACAGAGAGGATATCCCAGGGCTGGATGGGCGCGCCGCGGAACTCGTAGACGAAATAGTTGGCGAGTCCGTAGAGCGCGCAGCACACGGTCTGGATGCCCAGCGCGCGGCTGACCCGTCCGGTGACGGCGAACAGAAACAGAGCCGAAAACTCAAACAGCAGAATATTCATCACCTGAATATAAAACTTCATCGTGGTGAAGGGATTGTGGGTGTACCATTCCAGCAGATAAAAGTTCAGAACCGGAATCAGTATCAGGAAAAGATAAGGGCAAAACACCTTCAGCCGTGTGAAAAATTTTTTCATAAAAGACCTTCCTTTACTGCTTCCCCGCATCCTGCGGGTACTCTCGTTTCCTAATAATAGACAGGAGTTTGAGGGATGTCAAGTGAGGATTCTGCATATATATGAGAAAAGACAGGTCTTTCGTTTTTCTTAATAAAGTTTATGTGGGAAAACAAGAAAGCCTATGATACAATGAACGAACTGGAGGAAATGTGTACATGGATGACAAAAAGAAGGATTTGATTCCCGTTGCGGCGATCGCTCTTTTTCTGGTAATCATTATTATCCTGTGCGTGGTGCGGCTGCAGGAGAAAAAGGGCAGCCGGGAGAGCACGGCGGGAGCGACGCAGATGGTTCAGACCGCAGAGAGCGGTACGCAGACGGAGGAAACGGCGGGCGGGGAAGAGATGCAGATCCGGACGGGAGAGCTGTCGCAGAAAGAGACGCAGGCCCGGACCGGCGCAGCGGAGACGGAGACGGCGCAGGACAATCAGGCTCAGGCCGCAGAGCATCCCGACAGTCAGCTGCCGGACGGGAAAACAAAGGAGCAGCAGGAGACCGGGAAAAAGAAGACGCCCTCCGTTCGCACGATCAGCGGGAACGATCCTCTGGCGGGAGCCGAGAGCGGCAATAAGACAAACGAGGAGATGCTTCTGGAGATGTCCGGCTACTGGGATCAGGACAACATGGAAGCAGTGGAGGATCTGGCCATGCTTCCCTGGTACATGAAGATGTCCGCCAGCATCGTGGATGAGGATACCTTTTATTATTACGGCGAGCGCAACGACCAGGGGCAGCCCCAGGGGATGGGTGTAGCCTGCTATGCGGACAACGCTTACTATTACGGCCAGTGGGCCAACGGAAAGCGGGAGGGCCAGGGCAAATGGGTGCATTACTACGTCTACTATGACGACGACACCACCTCGGACCGCGCTTACCGTCAGCACATGTATGCCGGCGAGTGGGCCAACGACATGCCAAACGGCGACGGCCAGGAGCATTATGACCTGGATATGGATCAGGCGGCCGTCAGGGACCGCTATATCCAGAACGTGATCGGAACCTTTCGGGATGGTCTTTACAGCGGGGAGATGTATCTGACGACGCTGAGCTGGGACGGCAACCAGGAGGAGTGGAACGGCCTGGCCGACGAGGGCGTCTGGAGCCCCTACGGCGCAGGCACAAACCGGAAGGAGGTGCCCGTCTGCCAGGATGTGGACGACAGCTCCAACTACCTGTGGCTCTCCGTGAAGGACAACAGGGATCGGGGCATTAATGAATTGATGCCTTAATAAATGGAGTTTGTCAGCGGCGGTTTCAAAGCAAAAGGGACCCTGCGTACCGGTTGGCCGGTGCGCAGGGCCCCTTTGCGGATTCTTTCTGTGTTCGGAAAGCTGCACCGAGTACGGATAAATCCGAACCCTCAACCTCCGCCAGTGTGATGGTCTTA
>JAUNGT010000059.1:8346-14121 GCA_030524455.1 Eubacteriales bacterium | reverse complement strand
CTCATTTGATAGAAAAGCGGATCTGTGATGAATCAGAACTGACTTTTGTAGGAAAAATTATAGCAGATATTGAAGAGTTTGAAAAGAAAAATTTTGTTTGTTTTGTTTATCCAAATTTTATAAAATTGTTCGGATAGATTCATGATTTTCTCGCTTTTTTGTTGTATAATATAATAGATTAAGCAGCGGAGGGGGAAGCTGCGGGAAATATGATTAATCGGAGAAGAATGTTTTCATGAACGACGAACAGTACTACGAGTTTATGCGGCCCTATGAGGACGCCAAGCAGATGCTGCTGACGCGGCTGGATGTGCTCAATCACAGTCTGTATGGGCAGTCGGACAGTCAGCCAATTCATTACATACAGGACCGGATGAAGCAGAAGAAGAGCCTGGAGGAGAAGCTGGCGCGCAAGGGTAAGGAGCCCACGGTGGACAATGCCAAGGATTATTTGCAGGATATCGCGGGCGTGCGGATTATCTGTTATTTTGTGGATGATATTTATAATCTGGTCAAGAGTCTGAAGCGGCAGGCGGATCTGATCGTGATCCGGGAGCATGATTATATTAAGGAGCCCAAGCCGAACGGCTATCGGAGCTATCATTTGATTGTGGGCGTGCCGGTATACTGCATGGACGGCATGGAGTATTTTCCGGTGGAGGTGCAGCTGCGCACGCTGTCCATGGATTTCTGGGCGAGTATGGAGCATCGGATTTCCTATAAAAAGGAGCGGGAGGATAAGGAACAGCTGACGGAGGAGCTGCGCGGCTACGCCAATATGCTGGCGGATATCGAGAGCAGCTTCGAGAGGCACAATGAGATCGGAAAGCTGGAAAAATAACGGCTGGAGGATAGAGGGCTCCCAAAGGTGCCCGGAAGGAGAAAATAAGAAGATGGAAAAGAGAAAACTGGAAAAGCTCGGGATTGAGACATCCCTGTTGGGCTACGGCTGTATGCGTTTTCCCACTACGCCGGAGGGCAGGATCGACGAGCCGAAGGCGGAGGCGCTGCTGGACAGGGCGATTGCGGCCGGCGTGAATTACATCGATACGGCGTACCCCTATCACAACGGGGAGAGCGAGCCCTTCGTGGGGAAGGTGCTGCAAAAGTATGACAGGGATTCCTTTTTCCTGGCGACCAAGCTGCCTTTGTGGGCGGTAAACAGCCTGGAGGACGCGAAGCGCATTTTTGCGGAGCAGCTGGAGCGGCTGCGCACGGATCACATCGATTTTTATCTGCTTCACGCGCTCAACAAGGAGAAGTGGGAGCTGATGAAAAAGCTTGGCGTAGTGGATTACTGCGCGCAGCTGAAGGAGGAGGGCAAGATCCGCTATTATGGTTTTTCCTTCCATGACGAGTATGAGGTGTTCGAGGATATCCTGCGCTACCGGGACTGGGATTTCTGCCAGATCCAGTATAATTACATGGATACGCAGGAGCAGGCCGGGGACCGGGGCTATGCGCTGGCGGAGCAGCTGGGCGTGCCGCTGGTGATCATGGAGCCGGTAAAGGGCGGCAGTCTGGCGAATTTCTCGGATGATATCAATGAGCGGTTCCAGGCGGTGGAACCTGAGGCAAGCATTGCCTCCTGGGCGCTGCGCTGGGTGGGGAGCCATCCGAATGTGAAGGTGATCCTGAGCGGCATGTCCACCATGGGACAGGTGGAGGACAATTTAAAGACATTTGCGGATTTCAGGCCTCTGGACGAGAGGGAGCAGAGCGTGATCGCCGATATCGTGAAGGAGTTAAAGAGCCGGGTGCAGAACGGCTGCACGGCCTGCCGTTATTGTATGCCCTGTCCCGCAGGCGTGAATATTCCGGGCAATTTTGCAGCCTGGAACAGATTCCACATTTACGGAACCTATGAGCATGTCAAAAACGCATGGGAGAAGGATCTGAAGGAGGAAGAAAAGGCGAAGAACTGCGTGCGCTGCGGCAAATGCGAGAAGGTCTGTCCCCAGAAGCTTTCGATCCGGGCAGATCTGGCGCGGGCGCAGGCGGATCTGGACCAGGCCAGGGCAGCGTGTCGCAGGGAAGCGTAATGCTGTTTTGTGTATGATTGCTGCGGCAAGAATTTTAAGGGATAAAGAGAAAACAAAGACGCGCCGGTTCGAAATCTGAACCGGCGCGTTTCGTTCCCCTTTTATATCAGGGATGCATACTGCGACATATACAGCTTGTAATATTCCCCCTTCAGAGTCATGAGCTCGTCATGGGTGCCCTTTTCCAGGATCGTGCCCTTATCCACATACATGATGCAGGAGGCGTTCTTGATCGTGGAGAGCCGGTGGGCGATGATAAAGGAGGTACGCCCTTTGAGCAGCTCGTTTAAGCCCTTCTGCAGGACGATTTCCGTCTCCGTATCGATGCTGGAGGTGGCCTCGTCCAGGATCAGGATTTTGGGATCCGCAAGCAGCGCCCGGGCGAAGGAAATCAGCTGACGCTGCCCGGCGGACAGGCGGCTGCCCCGTTCGTTGACCTGGGTCATGTAGCCGTCCTCCATCCCCATGATAAAATCGTGGGCGCAGACGGTTTTGGCGGCCCGCACAACCTCCTCGTCCGTGGCGGTAAAGTTGCCGTAGCGGATGTTGTCCATGATCGTGCCGGAGAAAATAAAGCTGTCCTGCATCATCACGCCCATCTGCTTTCGCAGGGAGCTGATGGTGACGGTGGAAATATCCACGCCGTCCACCAGGATTTGTCCGGAATCCAGATTGTAAAAACGGCTCAGCAGATTCACCAGCGTGGTTTTGCCGGCGCCTGTGGGGCCGACCACCGCGAAGGACTCTCCCTGCCGTGCGGAAAAGCTCACATCCCGGAGCACCGGAACGTCGGGCTCATAGCCGAAGGTCACATGCTCGAAGGAGACATTGCCGTGGATGGGAGGCATTTCCCCGGCGCCCTCTGCGTCCCGCACCTTTACCGGCTCGTCGATCGTTTCAAAAATACGCTCCAGATAGGAGATAGCGGTCAGCAGGGAGTTGTAAAAGCCGGCCAGGGTGTTGATAGGCGCCCAGAAACGGCTGATGTACGCGGTAAAGGCAATCAGGATACCCACCGTGATGTCCGTCTCGCCGCCGATCATCCAGTTGATGCCGAGCACATAGACGGCGGAGGTGGTGACGGCCGAGATAATGTCCACGCTGGGGCCCATGGTAAAATTGTACATCACAGCGCGCATCCAGGACTGCCGGTAGCTTGCGCTCAGGTTGTTGAAAATGCCGCTGTTCATATCCTCCCGCACAAAGGACTGGGTCACGCGGATGCCGTTGATGCTCTCCGCGATGTAGGCGTTTAAGTTGGACTGCTTGTTGCTCTGGATCTGCCAGGCCTTGCGCTGTCTTTTCTTGATAAAAATAATCACGGCGGCGAGCACCGGCAGGCCGCAGAGGCAGACGAGGGTCAGCCGGACGTTCAGGAACAGCATGAAAGCGATGATGAATACCAGGTTGCACAGGTCGGTGATCGTATTCAAGATACCGTTTGACAGAAGGTCGCTGATGCTGTTGACGTAGTTGACCACCCGGACCTGGATTTTGCCGTGGGGCCTGTCGTCGTAGTAGGAAAAGGGCAGCTCCTGCAAATGCTTAAAAATATCGTAACGCAGATCATGGATGATCTGCTGTCCGATCAGGTTTGTGTGCTTGATCTTGTAGCGCAGGCTGAAAGCGGAGTACAGGGCCGCCAGCAGGGTCAGGGCACTGTAGAAGAGAATGCTCCGCATATCCTTTTGGGGGATGCTCTCGTCCATCACCCGCTGGAAAAACTGTGGGATCAGCATGGTGAAGGCGGAGGCCGACAGCATCATGAAGCCCACGCTGACAAACCGTTTTTTGTAGGGGGAAAGGTAGGCCAGCAGCCGCTTTAGCTGGTTGATATCAAATTTATCCTGCAGGACCTCGTCCACATCATATTTATTTCGTGCCATGACCGCTCACTCCCTTCTCCCTGCCAAAGTCTGCCGGTAGGCTTCCTGCTCCTGCTCGGAGGGCAGCTCGCCGTACTGGTGATAAAACGCGCTGGCGTAATAGCCGTGCTGTGCCAAAAGCTCCTGATGGGTGCCCCGCTCGATAATGCGGCCGTTATCCATGACAAGGATCAGATCGGCGTCCTTGATGGAGGAAATCCGGTAGGCGATGACAAAGATCGTGCACTGGCCGTCCAGCTTTTTTAACTGACTCTGGATATAGCTCTCCGTCTCCATGTCCACAGCGGAGGTGGTATCGTCCAGAATCAGGATGGAGGGTTTCTTCAAAAGGGCGCGCGCCAGGGAAATCCGCTGCTTTTGCCCGCCGGAAAGCCCGACGCCCCGCTCGCCCACGATGGTATCGTAGCCTTCGGGCATTTTTTTGATAAAATGGTTGGCGTCGGCCATGACCGCCGCCTGATGGATTTCCTCAAAGGAGCAGTCCGGCCGCCCGTATGCAATATTTCCCTCAATCGTGTCGGAGAACAGAAAAATATCCTGCATCGCCATGCCGATATTGTCGCGCAGCTCATAGAGATTCAAGTCCCTGACATCCACGCCGTCCACCAGCACCTGGCCGGAGGAAGCGTCCACAAAACGGCACAGCAGGTTCATGACCGTGGACTTGCCCGCCCCGGTGGAGCCCAGAATGCCGACGGTCTGGCCCTTTTTGACGGAGAAGGAAATATCCTTGACGATATCCTGGTCATCCGCATTGTAGGACACATTTTTAAACTCCACGTTGCCCTCCATCCGGTTTTTGCTGACGGGGGCCGGAGGCATTTTGACGACGGGATCCTCCGTATAGGTGATGTAAATTTTTTCCACGGAGGTGATGAAGCGGTGAATGTCGTTGACCCACCAGCCCGCCATACGCAGAGGGGCGTTGAGCATCCAGAGATAACCGTTTACCGTCACCAGATTGCCGATGGTCATCTCTCCCCGGATCACCATCCAGCCGCCGTAAAGCATCAGCACCACGTTCAGAATGTAGGAAAGGACCTCGAACACCGGCAGATACTTCATCCAGACCTTGGAGGAATCCAGCTGTGCCTGCATGTAGGCGTCGTTTTCTTTATTAAATTTTTCAATCTCAAAATCTTCCTTGGCAAAGGCCTTTACCACCCGGTTGCCGCTGACGTTTTCCTGAACGAAGGCGTTCAGGGAGGAAAAGCAGTTCCGGATCTTCTGGAAGGTGGGCCGCACATCCCGGGACTGCAGGAAGGTCGTCACCGCCGTAAAGGGCAGCACTACCAGCATGCACAGCGCCAGCTTTACGTTGACGGTAAAGATCATGAACAGCGCAAAGCCAAACAGCAGAAGATTTTCGTATACGGCGTAGATGATGTAGGCCACAAAATGCCGGATCGCGTCCATGTCGCCGGTCTGGCGGCTCATCAGGTCGCCGGTTTTTTTCTTGCTGTAAAAGTGCATGTCCTCCACCAGCAGGCGGCGGAAGACAGTGTCCCTCATGTCGTAGAGCACGCCCTGAGAACAGGTCTCGAAGATTACCTGATAAAAAAAGCGCAGCACGCCTCTGACGAGAGTCACAAGCAGCAGCACGGCGATAAGCTTCGGCAGCAGAGCGTATTTGCCGCCCTGGATGACGTCGTCCACGATCAGGCCGGACACATAGGGGTTGACGATGGCCAGAACCGAGATGAACGTAGTCATGACCAGGCCCCCCAGCAGCATAAACCGGTACTTTCGCAGAAAGCTCCAGAACCATTTCATTGGTGTCATAATACTTTTCTTTTTCCTCCCTTTGTGATGAAAACGGTCGTCCGCAGTGCACCTTGCCCTACGGT
>JAUNGT010000059.1:0-8246 GCA_030524455.1 Eubacteriales bacterium | reverse complement strand
CGGGAAATTGAATGTACAATCTTGCGGGTTTCATGTAAAATGTTGTTGAGCGCCTGGCCGGGTTATGAATGTCGGCGGAGCAATCGGTTTTTATTTTGACAGCAGGGGAGCTGCGTCGTTTTGTCTGTTTGGGGGAAGCGGCGGGTGACAGCGGGAAGGAAGCTATAGATGGATCGAGAAAAAGCGGTTTTTCAGGAAGATTTTAATCCGACGTTTCTTTTTACATGGAAGGGGATCCGGACGGAGGATGAGAAGAATTATCATTGTCACGAGCATTTGGAGCTGTGTTATGTTCAGTCGGGAAGGGGAAGGCACCGGATCGACGGGGTGACCTATGAGATCGGGGAGGGAGATCTGATCGTCATCAATGCGGGGGTGTATCATCAGGCGCTGGCGGGAGGAGCCGGAGGCCCGGTGGTGGAGTTTTATGTGGGGCTGACGGATATTTGTCTGGCGGGGCTTGAGAAAAACCGGTTTCCGCTCAGGGACGGGTGTCCGGTTTTCCATCTGGAGGGAGAGCTGAAGCTGAAAATCAGCAAGCTGTGCGTCGGTCTGGAGGCGGAGCAGGATATGTGCCGCAGCGGCCGTTATTATATGATGAAGACCTATGCGATGCAGATGCTTCTTCTTTTGCTGAGGGAGGAGGAGCAGCCTGCGGTAAAGCAGCAGCCGGGGCAGTATTCCTTTGAGTCGGTGAACCGCAAATATCTGGTGGAAAGGATCATGGACTATTTTGAGGATCACTACGAGCAGAAGATTTCGCTGGATCAGATCGCCTGCAACATGTATCTGAGCCCGTTTTATGTGTCGCGGATTTTCAAGGCGGAGACGGGGGATACGCCGATCCATTTTCTGATCGACATCCGGCTGTCCAAGGCGAGAAAGCTTCTTCTGGAAAAGCAGGAGCTGAGCATCCAGGAGGTAGCCGCGAGCGTGGGCTATGACGACGCTTATCATTTCAGCAAGCTTTTTAAGAAAAAATACGGTGTGGCGCCCTCGGCAGTGCGCCGGAGGGAAGGCTGATGGACAATCCGATTATTTTTACGGCGGAGATGATTGGGACGATTGCGTTCGCGTCCTCGGGAGCCATGCTCGGTATCCGAAAAAATCTGGATTTATTCGGCGTGCTTGTGCTGGGCCTGTGCGTGGCCGTGGGAGGGGGAATCCTGCGGGACATCATTTTGGGCCGGACGCCGCCGGGCGCTTTCCAGGATCCGGTTTATGCGCTGGTGGCGCTGGGAACCTCGCTGTTTTTGTTTTTGCTGGTGTCTCTGAAGCAGGAGCTGATGACGAGCCGTTACCTGGCGGTTTACGAGCAGGTGATGAACTACTGCGATGCGGTGGGGCTCGGCATTTTTACGGTGGTCGGCGTCTATACGGCGCACAGCCTGGGCTATCGGGGGAAATTTTTCCTGATGTTTCTGGGGATGCTGACGGGGATCGGGGGAGGCATCATCCGGGATGTGCTGGCGGATACGCTTCCGTTTATCCTGTATAAGCATATTTACGCGGTGGCGGCGCTGGCGGGCGCGTTTGTGTGTGTGATTTTGATCGATGAGCATCTTTATATCGCCATGGCTGCCGGAACGGCGGTGATCATCCTGATCCGGGCGCTGGCGACGCGGTTTTGCTGGGATCTGCCCAGGCCGCTGCGGGAGGAAAAAGGAATATGAAGCTTTTGATAAAGCAGAGGGTATTTTCGTGGACGGACACCTACGATGTTTACGATGAACTGGAGAATCCGAAATATTTTGTCCGCGCGGAATTTCTGGCGCTGGGACACCAGATCCATGTATACGATCAAAACCGGCGGGAGGTGGGAGCGATCCGCCAGAAGCTGTTTTCGCTCCTGCCGGTTTTCGAGGTGGAGATGGACGGAAATACGGTGGGCAGCGTGGAGAAAAAATTCTCCTTCTTTCTGCCGCGCTACGAGGTGGACTACATGGGCTGGCGCGTGGAGGGGGACTTTCTGGGCTGGGACTATGACGTCTATGGAGGCTGCAGCGCGGTGGCGCATATCAGCAAGCAGCTGTTTCACTGGGGCGACACCTATGTGATCGATTTTGAGAATCCGCAGGACGAGCTGGCCTGCCTGCTTCTGGTGATTGCGATCGACGCGGCCAACTGTACGGGGAATGGGTAACCCCAAATATTTTTTAGAAGCAGTATGCGAATTTGAGAAATTATGATATGATATCTACGACAAAACCCCGGGCGGCGGACAGCGTCATGTTTGCGCCGGAGGGGCTGCAGAGTAAGAATCATTTTAAACAGGAGAGAAGAATGGGAAACGTAAGACGGATCTATGTGGAGAAAAAGGCCGGTTATGCGGTCAAGGCACAGGAGCTGAAGGAGGATCTGACCGGTTATCTGAACATGACCGGGATTGAGGATGTCCGGATGTTCATTCGCTATGATGTGGAGAATATCAGCGACGAGGTGTTTGAGCAGGCCTGCCGCACGGTATTTTCGGAGCCGCCGGTGGACATTTTGTATCGGGAGAGCATCGACATCCCGGCAAATGGCCGCGTTTTCAGCGTAGAGTTTCTGCCCGGCCAGTTTGACCAGAGGGCGGATTCCGCGGTGCAGTGCGTGCAGTTTCTGCGGGCGGAGGAGACGCCCCTGATCAGGACGGCCGTGACCTATCTGATCACCGGCTCTTTGACGGAGGAGGAATTTGACCGGATCAAGGCTTACTGTATCAATCCGGTGGATTCCCGGGAGACGGATCTGGCAAAGCCCGAGACGTTAAAGACAGAGTTTGCGGAGCCTGCGGACGTGAAGATTCTGGAGGGCTTTACCGGCCTTGACGAAAAGGCGCTGGCCGGGCTGTACGATTCTCTCGGGCTGGCGATGACGCTGCAGGATTTTCAGCATATTCAGAGATATTTTGCGGGGGAGGAAAAGCGCGACCCTTCCATGACCGAGATCCGGGTGCTGGACACCTACTGGTCCGATCACTGCCGCCATACCACCTTTTCGACCGAGTTAAAAAATGTGGCCTTCGGGGACGGCTATTACCGCGCGCCCATGGAGAAAACCTATCAGAGCTATCTGGACGCCAGGCAGGAGCTGTTTGCCGGCAGGAGCGACAAATTTGTCTGCCTGATGGATCTGGCCCTGGCGGCGATGCGCAAGCTGCGGAAGGAAGGAAAGCTTGAGGATATGGAGCAGTCCGACGAGATCAATGCCTGCTCCGTGATCGTGCCGGTGGAGATGGACTACGGCGAGGGGCCTGTGACCGAGGAGTGGCTTGTCTTTTTCAAAAATGAGACGCACAACCATCCCACGGAGATCGAGCCCTTCGGCGGCGCGGCTACCTGCCTGGGCGGCGCGATCCGCGACCCGCTGTCCGGGCGCGGCTATGTATATCAGGCGATGCGTGTGACCGGCGCGGCGGATCCCACGGTGCCCGTGGCGGATACCTTAAAGGGCAAGCTCCCCCAGAAAAAGCTGGTGCGCGGCGCGGCGGCCGGCTATTCCTCTTACGGCAACCAGATCGGTCTGGCGACCGGCTATGTGAAGGAGATCTATCACCCCAACTATGTGGCAAAGCGCATGGAGATCGGCGCGGTGATGGGGGCGGCTCCCCGGAAAAACGTGATCCGTGAAAGCTCCGATCCCGGCGATATCATCATTTTGCTGGGCGGCCGCACGGGACGGGACGGCTGCGGCGGCGCGACCGGCTCCTCCAAGGTGCATACGGAAAAGAGCATCGAGACCTGCGGCGCGGAGGTACAGAAGGGAAATGCGCCCACGGAGCGCAAGATCCAGCGTCTTTTCCGGCGCGCGGAGGTATCCCGGCTGATCAAGAAGTGCAACGACTTCGGCGCGGGCGGCGTGTCCGTGGCGATCGGCGAGCTGGCGGACGGGCTTGAGGTGGATCTGGACAGGGTTCCCAAAAAGTACGCGGGCCTGGACGGGACGGAGCTTGCGATTTCCGAGTCTCAGGAGCGTATGGCGGTGGTTGTGGCCCCCGGCGATGTGGAGGAATTTCTGGGCTATGCGGCGCAGGAGAACCTGGAGGCCGTACCGGTGGCCCATGTCACCGAATCTCCACGGCTGGTGCTCAAATGGCGCGGCAAGGCGATCGTTGACATTGCCCGGGCGTTTCTGGATACCAACGGCGCGCACCAGGAGACGGACGTGTTCGTGGAGGCGCCGGTCCGGGAGGACAACTACTTTAAAAAATATGCGGTTCCCGCGGTGGAGAGTGCTGTGGAGGCCGGCGATGTGAAGACGGCGTGGCTGGCGCTTTTGAAGGATCTCAATGTCTGCTCCCAGAAGGGGCTTGTGGAGATGTTTGACTCCTCCATCGGGGCGGGCAGCGTGCTGATGCCCTACGGCGGCAAGTACCAGCTCACCGAGACGCAGGCCATGGTGGCGAAGCTTCCCGTGCTGAAGGGAAAGACCGATACCGTCACGATGATGGCCTACGGCTTTGACCCCTACCTGTCCTCCTGGAGCCCTTATCACGGCGCGATTTATGCAGTGACGGAGTCCATGGCGAGGATTGTGGCGGCGGGCGGCGATTTTACCGGGATCCGGTTTACCTTCCAGGAGTATTTCCGGAGGATGTCCGCGGATCCTGCGCGCTGGAGCCAGCCCTTTGCGGCGCTGCTGGGCGCTTACGACGCGCAGATGGGCTTCGGGCTTCCCTCCATCGGCGGCAAGGATTCCATGTCCGGCAGCTTCAACGACATCGACGTGCCGCCCACGCTGGTTTCCTTTGCGGTGGACGTGGCGAAGGAGAAGGATATCATCACGCCTGAGCTGAAAAAGGCGGGCAATAAGCTGGTGCGCTTCTCCATCACAAAGGATGCCTACGACGTGCCGGATTATGAGCAGGTGATGAAGCTTTATGGCGGCGTGACAAAGCGGATTGCGGACGGCGTGATTGTTTCGGCCTACGCGCTGGACAGCTACGGCGCAGCGGCGGCCCTGTCCCGGATGGCCTTCGGAAACGGTCTGGGCGTTGCGTTTGCAGCGGATGTGACGGCAGAGCAGCTGTTTGAAAACGGCCTGGGCGATCTGGTGGCCGAGGTCGCAGCGGACCGCCTGGACGAGATCGGCGTACCTTATACGCTGCTGGGCGAGGTGAGCGCAGAGCCTGCCTTTACCCTGGGCGGTGTGAAAATTTCGGAGCAGGAAGCGCTGGCGGCCTGGAAGGGCACGCTGGAGAAGGTGTTCCCCACCCGGGTTTCCAGGGATACGGAAAAGGTGGAAACCGGCCTTTACCATGCGGACAGCGTTTATGTGTGCAAAAACAAGGTGGCAAGGCCCACGGTGTTTATCCCCGTGTTCCCCGGCACCAACTGTGAGTACGACAGCGCCAAAGCCTTTGAGCGGGCGGGAGCGGACGTGGTGACGAGAGTGTTCAAAAACCTGAGCGCGGAGGATATCCGCTCCTCGGTGGACGCCTTTGCAAAGGACATCAGCCAGGCGCAGATCATCATGTTCCCCGGCGGCTTCTCGGCGGGCGATGAGCCGGACGGATCGGCCAAGTTTTTTGCGACCGCGTTCCAGAACGAGAAGATCCGCGAGGCGGTGACGAAGCTTTTACAGGAGCGGGACGGCCTGTGCCTGGGCATCTGCAACGGCTTCCAGGCGCTGATCAAGCTGGGGCTGGTACCTTATGGCGAGATTGTGGGCCAGAAGGCGGATTCCCCCACGCTGACCTTCAACACCATCAACCGCCATATCTCCAAGATGGCGTATGTCCGGGTGGCCTCCGACAAGTCCCCCTGGCTGCAGGGCGCGAAGGTGGGACAGGTGTATGTAAATCCGGCCTCCCACGGCGAGGGACGCTTCGTGGCGCCCAGGGAGTGGATCGACCGGCTGTTTGCAAACGGCCAGGTGGCGACCCAGTATTCGGATCCGGAGGGCAATGTCTCCATGGACGAGGAATGGAACATCAACGGCTCCTTTGCCGCCATCGAGGGCATTACCTCCCCCGACGGACGCGTCTTTGGCAAAATGGCGCATTCCGAGCGGCGCGGCAGGAGCGTGGCGGAGAACATTTACGGGCAGCAGGATCTGCGGATCTTCGAGTCCGGAGTGGCATATTTTAAGTAAAGCGATATGAACAGGATCAATTATCAGGCTGAGCTGGACAGGCTCATAGAGCATTTGCCGGACCGCCGCAGGAGGCTGTTTCTGCACAGCTGCTGTGCGCCCTGCTCCAGCTATTGCCTGGAGTATCTGCGCCGCTATTTTGAGGTGACGGTTTTTTATTACAACCCCAATATCACCCTCGGGGAGGAGTACCGGCACCGGGTGGAGGAGCTGCGGCGCCTGGTGGAGCGGATGAACGAAGAGGCGCGGACGGACCGCGGCGAAAACAGGATCCTCCTGGAGGAGGGGCCCTATGAGCCGGAACGCTTTCTGGAGGCGGTGCGCGGACTGGAGGACTGCCCGGAGGGCGGGGAACGCTGCTTTGTCTGCTACGAGCTGCGGCTCCGGGAGGCGGCGCAGAGGGCTGCGGCAGGCGGCTACGACTTTTTTACGACCACACTGACGATCAGTCCGATGAAAAATGCGGAGAAGCTAAATGAGATCGGAAGAAGGCTGGGGGAGGAGTACGGCGTGACCTGCCTTCCCTCGGACTTTAAGAAAAAGGGCGGCTACCAGCGCTCGATCGAGCTGAGCCGGGAGTACGGGCTCTACCGCCAGGATTACTGCGGCTGCGCCTTTTCCAGAGCGGAGGCGCAGCGGCGCAGGAGGCCGTAGAGCAGCGACGCCGCAAGCAGGGAGCAGGAGAGCACTGCGGCCACGAAGAGGACGTCGCTCTTTATCGTGATAAGCTGTCCCTTAAACAGATGGATAAACAGCCCATGGATCAGGTACAGCTCCAGGGAGATGGAGCCCAGGAAGCGAAGCGCTGCGTTGGAGCACTTTAATTTCATGGAAAACAGCGTCACCATCAGGCAGAAGGACACCACCGCCAGCGTCTGCCAGAGCAGGTCGAACCAGCTTGTGAGGGCGGACACGGACAACGGCGCGGGATCGTTTGCCGGATAAGGGAAGGCGTTGGTCACATAGACGGAAAATCCATAAAAAAGCAGAAATACCGGAACCGACAGCAATGTCAGGGGCCGGTAATTTTTTTTCAAAAAAACGGTCAGCGCCCGGTCGTGATCCCCGGCCCAGATTCCAAGGAAGAACAGGCTGCTGGAATTGAACCACCAGGCTCCCTCGAAAAGCTGCAGCCCGCTGCCGCGGTACAGACAGAAGGCGGTGTAGGAGAGCCAGAAGACAGTCAGAAGACCGTAGCGGACGGCAGGCCGCTCAAACAGCCGGAACACGAGATAGAAAACCGCGTAAAACAGGCTGATCGTGAGGATGAACCAGGCGTGGGTATTGATCAGAACGACGCCCACCAGACATTTGAGAAAATAACCCGGCGTGTAGGACGCGCCAAGCCCGATGTCAGTCAGCAGAAAAATCAGGTTGCAGAGCAAAAAGGGCGGCGCCAGCTTGAGGAAGCGGTGCCGGAAAAAGTGATGGAAATAGTCGTCCTTGGCATGGAACTGCTTGGTCAGGCCGTATCCGGACTGATAAAAAAACGTGGAAACGCACAGAATCCCGACGCCCATAAACAGCCGCATACTGCCGGGATGGTTCAGCTGCTGGGAGACATGATGCAGCACAATGACCAGCATAAAAAAGCCCCGCAGCGGCAGATCCGACTTGACGGAGGAAAAATCCCTGTGAAATTCGCCCCGCGGGGCAAGCTTTGCTCCCCAGAGCAGTAAAACCGCCAGCAGCGGATAGATTGCAATCATAAAAAACCTCCTGCGCTTTGAACCGTAAAGATTGACCCATTGAGGGTACTGTACCAGTTTACCGGCGAAAATGGAATATTTATAAGCGGGAAAAATTAAGAAATTATGAAGCGCGCAAGCGCGCAAGACGAACCAGTTCGTCTGTGCGAATGGCGCGGGCTGAACAACTCCGAATCGGAGGAGGGCGACGGATTAAGGTAAAAAAGCTACGGATTATGGACAAATGCAGCACAGGAAGTTGAGAATAGTGTATAATTTGTTTTACGAGCGAGGAGGAATTCAAATGAAAAAACACACAGCCTTGACGACATTTTTTCTGTTAACAGCTCTTTTGACCGGCTGCGCGGCGGGGAAGACGCAGGATTTCGTGAGTGCCTATCAGAAGGAGGACATTCCGGAAACCTACGCGGAACGGGTAGGAAAGGTGACGTTTGATATGGAAGTCACTGTGCCGGAGAATAT
>JAUNGT010000058.1 GCA_030524455.1 Eubacteriales bacterium | reverse complement strand
GTAAGGCATTGAACGATTTGATGAAGGACAGCAGACGAGAGGGCTGGCTTGAGGGACGTAACGAGGGTGAGAAAGTCGGGCGCATTGAAGGCGAGAAAGCCGGACGCATCGAGGGTGAGAAAGCCGGGATTGTCAAAGGAGAAATCCGAGGTGAGGAACTATTCGGAAAATTGGCCTCCTGCCTTCTTGGGCAGAAGCGCTATTCAGACCTGGAAGAAGCGGCAAAAAACGCTGTGGTGAGGAGCAGGCTGTACCGGGAGTTTCACCTGCGCGCATGAGGCTGGAAAAAGGCCCAAGCCCGTAAAAAAAACGGTCTTGGGCCTTTTTCCATTTACTCCGTCACCCGCAGTCTTTCTATTATGCTTTGTTTTTCCAGTTTCTTAAAGCACCGCCAGGGAATAGCGATTGCGAACGCAGCCAGGATGGAAGTGCATATCAAAAGTGGGAGCAGCGTGGAGTCCGTCATAGCAGGCGGTCATCCTGACTGCCTACCTACTTTAACCGAGAACCACCGCGAAGATTCCCGTCGGATATTTGGTATGCAGAGAAATCAAACCGTTTTGCAGCCAGGACGCCTCTGTCCAGATAAAACGCTTCTCCTCCGGCAAATACTGCAGAATCTGCAGGGTACTGCCCTGGTTGAGCTTTTCGGCGATCTGCGCCTGGGGCTTAATATGATATTCCACGCCCTCCGCAACGACTGTGATATCCCTGACCAGCTTATAATCCGTCTTCGTCCGCTCATTTGCCTCAATCTCATAGACAGTCTTTACCGTACCTCCGGCCTGGGCCGCAAACAGATTCAGCGCCTCCTGCATCGCCTCCCCGCAGCTGCCGTCCCGGAAGGTGATGACGATCTGATCATCTTCGCTCTGCTTCTCAAAGCTTTGCTCCGCCGCCCGAAGCTCTCCCAAAACGGCAATCGCTGCGCCCTGCCGGGATTCATTCTGCGTAGGAAGCACGGAACGGATCCTGCTTCCGTCCGCCAGGGTCAAGGAGGGCAGATAGCTGTCCGGATTGATGATCCAGGCCCTCCACTGCTCCATATAAATCTCCTCCGCGCTGCGCTCATTCTTCTTTTCCCTGTTTTCCGAATTCTGCGGTTGGCTCCCGCCTTCCTGAGGATTGTCCGTAAAAACAGGCTGAAGCGTCAGGGTTCTGTTAGAAGCCAAATCTTTCACATCTGTTACAACCTGCCAGTGCTGGAATGTTTTTCCGTCAGGGTCTTTCCCAAACATGTCAGAATAAGACGCAATCTTCAGTGTTTTCTCTTCCTCCGTACACCCTCCCCTTACTACTTCTCTGTCTTCCTCATCGGGGGCAATATTTTTATATATTACTGTCAAATAGGGACCATGCGTTATTCCTATCATATCCCCGGGATAAATCAAATCTCCTTCCTCAAATACCTCTCCAAGCTCATATTCCTCCGCAAGCACCTCCAACGGCGCGATCTGCGCGAGCGTCGTAAAGCTGATCAAAAAAGCACACAGCCACGCCCACAATTTTCTCTTTCTTTTCCTATTTCCCCTTGGCATATTTTTTCCTCCCTTTCTCTGCCCTTCTGGATTTATCAGCAGCCTTCCTCTTTATTATACACCTCCACTCCACGGAATCCAAGAAAAAAAACAGGGCGGCCAGCACTGTTACCAGCAGGGAGCGATATACCATGAAGGCATGATCCGCCGTGTGGTTGTTCACGACCAAAAAGCGCGCAAACGGAATCAGGGCGGGCAGGATCAGACAGCAGACCGGCACGCTTGCCCCATCCCTTTTCCCATACAGATAAGAAACGCAAAACACGGCCAGCGCGATCAACAGCACGGTCACCAGCAGCCCTCCGTAGGTATCCGTGTAGGCAAAGGGCTTCAGTCTGGTAAGGTTGCGCCAAAACCCCTGCCCGATCTGGGCCAGGATCTGCTGTGCATTGTTATAAATCCGCCGTGCCGCATGATGCTTCACTGAATCCAGGGAGGAGGACCCCAACACCAGATAACCGAGCCCCCATTTCAGCAGGAAGGCCAGCGCATAGCCGCCTGTCCAGAGTCCCCCCGCCAAAACGCTGTAGCGCAGCACCTGCGCCCGTTTCACAAGCTCGCCCCTCCTCCACGCCAGAATGAGCGCCAAAAGAAGCGGCACGCTCACCGTCAGCGTTTCCGCGGACAGATTATCAAAGCAGGCCGTCAGAAGCCCCGACGCCCAGAAAAACGGAAAAAGCCCGGCGTCCTTTTTTAACAGAACGACCAGCATCATACCGGCCATAATCAGGAATACCGGCATATAAAATACACAAAAAGGAACCGCATAAGCGCTCACGCTCCACAGGCCCGCCAAAAACGCCGCCAGAAAAGCAAATTCCCTTCTTTTGATCAACAAAAAGCAAAGCAGGGCCAGCAACAGCAGGGCAACTGCCGCCTGCACCACATACAGCTCCTGCAGGTTCCAAAAGACCAGCATCACCCGGAGAACCCCGGCCATTCCCTGCCAGTACCTGGCGTAGCTGACATCCTGCTTTGCATCGCTTGCATCCGGCGCGGCGACAGCCCGCCAAAGCCCATCAAAAATCGTTTCTTCTTCCTCATCATACCCGGGATAAGCGGCGTTCACCGCCGCATAAAGGGGACCGTCCGCATCCAGGCGATAGGCGATCCCCAGCCAGACAGCATCAAATCCGTAAGGCACCTGCGACGTAAAATCCTTTTCATTCACAAGCCCTATGACCCGGTCCTTTTCCCGCAGCCAGTCCGCGCTCTCCCGCAGATTCTCCTGAATGGCCTCCTCCGGAATCCGCCCGGCTCCCATCAGCAAAGCCAGCGTCAATGCCGAAATTCCAAGCCCCAACAGCAAATAGACCGCTGCGCTCTGCGCCAGTCTTTTGTATTTGTTCATTCCATCCTCCTCGTTCTGCCGCACCTATATCCATATTATATATACATTTTTCCAAACAGCAACGTATAAATTGTTTTATTACGGCATTTTTGCGTAACAAAAAGCGGCTGGCAGGATAAAACCTGTTCGCCGCTTTTCGTTATATGAGGGGGGAGATAGTGAGTAATTCATCTATCCGAGAAATAGAATACCCAAAATTTGTGTCTATAGTATGACCATAGCATAAAAAAGAAATAAAAATTATAAAACAGGTATAAAGGATTTCCCGCTGGCCGCTTGCAGGGCGCATCACGCAAAAGGCGGCTCGCAGGAAACCTGCTCGCCGCCTTTTGTTATATGAGGGGGGAGATAGTGAGTAATTCATCTATCCGAAGAATAGAATACCCGAAATTTGTGTCCTTCCTATGTCCAGTCTCTAAAAAACCAATAAAGTTTCTAAAGCCGGTATAAAGGTTTTGTAAACTGCCGCGCCTGCGCGCTCACAGGCAAAGCCTGTCCTTTTGCTGTCCTTCCAGATCCTTCCAGCACAGCTCGCCGTTTTCCAGCGTCATGTATCCGTGCCAGCTGTTTTCCTTCGGAATGGACACCGAGCCGGGATTCAGGCAGTAAATCCCGTCCTGCTCTGTATGGCCGGGCACATGGGTGTGCCCCTGCAAAAACAGATCCCCGGCCTTTAAGGGCGGCAGGTTCTGGGCGCTGAAATGATGACCGTGGGTGGCAAACAGGATCCGGTCCCCCAGATCCAAAATGCAGTAATCCGCCAGGATCGGAAACTCCAGCACCATCTGATCCACCTCCGTGTCGCAGTTTCCGCGCACGCAGAGAATCTCCCGCTTCAGCGGATTCAGCATTGCAATCACCGCCTTCGGATCATATTCCTCCGGCAAAGCATTGCGCGGCCCGTGATACAGGAGATCTCCCAACAGAAGAAGCCTCCCCGGCGCCTCCCTCCGGTAAGCCTCCAGCAGCTGCCTGCAATAGAAGGCCGAGCCGTGTATATCCGACGCTATCATCCATTTCATTTTACCGTTACAGCTCCAATCCTCTGAAATACCGGATCGTATAATCCAGTCCCTTTTCTCCCAGCTCGCCCTTCCAGTTTGCAGAATGCGGCTCGATGCTCAGCCTGCCGCTGTAGCCCTGCGCGTACAGGATTGCCAGAAACGCCGGCCAGTTGGTCTGATCCAGACCCGCCGGGGGATCGTCGTAGCGCTCGCCGCCCACCACCAGGGAGCCCTTTAAGTGCACATGGATGAAGCGGCTGCCCCAATCCCGCGCTTCCTTCAGATAATCCCCGCCGTCATAAATACAATGGGACGGGTCATACTTGATATACAGCTCCTTTAAGTAGCCGTGAATGAGCGTGTAAGCCATGGGCGTGCACACAAAATTGTTCCAGCGGCAGTTGTAGGTGCAGATCCTGACGCCCTTATCCTTGCCGTACGCGATCAGCCGCTCAAAATAGGCGATCGCGTATCTGCAGTTCTCGTAGTAGGAAATTTCATCCACATAATTGCAGCCTGTGATATAGACGCTGCAGCCCAGCTCCGCCGTCGCGTCGATCAGGCGGTATTCCAGCGCCAGCTCCTCCTCGCGGATGCCCTTTGCGTCGATCCGGTCGCTGCCCCAGCGGCCCACCGCGCCGACCGGAAGGTTGTAGCGCGCGCTGTAGGTCTTCACATCCTCCAGAGCGTTCAAAAACTCCTCCGCCCGGTCGTTTACGTCAAGCTCCACAAAGGACAGGCCTTTGTCCTTCACATGCTGGAAATCTTCCTCGCGGATCCAGCTGATCATTCCAAGCTCCATCATTTTCCTCCATCCTTCTTATGCTTAATCGAAGTATACGGTTTTCCCGGTTTTTGCGGAGGTGTAGATCGCCTCCAGAAGCTGGGTCACTACCAGTGCCTGCTCAGGCTCTACGGTGAGCGGATCGCCGTTTACGACGGCATTATAGAAAACGCGCTGCTCCACGTCGTCCGCCTTCTCCTCCACGCCGTCGAAGAAAGCCACGCCGCCCGCGTTTAAGTCGGGCTTTTCCACGCACTGGCGTCCGTAGTTGACACGGTTGATGCGCAGGCCGTCCTTCATGTCCGCGCCCGCCTTCGTGCCGCAGAGGCTGGTCTTGGCCTCGTCCACCTCCAGGCTGTTTAACGCCCAGGAGGCCTCCAGCACGATGGTCGCCCCGTTTTTCATCTTGATAAAGCCGAAGGCGGAATCCTCCACCGTAAACTTCTCCGGATCCCAGTCTCCCCAGGCGTTTCCGGTGTCCTTCTGATCCGCCAGCTTGCGGAATACGGAACCGGTGACGCTCTCCGGCTCATAATTGTCCATCATCCACAGCGTCAGATCCAGCGCATGGGTGCCGATGTCGATGAGGGGACCGCCGCCCTGCTTTTCCTCGTCCAGAAATACGCCCCAGGTGGGCACGGCGCGGCGGCGGATCGCATGGGCCTTCGCATAGTAAACCTCGCCCAGATCGCCGTTTTCGCAGGCTTTCTTTAAATACTGGGAATCTGCCCGGTAACGGTTCTGATAGCCGATGGTCAGGATCTTTCCGGTCTGCTTTGCCGTCTCCACCATGGCCTTTGCCTCCGCGTAGGTCTTTGCCATGGGCTTCTCGCACATCACATGCTTTCCGGCCTTCATGGCCGCAATGCTCACGGGAGCGTGGGCGTTGTTGGGCGTCAGCACATAAACCACGTCCAGATCCTCCTTCACCAGCTCCTCATAATCCGTATAAATGCGCGCGTCCGTCGTGCCGTACTCCGCCTTCGCCTTCTCGGCCCGCTCCCGGATCAGGTCGCAGAACGCCACCAGCTCAAAATTTCCGTTTTTCTTGATCGCAGGCAGATGCTTGCCGTTTGCAATGCCTCCGCAGCCCACGATTCCCGCTCTCAGCTTTTTCATCGTTTCCCGGTTCCTCTCTTCCTTCAGATATCGGATACTTTTTTCCATATTTTCCATGGGCGTACCATAGGGGTGATCGTCCTGCTCCACAATCAGCCACTGTGCGCCGCACTCCTGCGCCGTGCGCACCAGACGGGGCAGCTTTTGCTCGCCCTCGCCCAGGGCCACCAGAACCACGTCCGCGCCCTCCCGCCGGTAATCCTTGATGTGCACCAGCGGGCAGCGGCCCTTATGCTCCTCCAGCCAGGCGTCCGGATCCACGCCGGCCACACGGATCCAGCAGGTATCGGGCTCCGCGCCCAGCACGCTGTCCGGCACGTCCCGGTAGAGACGGTTCAAATGGTACTCCCCGTCCGGCGTTTTTTCAAACTCAAAATCATGATTGTGATACAGAAGGGTCATGCCTCTCCTGCGGCAGCCCTCCGCGATTTTCGGAAGAAAATCCAGCGTCTCCCGGTACTTTTCGCCGCCAAAGCGCCGCTCCTGCGCAAGCCAGGGAATCGCCACCCACTGGCAGCCCAGAAGCTGATAGGCATCCAGCGTGCCCTCCAGATCCTCCAAAAACGCCTCGATGGGCACATGGGCGCTGACCGCCTTTAAGCCTGCGTCCTCCAGCGCCTCCCGAATCTGTGCCGGGGTTTTGTCATACAGCCCCGCCAGCTCGACCCCCTCATAGCCCATTTCGGCCAGGCGCTTCATCGTGCCCGCAAAATCGGCCTCCGCCTCCTGGCGCACGGAATATACCTGCGCCGCGATCGGTAATGCTTTCATCATACCCTCCTATTTTTCAAACGAAATAACCTGCTTTTTCTCCGCGGACTCAAAAACCGCCTCCATCAGGCGCATCACCCGCGCCACCTCGTCCAGCTTGATCTTCGGCTGCTCCCGCCCCTCGATCACCGCCATCACGTTGCGGTAGAAATCCCGGATATCGCTGTCCGCCCACGGAAGCTGTTCCGTGCGGATCGTGTCCTCCCGGCGGGGCGCCATGGTCTTTGTCAGGCCCGCCGCCGTGATAACCGGCACCACGTCCCCTTCGCTTATGCCGGTGGCGCAGACCATCCTGCCGTCCCTTCCAAAATCCTGGATCAGGGCGCTGCCGTCCGCCCCCAGCACATACCAGCGGGGCAGGGAAATGAAATTGCTCGTCCCCACCTCCACCAGCATATGAACGCCGTTTTCAAAGCCCAGATCCGCCGAAAAGCCGTCGTCCACCAGCTGATTGGTCACGTTGGTCAAAGTCGCGTACACCGTACTCAGCTTCTCGCCGGGGAACAGCAAAAGCGCCTGATCCAGAAGATGCACGCCCCAGTCCAGCACCATGCCGCCGCCGTGCTCCTTCTCCTGCCGCCAGTCTCCGGGAATCCCGCGGGAGCCGTGCACCCGGGACTCGATACGGAACACCTCACCCAGCTTCTTACCGGCCAAAATATTTTTTACCGTGAGAAAATCCTCGTCCCAGCGGCGGTTCTGATGCACCGTAAAAAACCTGCCCGTCCGGACGGAAACGTCGATCATCTCCTTTAAATCCCGGGAATTTAAGGTCACCGGCTTCTCAGAAACCACGTTTTTCCCCGCCTCCATAGCCTTTATGGCGATTTCCTTATGCACGTCGTTGGGCGTCGCCGCCAGGACGATGTCCACGGTAGGATCGGTCAGAAGCGCCTCCAGCCCCTCATACACATGGATTCCCTTTTCCTTTGCATAGTCCCGCCGCTCCGGCTTGATATCCCAGATACCCGCCACCGTCAGGCCGTCGATTTTCTGAATCAGGTCATAGTGCCAGCCGGCCATCCCGCCGAAGCCCACCATCGCCAATCTGTGTTCCATCGCTTTTTTCATCCTCCCGTTATGCCCAGTACATGCTGCCTCTGTCCTCAAAAATCAGAGAGCTCTTCAAACACTCGATCGCCTTTAACAGTCCTTCCCTGCCGGACATTAAGCTGTCCTCATGCTCGATGCTGATCGCATAGTCATAGCCTGCCAGCCGCAGCTCGGAGGCAATCGCCTTCCAATACTCCTCCCCGTGTCCGTAGCCTACGGAACGGAAAATCCAGGAGCGCTTCAGCTCCTCGCCGTAGTGGGTGGTATCCAAAACGCCGTTTAAAGCAGTGTTGATCGCGTCCACCTTGGTGTCCTTTGCGTGGAAGTGGAACAGCGCACCGGCCTTCCCCAGCTCCCGGATGCAGGCCACCGGATCCATGCCCTGCCAGATCAGATGACTGGGATCAAAGTTCGCGCCGATCTCCGGGCCCACCGCCTCGCGCAGCCGAAGCAGCGTCCTGGTGTTATAGACGCAGAAGCCGGGATGCAGCTCCAGCGCGATCTTATGCACGTTGTGGGCCTTTGCGAAGGCAACCTTCTCCTTCCAGTAGGGGATCAGCACCTCGTTCCACTGATACTCCACGATATTGGAAAAGTCATCCGGCCAGGGGCAGGTCACCCAGTTGGGCGTCTTGTCCTGCGGGCTTCCGCCGGGGCAGCCGGAAAAGGTGTTTACCACCGGAACGCCCAGCTTTTCCGCCAGCAAAATCGCGTTGGTGAGATCGTCGTCGAAGGCCTTCGCCACCGCCTTGTCGGGATGCACCATATTTCCGTGGCTGCTCAGCGCGCTGATTTCCAGTCCGTGCCGGCGGATCGTCTCTGCAAATTCCTCCCGCTTTTTATCGTCGGCCAAAAGCGCCGCTGCGTCGCAGTGCGCCTTGCCCGGGAAGCCGCCGCAGCCGATCTCCACCATCTGAACGCCATTGTCCGCCAGAAAGCTGCACGCCTGATCCAGCGGCATATCACCCAATACTACCGTAAAAACGCCTAATTTCATCGTATATTCCTCCTTATCCGTCGTCCTCTGTCCATCGAGGATATTGTCATTTTAACCAAAAAAACAGAGGAGGGATAGACCTCCTCTGCTACAGATACATACAATTCTGCTATCTTTTTAAAAAAACCGCGCCGTATCGCTACATATTTCCGGTCCGCGCGCCCTTTCCCGCCGCCTCCATGGGCGTACAGCCGAAAAAGCGCCGAAACATCCTTCCGAAATGATTATAGTCGGAAAAGCCCACCGCATCCGCCGCCTGGGCCGCCGTGCAGTCGCCGTTTTTCAACAGATTCATCGCCTTTTTCAGGCGGATCTCATTGATATACTGCAGGGGCGCGGCCCCCATGCTCTCCCGGAACAGATGGCTGAACCGGTCGGGGCTCACATGGATCAGCCCGGCCAGCTGGCTGTTGCTGATGTCCTCCCCATAGTGCTCCTGAATATACTGCAGCACGGTGTTTAATCGCTCCAGATTTTTGCGGCGGCGCATACTTTCCCGGTCTGTCAGCATCTCCTGCACATACCGGCGGGCGAGATACGGGATGAGCTGCAAAAGCGCCCCCTTGCAGGCCAGCCGCCAGCCCAGCTCCTTTTTTTCCTGCTCCCGATAAATCTGCAGCATCAGCTCGTCGATGTGGCGGTCCCCCCGGATCATCGGCTGGAAAATCAGGTTTTTCTCCGCCAGCTCCGCCGACAGATCCTCCATATTAAAAATCATCACCAGCGCATCGAAGGCGATCCCATCGCAGAAGCCCGCGTGCAGCACGTTGCTGTTGGCGATCACCAGGCTTCCTTTCTGGGCCAGATAGGTCTCCTGGTTCAGCTCGATCCGGGTCGCGCCCCGCACCACATAGTGAAGCTCGATATGCTCGTGCCAGTGCGCGTCAAAATACTGCCCCTTCTCCCGCCTGCTGTTGACAAACACCTGGATCGGGAACTCCCTGTCGCTCAAAACCTTTCGCTCATACAAATGCATCTGAGACTGTATCATTCCGCAGCTCCTTCTGTCCCCAGCGCGCGGCCGGTCAGTTCCAGCACCTCGCTCACCCGCTTCCGGTCCAGCCGGTAGTAGGTGCGCTTGCCCTGCTGCTCCAGGCCGACCAGACCCTCCTGGTAAAGCTCGTTCATATGGTAGGAAATGGTGGCCGTCGTCAGCCGGAACCGATCCGCAATCTCCCGCCCGTAATGGGGCGTATCCTTAATATATTCCAGAATCTCCCGCTTCGTCTCGTCCGCCAGAAGGGAAAGCGCCTTTCTTCCGTCATCCCCGTGCCACTCCTGCAGGATGTCCGGCATCATCAGAAAGCCGATACGGATGCGCACGGTCCGCGTTCTGCGCTGGTCAAAGGCGATCATCAAAAAAGCTCCGTTGACCAGGGAAAACTCTGCTATGGCCTCCCGCCTCTCCCGGACGTCGATCCTGGCGTTGATACTCCGGAAAAAAGCATCCGCACCGTTATGTAAAAACCAGTCGCTCCACGCCCGCTCCAGCTCCTCTGCCTGCTCCTCCAGCCGTCCCCAGAAGGGCTCCAGCAGGGAAAGCGCCTCTCCGACCAGCTCCCCGATCTCCTCCATGCTCTGTTCATAGCGGGAAAAGGTCAGCAGCAGCCTGCCCTGCTGCTCCTCGTTTAAGTCCAGCCTCTGCATACTGTCTGCAAAACGCCGTCCCGGGCCGTCCTGCAGGCCCAGCCCGTCCTCCATGCTCTCAAAGGGCGGAAAACAGTCCAGGCTGACCTGACGAACGGCGTCCAGGCACTTTTTTTTCATCTCACCGACCGTATCCGTCCGGTCCCCGTCGAAGCTTCGGACCAGGCACTTTCCCACACACTCCAGCCCCTCCGCCGAAAAGGGAGCAAAGTATTTGCGCAGTCTCTCCGTCGCCGAAAGCCTGCCGCACAGTGCCAAAAGCTCCTCCTGCAGGGCAAGCGCCCCGGGCCTTTTCTTTCCGGTCTTTTTAAACCGCCACAGATAGCTGCGGTACAGCTCTGCTCTTCCGTCGCCCCGGGCCGCCAGGCAAAGCAGCTCCATGGCCTCCCGGATTTTCCACCAATTCCTGCTGATCTGAATCTGCATCCTTATCCTTCACCCATATTTCCTCATTCCCTCAGCCGCCGAAGACAACCGAAGGCGTACAATACTGTCATGACAAGCATCAGCAAAACACCCGTCAGGGTAAACAGCGCTGTCACGCTCAGTTTTTTCGCCCCCGCCGCAACGGCGAAGGAGGTCAGCGGCATGGCCGCAATGCTCGCAGCGTTTAACAGCCCGGTCATCCTCGCCATCAGCTCTGCCGGCACCAGGCGCATCAGGCGCACCGCCAGGGAAGCGTTCAGGAAGCCGACGGACAGCCCAAAGAGCGCCGACGCTGTCCCCACCGCCGGATACAACGCTGCCGAACCGGCCAGTCCGCGCAAGGCCGCCATCGCAACATAAAATCCTCCGTTCAGTATACCACAGCCCAGCAAAGCCCTGTCAACGGAAATCTTCTTCCCCAGCGCCGGGGACAGCGCCGCCCCCGCCAGCATCCCTGCGGAGAGCGTCCCGCTCAGCAGGGAAAGCGTCTCCGAGCCCTCATGGTAAACCTCCTGCACCAGGGCCGCCTGCAGGGCATTGAGCGGTGTCAGGGCTGCATTTAACAGAGCGCACAGGAAAACCAACAGCAGCAGGCTGTCCGAGGAGCGCAGAAAGCGCAGTCCCTCCGCCAGCAGTTCTCCAAAGCCCGGCGTCCGCTTCCCCTCTCCGGGGCCCGGCGTCCGTTTCCCCTCTCCGTCCGCCTCCCGGACGGACTCCCGTCCGTCCAGCCGCATCGGCGCCAGAAGGGCTGCCGAGCCCAGGAAGGCGAGCCCGTCCAAAAGAAGTGCGGCCCCGATCCCCGCCCGGGCGATCACAATCCCGGAAAGCCCTGCGCCTGCCAGCTCCGCGATCCTGCCTCCTGCCTGCTGGCAGGCGACGCCCCGGTCGTATTCCTCCCGCGCAAGGAGGGCGGGCAAAAGGCTCCCGGTGGCCGGCCACCGGAAGGCCTCCAACACCGAAACGCAGAAGGTGAGCGCCACTAAAAGCTGCGCCGGCAGCGCTCCCGCGGTATACAGGAAAAGCGTCAAAAGGGCCAGGCTGCACCGTCCCAGATTCATCCCGATCAGAACCGCCTTCTTGGAGCGGCGCTCCACCCACGCCCCGGCCAGCGGCTGCAGAAAAATCGAGGGCAGATAATTCACCCCCACCGCCAGGGCCGACAGCGCCGCCGAACCGCTCAGCCGGTACACCAGCCAGCTCACAATCAGGGTGTCCAGCGCATCTCCCGCCCGATCCAGCAGATAGGACACCAAATACTGCCGAAACTCCCGGCCAAACGGCACGGCCCTTTTGTCCCGCGCACTCTTTTTCCGATCTTTTCCCATGACAAGCTCCTTCCCGGTTTTCGCTGCTGCCCGCTGAACACGGGCAGTTTTTCATATATCACATATATCTAACAATATTCCTTTTATTTTAGATATATATCTATCATATATGTTTTCATTATAACCGTGCTTCCGGAGTTGTCAACCGTTTTCTCTATTACTGTTCACTTCGTGACCAGTAACCTGCATAAATCCATTTAAAATCGCCTACGGCGATGGGATTTATGCACTCTTGAATCATTTTCTCACGTACTGTGCAGTAAATGCACAGTACTGAATGAACAGTAACGTGACCGTAATACTGCTCTCTTAAACTTAAACTAAGCCGTCCAGCCCTCCATCCAGGTATGCACCAGCCCGACCCACACCGAAGCGGGCACATTCACATTGTTTGTCATCCGGTTCGCCAGGGACAGTCCGTGCTCTCCCTTTTCAAACACATGCAGCTCCGTCGGGATATGCGCCTGCGCCAGCGCCGCCGCATACATCAGCGAATTCTGCACCGGCACCGCATTGTCCTCAAAGGTGTGCCAGAGAAAGGCCCGGGGCACATCCGCATTCACCAGCTTCTCCAGCGACATGCTGTCCCTTTTTTCCGGGAAATCCTTCCCCAGAAGATTCTGAATGGAGCCCACATGTGCAAACTCGCCGGCCGTAATCACCGGATAGCACAAAATCATGGCGTTTGGACGCAGCTCCTCCTTCTGTGCGCCCAGCGCCTCCGCCACCCAGGGCTCTCCCCAGAAGGTGCAGTAGCTGGCCGCCATATGGCCGCCCGCCGAAAAGCCGCACACCGTGATCTGCTCCGGGTGCACATTCCATTCTCCGGCATGCCGCCGGATTTCCAGCACGGATTTGCCCAGCTCCAGCAGCGCCGTCGGAAACACCGCCGGAGCCACAGAATACCGAAGCACCGCCGCGTGATAGCCCATCGCGCAAAACTGCATGGCGATAATCTCCGCCTCCCGGTCGGAGGTCATCCCGTACCCGCCGCCGGGGCACACGATCACCATCGGTCTTAAGTGCACCTGAATATCCGGCGAATCGTCCAGCAGATAAAGCGTCAGCTTTACATATTCCCCGGAAGCTCTGTTTTTTACGTCAAGCGTTTGGTAATTCATCTTTTTTCCCTTTCCGGATACCTGATTTTTATATCCTTATCCAGTTTACACCGAATCCTTTGGGGTGCAAGCCCTTTTTGCTTTGTTCTATTTGTTGACACGTCAACTTTGTTGTGCTATACTCCCTCCTAACACTACCGCTCCCCGCCGCTGCGGGCCGCGCACACTTTGTTTCATCCAAAAAGGAGAAAGCAAGCATGAGCATACAGATCATCACGGATTCCGGCTCTGACATTTTGGATTCCGGCCGCCCGGACCTTACCGTCCTGCCTCTGACCATCAGCTTTGACGGCGAGGAATTTCAGGACGGCGTCACTTTATCCCATCAGGGCTTTTACGAAAAGCTGGTGGAGAGCGAAGCGCTCCCCGTCACCAGCCAGGTTTCCCCCTACGCCTTTGAAACCGCCATCCGTCAGGCCCGCAGCCGTGGGGACGAGGTGCTGATCATCACGCTTTCCTCCAAGCTTTCCGGCACCTGGCAGAGCGCCTGTATCGCCGCGGGAGAATTTGACAGCGGCGTCTCTGTGGTGGACAGCGAGAGCGTCACCGTGGGCCAGCACGCCCTGGTGGAGTACGCCCTGCGCCTGAAGGACTCCGGAGCAAGCCTGGACACCATCACGGACATTTTAAATCGTGAAAAAAAGCAGATCCATGTACTGGGTCTGCTCGATACGCTGGAATATTTAAAGAAAGGCGGCCGGATCTCCAAAACCGCCGCCCTGGCCGGTGGGCTGCTTTCCATCAAGCCCGTCGTCACGGTCCGCGACGGGGAGGTCGTCCTTTTGGGAAAGGCCCGGGGCTCCCGCCAGGGCAATAACTTCCTGATCCAGCAGATTCAGGAATCCGGCGTTGATTTCACCCGCCCCTTCTTCCTGGGCTACACCGGCTTAAGCGACGCCCTCCTGAAAAAGTACATCGGGGACAGCCGCGCCGTCTGGGAGGGACACACCGACCAGCTCCAAACCGGCACCGTCGGCGGGGCCATCGGTACCCATGTGGGCCCGGGCGCAATCGCGGTGGCATTTTTTGCAGCCAGAAGCTGACCCCCCCTTCCCCGCGCCATTCGCACAGACGAACAAGTTCGTCTTGCGAACTTGTTCGTCTTTCGCGCTGACGCGCTTTCCGCCGCTTCGCGGTTATCTCAGCCCGCGCCATTCGCAAAGTCGCGCTGGCGCGCTTTCCGCCGCTTCGCGGTTATCTCAGCCCGCGCCATTCGCAAAGTCGCGCTGGCGCGCTTTCCGCCGCTTCGCGG
>JAUNGT010000012.1 GCA_030524455.1 Eubacteriales bacterium | reverse complement strand
CGCCCCGGATCGTCCAGTCCAGACACATGGCATAGGCAATCCCCATCACGCCCAGCTTCATCCAGATGCCGAATATCACCGAAAAGATCAAGCGGATTCCAATGGTCGTAAACAGGGAGATTATTGTGGTAAACGCCACGTCTCCCGTCGCGCGAAGCCCCTTTCCCAGCGGATCCGCAAAGGGAAATACGACAGCGCTGAACAGGTTATGTACAAGAACCAGCAGCACCACCAGCCGTTTGGTTTCGTCCGCCAGCGTATACAGGCTCATCACAAAGGGGACAGCCGCAAAGATCAGGCCGTTCCATATGACCGCAAAGATTACCGTGATCCTTGTCAGCTTTTTAAAGTAATATTCCGCAGCCGGAATATCCCCCGATCCCATGCACTGCCCAATGACAGTGATGAATACCGGCCCCATGGTCACACAGACCAGAGAAGCCACTGACCAGATGGACTGCGCCACGCCGTTTGCCGCGATCTGATAGGTTCCAAAGAGTGCCACCACACTGCTGAGCGCCACCTTCACCAGCTGGAACACGCCGCTTTCCACTCCATTGGGAATCGCGATCCGAAGAATCATTCGCTTCAAGTCCCCGTCGATCCGAAAAATATGACGAAGCTCATACCGGACAGGATTTTTTCCGGAAAAGCACAGCACCGTGATCGCTGCCGCCGTAAAGCTTCGGGATACCAGCGACGGCCATGCCACACCGGCCACACCAGCATGGAGGACAAAAACGCCAATACAGTTTCCGACGATATTGATGAGATTTGCCACAATGGAAATGTTCATCGTCGTGCTGGTCTTTCCAAAGCTCCGGTAGAGTGCTGCGCCCGCATTATACACTGCCAGCGCCGGATAGGAATAGGCCGAGATCCTCAGATAGGTCACACAGGCCTCCATCACGTCCTCCTCCACCCGTCCGAACATCAGCCGCATCAGCCTTTCATTGACCAGCAGCACGGCCACGGCAACGACGGCAGAAAACACGGCTGAAGCAGCGAACAGCTGACTGGCCGACTCGCCTGCCCGCTCCGGTTCACGCCTTCCGATGTACTGACTGATCACCACCGCGCCGCCCGCCGCCAGAGCGGTGAACAGGTTGATAAAGATCGTGTTGAACGCGTTGACCAGGGATACGCCGGAAACATTGGCTTCCCCGGTAAAGCCGACAATGAAAATATCCGACATTCCCACAAGGCTGACCAGAAGCTGCTCCATAAAGAGCGGAAGAATCAGGTTTTTCAGATCCTGATTGGAAAACAACGCCTTTTCTTCTGACATGATGGTTTCCCCTTCTCTTGTTTATACACCAAAATACGCGGCGATTTCCTGCATCCGTGCCGTCTGTCTCACATGGAACGGACATCGCCTGTCACAGTGTCCGCAGCCGATACAGACAGATGCCTTTTTCTCCAAATGGAGATAATGATCCCTTGCCAGCACATCTCCGGCTCTTGATAAGTCGTAATATTTGTTGATCAGCCCCACATCCAGGCCCTTGGGACAGGGCTTACAGTGATTGCAGTAAACGCAGATTCCGTCCGTGTCCTGCGGGGCAAAGCTTCCCAGCACCGAATAATCCCGCTCCTCTTCGGAGGCTGTGAAAAAGCCCAAAATCCGTTTTAAATCAGTCCGGTTCCGCACACCTGGAAGCACAGTAATGACGCCCGGCTTATCCAAAGCATACTGAATGCACTGGTATTCCGAAAGCGCCTTTCCAAACGGTGAGGTGCGCGCATCCAGAAGCTGACCTCCGGCGAAGGCTTTCATCACGGAAATTCCGATTCCCTTTGCCTCGCACAGACGATAGAGCTCCATGCGCTCATCTGTTCCTCCGATGGCATAATCGCCGCGGCGATAGTCATAGCCCGGGTTGATGCTGAACATCAGCATGTCCAAAAGCCCGGTCTCCGCCATCCGCCGCGCCACCTCCGGCGTGTGGGTGGACAGGCCAATGTGACGGATCGTCCCTTCCGCCTTCAGCTGTTCCATATAAGCAAGGGTCCCTCCGGCAATCGCCTTCTCCAGATCCGCCATCTCGTCAATGCAGTGAATAAAGCCAAAATCAATGTAATCGGTCTGGAGCGCCCGCAGCTGCTGCTCCACGGAACGCTTGATTGTTTCCGTATGCAGCGTCCAGCCGTAGGTTCCTCCCTGATAATTTGCCCCAAAATGTACCTGGAAATAAATCTGTTCCCGCCTTCCGGCCGCTGCCCGTCCAAAGGGGGCAAAAGGCGAAAAATCTGCCGCCGCCATATCGAAATAATTGATGCCGTTTTCGATGGCAAGCTCTGCCGTGGCCTGAATCTCCTGGTCGCTGCTCTGACAGACTCCGCTTGTCCCCACACCGACAATGCTGATACGTTCTCCTGTTTTCGGTAATCTGCGATATTCCATATCCTCGTTCCTCCCGCTTTGTTTTTACACATGTGCGCGATCTATGGCTTTCAGCCAGCTTTTCGATCGGATAGGGAAAGATTTTCTTCTCCTATCCGCCGCGCAAAAGAAAAAGTGCTCCTTTCGGAACACCTTTATCATACCGTCCGTATATTGCAATGTAAAATACCCATGGAACATAAGCATCCATGTGTTTCACGCATGGTTTTAATCCCCTGCTGACCCGCTCTTTTTTTGCACATAGGTTTGCACATATTGGCGAAAAAAATGAATAAACTCTGTGACAGCTGCGGGATACACCTGCGCCTTTTTCCACACCAAAAGATTCCCGGATTTCAAAGGCGGATACAGAGGGATTTCCCGCATCCCTTCATAGGAACAGTCTCTTTTCAGATTCATACAGACCCCATTCTCGCTCCGCGCCATAATCACCAGATTATAATTCAGATTTCCGGTAGCGATAATATTCAGCTTGTCGGCATAGCTTCCAAACCAGCTCATCAGCTCATTTTGAACCATGGTCCGAGTTGTCATAAACAACGGCATATCTGCCAGATCTTCCGGCGTAAGCCGTTCTTTATCCGCTAATTCTGAATTTTCACTAACCAGTGCCGTCCACTCCTCCTGTTCCGGCAGACGCAAAAATTCATAGCGGCTTATCTCTACCGGCTCCATCAACAGGCCGAGATCCAGCAGGCCATTTTCAATCTGCTCCTTGATATTATCCGAATTTCCGCTGTAGATATCCAGATATACCTGTGGATGCTCTCTGCGAAAGGCCGCCACCACGTCAAACAGGAACCGGGAATTTTTAAACTCCCCGCTTCCGATTGCAATCCTTCCCGTCAGTGTTTTCTTTTTATTCAAAAACTCGGCTTCCGTTTTTTCTGCGAGCGCCACCAGCTCCTGCGCGCGCCGGCGCAGCAAAAGCCCGTCCTCCGTCAGCGTAATCCGCTGCTTTCCCCGGTGGAACAGCGTCGTATGAAGCTCCTCCTCCAGCTGCTGCATCTGCCTGGAAAGCGAAGGCTGTGTGATATGTACCATCTGCGCTGCTTTTGTGATATTCTCCTCGCGGGCAACCGCCAGAAAATACTTCAAGACTCTTAAATCCATATCTGCCACCTCTCTTTTTCAACTATAGCGAAGCAGTTTTTCCCTGTCAATCCTATGGGTATATGGCCACGACAGAATTTCGTATTGCACTTTAACCGAAACTATGCTATAAGTATGGGGATGGCAGGAAGCCATCCCTGCCGTTGCAGAAGCAGCGGGTTCCTGAAGCAAAATCCCCAAAATAAACATATTTTTTAACCGTATGCTAGGAAAGCACACCGATTCTCTGAAGAGGATTTGTGTGCCTTTATTTTTGATCCCGAGGTAATTTTATGACGTTACAGGACTTTTTTGCGGAACATCCAAAGGTCGCCATCGCATTTTCCGGCGGCGTGGATTCCGCCTATCTTCTGTATGCCGCCAAACGGTATGCCAAAAAAGTGCGGGCCTATTATGTGAAATCGGAATTTCAGCCTCAGTTCGAGCTTGACGACGCTATTCGGCTGGCAGAGGAATTGAAGGCTGACCTGCAAATCCTGCGCCTGGATGTCCTGGCGGTTCCCCGGGTGAGCGATAACCCGTCCAATCGTTGCTATTACTGTAAAAAAGCAATTTTTTCCGGGATTATCCGGGCCGCCGCGGCAGACGGCTTTTCTGTCCTGCTCGACGGAACAAACGCCTCCGACGACGCGGGGGACCGCCCGGGGATGAAGGCGCTGCGGGAGCTGTCGGTTCTCTCGCCGCTTCGCGAATGCGGGCTCACAAAGTCTATGGTGAGGCAGCTGTCGCGGGAGGCTTCGCTGTTTACATGGGATAAGCCCGCCTATGCCTGTCTCGCAACCAGAATTCCAACCGGCGAAAAAATAACCGCAAAAAAGCTGGAAGCGACCGAGATCGCCGAGAACTTTTTGTTTTCGCTCGGCTTCACTGATTTTCGCGTCCGTTCGCAGGACGGCAACGCAAAAATCCAGCTGCCGGAGGACCAGCTGGCGATGCTTTTGGAGCACCGGAGGGAAATCCTCCAAAAGCTGGGACAGTACTATAAATCCGTGGTTCTTGATTTAGCGGTGAGAGGATGAAGGATGAATACAGAGATTCGTAAGCTGCTGGAGGGCGTCAGCGATGGTTCGGTAAGCATTGATGACGCGCTTCTGAAACTGAAAACCAAGCCCTTTGAGGATATCGGCTATGCCAAGGTGGATATGCACCGGAAGCTCCGGCAGGGTACGGCGGAGGTCATCTATGGCGCCGGGAAAACGCCGGAGCAGATCATCGGGATCGCCGCGACCATGTTGCAAAACGGACAGAATACCATCCTCATTACCCGTCTTGACCAGGAAGCGGCCTCTGAAGTCGGCAAAGCGCATCCGCTTCATTACTATAAGGACGCCCGATGCGGAATCATCGGCCCGCTGCCGGTTCCCGACGGAATCGGGCGGATCGTTGTTGCCACCGGCGGAACCAGCGATATTCCCGTGGCGGAGGAGGCTGCCCTGACCGCCGCCGTGCTTGGCAACGAGGTCGTCCGTCTCTATGACGTGGGGGTTGCTGGCCTGCACAGGACACTTGCCCATCTGGACGATATTATGAGCGCCAGCGTCATTATCGCCATTGCCGGAATGGAGGGCGCTCTCGCCAGCGTGATCGGCGGGCTTGCCGACTGCCCCGTCATTGCCGTGCCGACCAGCGTGGGCTATGGAGCCTCCTTTCACGGACTGTCCGCGCTGCTGTCCATGCTGAATTCCTGCGCCAGCGGCGTATCGGTGGTGAACATCGACAATGGCTTCGGCGCCGGATACCTCGCAAATATGATCAACCACACAAGTAAAAAGGAGCATAAATAAATCATGAAAACCTTATACATTGACTGCGGAATGGGCGCGGCCGGAGATATGCTGACAGCCGCATTGACCGAGCTTCTCCCGGATCCCGAAGCATTTGTGGACCGGCTGAACCGCCTGGGAATCCCCGGCGTCGTGTTTCAGCGGGAAAAATCCGTAAAATGCGGCATCACCGGAACGCATATCACCGTGACGGTGAACGGGGAGGAGGAGGGCCAGGAGCACCGCCATGAGCATGGACACGATCACGGCCACGAACATGAGCACCACCACGGGCATGAGCATGGGCACCATCACAGCAGCCTGCACGATATTGAGCATATTGTCCGGGAACATCTTGCCCTTCCGAAGAAGGTACAGGACGATATCATGGCGGTATATGGCCTGATTGCGGAAGCCGAAAGCCAGGCTCACGGCGTGCCTGTGTCGGAGATCCATTTTCACGAGGTCGGCACAATGGACGCCATTGCCGATATCACGGCGGTTTGTATGCTGATGGATCAGCTTTCCGTTGACGAGGTTGTTGTTTCCCCGGTTCATGTGGGGAGCGGGCAGGTCAAATGCGCGCACGGAATCCTGCCGGTTCCCGCCCCCGCCACGGCGTATATTCTGAGAGATGTGCCGATCTACGGCGGCTCGATCCGCGGGGAGCTCTGCACGCCTACCGGCGCCGCCCTTCTCCGGCATTTTGCAACCCGCTTTGGAGCGATGCCCATCATGCGGACAAAAGCCATCGGCTACGGGATGGGCAAAAAGGATTTTGAGGCGGCCAATTGCGTCCGTGTCATGCTCGGCGAGACGGAAGCCTCCGGGGATGAAATTTGCGAGCTTAGCTGCAATGTGGACGATATGACGGGGGAAGCCGTCGGCTTTGCCATGGACCGGCTGTTTGACGCCGGCGCGCTGGACGTCTACACGATGCCGATCGGAATGAAAAAATCCCGTCCCGGAATCCTCCTTCATGTGATGTGCCGAAAAGAGGATAAGGAAACCATCCTGCGGACTGTTTTCAAACACACGACAACCATCGGCATCCGGGAAAACAGGCTGCGCAGATATGTTCTCGACCGCCGCATGGAAACGGCAGAAACCGCCTGCGGCTCCATCCGCTGCAAGGTTTCCTCCGGCTACGGCGTGGAACGCAGAAAATACGAGTACGAGGACGTGAGCCGTATCGCAAAGGAAAATAACCTCTCAATCGAAGAACTTTTATCAAAGGTGGAAAAATGATGAATCTGAAAAAACTTCTTGCCCCGCTTCTCGCGGCGGCCCTGGTCACCACAATGACCGCCTGCGCAGGCCATAGCGCCGGCAGCGTTGACGGCACCGACAGCATCGGCAGCTCCGGCAGCCTCGACGGCTCCGACAGCCTCGACAATGCCGGCAGCCTCAACGACGCCGAAAAAGACAGCGTCGTGATCGCCATCGGCTCCGAGCCGGAAACCCTCGACCCGACGCAGGGCTGGGGACACGGCAATTCCCCGATTGTCCAGAGCACGCTGGTAAAATATACCGCCGATCTGACCTTCGAGAACGATCTGGCAACCGGCTATGAGCTGTCCCCGGATGGTCTGACCTGGACCTTCACGATCCGCGACGACGCCAGGTTTACCGACGGCGAAAAAGTCACCGCCAGGGATGTCGCCTTTACGCTCGAAACCGCCAAGGCCGCCCAGGGCTCCGTTGACCTTACCTACATGGAAAGCGCTGTGGCAAAGGATGACACCACGGTTGTGATCACCCTTTCTGCTCCCACCTCCATTTTCCTCAATACCCTTGCGTCCGTCGGGATCGTCCCGGAGCATGCTTACGGTGAGGATTACGGCAGAAACCCGATCGGCTCCGGTCCGTATAAATTTGTCGAGTGGAAGCCCCAGGAGCAGATCATTTTTACGGCAAACGAGGACTACTACGGCGATGCTCCCGCCATTCGGAATGTGACCGTCGTCTTTATGTCCGAGGACGCCGCTCTCGCCGCCGTTTTGGCGGGGGAGGTGGATGTGGCCTACTCCACCGCCACGCTCGGAACCACCGAAGTGCCGGGCTATCATGTGGAAGCCATTCGCTCCGCCGATAACCGCGGCTTTACGCTGCCCGTTCTTCCGAATGAGGGTAAGACGACGGCAACCGGCGCGCCGATCGGCAACGATGTCACCTGTCATCTCGAAATCCGTCAGGCGATTGCCTATGCGATTGACCGGCAGCAGATTGCTGATACGGTTCTGAACGGCTTTGGCAGGCCCGCCTATTCCGAAAATGACGGAATGCCCTGGAATAACCCCGAGGTTCAGATCGAAACGGATGTGGACTATGCCAAACAGCTTCTTGCCGACGCCGGCTGGACGGATACCGACGGCGACGGTATTGTGGAAAAGGACGGCCTGAAGGCTGAATTTCGGTGCGTGTACCCCTCCGGGGATTCCGTCCGGCAGGCGGTCGGCATGGCCGCCGCAGAGCAGCTCCTGGACATCGGCATTCGGGTGACGGTGGAGGGCCTAAGCTGGGATGAGATCATGAATGTCATGTTCTCCGAAGCCGTCCTGATGGGCTGGGGCTCCGCCAGCCCGAATGAAACCTACTACCTGTACCGTTCCGAGGGCGCTCTGCTGGATGATTTCTACAATCCCGAGGGCTACCAGAGTAAAGTGACCGACGGCTATCTGAATGCCGCGATGGCCGCCCTGACGGTTGAGGAGGCAAACAAAAACTGGCAGAACGCGCAGTGGGACGGCGCCACCGGCACGGCGATGAAGGGCGAGTGTCCCTGGGTCTGGATCGTCAATCTCGATCATGTGACCTATGTCCGCGACGGTCTCTCCATCGGGGAGCAGCCCATCCACGGGCACGGACACGGCCTGCCCCTGATTCAGAATCTGAACGAATGGGCCTGGACGACATGAAAGCGACGGTGAGACGCCTTTTTCGTGTCTTTGTGACCCACGGTATAAAAATGATATCCCTGCTGCTTGCCGTGAGTGCGATATCCTTTGTGCTCGTCAGCGCATCGCCGGTCGATCCCGTTCAACAATACCTGTTGGGACTGGGCACGGCGGTGTCGCCGGAGCAGCGTGCCGAAATCGAGGACTATTGGGGCGTCCATCAGCCGCCTGCGGAACGGTATTTTTCCTGGCTGACGGAGCTTTTGCACGGCAATCTCGGCGAATCATCGATTTATCGCCGCCCGGTTGCAGAGGTGATCGGAGAACGGTTTCTGAATTCCCTTGCGCTGATGCTTTGCGCCTGGCTGCTCTCCGGAATCATCGGTTTTGCGCTCGGCTGTGTCATGGGCATGTACCGCAGCAAATGGCCGGACAAGCTGCTCAAAAAAATATGCTATATTTTAAGCTCGGTTCCAACCTTCTGGCTTGGATTGCTGCTTCTTTTGGTGTTCGGAGTCTGGCTTCGCCTGTTTCCGATCGGCTTTTCCTCCCCGGTTGGGGTGCTGAGCAGGGACGTCACCGTCTGGCAGAAACTATACCATCTGATTTTGCCGGCGCTGACGCTGAGCCTGATGTCCTTTTCCAATATCGCGCTTCATACCCGCCGGAAGCTGATTGACGTTCTGAGCAGTGAGTATGTCCTCTTTGCAAAGGCCAGGGGGGAGGGCCCCTGGACCATCCTGCGCCGCCACGGCCTGCGGAATATCCTGCTTCCCGCCCTGACCCTGCAGTTTGCCTCCTTTGCCGAATTGTTCGGCGGCTCCGTTATGGCGGAAAATGTATTCAGCTATCCGGGACTGGGCAGCGCCGTATCGGCTGCCGGCCTGCAGGGGGATGTGCCGCTTCTGCTTGGCATCACCCTGTTCTCCGCGCTGTTTGTCTGTGTGGGCAATCTGATCGCAGATCTGCTTTACGGCGTCATCGATCCGCAGATTCAGGAGGTGGGGGAATGAAAAAACTGAACAACCGGACCCGGACCCTCCTTCTGACCGCTCTGCTGTTTGTCCTGCTGACCGCGATTTATGCCTGCGGGCTGCTCCTTTCCGAGGACGCGGTAACCGGCAGCTTTCTGAACGCGAAGCAGCCGCCCAGCCTGTCGCACCCCTTCGGCACGGACGCTCTGGGGCGCGACCTGTTTCTCCGCACACTCAAAGGGCTGTCGGTCAGCATCACCGTCGGTTTGTCCGCCTCTGTCATCAGCGCTGTGATCGCGGTATTGGTCGGTATGGTGGCGGCTGCGGGCTCAAAGCGGGCGGACGCCCTGGTCAGCTGGTGCATCGATCTTGTGATGGGCGTGCCCCACACCATCCTGATCCTTTTGATTTCCTTTGCCCTCGGGCGCGGCCTGAAGGGCCTGCTGATCGGGATTGCCGCAACGCATTGGTGCAGCCTTGCCCGGCTGATCCGGGGAGAGGTTTTGCAGCTGCGCTCTCAGCAATATGTCGCCGTTTCCCGCAGGCTCGGGAAATCCGGCGGCTGGATCCTGACCAATCACCTGCTGCCCCATCTGGCTCCGCAGTTTTTTACCGGCCTTGTTTTGATGTTTCCTCATGCGATTCTGCACGAGGCGTCCATCTCCTTTCTGGGGTTCGGCCTGCCGCCGGAGCAGTCCGCAATCGGTATTATTTTGTCGGAAAGTATGCGCTATTTATCGACCGGCATGTGGTGGACCGCGGTATTGCCCGGCCTGACCCTTGTCCTGATCGTACTGCTTGTCGATAAGCTGGGAGAGTGTCTTGCCCTGCTTCTCGATCCGTACAGCGCGCAGAAATAAGAATCCTAACACAGGGAGGAAGAAATGGAACCGAAGAACGAAGCGCTGCTTGAAATACAGAATCTGTCCGTCTCCTTCCGCATGTATGAGCATGGGCTGGAGCAAAAGGACCTGAAAGTGATTTCCGATCTGAATCTGACCGTATTTCCCGGTGAAATCGTCGCGATCGCCGGTTCCTCCGGCTCGGGCAAAAGCCTGCTTGCCTCCGCAATTTTAGGCATTCTCCCGGACAATGCGGCCCTGCGGGGGCATTTCTATTACAAAGGCCGGGAGCTTACCGAAAAACGGCAGAAGCAGCTCCGGGGAACCGAGCTTGCGCTGGTCCCGCAGTCCGTCGCGTATCTCGATCCGCTGATGAAAATCGGCGCGCAGGCGGACGGGCATTACCGGCCAAGGCTTACGGAAAAAAGGAACTCTCTGTTTGAGCGCTTTCACCTTCCGAAGCATACGCAGCGGCTGTATCCGTTTCAGCTTTCGGGCGGTATGGCAAGACGCGTGCTGGTATCAACCGCTCTATTGACGGATGCCAGGCTTATCATTGCAGATGAGCCGACGCCGGGAATGAGCCTTGATCAGGCCCTCGAGGCGCTGAAAATGTTCCGCGAAATGGCGGATGAGGGAAGATCCGTGATCCTGATTACGCATGACATCGATTTGGCCTTTGAGGTCGCGGACCGTGTCGCTGTTTTTTATGCCGGCACAACCGTCGAAACGGCGCCCGCTTCCGATTTCAAAGCCGGGCCCAGGGCGCTTCGGCATCCCTATTCCAAAGCCCTTTGGAGGGCGCTTCCGCAAAACGGCTTCGAGCCGATCCCCGGCTTTCAGCCCTATGCCGGCAGCCTGCCGAAGGGCTGTCTGTTCGCCCCGCGCTGTCCCTTTAAGACAGCGCAGTGTGAAAACCAGCTTCCGCCGGTGCGCAGGCTCAGGGGCGGGGAAGTGAGGTGTTATTATGGCTCTTGAAGCAAAGAACGTTTCTTTTCGATATCACCGCAGGCAGCCCTGGATCCTTGAAAATCAAAGCATCCGGCTGGAAAGGGGGGAGCGCCTGGCCATCCTTTCTCCCAGCGGCTACGGGAAAACCACCCTTGCCCTGCTGCTTGCCGGTTATCTGAAACCGGAAACAGGGCAGATTCTTCTGGAGGGAAAGCCCCTTCCCAAAAGCGGGCTCTGTCCGGTGCAGCTGATTTATCAGCATCCGGAAAAAGCGATCAATCCCCGCTGGCGCTTAAAGCGGGTTCTCGAAGAAAGCGGGGAGCTCCGGGAGGATGTGCTGGAGGCGTTCGGCATTGAACGGGCATGGCTTGACCGTTTTCCGCGGGAGCTTTCCGGCGGCGAGCTGCAGCGTTTTTGCGTTGCGCGCGCCCTGATGAGCGGCGCGGATTATCTGATTTGCGACGAAATCAGCGCCATGCTGGACGTCATCACGCAGGCGCAGATCTGGAAGATTGTTTTGGAGGAAGCCAAAAGGCGGAATATGGGGCTGATTGCCATCACGCACAACAGGCATCTGGCGGAACGGATCGCGACAAGGATCCTCTCGCTCACAAAGCCGCCCCTGCCGCCTACCTCCTTCTGAAAACAGCCGTCTGGTCAAACACGCTTTCCTGCGTATTGATCCCCTGAAAGGTTTTCTCCTCAAATACGCCCTTTTCCTCATTGAGATTTACGGGACGCTTCCTCTCCTGATAGGTGAGCGTCTCCTCCTCGTCCGGTTCCGGTATTGCAGCGCGTTTCATCCGCTTCACCCCCTCACAGCTTTTTCCGGATGGACAGGATATTCTGTCCGTCCTTATATTCGTAGGCGATCTCGTCCATGCTCTTTTTCACCAGGAAGATCCCGAGGCCGCCCACCTTCCTTTCCTCCGCGGAAAGCGTGATATCCGGCTCCTCCCCGGCCAGCGGGTCAAAGGGGATCCCGTTGTCGATGAAGGTAATCAGCACCGCAAGGGGCTCCTTTTTCACCTCCACCCGCACCGTGACCGGGCCGACTCCCGGCCGGTAGGCATAATGGGCGATATTTCCAAACAGCTCGTCGATGGCGATATCGATCTGCATCTGCGCCCTGGGGGAACAGCCGCAGGCCTCCAGCTGTTCATCCACAAACGCTGTCACACGGTCGATGTTTTCCACAATCGCTTCAAGCGTTATCTCTTTCATCCACAGTCCCCCTTTCTTTTCCCTCCGTCACCGTGTTCCGGTTGATCAGACAAAGCATGGTGATATCGTCAAACTGCGCCGTGTTTCCGACGAATTCCCCGATCCGCTGCCCCACATGCTCCACGGTCTCCTGCGCCGCAGCGTCCTGACAGTCGTTCAGCGCCTGAAGCATCCGATCCGTTCCAAACAGCGTCTCCTTTGCGTCCGTCGCCTCTGCCACGCCGTCCGTGTAGACAAAAACCGCGTCCCCCGGCCGGAGCTGTATCTCATATTCCTGATACTTCATATCCTCCATGCCCGCCAGGACGAAGCCATGCCGGTCCTTCAGCAGGGAATATCCCTCCCCCGCACGCTTCACCGCCGGGTATTCATGTCCCGCGTTGGCGGCGGTGAGCCTTCCGGTGGAAAGCTCATAGATCCCCAGCCAGACTGTGACGAACATCTCCGCCTCGTTGTTTTCACACAGCTGATTGTTGACGTTCTCCAGAATTTCCCCGGGCGACTCCCCCATCTGGGCCCTGTTTTTTAACAGGGTCTTGGCGATCACCATAAACAGGGCCGCCGGAACCCCCTTGCCGGACACGTCCGCGATCACAAGCGCCAGATGATCCTCGTCCACCAGAAAGAAATCATAGAAATCCCCTCCCACCTCCTTGGCGGGCGCCATGGAGGCATAAATGTCGATTTCCTTCCGGTCCGGAAAGGCGGGAAAAATACTCGGCAGCATATTGGCCTGGATCTGCGCCGCCACATTCAGCTCCGCCCCGATCCTTTCCTTTTCCGCCGTCACGCTGGTCAGGTTGACGATGTATTCGTTGATGTCCTTTTCCATCTTCAGCACGCTCTCCGCCAGCATCTGCACCTCGTCCCCCGTGCATATTTTTTCCAGATTTCCGGAAATCCTGTTTTCGTTCGTCACAAACTGCTTGGCCGCATCCGCCACCTGCTTTACCGGAACGATCAGCGTGCGCCCCAGCACCCACAAAATCACCAGGAGGAGCAAAAGCGTCACCGCGCTGCCGGCCAGAAAAGACTGCGTCAGATAGGCCGTCACCGCCGCCTGCAGCGTCGCCATGGGAATCTCCACCCCGATGAACGCGATCGTTTTGCCGTCCTGCACCACCGGATACATGGCCGAGGTATTGTAGCCGAACTCCCCCTTGGAAATAAAATCATTATCCGCCGGGACGCCGGTCTCATAGGCCCGGATGCAGTCCTCCACATACTCCTGCAGAATCGATCCCCTGTCCCCCATTTTCAGCTGCGCGCCCTCGATATGGTAGCTGTCCGAAATATAGTACAAAGGATTCCATTCCATTTTATCATAGGCGTCCTGACTGAAATTGCGGAGCACATCCATGTCAAAGACGAACACGAAAATGTCGTTTGCCTCCATCGCGGCCCGCAGCTTGTCCAGCTGTCCTTTGATCTGACGGTATCTTTCACTTTCGGTGATTCTGTCGATTTCCGCCTTCTCCGCCCTGCCCGTGCTGTAGCGGCTTACCGCGTCCGCATACGCCGCCAGCTCCTCCGGTTCAAAATATCCTTCCGCCGTCCGCGCCACCTGGTACGCCGTCCCGTTGTATTGCTCCACGATGGAATTCCAGTATGTCGCCACGCCCACAAAGGCCGTGGATACCATGATACACAGCCCCGCAATGCACAGGCCCAGAACGAACTTCGCCGTGAGGGAGAAGGAAATCCTCCTGCTTTTTTTGCCCTCCGTTTTTTTCATCTCTGCCGCTCCTCCTTTTTCCACAGCTCCTCCGGAAACGCTCCGGTCATGTGCTTCGGCTTGCCGTGTCCTCCCGTCATGCCCGCTCCGGAAAGAAACGCAGCGTAGGACTCCTCATCCAGCAAAAGCACCCTGGGCTCTGCCAGAAAGCCCAGCTGCCGTATATCCCGGTAATCCAGGTTCTGTCTTCCAAGCGCCTCGTCCAGCCACCGGCCCACCTGCTTTGGATCCGCGTCCGGCCGCTCCAGCTCAAACACGGCGCCGTAGCTTGCGGGGAAATCCCAGGCCAGCTCCGCGATACAGTATCTTCTTATGGGCAGTCCGTGCTCCCTTTCCAGCATGCGGACGGCTCCTTCGGCCTGCAGGATACTCAGCTTTTCTCCCGCCACGTTCAGAAGCTGATTTTTTCGCAGCACAAATTCCACCTCGGGACTTTCGCCCACAAACCCGGTCACTCTCACCACATCCCCCAGGCGGTAGCGGTACAGGCCGGAAAAATTGGTCAGCACCACCTCGTAGAGCTCCCCCGGCTTTACCTGGCCGGGCAGAAGTGTCTGCGCCCCCAAGCTCCCGTTTTCTTCCTCCTCCGGCTTCCAGGGAAGATATTCATAAAAGGCGCTGCCCGGAAGCATGGCATACCGGCAGTCCTCCGCACGCATCGCCACCCCCATATGGCATTCCGACGCCACATAGGCAAAATAATACAGCGGTATCCTCCCCAGGTATCCGTGCACCTCCCTGTCCTCCAGCGCAAAGGAGGCGGCGCTGATGCCGCTGGAAAGGACCAGTCCCTTCCACAGCCGCTGCGCGATCCCGTCAAAGCCCTTCCCGCATTCCTCTGCGATGTGCGCAAGCCTTTCCTCCCGCACCGGAAGAGACAGCAGATGTCTTTTTTGCTCCTCCGTGATTTCGACGCTCTCCGGTATCCGCCCCGCCGCCATATGCTCCAGCAGTTCCCGCCAGTTCTTCTGCAGATACCGGAAAAACAGGAGCTGCTCATACAGGAAAATCGATTCGATGACGGTGATATTCTCCTCGGCCAGCGCCGTCCACGCCTTGACATACAGCATATCCCGGCAGCCCGGAACAAACAGGGCTTCCTTTCCTCCCGCATATTCCGCAAAGGAGAGGCTTCCGCTGCGGAACAGGCTCTGATAATAAAGCTCGGACAGCAGATATTCCTTCTTTTCCTCCCAAAGTCCCACCCGGAAGCCGCTCACCAAAAAACGCTTCCCTCCGGCCTGTCGGTACGCGCTGTTTTTGTACCACTCAATCTGATCCGAATAGCGTTCCAGGGCCCTGCGGGAAACGGGAATATATTTGGATCTTCCCTCCGTTCCCGAAGTCAGGCACAGCCCGGCCAGCGGATAGGCGGTGAGCACCATTTCCTCCCCGGCGACCATCCGCTCAATCCAGGGCCGAAACTCCTCATACCCCGAAAGAGGCACCCTCTCCCTGTACTCCTCCTGCGTGCGGATGGAGGCAAAATCATATTTTTTCCCGAATTCCGTGTCCTTATTATCCTCCAGCAGCGTTTTCAGGTTTTTTTCATTCCAGCGGTCTGCGGCGGACATTTTTCCCCGGATCTCCGCCTCCGCTGACCTTGCTTCCTCTCTCGCCAATTCCGTTGTCATTCCTTCCTCTCAAAGCTCAAAAACAATGTATTCATCCCGAGCGCGTAGCTGTGGCTGGTCTCCTTTGCCATGTTCTGAAGCATTGTGACCCCCAGATAAAACATATCCTGCTCCCCGCTCTCCGTCAGCGCTTTCTGCGCCGCTTCCCGCGCTGCCTCCTGCGCTTTCTCAAACGGATTGTACCGCTTTCCCGCGCTCCTGACCCGGATCCCTGTGGTATCCTCCAGCGCAAATACCCTCAGATCCACGCTTTCCATCTGCGGATTCGCCGCTTTCATCACCACCAGCAGCTCCTCGATGGCCATTCCGATACTAATGGTCTCCCGCTCATCCATCCTGTTTTTGATACAGAAATCCCGGATTCTTTCACTGGCCTCACAGATCTTCTCCGCAATGGTTTCCGTCGAGAAATCCAGCACTCTTCCCTCCCGCTCCAGCTCGTCGTCCAAAAGCAAAAGCCCTGACAGCGGATGGCCCTTTCGCCGGCTGCGCGCCGACAGCGACAGCGTCACCGCAGCGGTCCCAAGCACCGACAGCAGGCCGCTTACCGGCAAAAAGCTCCACAAAAGGTTCCCCGCCAGGCCTGCCCCGGCCAGCGCCAGAGCAACTGCCACCGGAAAGAAAAACCGCTTCAGCCCCACCAGCAGATTGGACAGGGCGATCCTGTCCGTGGAGTTGAACAAGGAGCTCCAGCAGCTGCAAAGCATTTCAAAAAACAGGGAAATGCCCAGGCAAAGCAGCGGCCAGAAAACAGACTCCGAAAGCGCAAACAGCTCCCGGATCCCCCGATTGCCGAGCAACAGCGCCAGGGAAAAGATTCCCGTCATCCACATGCCGATCCGCAGCTGCAGCCGCATCAGGATCCGGATCCCGCTGTTTTCCCGCACCGCGTGGAAAACAGCGATCATAGGCCCCGCCGTCTGCGGCACGCCGGAGCTGATGCACAAAGACAGCTCCGAAAAGCAGTTCAGCACCGCCCAGACGGCGGCTCCGGACGCTCCCGCTGTCCGAAGGATGATCCCGTTGAGGCACAGAAGCCGCAGCGCGTCCAGAAGATTTCCGATGGCCACCGGGCTTCCGTACTTGACGATCTCCCTCCAGCCCCAGACGCCCAGCAGGCCCGGCTGGAACCGATAGCCGCTGTCTTTGCTTTGCAGCGCAAAAAAACCGTAAATACAGGAAGCCGCCATGGACACCGCGCTGGCCGCGGCCGCCCCCTTCATGCCCCAGTCAAAGACGTACAGGAAGATCCCGTCCAGCACGATATCCGCAAGGATCATGATCCACATCATCCTTATGATCTCCCGGCGCCTGCCCTCCAGCTGCAGATAATACAATGGAATGTAGGCAAGCACCACCCCGGACAGGCCGAAAAAGCTCACCAGGCAATAGTCATACACATAGACGGTCAGCCCGCTCTCCGGGGCCGACAGGCTCTGCGCCAGCAGGCCGGCAATGGGCCGGCAGGCCAAAACCCCGGCCAGGCTGCACACCAGCCCCAGGATTACGCCCAGAAGCAGCACAGTGTGGTAGTATCTGCGGCTGTTCTCTGTATTTTCCCTTCCCTCCTCCTGGGAGGAGAGGATGGAAGCGCCCCCTGCAAGAAGGGAGCCCAGCGTACAGATCACCTGATAGAGGGGCCCGCACATATTCACCGCCGCCAGGGCGTCGCTGCCCAGCCTGCGGGCCACGAACGCGCTGTCAATCAGCGTGTTGATCGTCCCCGCCAGCACGGAAAACATCACCGGGATCAGCGTAAGCATATATTCTCTGCGTAAAAACCGATCATCCCGGATCATAGCCCTCTCCCCTTTTGCCTAAAACCATGTGCTCCATCTTCTTCTTTTTCCTCCAAAGACTTCGTTCAGCACTCTTTTGGTGTCCCTGCCAAACAGAGGGCCTGTTGTGATCTGTACATCATTGATCCCTCCCAGGGACAGGTTTGCCTCTATCAGCACCGCCTCCCCCTTCTCATCGATGGCCACATCCCAGGAAATCAGCCGGAAATGTCCCAGGAAGGGATGGGCCCTGCGCACCAGGGCCAGCGCCTGTTTCAGGCAGGGAACCTTCTGCTCTGCCAGCCGGTAGCCCAGCTGCGGGTGACGTTCCACCGTCTGTCCGTTATCCAGCACGCCCCTGGCCCGCAGCGAACCGTCGGGCCGCACGCCGCAGTAGATCCCGCCGTGACAGCCGTTGTCCACCCGCTCCTTCCCCACGCCGATCTTTAAGCACACGGCGCAGATTTTCACCTTATCCTGCGTCAAAAGGGAGACGATCCGGAGCGTATTCACGGATTCCGGATGCAGGCGCATCAGCCCGGGATGCTGACGGACCGGTCTCTGGATCACCAGATCGCAGGGAATCTGCCCGACCAGGCTATCCAGACGGCGCAGCCGTTCTGCACTGTCTTTTTCGTCGAGAAAGCTCACCCCGCTGCCGCCCTGGGAATTGACGGCCCGCTTTACCACCAGCTCCGGCTCTTTGGCCAGCCGCTCCCGCAGCGTTTCCCAGGTAACCGCCTGCAGCCCTGCATCCAGCCAGCTTTTGCCGATCCTCATGCCCACGGCCTCCGGCTGCTTCACGTTGGAAAACAGGCGGTAATAGTAGCACTTGTTGTCCAGAAAACGGGCCTCCTGCCGGTCGCTGAAATAGCGGTCCACCCGGGTCACATACAGCTCCTCCGGCAGATAATCCGGCCTGAAAATGCCCGACGCATGGGTATAATAGCGATGATACCGATCCGTCATATGTCTCACATAGGGGCCGTACAGCCTTTTGATCTGCTTTTTCTGTGCCCCGGACAGCTTCGGCAGTCCCTTTATGGAGGGTGTCACCGTCTTCCGGTCAATCCGGATCAGCGCTAAATTACATAGCGTATTCAGATCCGTCCGTCCCTCTATGTAATTTCCCGTTATGATACATCTGATATTTTCTACAAATTCATTCCACATTTTCTCTTCACCCCTGTCGGTCATGCGCTGCCAGACAAACCCTGTCTGTCTACTCCGACTCCTTTTCCGGAAGACTGCGCACGAAATGGAGCACCGGCGCTTCCTGGGTAATCCCTTCCCCGGCCAGCTTGCGCGCCAGCGCCTCTGCACTGGGAATCAGCGCCGTCATATAGATCCTGGTCTCCCCGGAATAGCTTTTTGCCGCCGCCGTGAGGGCAGAGGAAAGCATACCAAGAAGCGCTGCGGTTCCTTTTCCGTACAGCCAGCGCAGCTCTATGCCATCTCTGCAGGATGCCAGCAGCAGACATCCGGTGATTTTTCCATCCTCCACCCACACACGGCTCTGCTGCAAAAGACTCCCCGGCTCTATGACTGGATAGGGCAGTGCCTCCGCCGCCGACACACGCCGGTTAAACTCTCTCAGCGCAGGCTGTCCCTCCAACCCATGGACGGGAACGGCATTGGGATGCTTTCCCGCGGCTGCCGCCGCCAGCGGCCCCTTCCAAACAGCCTTCAAAGGAAAGCTATAGGACGGGCTTACATCCCTGCGCGCAAAGCCAAAGCCGGACAAAAGCTTCTCCAGCGGACGGAGCTCCCCCGGGGAAAGGCAGGCCACCGCGTCCATCCGAACAACGCCCTCCTTCCCGGCCAGCTCGCAGAGCTTTGCCAACAGCCGGGACGCCACGCCGCGTCTCCTGCAGGGAGGCGTCACGGCGATCCAACGCAGCGTGACGGCATCCTCAAGGCAGTCTGCGGCCAGGATACCGGCCGCCGTTCCGACCAGCTCATAACCCATCAACAGCGGCGCGCCCGGGCCGGGCTCCATTGGGATATCAGGAAGCAGTCCGGTGAAAGCGCCCGGATTTTTAGGATCTACTGCAACAATACGACTGATCATTTCTGATTACCTCCTGCAGTTTTTCGGATTTTCTTACCCTGCATAAACCAAATTTATTTTATCGAAGGACTTTTATTCCCAAAAAGCTTTTCCTGTAGTGCCGAGCGAAATTTTTAGCTTTGCCCGCAATTGCTCATCCTCGGTTGGAAGTGGGTTGTCATGATTATAGTAACTTTCCATCCCAATATTAACGTAATCTATTGTATTTATATTATCCCCTTTTTCCTCTGTTCCACGATAAATTCCTACCGCATGAGACATGCTGAATGGGGACACGATATATTGCTTTGTTTCCGCCGCAAAGCCTTCTGTGGTCATTCTCGCTCCATCCTTCAGTTTACCGTTGTTCGCTGCTACATGGTATTCGTATTTTGAAGGCGCTTTATCCCCACTCACCGTGATGTTCTGAATCCGCTGCAACTCAGCCAGATTCAATTCTCTCTTCCCTAACGCATTTTGGAGCCCCTCAAAATATTCCTTATCAGAGTCTACAACTATACCCTCTTCTTTTAAGTCACTAAAGTGACTGATAATATACTTGATATGTGTTCCCGGATCTGCTTTCACATGTTCGCGGGTTCGGTAGGTAAGTTTCTCATTATCACCTTTTTCTCCTTCTCCCACTAAATTCTTCCGAATATTTGTGATGAACACGCCGTGAGCCGAACAGGCATTGGGAAGCGGCACCTCCTGTGAATCCGGATCCATATCCCTGATACGTTGCATCTCTGCGAACGCCCGATCGATATCTTCATATATCGCAAGAATCGCTTCGATCCTTTTCTCCTGCTCATCCGTCAGAGGTTCATCTCGCCTATCCTTCACCACTGTTTTCAACAAAGTATTCGCTTTTCTGCCAAAGGAATTTTCTTCACTGGCCTTCTTAAGATCTCCAACTGCCCTTGTCAATGCGCTCAAAATTTCGCCCGATTCAAAAATAGAATTATGTGCTGATTTATTCTGCAATTTAAACCAATCATCTAACACTTTTTCTACCTGACTTTCATCCCCCAGTATCTCCATCAGTGCCGGTCGAATACTATTCTTGCGCAGCTCCAGATCTTCGTGTGTACCTATATAAAAATAATATTCAATATCATCAACAAATTTCTCCGCATCCTTTTTCAATTCTCCTTTTTCATCCAAAACGCCATACATGAACGCCTTGATCATAAGCGTATAGGTACGCCGCAAAGGTATGGTTTCCCCCTCGATATTCACTGTCTCCGGCAGTGTGGGCCGCAGCTCGCAGAGCCCGTCTCCACAGGGTTTTGCATACAAAAATCCATTGCTTTGTCCCACAACCTCATAGGCCTGCGCGGCAGGCAGTGTATGATGAAAGCTGGCACCTCCGTGCCTCTCCCAGTCCTCTCTTGTTATGCCGGAAACCACACTGCTTTCCAGTGTGCGCGTCATGGCTTTTTCCCTCAATTCCTCCTGATGCTCTATAGCCACCTGTTTTTGTGCCGCTTCCCGGGTGAGGTTGGGGGACTTCTCCATCAGCTTGGCTATTTTTTTCTCAAAGTCCTTCCGCGTCTTTTCCTTTGTCAAATACTTATAAGGACTTCCCGAACCAAATACATTGACCGAAGTTTTCCCTTCCTCTATAGGCATATTTATTTTCTTCGCCACCGTCAGTTCAAAGTCTCCCCACGCTTCCGCCTGACCATTATTTCGCTCGTCCAGCAGACTCCCCATCTCGTCTAACTTCTGTGCAAGCCGCGGCTCCGCTTCAAATTCTTCCTCTAAAATAGTGCTCAGTAATCCAGAAATTATATTATAGATCCCTCTTTCCCGACTCAACGCCGTAAAGCATTCTTCGTGAGCCAAGGTTTCCCGAAACAGTGCATCCGCAGCTTCTATATCATCCACCTGGCTATAGATCAGCATACGAAAAGGCGGCATCAGTTCCTCAACGTAGTCCACACTGCCCTCGCAATATTCTGCCAGAAGCGGTTCCGTACTTATCAGCTTCTCCGCTGCCTTGCGTAAGAAAGTCTCTGCGGTCACCATCGCACTTGTGCTGTTTTGTTCCCTTATCATCTGCTCCAGCAGTCCGCGCACCTCATCATCTTCCAGAATAATCCGCTTTCTCTGCAGACGCAGCCGTTCCGCCTCCGCCTCATTTCTCTCCCGTATGAGCCTCAGTTCCTCCTGCTTACGACGCTCTTCCTCCTGCCTGCGCCGCTCCTGTTCCTGCTCCTTGAGCCGTCTGGCCTCCTCCTGCCTTTCCTTGAGCAGATTCTTTTCCCTCTTGGACATCCCCTCCAGCTGCTCCTGTGTCACCAGCAGGCTGTCGGACACATCTGCACCGTACAGTGCGTCCGCTACTGTCGGGAGATGCCCCGCCATCCGCTGTGCCAGCGCAGCCTCCTGTAAAGCCGCCCCGGTCAGGTTATCCTGCAGAACCGTCCGACTCCGGACGCTTTCCTCCTCCGCCTGCCGCGTATGAATGGTGTCCTGCTGCTGTCTCGTCCTCTGCAAACTCTGATCACACATAAACTAATCCTCCTTTTCTCCAAGCCCCACCATATAAGCATAGGGTTCGAAATCGGCCCTGGTAAACACCTTTCCCGTTTTGACAAATTCATACTTGATCGCCATCAGATAATGCTTCATCCCCACTGTCCTGCCGTCCCCGTCTGCGGCGGCCAGGAAGGCGGCGTTTAAAATACAGTTCTTGATATTTCCTCCCACAAACTCGAACCGCTCCGCCAGAAAACGGATATCCACATCCTCCGCCAGCGGCGTGCCCTTGGGGATGGTGGTCCTCCATAGCATTTCCCTGGTATCCGGATCCGGAAACTGGAACTCCACGATATATTTCATCCTTCGGAAGAAGGCCGGGTCGATGTTGTGCTTATAGTTGGTGGCCAGGACGGAAACGCCGTCATAGGCCTCCACCTCCTGCAAAAGCAGGGCCGTCTTGTTATTGTTGGAGGACTGATTGCTTCCCCCGTCATCGGAACGCTTGGCGAACAGCGTGTCGCACTCGTCAAAGAAAAGCACCACATTGCACTTTTTGGCCTCCCGGAAGATCATGGAGATGGATTTCTCCGTCTCACCCACATACTTGTCGATAACCTTGGACAGATCCACCCGGTACAGCTCCAGGTTCAGCTCATGGGCGATTACCTGGGCGCACATGGATTTTCCCGTTCCGGGCGCGCCGAACAGCAGGATGGACAATCCTCTGCCGTAGGGATATTTCTTCGTATAGCTCCAGTTATCGTAAACCTGCTTTCGGAAGTTCATCTGATCGATGGCGTGCTGCAGCGTTTCCCGCTGGCTGTCGTTCATCACGATGTCCTCAAAGCCGAAATTGGCCTTCACCTTGGTGGCCTTCTGGGTCAGCTCCGAGCTCATCTGGTTATAGCAGCCCTCAAACAGCCTGGCCCGCGAAATCAGGATCTCCCGGTTCATGGTGGCGTAGCTTCTGGCCTGCGCCAGGGCAGCCTTGATCTTTCCCGGCGTAAAGAGGAACTTGGTGGCCATCTCCGGCAGCTCCACGTCCTCCCCCAGCTTGTAGGAGGCGGAAAAATATTTCCAGCAGTCCTCCCGCTCCTGGTTGCCCGGCGTGGGAAGCTCCATGTCCGTAAAGTCCTCCTCCGTCACGCTCTTTAAGGGCAGCTGCTCCCTGCTGATCAAAAAGACCGTGATGTCCCCCTCCCGAAGCTTGGACGCAGCCAGATCCATGTAGCCGATATATTTTTCCTTCTCATCCTCCCGGAAATCCAGATTGTCCAGACAGCAGCAGGAATCCGTGAAAATACATTCCCGCTTCACCGCCCACAGTGCCTTTTCCACAAAGCTGTAATCGTAAATGAACAGCTTCTTGCAGTTGATGCGGATCGCGTGGATGCCCCTTTCCTCGCAGAACCTCCGGATGAAAAACTTTCTCCCGCTTCCCTCGTCCCCGTACCAGCCAAAGATCCTCACTCCCTGCTCATAGGAGATGCGCATGGCGTCCAGCTGGGCCTGATTGGCCATCAGGGGATCCAGCTTTTTCCCGTCCGAAAGCATATGGAAAAATCTGGTATAGTTTTCGTCCAGACGCAGGGGATTGCTTCCAAACAAAAAGTCGATCAGCCGCTTGTCCGGCGCGATCACGGTGGAGAAGGGCATGGCGGAATTGACCCGCAGGTCCATCACCGGAAGAAGCTGCTCCAGGCAGACCGACATCTCCCCGTAGGCCGCCGTGATGGAAAACTGCGCGCCGAAATAAAGCCTGGCCGCCGATTCCACCGTGGGCGCCGTCAGACCTCCGTTCTCATTCACGATCTGGAACACGGAGGCATAGCTGGTCTGCGTGGAGGAAAGGATAGCGCAGGCCAGGGCAAAGGCGGTAAAATGCCCAAACCCCATCTTCCGGCACAGCTCATAGAAGGGCAGCTTCACCGCTTTGCAGTCCGTCACCGCCAGCCTGTCGTCCACAAAGGAGAACATGTCCTCCACGGAGCGCACCTTTTGGAGGCTGACCGAAGCCTCCCGCGTCTCTTCCTCCTCCCCGGACGGACTCTCGCCAAAGGAAGAAAACAGCTCCAGCAGCTCCGGATCCATTTCCGTCTCCTCCGCCTCAGACAGACCCTCCGCGAATTCTCCGGCCTCTGCGCCCTCTGCATCCTCTGTGTCCGCCGCCCCGCCCTGCCCCTCCCGGGAAAAGCGTTGGATACTGTCGTTACAAAGCGCATAGGCGACCTCGATGTCCGGATAGAGCACGTTCTTATAATTTCCCTGCCCTGCATCATACTTGTCCATCAGACCCTGAATATAGTCCGACAGCCTGAAATTTACGCAGGCAAAGATATAATCCATATACTCGTCGTAGTCTGTAAAGGGCGTATGGCGCCTGCCCTCCCCAAATCTTGTTTCCATCCTCACTTCACCGCTTTCCTGAATCCGGGCCTATTCGATCCGCAGGATTGAGCTGAATCCGGACAGATCCAGCACCTCCTGCACCATGCCCGATACGTTCACCAGCTTCATGCTTCCCTTTTTGGAGGCCGCCGTCTTTTGTCCGATCAGCAGGGCTCTCAGTCCGGCGCTGCTGATATACTGCACGTTCAAAAAGTCGATCACCAGGTTGTTGTTTTTCTGAAAGGCATTCAGGATCGCCTGCTGCAGCAGCGGGCTGGTGTTGGTGTCCACCCTTCCTTCCACCAAAAGGCGAATATTCTTTTCACAATCCGACGTTACGATGTTCATTTTTTCTTCTCCTGTCTTTTGCTTGTTTTTGACAGCGGTTTCTCCGCTCTACTCTAATACCACCATGCCGTCCGCGCTGCCGGCACTGTCCAGCCTTTCCGGCCCCGGCCTCCACAGCCTGCCCGGTCCGTCCAGATAGCCGTAGGCATCCAGCATTCCCCTCTCCTGCAGAAACACCACCCGCAGCCTGCTCCGGACCGGCTTAAACTGGCGCAGCAGATGCAGCAGCCGGTTCTTTTCCGTCTCCTTCAGGTTTTTTTGGATCAGGAGGGTGACGTCGTAGGGGCTGTCTCCGTACAGTCTGTCGTATACGGCCCGCTCTGTGTCCTGCACATACTCCTGTATCCGGCTGCGCTCCACGATCACCGGTCTTTCCCCTACCATCAGCTCGCACAGACGCTCCAGGCACTTTTTGGTCCCCTTGCGTTTCAGCAGCCATCCCGCCTCCCGGATCAGGCTGCGCAGAAGCTCTTCCTCCATGAACGCTCCGTTCACATCCAGCCCCAGCCACCGGGCATATATCTCCAGAAGCCCTTCCGGCGCGCTTTCCGCATCCACCAGCCGCTCCCGGTGATCCAGCTCCTCCTGAAATTCATTGTAGATCGTGGAAAAGACGGATAAATATCTGTGGAAAAAGCTGTTCTTCTCCCGGTAGATCTCCGGAAAGGTCCCCATAAAGTTGTCGCCGGGAGCCTGCACCTTTATCCCGTCAATCCTTCCCCCTCTCCCGATCACCTCGATCATGATCCAGAGAAAGCGGCCCTCCAGCTCATAGAGAAGGACGTCGTTTGCATGGATGAAGCGCAGCCCTCCCAGCTCCTCTATGAGGCGCTTTTTGCGCAGGAAATCCACATTTTCATCCAGCAAAACGTCTTCTATCCACAACTCCCCGTCCCGATGCAGCACCTTCTCATTGGTCGCGGCCGCATACAGATAGCACACGCTGTCCTCCGGGAACTCCCCGGAAAAAAACAGGCGTCCCCAGGGGCAATCCGTCACCGTGCTGTCCAGCCCCCTCAGAACCATCGTATGATATTCTCCCCCGTCGCAGACCAGAGCATCGCTGCCCTCCAGGCTCATGCCGGACAGAAGCGCTCTGCTCAGACGGTTCTTCTTCACCGAATACTGCAGTCCTGCCATATCTACCTCCCGCTGCGCCCCATCATGGGCTGCTCTGCTTCCCGCATGCTGTCAATTTCCAGCCTGATCTGCCCCGGGCAGAGCAGGCAGTTTTGCTCCGGGACGATATCCGTCCCTTCCATGGACGCATGGCTTTGGCTGGCCGGCCGAATGGAAAGATCGTAGATCTGCGCCACGCATTCCAGCGCCTCCAGCTCCAAAAACAGCTTCTCAAACTGCAGCCTCTCCCCAAAGCCCTGCTCACCCTGCACATAGTCCAGCATACGCCGCAGCGCCTCCTCGATCTGCTCTCTGCCGTTTTCATAGTGAGGCTTTACATAAATATGTCCCCGCACGTTGACCTCCTCATAGACCGGCTGCCGCAGGCTCACTCTGGCGGAAAGCATACGGCGTTCCTCCAGCCACTGCCCGATCCGCTCCCGATAGCGGTCGGAAAGACCGGGAAAACGCTCCGGCGTATTGGGACACACCGCGATCTGAACCTCGTTTCTCCCGTCATCCATCCAGGCGTGGGCCTTCCGAATGCACAGCCCCGGCGTCCGGTAGGCCAGGGCCTCGTAGTCCTTTGCCCAAACCGCCGTGTGCGGGGTATACAGGTCCCTCACAAACCGTCTTCTCACCTGCTCTGTCGTCTCCTGAAAACAGCCGCCCTCCCCCCGGGCAGGGTTGGTAAAGCGCAGCTTGTCCTCGTAGCCTCTGGGAAGAAACTGGTTTCCGGGCCTGACGTTTCCCTCCTCTCCCATGGTGACCGCAAGGGACGCCAGGTACAGCTTTGCGCCGATGTAATCCCCCGCATCCAGGATCACCACCTGCCCCTCCTCCTCATACAGGCGGTAGGAAAGGGCGTTTTCCTCCATTCTTCCGGGCTTGACGAAATCGTACAGCGCTCCGCCCTCCCCGTCCTCTCTCACAGCCATGAGGGAAAAGGTGTCCGGCACGATATGCTCCCGCGGCAGCCGGATGCGCTGGTCGTCGCAGCCCAGCACCTCTCCCAGATAATACTGCCGCATCATTTCCTCGTTGTAGACCACGATCTTTACCGCATTTTTCACCCGCCCCGGCCCGAAACCACAGCGCCTGCGGTCAAACCGGAAGGCCTTCACCCCGTAGGCCGCCTGCCGGGTGCGGTAATATCTTCCGGGACGCGCCTCCCCCTCCCGGTTCTCCTCCTCATACAGGCGGTAGGAGCTGCCCTTCTCCTCCTTACAGTAGACGCGCACATAGCCCTCCTCCATCATGGAGCAGGCAAGCAGCACCTCCGAGGGCTTCTGAAAGGTGTAGGTGATCGCCAGGGTTTCCTTCTGCCAGGCTTCAAACAGAAAGCCGGAAATATGGAGAAGCTCCGGCGGCACGTCGTATTGCGCCTCCGTAAGGGAAGCCCTCCACACATACCCGGACAGGCCTTCCTCCTCGTAGCGGGCCGCCTCCTGCTCCGGCATGGTAAACCGGATCTCCCCGTCCTCCAAAAAGGCGTGGGTCTTATCCTCCGTCTTTATCTCCGCAAAGCCGTCCTTTGTGTAACAGGCCCAGGAAAGCACGGCGAAGGGGCGTCCGTCCTCCTCCCGGAAGGGATTCCTTTTGTACCGGTTTCCCACCTTCACATGGATGAGAAGCTCCTCCCCGGGCTCCGGTGCCTTTTCCAATACCAGATACAGCTCCATCCCGGCCGCCGGCTTCCCGGAAAAAATCTGGGCGCTCACCGGAATATCCCGGTCCAGCACATAGCTGTGATTATGCAGCCCTCCGGAATCCTTTGCATACACGGCCACGATCCGGTTGTCGGTCAGCCTTCCCGCCAGGGCGGTTTCAAAGCTGACATCCCCCACCATAAACCGTTGATCTGCGGGGATCAGCACAGGCTCCTTCAGCCCGGACGCCTCCAGCAGGACGCGGGCGCATTTCCCCTTCTGCGCCGTATATCCCATCAGGCGCAGAAGGCCCTCCCGCACCTTGTCCGTCACGATATCCATCTGACCGTGCTGGAGAAGCTGGAAGGCCGCCAGATTCTCCAGAATGGTGATGCCCGGATCCGAAGGGTTAAAATTTGTCCATTCCCCGCTGTAAACAGGTATTTTCCCCACAGCCTCTTCCATCAGGCCGGCGTGTGTTTTTTCCGGCTGCTTCTTTGGATTTAACATACCGTCTCCTATTTCTGTTCCACATGTATTCTGTGCAGGCCGCTCCGAACCGCTACAAAGGGATTGCCGGCAAGCGTCTCCGGCTCCGTCTCATGCCTGCCCTTCTCATCGCTGTAGGCGGCGGTCACCGTCAGCCTTGTGATCAGGGCCCGCTTTTTCTCCATGCCCAATCTGAGCCGGATCTGCTGGGCATCCGGAAGCCGTCCGATCTCCCAATGGGGATTTCGCACCGGATCCAGATAATCCTCCAATATCTCCGTGATCCAGGAGCGGGTCTCAAAGCTGTCGTCCGCCTCCGGCACCTGCACCCACACATCCACGGAAATATCCACAAACAGCGGCTCCGTCACATCCAGCCTTTCTTCGTTCACGGACAGCTCGCACCGATCCAGCAAATGGGCCAGCAGCCTGGGCTGCAGGTAGCGGAAGGAGTGGGAGCCTTCCCTGTAATCCTTCATCAGAAGCACCAGGCTGACGCAGGCATCCTCTCTCCTGCCATCCTTCCGGATCCCTGCCACCGCTCTGGCCTGGGCAATGCCGGAAGAAAAATTCAGTGCCTCCCGCTCATAGTCCTGGGTGCTGATCAGCCTTCTGCGGCTGTTGATGAGCGCGCTTCCCCGATGCAGGGCATTGTCCATGGATTCCATGTCCATGCCCCCGTAGGCACGGATGGGATTGGTGATCCGCTCCACAAACATCAGGTTCCCCATGCTGTCGGTGATCGTCCCCGGCTCCAGATTGGCCTCCGCGCCGTCGCAGCGGCGCGCCGTCACCCGAAACGCAATATCCCGTGTCATCCTCGGAATCCGCACATGCACCCCGTCTCCGAAGCACAGCACGTTGTTCATCCGATCCACCAGATAATGCCGGTCGGAAGGAAGCGAGAGGTCAAAGCTGTCCGTTTCCTCCCATTTCACATAAAATCTTTCGATCCGCCCCAGGAAATCGTACTCCGCCCGCACCCGGTCCGGCTCCTGCAAAAGCATGGCCCGCTTCTGGTTTTCACTCCACTGATCCGTCTCGTTGACCCACACGTCCAGGGAAAGGATGTTGCCGCCGCCGATGGGAAAGCGCATGTCCGGCCCGGCCTCGTCCATGTAGAAATCCTCCTCCGGCAGCGTTTCCACGTTATCGATCTCCACGCCGTTGATGCCGATTCCCCGGATCAGGGGCCGTCCCTTTTCCCCGCTCTCCAGCCGTCCGGTCACATCCTCCAGGCGCAGCCAGTACGCCCTCTGGCCCTCCAGCTCCCGCTCCGCCATATCGGAGGGCGGCAAAAACAGGAGGCAGCCCGTATGGGCCAGACCGTCCGTGTGGTCGGAAAACTTCAGCCGTTCAAATCCTTCCCTTGTGGAATAGGAGACGGTAAAGCCCTCCCCGGAAAAGGTGTTTTCCTCTTCCAGCTCAAACAAAATGCTCACCGGGCCCTCCTCCGGCCTGGCGCTCAGACCGATATAAAGCCCCGTCTGTCCGTATCTGCTCCTTGTGAACACAGGAATGCGCTCCGCTCCGCCGGAGGGCAGCACAAGCTGTCTTTTCCGGCTGCCGCACACGGACACCGCCCGCTCCGGCTCCAGATAGCCCCCCTCATAGCGGTAGGAGATGCGAAGGTCGGAAATCACCGGATAATGGTGACAGGCCGGCTGCAGATAACAGCCGTCCGCCCGCAAAAGCAGCAGCCGCAGGCAGCGTCCCGTATAGCCTCCCGCCTCCCCGTCCTGCCAGTCTGCGGGGCAGCAAAAGCGGATGCAGCACTCTCTTTCCTTTGTCGAATCGAACAGGGTTTTCACCGGAACCTCCGTGTTCAGCCGTCTCCAGCCGGTTCCGTTGTAATATTCCAGACTGACCTCCTGGACGTAAACCTGCGCAGGCGTTTCCTCAAAGACACGCCTGGGCTTTCGCTTGATGACGCGCAGATCCTCCGCCTCCCGGGGCGCCGTCACGGTCACGCTGTTTTCTTCATATCGGAGGTGAAAACGGATCTCCACCTGCGCTCCCGGCTTGGAAAAATATTCCCCGTGCCCCAGATAGAGCTCGGAAAACAGGCTCAGGCTTTCCCCGAAGGGCAGAAAGCGCTCCGCTTCCAACTCCACCATGCCATTCCAGACCATTTCCGCCCTGTCGGGCCCACCCTCGGAGGAAAAGCCGAGACCCTCTATCACCACATCCTCCGGATCCGTCCGGGCCTCCAGGACCAGCAGCGAGAGCTCCTGCCCTCCCTCCTGCACCTTTTGGCATTTTCCCTGCTTCCGGAAGCTTAAAAGCTCTTCTCCGGCACGGTGCAGGCGGGTAATGGTTTCCCAGCCGTCCTCCGTGAGGCAGGAAAGCCGGTATCTGCCTGCCTCCAGATCGTCCAGCAGTTTTTTTCCGCCCTGTACGGACAGAGAAATCTCGTTTTCCTGCACGTCAAATATGTGGGAATGGTACAGGAGCAGGGCATTTTTGCCGTAACACTCCCCCGAAAAATCAAACAGCGAAAAGGGCATAGCGTCCGCTGACTCCTCCGGCACGCCCATCTCTATCGGCGTGCCCATCTCCACCGGCATTTCCTCCGGCAGCGAAGCAGTCAGCTCCCGACTCACATAGGCAACGGGCGGATAGCTTCCCCGGATGGGAAGCACCCGTCCCGTTTTTCCGGACGCCATAAAAAGAGCGTTCAGGGAGGCCTCCGCCAGGTAGATGCTGTGGGCCGTTTCAAAGATCAGGTTCTGCTCCTGCCTCCCGATCCCCAAAAGCCGGGTTCCCTTCGGCAGGGCCACGCCTGCAACGGTATTTGCCGCCACCTGAAGAAGCGCCACGCTGCGGGCCGGGAAGGCGGGCTTTAACGAAATGCCCAGCATATTGACCAGCTCCACATAGTAACGCTCCGGCAGGGCATTATAGCGCTCCACATTTTCCTTCGTCCATTCCGCATAGAGAAGGGCCAGCACGGAGCCTATGTCCGGGTTTTTCTCATCGAACTGCCATTCCGGCACATAGGACTGCGCCAGCGCCCTGATCCGTTCCAGGATGTCCCTCTCCGTGCGCCTGTCCGCTCTGTATTCACTGACTGATGTCGTCGTCCATTGTCTCATATGTATCGCCCTTTTCCTCCGGCCCTACATTCAGGTAGAACGGGAATACCATATTTTCTCTCACGTTGCTTTCCCGGATGGTATAGCCGATATTGATAAACAGGCATCCGGGCCTGCTTTCCCCGTCCATCTCCACGTCCACGTCCGTCACTCTCGGCTCCTGCTGGGTGATGGTATCCGTCAGGTCGGAGGCCATCATGGTCAGCATGCCGCTCCCCATATCCGCAAAGGTGTAGGACAGGATGTTGCTGCCAAATTCCGGCCTCATGAAGCGTTCCGTCCTCTGGGTCATCAGAATCAGATAAATGCTTTCCTTCACGCTCTGAGAACCGGAAGCTGTGAGAAATCTCCCCGTGGTTTTATTCACCTGGGGCGGGAATTTCATTCCTGTCCCCAAAAAAAGCTGATCCGCCATTTCTTCCTCCTACTCGCCAAAGCCGTAACCGTTCCGCCCGCGCCATCCGCAAAGCCTCAGCCGATCTTCACCGGCGCCCCGGACAGGCTGGCCACCCCGCTGCTCTCCGCCTTCAGCGTGCCCGACGCACTCAAAGATACGTTGGCCCCGCCAAGCTTGGCCGCTCCGCTGCTGTTGATGTTGATGCTGCCGGAGGCCTCCACCTTGAGCTTGCTGCAGCTGACGCTCACCGTTCCGCTGCTGCCGTTTAACGTTATCTCGATATTATCTCCCACCTGAATCGTCAGCTTTTTCTCCGCCAGAACCCGCATATTTCCCGTCTCGGTTTTCAGCTCGATCTGATTCCTGCCGTCCTTATCGCTGACCAGGATCTGATTCTTCTCATTGTCCAGGATCACCCTGTGCGCCTCCCCGGCGGTGTAGACAGAGATCTTATCCTTCGTTCCCTCCCCCTCCGGGGCGTCCTCAAACTCGATGGTGCTTCCGTTTTTGGTCACGATCCTTTTCAGCTGATTTTTCTCTTTCACCGACTTTGTGAGAAAGCTGTTGCTGTCCTTTGGAATACAGCCCACCACATAGGGCTTCTCGATGTTTCCCTGTTCAAAGGCCAGCAGCACCTGGTCGCCTGCCTCCGGCAGAAAATAGTGTCCCCATCCTCTGCCGCTGGAGGGCATGGCCACCCGCGCCCATTTCAGCTCATTGGCGTCCTCGTCCCGCACGGGAACCCGCACACAGACACAGCCCGGCATGGTTTTTTCATAGTTTTTTGTCACCACGCCCAGGGTCACGCCAAACATACGGTTATCCCCCGTATCAGTTTTCAGCGCCTGCTTCGCGGCAATTTCATCCATAATATCGTAAAAGCCCATCATACCTCCTAACGGCTACCGCCCCAGCCCGGACGTCAAGCCGGACGTCAGACCGGATGCCACGCCGGCGGCGGACGTTCCTCCCGCAAGTCCTCCGGCCGCATCGGTTTTCAGGCTGGCGGCCGTTCCCGTCAGCTTTGTCGCATAGGTTCCGTCCCCTCTCAGCACATGCCTGACGCGTGTTACGTAAAAATCATTGTCCGCTCCCGTGCCCAGGCCGGAGAGCGTGATAAAATGGCCCGGAAGCAGCTCCGGGATTCCCACCAGCTCGCTCTCCAGACGGCCGAAGCGGTAGGAAATCTGTTCCATCAGAGAATCCGCCCGATCCTGCGCCTCCTCCCGGGAGGTGATTGTGGCGTCCAGATAGACTCTCTGGCTTCCGGTCAGCAGCGGGGCAGCCCGATTTCCCATGGAGATCCGGTTGGCGGACTTCTTCGACGCCGAGATCAGCTGGCCCTTGGCCACATCAACTCCCCTGGCGATAACGGTCTGAGAAAGTCCCGTCAGGTCATAGCCCACGTCAAAGCTGCGCATCCCCGTGGACGGGCCGACGGTCATCAGAATGGCCTTGTCCGCCTTGGCCTTCCGGAAATAGACATTCCCGCATTCCGTGAAAAATTCATAGTTGTACTTTTTCGCCGCCTTCACCACAAACTCGTAATCACTTTCCGCCGTCATCTCCACCGTGCGGCTGCCGGCCTGGCCGGAACGCAGCTTGTCGGGCGTGTCCGTCACATAGATCCCCCGGATCACCGTGCTGCTGCGCAGCTTTTCATATGCCGTCTTTCCCAGCACCTCCCGCACCGCCTCCGAAAAGCAGACCGCCTTGAGCTGTTTGGAATAGCTCCCGGACATCATGATTCCCTTCACGTCCATGGCCGTCACCCGGATGCACGGGATCTCCAGCGCCTCATACAGGAAATTGACCCGGGTGATCACCCCGACGAACACGCTGCGCACCTGCTTTCCGTAGCCCAGATAAATTTCCACCTTGGAGCCCAGATAGAGGTACTGCTTCACCTTGTCGTACAAAAAGCTTCCCGTGGCCTTGTCGTAGACGTCGTACAGGGAAAATTCCGCCGCCGACGCCTCAAAGCCGCAGGTGAGCTCCACATCAATCTCCGACAGCGGAATATCCGTCCGGGCCGACCCGATGGACACATCGTTTACCTCGATCACCACCGTCGGATGATGAAAGCCTTCATATTTGGTTTTCAACGTATTAAAATCAAAGGTTGCCATAAGCTCTCCCGCCGCTGTCGTTTTGATTGGTTTACAGGCCGTTGATCAGGTTTTGCAGACTTCTGGTGCTTTCCGTCTGCCCGTTTTTTTGGGAGGCGGATTGAAACAGCTTATTGTAAGCGTTGTTCCAGTATTGATCCGTCGCAGCGGAGGAGGAACCGCCTCCGCTCGGCTCATCCTGCCGAATCTGGATCCGGACCCTTGCCCGCACCGGATTTCCCTGCCGGTTGAACATGGTGTACTCTGCCTGCACGCTGAACAGCTCTCCCCAGAAGTACATTTTGTTCCAGACCATCCCCACAATTCTGGACTGGGCGCGGCAGACGGCTCCCACCAGCGCCTCCACCGTCGTGTGCACCGAATAACCGCCCTTTGCCGCCTGTGCCAGATTTTTGCCCATCTGCAGCGCATCCCCTGCGCTCAGCCGCAGATTGTCCCACATGAAGGAGTCCTTTATATTCATATCGTCAAAGATCAGCTCCATCCGCAGAACCGTCTCCTCCGGCCGCTCCATCTGCTGATAGGCGTTCTCGCCGTCTCCGCCCACGCTCTGCCGGATGGTCGTGCCCGCCGTCGATTCCAGGCTGACGGAGGATGGATTATACTGTACCTGCAGAGGAAGAAAGCCCGCCTGATTGGCCGTGCCGGTCACACCGGCCGCCGCCCCGAACAGGGACACATTCCCGCTGCTGCCCGCCAGGCCCGATGCATTCTGCAGCGCGGCGGCCGCATTCCGCAGCGAGCTGACCTGAGTACCTTGCTCCCGGCCAAGGGCCCCGTTCGCCGTCTGACTCGGCTTATTATTCAGTAAAAGATACGCCTTATTCACATTCCCCGTAATGGAGGACAGCAAATTCGACGTCAGCTGCGACATCGCCATGAACCCTTCTCCTTTCCCGTCCTGTTTTGCGCAAAGCGTCAGAGATTCAGCAGATTTGTCAGCTGTCCCGACAGATTGGAGGTTGTGACCGCGCCGGTCTGGGTATCCGACGCCGGCACCAGCGCCGCATACTTCTGCCGCCACGCCTCCATATTCCCCTCCGTCCCCGTGGTCAGGAGGTTGAGCGTCACCTCCGCCCGGATCGGGTTTCCGGTGGGACTGAACATGGTGTATTTGCTGCTGACACTGTTTAAGTATCCTTCATAGCACAGGCTTCCCCAGGCCAGCTTCACGTTTTTGCGTTTTTCCGGCCAGCGCAGCGCTCCGATAAAGCCCTCCACCCGGGGCTGAACGGAATATTCCTTTCCTTTGGCCAGCTTCACTCCGGTGGACATCGCCCGCGCCACAGAGGTGGTGCTCAGCGTGAACTTATCGGAAGCGAAGGCGTCCTGATTGTTCACCTCATCAAAAATCAGGGTGATGGACAGATTGATGCTCGGATCCATCGTCCCGTAGGTGATCGCCCCGCCCTGGCTGTTATAGTTTGCCTTCGGCACAAGGCCGCCTCCGGCGGCGGAGAACCGGATGCTGGAGGGATTGTACTGCACCCGAAACACATTCTGTCCCGGAGCAGAAAGCCCCGTCCCGGCGGCTCCCGCCGCCTGCGCCGCCGTCCGGGTCAGGGTCTGCGCCGCGCTGCGCAGCCCGCCGGACACCCGGTTTAAAGCGTTTCCCAGCCCGGCCAGCTGGCTTGCCTGGGCCTCCACCTCCGTTGTCTGCGGTTCTCCCGTCTGATTGGCGGAGGCCGGAAAGCTGAGCGTGGCATAGGCGATTGCGCCGCCAAGCCCGCTCACTGTACTGCTTAACGCGTTTTTAATTCCTGCACTGCCCGTTGCCATTGCTACCTCCACTCACGCTCACAGCCCTCTGCGTCTGCGTTCCCCGTCCAGTCTTTTTTCCATTTTCCCGTAAATCTGATCGGACAAAAATCCGATCTGCTGCTGCAGGTTGCGCCGGACCAGCTCGGCGATCTCCTCGGTTTTGTCCGTCTGCAGCCGGCGGATCTCCTGTACGCTCTGCCGCTGGGTCGTTTCCTCCCTGACCGTGTGCTCCTCCACCGTCTGTCTGCTCTCCTGCAGGCGGTGAACCCGTGTGCTTAGCTCCTCCAGCGTCTCCTCATCCAGCCCGTTTTCCGTGCGCTTGTGGATCAGTTCCACCGGGCTTTGCGGCTGCCAGAGCTCCTGTGCCGTCTCCTCCGACTTCTGCTGCCTGTCCCGAAGCTGCGTCACCTCCCGGCTAACCGTCTCCGTGCGGTTCTCCTGCAGCCGCAGCCGCTCCTCCCAGCTTTCTCTCCCCTCCAAATCCTGCCGGTAAGAAAGCTCCCGCATCAGGAAATCCTGGGCCTGCAGGGTCATTGTCTCCGGATCCGCCGCCTGGGGCGTCCTGCGGATTTTTTCCAGCGTTTCCAGAATCTCCCTTGTCTCCTGAGAAAAGAGCTGCTCCCGAAGCTCGCTTTCCACCTTCTGCTGCCGATCTGCGCCGGTTTCCATGTGCAAATATTCCAACAGTACGTCCTGCGGATTGTCGATCGCCCGCAGCACGTCCCTTCTGGCCCGTTCCCGATCAATCACAGCGGGGGTGGGCGCAGGCAGGCGGTCCTCCAACTGCCGGACCTTCTCCCGGTTAATCCGGTTTTGCTGGTTGATCCGCTCCAGCTCCCTCCACAGCTCGCTTTCCTCTCTGTGGATTTCCTCCGTCTCCTCCCGCCGCGCTTTGGTTTCCGTCCGGTTTTCTCTGGAAAGCTCCTCCGCCAGGCGCCTTTCTTCCCCGTAGATCAGCTCCGACGGGCCTGTCGTCTGCGTAAGACGCTCCCGGTAAGTCTGACGCTCCGAAACGGTTTTTTCTTCCCGGGACCGGCTGCTCCTGTCCAGAAGCCGGTGAAGCGTCTCGATCTCCCTGCTCTGATAACGGTTTACCGTCTCCATGTAGCTTTCCGGCTGGCGGATCAGCCGCTGGATTCCGCTGATATGATAGGCTTCCCAGCGCTCCAGCGTATTGGAAACCGACTGGTGCACCGCTCCCGCCAGCTGATACCACAGCTCCTTCCCGTTCAGAAGCTGGTTCAGGCGCAGGGTGTACATCTGATCCAGGGCGTTTAACAGAACCGCCTGCACCAGCCCGCTCTTGACCTGCTCCCGAATCTGCCCTTCCTCCTGCAGCTCTCCCAGCTCAAAAATGTTGACATGGTGATATTCCAGCGGGACCGGCTCCACGCCGGCCGCATTTTTCAGCCGGTTCAGCAGGATATTCTGGGCCGTCACCCACTGCTCTGCCACCTGCAGCTCCGTATCCAGGATCCAGTCCGCGCTGCCGTGGAAGGAGGACACAAAATTTTGGATCTCCTGGTATATGGCCCCGGTTTTCAGTCGGTTAAAAATCGTCTGATGCAGCCAGAGCGGTTCCTTTTCCTTCTTTTCTTCCTCTGTCTTTGCTTCCCCTGCCCTGTGCGGCTGCCGAAGCAGAAGCTCTTTCCATTCCTGCAGCTGGTCCAGATGGCTCCAGTAAAGCCGGGTCAGCTCCCTGCGGCTGCGGCTTTCCTGACGCAGCTCAGAGACCTGATGCAGAAATTCCTGCACATTCTCCACGCCTATTTTGCGCAGGATGGCGCTGACAAACACCTGATCCTGATAGGTCATGCGATAGGTGTCCGATACCAGGATACGGTTCAGCACATTGTTCATAATATCCAGCTTGATATCCTGCGTCAGCTGCGTGCTGGAGGCGTCCACCAGGGTGGTCATTCCCCCCTCCGCCAGATAGACCTCCGGCGGGGCTGTCACCAGGTGCAGCAGCTCCTCCTCATTCAGAGAGGCGGTGAGTATCTGATAATTTCCCGTCACCCTTTGGCAGAAATTATCCGTCCGCCGCAGGACCGACATTCTGCATACAAGGGGGATGGGCGCTTTTATCTTCAGCATCCTGACCTCCCTACTGATCTAAAAATTCCGTGATCCTTCTGGCGCTCTGACTGGACGGCCAGAGACGGCTTTCCGGTGTTTTCGCCCAGTCGCCGGAGCCCTGTACCGCTCCGCCTGCGCGGGCATTCTTCTCCATATTGGTCTTGGAGGCCGTGTCGTTCTCCCATACCGTGTTTACGCTGCTCTGGTTATAATAACGGGTATTCTTTCCCGCTTTGCTCTTCCCGTCAAATTCCCAGGTTTCCATATCCATAAAGCCGGCCTGTGAGGGCATATCCACGCAGATCATCTCCCGGTAGGCGATGGTGGTAAGCTCTGTCAGCAGGCCGCTGTGCTCCGCGTCCAGCTCCCCGTAGTCCTTGGCAATCACGGTACAGCCGGTGAAGGCGTAGGTGCGCACCGGCTTGAAGGAAGCGTTGCTGAAGCGGAATTTATTCACGAACAGGATAACGGGCAGTATGATCTCCGTTCCCATGGGCATGGGATCGATCCAGTCCACTCCCACATACCGTTCCACCTGAAAGGTAAACGGCTTGGTGATGGGCTTTCTGCGCAGATGCACATAATCGTTCAGCCCGCCCTCCTGAATATATTCAAATTCATTCTCACGATGAAAGCTTTTGATGGATTTGCACGGCAGATCGTAGATTCCCTCCACCCGAAGCATGAAGGAAAAATTGATAACGGGGTTCAGGCCGTAGTTGCGCACCAGCGCCAGATCCCTGGGATTGCTTCCCGCCTCCTGCGTATATCCATTCTGAGACAGATCGGCTGTCGTATTTGTCGTCACTTTTTCTTCTGCCATGCGTTTACCTCTTTCCGGTCATCCCTTTTGGGCGGTTATCCCCGCCGCGTGGGCTGCATCTCAAGGATGCTCTTTTCCTTTTTCGTTTCGGAGGGATTCAGCTTTCTGTTGATCTCCGAGACCTCCCTGCACCATCTCCGGCGGCTGGCATGATCCAGCCCCATGACGTCCCCGCTGCCCCAGTGGAAATAGTAGGACAAAAAGGACATTTCCCGGTACATTTCGTCCTGGGGATAGAGTTTTATCCCTCCACGGTAAAATTTACCGGGATCTCCACCGGCTGTCCGCAGTGAGGGCAGACGCCGCGCACCATGGGCGGCTCCACATCGTTGATCCGCTGGTACATATCCTGCAGAAATGCCAGATCGGCCGTAAACAGCTTCTCTATAACGTTGGCGGTTACCATGGGAACCCCTTCCAGCTCCGTCACCACCTTTCCCAGCACCACGATGGTGAGATAGGAGGGATTGCTCAGCACCCTGGGATCTCTGGTGGCGCTGATCTCATCCGCGGCGGTGGCCAGCCTCATCTTTCCGTTTTTGTGCAGCTGTCCTGCTCCGTCCATATAGCCCTTGGGCAGTGTAAAATCGTATACTGTTTCCATATTTACCTCGTATTCTGCGGATCCTGCCGGGCGTTTTAAACGCCCGGCAGACCGTTATCATCAGTTGGGGATAATCAGCTCCTCGTAGGCCAGCTCCACCGTCTCAATCGCCACCTCGCTCTGAAGGGCGTTCAGATCGGGGGCCGTATATTTGGTCACCCAGGCGTTGGTCAAAAGCCACACTCTGGTTCCCGTGACGGCGGTAGCCATTGTCTGCGGCGAGCCGCCGTTGATGTCGATCATCTCGATCTGCACATCGTTTCGGGGCATCTGTCCTCTCACCTCGCTGACGCACTCCTGGATCCAGGTCTTGAATGCGCTGTCCAGGGTGTAGCCCATCTTCAGCGTCACGTTGCCGTGCTTTACCAGGCCGGGGATCTTCACCGGCGCCAGGCTGTTGGCATTGCCCTGCCGGAACTCGATCACGTCCACCGTGGCCTCGATGCCTGTCACCTCGCTGAAGGCGGCCGTGCCTTCCACCCCGGCCACCTGCACGAGGAAATTCATTTTTGTCAAAGGATAGGCAAGCCCTTTTCCGTTTTGATATGTTGTTGCTCCTGCTTCTGCCATATTTTTTCTACTCCTTCGTTAATCTCCTGATTTGCTTTACTCCGCCTGGGCCTCTCCGCCCGCCTCCGCCGTGTGCTGCGTCACGCGGAAGATCACGAATTCGGCAGGTCTGGACGGCGCGATCCCGATGTTGCAGATCAAACGGCCGTTCATAATGTCGTCCCTGCCCATGGTGGAGGAACCGATTTCCACAAAATACGCCTCCGACGCGCTGGTGCCCGACAGCATTCCGTTTCTCCACAGGTTGTCCAGGAAGTTGGAAATGGTCAGATGCACCCTCTGCCACAGCGTGCTGTCGTTTGGCTCAAATACCACCCAGTTCGTGTTCGCCTTGATGCTCTCCTCCACAAAGATGAAGAGGCGTCTTACGTTCACATACTTGAAGCTGCTGTTGCTGCTGGCCGTTCTGGCGCCCCATACGCGGATGCCCTGGCCCGGCAGCGCCCGGATCAGATTGACTCCGGCAGGATTTAGGATATCCTGCTCCGCCTTGGTGTAATTTACATAAAGTCCCGTGCAGAATACGGTCTCGTTGGCGGGCGCCTTGTGCACGCCCCGGTTGATGTCCGTCCTGGAGTAAATGCCCATCACGGCTCCGGAGGGCGGAATGAAGCCCGGCTGGTTGGAGGAACGGTCAAACACCTGAATCCAGGGATGGTACATGGCCGCGTAGGTGCTGTCGATCATCTCTCTGTACTGCAGAAGATCCTTGGTCTTATACATTTCCCTAGGCATATCCAGCACCGCAAAACGGCTCTTTAAATTCTCGCAGTGTCCCACCAGGGATACCACCACCTCCGGAATCGTCACGCCGGGAATCGCCATCATGCTCACAATGTTGTTTTCCACAAAGGAAGCCAGTCCCGTCCGTTTTCCGGGTCCGTTGTCCTCTCCGATGAACGTCCCGGCCGTCACCTTGCTGACCGAACCGTCCTGTCCGCCCTCCAGCGTGATGATGCCTCCCTGACAGCCCTCTCCCAGAATCGCCTCCACGGGATTTTCCAGCTTGTCATAAGGCTCTGCGGAAATTTTGACCAGCTCGCTGTTTGCAAGCTTATAGCCGATGTAGCCGGGGTTTGCCGTGTTGAAGCTTAAGCCCGCGTAGTTCTCCGCATCCTCGCCGTAGCGGACGCTCATGTCCGTCTCCACCAGATAAACCAGTGTCCGGGGGATGATCGCCGTGTCCACCACGTCGTTTTCAAATTCCTTTTCAAAGGTTACGCTGTTGTCAAAAATCGCTTTGATGCGGTTGTATTCCTCCCCGCAGACGACCAGGTCGCCCTCCCGGAAGCCGTCCACGTTCTTGGCCACATAGGCTTCGCCGTTTTTGCCCACCAGCTGCATTTTTCTCCGGAACACGGAATTTAAGGTCACCTGGATCTTATTGCCCCATTTTCCCTCGTCCACCGCCTCCAGGCTCAGGATCCCTTTTTTGACGGCGGCCTTTTTCGCATCCGGCGGGATCACGCGGGACACATAGCAGCGGGTTCCTCCGTTTGCAAAAAACTGCTCCACGCTGGGCGCAAGGTAACGGTATTCCCCATAGGAAAACTCGCTCAGCGGCCCTCCGAACTGCTTGACAAAGCTTCTGTAGCTGGTCACCAAAAGAGGCGCTCCCACGGTCTGTCCCTTTTCCGCAAAGCCCACAAAGCCTGCCGTGGATGTGCCTACTCCTTCGATCGAACGGGGCGAATTGTCATATTCCTCCACATATACGCCCGGTGAAAAATATTCTGCCATTTCTGTCTCCTTTCTTTTATCGATGCATTTACACCGTCACTTTAAACTGTCCCGGCGTAACGACCTTAATCATTCCGCCTCCCATGGCGCAGGTCAGGGTGGATCCCATGGTCAGGCAGGGTTTCCCGCCAAGCAGCACCTTCGGCGCCGATGTGGCCCAGCACCCGGCCGGAACCATCGTGCACGGCTGGGGCGTCAGCACGCCCAGCGCGGCCGCCGTGGCCGACGCCACTGCCGGATTCGCCAGGGACATACACATCCCAAACGGCGTCAGATTCGTGTTCGGCTGCATGTCCTGGATCGTAGCCGCCGGTTTGCCTTCCACGAGGCAGGCGGTCTGCGATGTGACCGTCAGACTGCAGGGAGCCGATCCGAAGGGGCATGCGCACTGCGCCCCTGTCACTGCCAGTAATCCCATCTCATTCCAATCTCCTTTCTTCCGTACCGTAAAAGTCGATCTGCATAAACCTGACCTCCCCCTTCACCTCATAGCGGATCATATAATCCGCCCTGCCGCCCTGCGCGCGCGTCCGCAGCAGGTATCTGCCGTCCGGATATACTTTGCCCCGTACGATCCGGGCAACCGGCTCCTGGGCCTCGCAGGCCTCCTCCAGCGGGCTGACCAGCTGCAGTTTAAGCTTGTCCGGCTGCTTTTTGATCCGGAACGGCTCCCAGCGGCCCGTCCCCGGATGAACCATGGCGTAGGTCTCCTCCTCCAGCCGTCTGCTTTCCATCAGGTGCAGCGTCTGTCTGCGGGCCTGATAGCCCTGAATGATCGCTTCCGGCCGGTTTAAATCCGCCGCTTCCAGCATTGTGAGTCCGTCCAGCCGCCCTTCCAGGCACAAAACGTCCACATAGCCGGTCTGCTTCATCACGGGCATCAGATACAGGGTGATCGTGGGGAAACGGCTGTCCAGCTCCCCGTAGCGTACCGGAAAGCTTTCCGTCTCGAATCCGGCGGCCTTCACCGTAAACCGGGTGTCCTGCCTTCCGTGATTTAAGAGAATGTAAACGCCCGTTCCCCGCTCCAGGAGGGAAACCACCCGGCCTTCCTCCAGGAAAATGGTCTGGCGCTCCGGAACCGGTTCTCCGGTTGTGGTATCCACCAGCCGGACGATAAGATCCAGCCGGTATTGTATCCTCGCATCCGCCATTTAACGGTCACTCCCCCCTTCTTTTCCCATGATGTCCAGCCCGAAGCTCGCCTCGCTGACGCGGGGAGGCTCCACCACGATTTCGCTGGATAAAAAGACGGGCGCCGCCTTATAGAACAGGCTGATCTCGTAAGGCTTATTGATCGCCTGCCACACCCGCACCTTCTCCTCCAGTGCGATCTTCGCCTGAGACAGCACGATTGGAGGTTCCGATGCATCCAGCCATGGCTGAAGCTGGTCCGGGCGCACAGAGCTGTTGTCATTGACAATCTGCGCTACCCTTCCTACTATTTTCTGTATATCCGGCGCTTTCAGTCCCATCTGGGACGAGCCGTTGATAAAAACCATATAGTAAAGACTGTATGGTTTGGGCGGCTTTACCAGCTGTATCTTGCCCCGCTCCACCATCGGCGGCGCGGAAATCTGCATTTCCTCTTTGATGTCATACAGATACAGCCCCACAATATAATCCACATCCTGCGATGCGGGAGAAGAAATCTCGATATTGTTTGGAGACGGCACCGGCTCCGGGCACATCTTTTCCCGGAGGGTGCGCACGATAAAGGAGCTCACATCCGATATGATGGTATAATCAGCCATCCTGCCTTCCTCCTCCCGTCAGACTGCTGTAAATCTCCTCCGCCCGGGCCCTCACGTCCGCCGTGGCGATCAGCCCCAGGCTTGCCTTGTCAATATATTCTGCCTCACAGGAAAACAGCGTTTCGCAGTCCTTCCCGGCGATGTAGAGCGTCCCCTGGAGCGCCGCTTCCCGCGACAGCTCCCCCGTCTCCTGCGCCGTCAGAAACTCCTTTTTTCCTGCGTCAAACTGAAAATAGGCCTTCCCTCTCTGCAGCGTCACCGTCTGTTCCGTATCGTCAAAAATATAACGATACCCCAGCACCCTTCCCAACGCCTGCAGGGAGGCGTATTCCCGGATTTCCTGTTTATATTTGCTGTAAATATAGGAATTGCCCGCCTGCTCCATGGTTCTGGCATACTGCGCCGCAAGATTGGCGATCTCCCCGCTTCTCGTATCCTCTCCGTACCATTCCACCGCCAGAAGGCAGGCGGCCTGTTCCCCGAAGGAAAGGCTGTCAAAGGGGCCTCCCAGCAGGCTTTCCAGAAGGTCTTCCAGCTCCTGCGCGGACAATATGCCGTCCGTCCCGGTTCCTCCGCTTAGCTGCTCTCCCAGCTCCTGTGCCTGCTCCCGGAGCGCCTCCAGGGCCTCCTGATCCACATTCTCCGAATCCAGCGCAAGCGCCTCCTCCAGCGCCTCCTCCACCTGGGAGAGCGCATCCTGAGCGGAAGCGCTGTCCAGCTCTCCTGCCGCCTCAATGGCCGCCAGCTTGCTTTCCAATCCCTCCGTGCTGCCGTCCCGGATGGCCTCCGCCAGATCGGAAGCGATCTGATTCAGATTGGAAGCCACGCTGCCCTCTCCCAGGGCCGCCTCCGCCCGGGCCCGGTCTGACCGGGAAGCGGAATCGGACTGCATGGTCGCCAGAAGCGAAGCCTCCAGATCGTCAATATCCTGCTGCTTTGCCGAAAGCAAAGCCTCCTGTCTGGCCGCCTCCGCCAGATCATTTTTATCCAGCGCGTCCTGCAGGGCCTCCTGCAGGGCCTCCTTTTCCTGCTGCAGGCCGGACATCCCGCCGTCGTCGCCGCTCTCTGCCGTCAGGTCCGCATACGCCTTTTTCAGCCAGTCCAGATGCTCCGATACGGTCTGGCTCTGATAGGCCGCCGAAGCGTCCTGATTTACCGCGCCCTCCAGCTCCCCGATCCCGTCGATCAGGGTGAGCAGATATTCACCGGCAGCCGCATTATCCATCCGCAGGGTCTTGGCGTCCAGAAAGGTCTGATACTCCAGCCGCAGGGAATTGGTCTCGCTTTGCTGCTGCTCCAGCAGGCGGCTCAGCACCACCTTGGAGGAGCTGTCCGAAAGGGCGTCCCGGTACTCCTGGGAAACGCCTGCCCCCAGCGCCTGCTGATAGGCCTGATAGCCCTCCGGAACAGCGGAAGCATCCAAAAACGCAAGCTCCCTCTCCCGGTTGACCACCTTTCCCTCCACAACATTGCCAAGGTCGATCAGGTTTTCCACGGAGCCATCGCAGGCGGCGTGGTTCTCCTGCTTTCCGTTCTCAATCAGCTCGGTGCTGTAACGGTATTCCAGCCTGGAAATGAGCGTGGAGCCCTCCGTCAGCTGCTTTGCTTCGTATTTGAGGATGCTTTCCTGCACATTCTGGATACTGTCCCCGATGGCCGCCACCACGTCCGCGTTCACCGTAAAGGTCAGATCCTTTTCCGGATCCGCCTCCAGAAAGTCCGTGGTTTCTCCCAGCTCCACAATCTTGTTGTACAGTCTGGTATCCTTTAACTCCTCATACAGATCGGTGAGGGACTTCACGGTCTCCTGCAGGCGCTCCTGAGTCGTTCGCTCCAGATTTTCCTCCTCCAGCTGCTCCGTCAGCTCCTCCACCCGATTCCGGGCGCTGTCATACTCGCTTTCGGCCTCGTCCCGCTCTGTATTCAAATCCGCCAGCTGCTGCTCCAGCCTGTCGATCTCCTCCGGATCCGTGGCATCTTCCAGCTCTTTCTTCGTATCGCTGATTTGATCGGCCAGGTCGTCGATGGTATCCTTCAGCCGCTCTGCCTGTTCTTCCTTGTCGCTGCGCTCCTGCCGCCAGCCCCGGATTTCCTCCTCCAGACGCTTCTTTGCCTCGTCCGCATTGTGCAGCTCCCGCTCCACCCGAGCGTCCTTTAGCTCCTCCTCCAGCTGGGGGAGTCCGGTCTCGTCAAAGGCCTCCTGCAGCCGCTCCACCGCCCGGTCGTATTCCCCGCTGTCCATATAGCCTTCCGCATCCTCCCGGGCAGCGGCGGCGATCTCCTTTTTCCGGGCCTTTTCCTCCTCTTCCTCCTCCGTATTCATTCCTCCGGCATGCAGCTCCAGCACGTCCAGAAGCTCCGACAGTGTGGTCAGAGACTGCACCCGCCTCCGGGCGTCCACCTGGCCCATGACGCTGTCCACCGTGTCGGTCATCGCCGATTCAGCGTCGTTGACCGTCAGCTCCAGCTTGTAGCCGTGCAGGCCCCGGAGCGCCCGGTCGCAGTCATCCGTGGTCTCGTCCCGTATGCTGCTCTGGAAAAATTCACCGATCATGTCAATGTAGACCAGATCGGAATCCGTTTTGGAATCCTCGTCCTTCTCCTGCAGCATCTGATACTGCAGACGCAGCGGCTCCAGCTCCTCCATGGCCTCCAGATCGTAGGGCGGATTAATATCGAAGGCCGATACGGCGCTTCCGGTTCTCAGATCATAGGTCACTCCGTCCGACTTGGTGTGATGGGTAAATTCCAGCTCCTCGATCACCGATTTATTGACCGGCGTGCCCGCCGAGGTAATCTCCTCAATGGAGGTGGCGGAGGAGATTTCGTACCAGCTTCCTCCCGCCAGTTCCGATTTATAGTACATGTCATACTGGTTAAATTCCGCCTCCGAGTCCGCCGCGATCTCATACAGCTCGTCCGTCATCGCGCCCAGATAGATCAGATGGGAGCCGATCACCAGAGTGGCTTCCTCGATCTCTCCGTCCGATACATGCACGGAACGCACCTCGTCCGACCGCTCGTTTTCCAGGGCCGCGTTCGCCATCAGGACACTGCCTCCCACTCCGGCGCACAGCAGGACGGTCACAAGGATTACCGGTATTACAGCTTTATTTTTCTTTTTTCCCGCTTTCATATCGTCCTCCTATTCCGTCCTCTGTATCGTCTGATCCGATGTGCGCGGCACCGCCTCATACAAAAGGTTCCCCGCTTCGTCGTAAAAGCTGATCCGCAGTTTTTCCAGGCTGTTTTGCGCCGCCTGCAGATAGCGGAACGGTCTGTTAATCGCCACCGGCGTCTCTCCCAGAAGCGCGCTTCCCTCCTCCGTGCGCACGCTGTAGGCGGCAATCTCCTGATCCGGCTCCGGCGTGATGGAAATCTCCACCAGCCCCGTCTTTCCGATCTGCTCTGTTTCATAGGAGGCAACCTGCCGTTCCTCCTCCTTTTCGATCCGGTAGCCCTTCGTGATGGAAAGCTCTCCGGAATAGGCCGACGGATCGATGTCGCAGTCGTCCACAAATTCCCCGTCCGCGTACAGCCGGATGAAGGCGCGCTCCACATTGTCAAGATCCAGCGCCAGGTGCCGCAGCGCCTTATCCTGCGCGGTGCGCTCCCCCACCTGTTGCCCGTTCACCCAAAGCTCATACTCAGTAATGGCGATCTCATAATCGTCGGGCACGCTGATTCCCAGCTCGAACACATTTCCCTCCGCCAGGGAACGGATATAATAATAGACTCCGGCTGCGCCTTCCTCCTCCACAATATAGCTTTCGCCTCCCCGGGCCGTCTGCAGATCGGCGGATGTTCCCTCCAGCAACCGGCTCACCGCCCCGCAGGTCAGCTTATCAAAGGAATACAGCGTCTCGCTGTATAAGGACAGGGCGTCCAGCTCATCCATCTGCAGATCCTCGTATTCCTCCTGCACCGCGGCGTACTCCTCATAGGTCATCTCTCCCAGGCTGTTCAAAATGGCCGCCTGCGAGAGCTCCTCCTTCTTCTGCTCCGTCTGCTTTGTCAGAGCCTGCCAGGCGTTTCTGGTGGAAATATAGTTCTCGAAGCCCTCCTTCACCTGGGCCTCCAGCTCCTTTCTCACCGATTCCTCCTCCAGGCGCAGATCCTGATATTCCAGGGCCGTCTCGTAGAGCACATAGGGCTCGTCCTCCACATAGCGGATTCCGTCGATCTGACCCTTTAACCATTCCTTGGGAATCTTAATGAACAGGATCCGGTAGGAGCCCTGCCAGGGAGCGTCCACCGCCTGCAAAAGCTCGTCGTACTTTTTGCGGAAGGCGGCGGAATCCAGCTTTTCCCCCCGCCTGGCCTGGCTGATAAAGCTGTCGATCCCGTTCATCTTGGAGCCGTACTGGCTCCGCATCAGGTCATAATTGGTGTTCATGGCCAAAAGCGCATTGGCCGCCGCCGTCTCCGCCGCATAAAGGGAGTGATCGTTTTCCAGCGTATAATCGATGATCTCCTGCAGGCTCCCCCGGTCTATTTCCGCCTCCACAAAGGGGCTGGCAAATCGGTAGGATACGCTCACATCCAGCCCGGTCAGATCGGAAAGCTTCTCCTTTTCCGCTTCCAGGTTGCGCTTGTTGGAGGCAAGAGAATTCTCGATCGTGTCCAGCTTTTTCTCAATGGCGTCAATATCCGCCTGCTTCGCCTGCCCGGTGGTCAGCCTGGCTTTATTTTTTTTGAGGGTCCCCTCATAGGCTTCCAGCCGCTCCTCTTCAAACGCGACCTTCTCCTGCAGCATATAGACCTTCAGAAAGGCGAGGGACACCTCCTCATAAACGCTGTATACAACGCTGTCCCTTTCATGCTTTAAGCTGTCGATCTCCGACTGAAGCTCCAGCGGCTTATAGGTATATTCAAATTCATCCGACAGATCCGGCTTCTCCGGAAGCTTGAAATTCAGCAGCGGGGACCACCGGAAGGTGCTCTGGTTTTTCTTCTTCAGCGCAATGGACTTTACCGACTGCACATACTGCACCTCCGCCAGGGACAGCTTGCTTTCCAGGGAGGTGTACTCCCTGCTGTTGGAAAGCGCCAGCGCCCGGGCCTGCTCCAGCCGGAACGTTTTGGCCGCGGCCTGCGCCTGTCCCTTCGGAAGGAGGGCGGCCGCAGGCAAAAGGGCAACGGTCAGAACCAGGCACAAAAGCCTTCTTGCCGCATCATAGGTTTTTCTCAAAAGCACTCCTCCCGTCACTCCAAAAGGTACAGGAAAAATCCCCCGTCCTTGTCCTCACAGAAAAAAGTATAGGTTAAGTCATCCTTCTGGTATACATACAGGTACAAAAGCCCCGACTCGTTGAAGCCGTCCACCTCCCGCACCTCCTTATAGGGAGCCTGCGCGGACAGCCCGGCCTCCGTCTCCAGGCGCTTTCCCTGCTCCTGAAGCCAGGAAATTCCCACCGCCTCCGGGAAGGTCAGATAGCTGTTTCCCTCAAAGGAAGGGGTTCCCAGCACCTCCGTCAGGCCATTCACGGTGTCGATCACCCGGTCCCCGTAACGGAACGTATCCCCGCAGACGTAGACCTCCTCCGCCGCAAGCGTGTCCTCAATGCTGTCTCCCCCGGTCCCGGATACATAATAAGCGCCGATATCCTCCAGCAGAACCGCCGTCTCATCCTCAAACTGATAGAGCGTCCGCCCGCCCGTATATATGGAGGAAATCTCGTCCGCCCCCAGCCCCAGAAGCTGAGAGTACACGATATCCCCCAGATGAAAGCTGCCCGTAAAAATCTCGTTTTCCGCTCCGTCGTAGAGCGTGCCCTGCCCCTCCTCTTCCCCGTTCAGAAACTCGCCCTTATACTGCTTCGTCCCGTTTTCCCGGTACAGGGTCCCTTCTCCCTCGAAAAGGTTCTCCGAAAAGGCTCCCTTATACTGCATCTGTCCCGAAGGATAGTACAGCGTCCCGGCGCCCTCGTACTTGCTCTGGGCAAACTGTCCCTCATATACCGTCTGCCCTTCCCCGCTGTAGAGGGTTCCGTAGCCGGACGCATAGCCTTTCTCCACGCTCCCCTCATAAGCCACATAGCCGGATCTGGCCCGGATCCGCACCTGATCGTTCGCGAAGCGCAGCGGGACAGAGTTGTAGTTGTAGACGCGCAGCCCATCCTCCATTCCCGACGCCAGCCGGAAGGGAGGGTTGACAAAAAAGAGATAATACAGGCACAAAAGTCCCACGATGATGACAACGGAAAACGCCAGCTTTTTGCTGACCAGAAATCCCAGCACCGGGAAATAGTCGTGCCGGTTCCTCGGCTTGATGCTGAACAGGCTGCTGAGCAGCTGCCGGATCTTTGTCAGCACCCGGGAACGTATGTAGCTCCAGCTCGTCCAGTATTTCAGCTTGGTCCAAAGCGGAGTTATTTTGGCCTTGACAGTGCTTATCAGTACGTTAAACAGATCGTTCATCCTTTATCCTACTCCGTCGGCAAGAAATCCATGGGAAACGATTTCATTTCCCGTCTGATTGAGGCATCTCTCGCAGGCAAACACATACCATTTCGCCACCTCGTCGGAGGGGCATTCCTTCAGGACCTCCGTAAACGCGCTTCTGGCCAGGTAAAAATCATCCTGATAATACAGGGACAAGCCCTCCCGGAACCTGGAGATCGTCTCCAGCCTGCGCCTTCTCTCCTTCGCAGAGCAGGCATCCAGAATCTCGTACAGCTGAAAGCTGCGTCCCTCCCCCTCGATAAAGCCGATGTAACGGCAGGACGCTTCCTTCTCCACAACCTCGTACACCGTATCCGTCACCGCCATCCGGATTCCCGCGCGGCGCAGCCGGTCCGTATATTTTTCCAGAAACTTCATCTCATCCGAAAGGACGAAGGCGGAGGCCTGCTCCTCATCGCCCGCCACACCGTAGACAAACCCGGTCCTGTGAAGCAGGACGAAGATCCCGTCCTCGCCCGGGAGCCGTTCCCGCATGCAGGCGGCAACCGCGTCCATCCCGAAATTCAGCGCCTTGTTCGTCTGCTCCGTAAACATCAGCTCCAGCATCGTCAGATCCCGGCCGCCCGCCAGGAAAATACCGCCGTATTCCTTCCACACCCGGCACAGCGCCAGATAGCGGGCATTCATCCGGCCGATATATTCCTTTTCCTCCATTCTCCCCGCCCCCGGCATGGACACCAGGGCCAGCACCCCCGACGTATGCACGCTGTCGCCGGCCGCCACGTCCAGGATGGAATTCTTATTCAGAAGCTCCTCGATCCGTTTGGGCGCGAAGCGGTAATAGGTCTGCAGCCTCCGGTACTTGTCGTAATGGATCCGGGCCACGCCCATCACGATCTGTCCCAGGCTGTTCCAGAGGGAGCGCATCTCCCTGCTGTAGATGCGGTATCGCTTTTTCTGAAGCCCTCCCGCCTCCCACTCCCATTCTTCCTTGCCCTCTCCCACACGGTTCATCACTCTCACCATGCGGCCAAGCTCCGCTCCCTGCAGGGCTGTCACCGACGCCAGAAGGAGCGTTCCAATCAGGAGAATGGCGCTGCCCGCGTTCATATAATCCTCCCGGAGCCCCCGGAGCCTTTCCTCCATGGGCGCCAGAGAAATCTCCACAAAAAGCGCCTTCTTCGGCGCGATCCGGTCCGGCGCCGTCGCCGCCAAAAGCCCCGTCCGGGTTCCGTCCGCCCCGGCTCCGAGCCGATAGGCGGTGGTATGCTCCCGGAGCGACTCCTCCGTCAGAAGCTCTGCTTCCTCCATCCAGTCCTCCGGAAAATCCATCCCGTCTCCGCTCTCCGCTTCCGTCTCTCCCTGCACGGTAAACAGCACGCTGTAGGTATCCGCATCCCGGCTTAAAACCGCTGCATTCCGATAGGTATAGCTTGTCTCTCCCACGGTCGTAACCGGCAGAATCGCCTGCAGCATTTCCGCAAGGCTCTCCTTCTCCCCGGCACTCCCCGTCAGCTCCGTCTCCTCCGCCCTGTCCAGCCAGGCTGAGGACTGCTGCAGATATACCCCGAACAGGCTCAGATACTGTTCCAGAGAAAAGGTTTCCGCCTTCCGGTATCCCCAGGCCGCGCCTCCTGCAATGACCACGGCAAGCATCAGCTCCATCACCGCAAATCTCTGCAGCGCCCAGGAGCGGCTTGCCAGCAGGACCAGGAACAGGAGAAGGCCGATGACAAGGCTTATGATCCACACAACACTCATAACTGCTCTCCCTCTATTTCACCAACGATTCCGTCCCTATCTTCTGAAAGGTATTAAAAAACAGGCGGAACAATGGAATATCTCCCCAGATCAGACTGGATACGATCATGATCAGAACCAGCAGCGCCAAAACAGCGCTTCCGGTCAGCAAAAACCGGAAAATGCGCCACTGGTTTTTATAAAAAAGCTCCCGGAAAAACGCACGGATCCCACCCCTTGCAGGCTTCGGCGCAGACAGCCTCAGATCCGTATACAGCTCCCGGAAGCTCTGATAGCCCTGCCGCAGCAGCTTCCTCTGCAGCAGCCGGTAGCCCACCGTCCTGCTGCCTCCCGCATCCTCCAGAAGCTGCCGGACGATCAGCGCGCATTCCGACGCGCACTGGCTCTCCGTACAGCTCCGGTCCATATCCTCCAAATCGACGGCACAGCTTAAGCTCACGCTCCCGTCCCGGTTCAGATGGATCTGCTGCTGGGCAAGCGTCAGATACAAAAGGGGATACGGCAGCCTGGACGCCATGCAGGCCAGGATCAGGTTCCGGCAGATCTCGTCGCGGACGGAGGCGCTGATGCTCTCTCCCATATAAAAATCCCACAGGAAGCGTTCCCGGACAGATTCAAAGGCCACGCAAAAATCCTGCCCCCGGGCAAACATTGCCGCGCAGCCCTCCGTGCCGTCCCTTCCGCGCTCAAACACCTCCAGAAGCTCCCGCACTGCAGCGTGATCCTTCACGGTCAGGACGGTAAAGCAGACTCCGGTGTCCCGGTCCTCGCAGACGTCTATATCATTTACCCTTCCCCGATACACTTCCCTGACCTTCCGCAGCGCCAGGCGTTCCGACTGGTATTTCATATACGGCCCATCCTTTATCCGGCTTCTTCTTCCATCGTTTTCTTCTTCACAATCGCATAAGCGTAAGTACAGATCAGAGGCATGTCCGCACAGTAAATCCGGATCTCATACACCCCTTCTCTGGCAGGGGCCGTATAAACCCCGTCCGCCGTCACCTCGCCGCTGTCCGGCTCCGTCATCTCATAGAAAAGAGAGCATTTCTTCATATTGTTGAACTTCACCTGGAAGTAGTAGCTCTCCTTCGTTCCCAGAACCACGGTGGGCGTCACAGCGCTGATGCTTCTGCTGCTGGCATACTCCACCCCCCGGTCCTCTTCCTGCCCGTCATAGCGCACGGCCACCCAGCGGTAGGTGAGCGTCAGATAATCCACGTCCTGCAAAAGACGCACCGCCACCACGAAGCTTCCCTTATCGTTCTGCACCTTCACCGCCGCCTCGGCGGAAACCTGCAGCATCTGCGCAGACGGGAACAGCTCCGGATTCCCGTATACGGTGACCCGGGTGTCCTGCTTTAAGGCAGGATCCTCCTCCAGATATTCGTATCCCACCTCCACATACACGTTTCCCTTGCCAAGGCCGTGCGTGATCTCCCCGGAATAACAGATATCGCCCCGTCTGGCGTTGCCTCCCAGCGGGATCTCCACAATCCCCGTCCCGATCCGGGGCAGCCTCCCTTCCTCCGCCGCGCGCACCGCTCCGCCGTCCTGCAGACGCTCCCCTTTTCCCTTTCGCTCATAAAAGGGAAGCCGTCTGCTGAAAAAGCCCTCAAACTCCCGTCTCTGCCGTTCCTCCCGCATCGTGGGAAGGTAGACCGCCCTTCCGGCCTCCGTGACCTTCTCAATCAGATAAGCAGCCTCCGTCCGCACCAGGTCCAGATCGGCCAGACGGATATAGTCCGACCTTCTGCCCATGTTGCGCAGCTCCATGCTTACCTTCCCGCTCTCCGCCAGCGCCAGCTCCTCCGGAGCCCTTCTGCTCACGGACACCCTGCAGCCCAGCTCGAAATCCGCAGGCGTCTCCACACCGCCAACGACGGCCCTGCCGCTCCCCGGCCGCAGCAGCACGCCGGTATCCTCCAATTCCTCCTCCTGGGCCAAAAGCCAGTATTCCCGCACCGTCCGCTTCCCCTTCGGAAGCTGTATGTTGTCCAGGAAAAGCTTAAGCTCCTGCTCCCCGCCGGGCGCAGAAAGGGCCGGCGTCTGCAGGACGCCTTCGTAATACAGCTTCACGCTCCTGTCGGACAGCTTCTCCGCCTCCACCTCCAGCTTCACATAATGACCGGCGCAGACTACCGCCGGCATCCGCAGCCGGATCACATAGTCCTGGTTCTCAAACAGGCGGCCGCCCGTGTAAAACTCCGTGTCCGCCTCATAGCTTCCCGCCAGCTCTGCCGTATCCTTCACAAAGAGCTCATATTCCTCCCGGATCCGGTTATATTCATACTCTTTCTCCCCATCCTGCCGGTTGACCGCATAGACCGCATGGACGGGTTCTTCCCGATACTTCAGGCACAGACTCACATGATCGGAGGTCAGCTCCTCAAAACCCGCAAGCGCCGACAGCTTCTTCACCACCGAGCTGTCCACCACGATCTCGCGCCCCGTATCGTCGATCGCCATACCGCTCTCAATCATCAGCGACTGATCATCCAGGCTGACCACACTCAGCCCGCAGACAATCCCGGCCCCCGTCACCATCTGGTTTAAGAACCTTCTTTTGTTGTTCAGATACGACTGCTCTGCCTCAAAGTCTGCGGAGGTCAGCATTTTTCCGGTATAATACCGATTTCTCTCAAACGGAATCAACTCATTATTTTTCACTGGCCCGGTATCCTTTCTGTCTTTTTCCCAATATATAATAAAACTTTGCCGCAAAGAAACCCTTTTCCCCCGAATGGCTTTTTTTTCGGCCGAGTGGTCATTGTTTCCCCGCATTCCCATCGCTTATGCTAAAATAGGTTGAAAAGCGACATCGCCTGCCGCAGCGCAGGATAAACATATTTCGGGAGATACAATGGAAACGATAAGGATAGCGATATGTGATGACACAGCGGAGGACGCGCATGAGCTCAGCGAACTGATACGCAATACCCGGCCCGACCTGGACAAAATCGATACCTATACCGACGCGGGAAGCCTTCTTGACAGGATCGAACACGGCCTCCTCTACGAACTGATTTTTCTTGATGTTTACATGGACAAAATGGACGGGCCGGAGGCGGCCCATCTCATACAAAGGCTGCTTCCCGAGGCGGAAATCGTGTTTGTCACCGTAAGCCGGGAGCATGCCGTCCGTGCCTTTGAGCTCAACGCCCTGCACTATCTGGTCAAGCCCGTCATGCCCGTCCAGATGAACGAGATTTTTTCCAGATTTGAGCGCAACAAAAAAGAAACGTCCTGCCTGGAAATCCGCGTGGGAAAGGAGATCTTCACCCTGAAAACGGATCGGGTCCACTACATACAGAGCCAGAACAGCGGGACGGATATCTACATGGACAGCGGCGTCCTGCACTCCAGCGAAAGGACCTCCATCATGGGGACGCAGGTCTCCGCCAGCTTTCTGAACATCCGGCGGGGCCTGTATGTAAACATGAACTATATCCAGCAGATGGACACCGATTCCTGTCTTTTAAAGAACGGGGAACGGGTGCTCCTGAGCCGGAAGGATAAGGCCAAAATACGGAGCAGATACAAAGAGTATATTTACGGAATCGTGAAAAAGGAAGGAGATTGAAACCATGCCCGCTTATTTTCTCCGGTTTACATTCGGTTTTTTTCAACAGATCTTTCCCTGTATGGTGCTGCTTTCCCTTCCGTATGACAGGGAGGACTTTCCATACGGAAGGAAGCGTTCCTTCGCAGCGGTATCCGCCCTCTGTCTGGTGCTGTCCCTTCTTTTCGGTGTGATCGTGACCGCCCTGTTCTTCCGCCCCGGCCCACGGCCGGTTTTCTTTGGCGAGCTTCGGGAGGGCGCCATCGGAAATGCCTATATGATCGTTGTGGTCATCCTGCTCATCCTGTTTTACTGGAATACGGTGAGATCCGATTTTAACAAAAAGATGATCGTCCTCATCCTGGCCCTGGATTACGCCATCCTGGAATATATGCTGGTCAACAGCATGATTTATCTGCTGGACTCCTATTTCCATATTGAAAACGCGGACATCTACACCGGTGAGGTTCTGGTTTTGTTTCTGGTTTTCAAGGCTTTTGCCCTACCCTCCGCATGCCTCTTCATGGCCAGAACCGTAAAAAGATTCCTGAGCGGGCGAAACGGCAGGATGGTAAAACGAAGCCTGTTCATGGTGTTTTTGCTCACTGTCCTGTATATCCTGTTCCTGGCGGAATGCACGGCGGCCTACGAGTCGGTTTTCGACTTTCAGACCACGCTGCTGCGGCTCCACTTTATCGCCGTTTTCCTGTTCGGGCTGGTAAGCCTGGCGGTGATTTACTGGTACATCTTCCGGGAGGCGGATCTGGATATGAAGGAAAGCGAGTTCCGCCATCAGCTGGAGATCCAGCAGCTCCAGTACAACGCCATCCGCAGCGATATCGACAAGGCCGCCAGGATGCGGCATGATATCCGGCATCACCTGAGGGTTATGGGACGTTTTCTGGAGGAGGGAAAGCAGAAGGAGGCCATGGACTATCTGCAGGACGTGACCAATTCCTTCTACCGGCAGGAAACGGAGCAGTTCTGCAAGGACCCTGTCCTCAACGCCCTTTTGCAGTACTATTTCGGGGAAGCAAAGAAAAAACAGATCCGTCTGGAGTTTCATATCGATGTGAGGGACTGTCGGGTGGATCCTGCAGACATGACAGTGGTGGTGGGAAATCTTCTGGAAAATGCGATCCACGCCTGTGAACAGGTGAAGGAGGATCGTTTTATCCGGTTCTATATGGGCGTCGTAAACAATGTGCTGGCAATGATTCTGGAAAACAGCGCTCCGGAGCTGGAAGCATCGGAGGATCAGCCGAAAATCTGCGGGAAATTCATGAGCGGAGAAAAGGTCTGCCTCCAGCCCTGGGCCGGAATCGGCTTAAAAAGCGTGATCTCCACCGTAAGAAAATATCGCGGCAGCTCGGAATTTCGATATGTGGACGGCGTGTTCTGCAGCCGCCTGAATATGGAATGGGAAACCAAAGACCGGGGACTGTGAGCAGTCCCCGGTCTTTTTCTCATTCCTGTTCAAAGCGGGCGTTGTCCCATTCCCAGATCAGCCGGGCCTCATGGTCCAGATCCATCCGAAAAAAACGGTACAGCGGGAACGAAACCTGCTTCGCGTCCGGCGCCAGACGCTGCACAAGGCGGTCTGTCTGCGGATCTCCCGCTGCAGCAAAAAGCCGCAGATCTGCCCCTTCCGTTTTCCGCAGGCTTGCCGCAGCGGCCCGCAGCAGGGACAACATGGCGGCGCTTTGCGACGGATCGCAGAGATAGAGCAGCTCCACATTTCTGTCTCCGTCCGGCGCAAAGGAGAGAAGGATAGCGGCCTGTATTCCCTCCCGGCCAAGCAGGACATGGCTGGCCTTTCCATCCAGGCTTTGTCTGTCGGGCACAGCGCCCCCGGAAAGCCCGCCAAAGAAACGGTTCCGCACGGGACCGGGCACCTCCTCCAGCGGGACGACATTCTCACGCTTTTGCGGGCCGCCTTCTCCGAGGCGAAGATCGGAGAGGGAAAATTCCCAGCAGCTTCCCCTTTCCTCCGCAGGCACAAAGCCGTTCTCCGCGAGCAAAACGCCAAGCCTCTCCCGCTCCGCTTCCCCCAGCAGGGCAAACGCAAAACGGCCTTCCTTTTCCCTGCGTCGTTCCAGAAAGTCTGCGACAAGCGCCTGCCCGACGCCGTCGGGGGCATCCTGCGACCAGGCAAGCCGGACGATCTCTGCCCCCGCGCCTTCCGCACGATACAGCAGCAATCCGACGGCTTTGCCATGCTCCTGCGCCCCAAGGGCGTACCGGCCGGGTGTCCGCAGAAGCGCAGCGTCTCCCCCGCACAGGGGCAGATACGGCGCAATGGTTTCTGTCGTGATCGGTACAATATTCATGATGCTTCCTTTCCACCGCTATACCGCTGCGGCCCTGTCTGAAGTAACCTGTTTGTCTTGAACCACAACATTCTCAATTCCCGCGTCCTTCAGCTTCGATACGATTCGATCCACACGATCGTTCTCTTCCTTCCGCTTCCCTTCGTCTGCATAGCTGCGCCGGATGATCATGATCTGATCCACATAATCCTTGTCCATCTTAAGGTCGCCGTGAAACTGCAGCTCGGCGTAAGAATTGTCAAGGCCCATCAGCATAAGCTCCCGGAAGATCTCCGGATCCTGCGCATTCTGTGCCTGCGCCTTTCTGTCTGCATATGCGAGCGCCACAGCAAGAATCTGCGGGTAACGATCTCTGTCAACAACGGATAAATCCGGATGCGCCGCATGGCAGGGAATGGCGCCATTCCCCAGCGTTAAAAGCGTGTCGCCCAGGGCCAGCGTTGTGCGGTCTGACAGCATCCCTTTTTTGAAGCTGACCATAACCGATCCATAGGAGTCCATGTTGTCACCGGCCAGCTCACGCTCCAGATTTTTGTCGCTCAGATATCCGTAATTCTCATGTTCATGACTCTCCAGGCTTGGAATATCCGTCCCGAAATCCTCTTTTGCCATTTGTTCCCGACTTTCAAAGGTAAGAGCCGCTTCGCTTCGGTTCGTCTCAAACTGGGTCTTGATGCGATGATCCTCCGAGTCAAGAATCAGTTCAACGATGCTTGCCGGAAGCCGGCGGCTCCAGGCACAGTTGTTGCTCAGTTCCGAGAGATAGTTATTGATGATCTGTTCGGCCTGATCGGCAGGCAGCGCAATCACCTGCTCCCGATACTGCTTCAGAATCCGCTCCCGCTGCTCCTGTATCTGCTTCCTGACAGGATTCTTTTCGCTCTTGGCACAAATGGCAGCTTTTCGAATCGACAAATCTATATTTTTCCCCAACGCTTCCTGACGCTTCTCATGCCGGTACAGATTATAATCAGCCTGGCTGTACATCCCCAACTCAACGGCAGGAGAATAAGAAGGCCATTGCATCTCCCCTTTTTCATTCATGGTGACCTCTACATCCACCCGCTTATTTCTCACCACGGTAGGCGTTTGCTGCTCAAGGCCTCTTCTGCGCCGGTCGTAGTTGGCAATTGTCTTTGGCAGCCTGGTGTTTCGTTCCGCGAAGACCTGCTCGCGCGCCCTCCTCAGGTCGTTGAGGGGATCCTCATGCGCTGCCGCCGTGGAACGCGCCGCCCGCTTCTCCGCCCGTGCGCCGATCTGTGACTCGTATTGTTCAAGCTCTGCATCACTTACATACCCGATCTGCTCACCGGCGGGCAAATGACTGTTAATGCTGTCGCGCAGCTCGTCAAGGACATCACTCAAAGTCGCAATATTGCCAAGCGCTTTCATATGCTGGCTGCAAATTGCGGCTTCCTCCGCTTCATTCAGTTTTCCCTCCGCCTGCAGGCGCGGCATCAGGACGTTCCGGCGCACGGCGGTACGCAAAACGACTTTCTCCACCAGCCCGGCACGATCCTGAAAATAACGCAGCTTTTCCAGGAATTCGCGCGCCGCCACAGGATCCTTCACCTTTTCCATCGCCGCATATTCCAGCTTAAGGCAGCTTTTCCTGAGCGACTCAAGTGCCGTCGTTCCCTCCTGTTCGGGCTCCACCTCGCCGAGCTTTTTCTCCTCGCCGGCAAGATATTGTTCGATCAAAAGCTCGGGTTGTTCCGCCTCCTTCTGATATTGACCGGCACGTTGTTCCGCAAGCTTCCGGTTTTTCCGGAAAGCTTTTTCCGCACTGCGGCGCGCGCAGGCGGAGCGCGACGTCTGCTCCTGCGCCGTCCGGACCATGGAAGCGGGCATGGCGGCAGTCTGTGTCATCCCCTGCTCCTGCATGTGTACCTGTCTTACGACGTCGTATGTCTCCATCGTTTGCTGCTGCCGGGAAAAAACCACGGATGTCCTGGTCTTCTGCGCTTCGGTCTGAAGCGTGTTGGATTGATTTCCTCCGCCCATTGTTGAATCTACCCCTTCCTGTGTGCCAAATGCTTCCGTTAACGCTGCGGTGTAATATTACCGGTCACGAAGTGAGCGGTAACAGCTCCAGATATTTTGTGGAAACATAGCCGGTCAGCCCGCCGGACGAAACCAGCGCCCAGTCTGAGCCAAGCTCCACCACCTCTCCCGTATCCCCCGGGGATAAAGAGCCGATAATCTTTCCGTTCATGGAAGGCTCCTGCCTCACAAAAAGCCTTCCCTCCCGGTGCACAGCCGTGAAGGAATACGAAACGTCCTGCTCCTGCTGCTGTGGCTGCGTGTCGGCCGTCTCCTGTGCAGATTCCGGCAAAACGGCGCCGCTTTCCCCTTCCTCCCGGCTTTCTGCCGCACTTCCGGTTTCGGTCTCATGAAGAAAGCCTGAGTAAGCGGGGGCCGACAGTGAAACATCTGTTGTCTCTCCGGATACCGCAAAGGCGGTGTCCATTTTCCCAAACAGCAGGCAGGCTGCGACTCCCGTCACAAGGTAGGCTGTGGTCACTCCGGTAAGAACAATTTTTCGGTTCATGGTTTCCTCTCATTCTGCCGCGTCTGCGGCTCCCTTCATCGTTCCCCCTGCCCGTATTTCATACAGGGAAGCTGTATATAAACAGCCATTCCGTTGCCGATGCCGCTCTTGGCATAAATGGTTCCGCCGTAACGCAGAACGATGGCTTTCACCTGCGTCAGGCCCAGCCCGTTTCCGCTCACCCGGTTGGCGCCCTGGTAGCCCCGCTCAAAAATACGCTTCGTTTCTTCCTCTGCGAGTCCTTCCCCGTTATCCTTTGCCACGATAAAAAGCTCCTCGCCCACATTCGAGACGGTAATTACCAGGCGGCCCGGTCGCCGCATATATTTGATGGAATTGTCGATGATATTGCGAAACAGAATCCTCAGAAGCTCCGGCTCCGCCGCCACGGCAGCGGAGGATGAACCGCTGGAAAGCTGGAGGGTAATGCCGGCCTGTCCGGCAAAAGGCTTCATTTCCTCCATCACCGCAAGCACGGCGGCCGCAAGGTCAACCGCAGGCAGACTCTCCCTCTCCGCAGGAGCCGGGAGAAGCCGCGTCCAGTCCTCCCCGGAAGAGCTCTCATGCTCCCGGGCCAGCTCTGCGGCCTCCTGCCTGGCTTCCCGAAGCTGGCTGCGTACCTCCTCCAGCTCCTGCCCCAGCTCCTCGATCTCTCTCTTACAGGCTTCATTCTTTTTCCGCAGCTGCCCCAGCGCCTCCTCCTTCTGCGCCAGCATTTGCTTCTGCAGGCTGCGCTCATAGGAGACCTCCTGCACCTGCCCGTACTCCTCCATGAGCCGGTTCTGGCTGATGCGGAAATAGACCAGCCCGATGCAGCTGTGCAGGACGAAAAACAGAAGCACGAAATGAAAGCTTCCCTGAAACAGAAAAAACACGGTCGCCGCGTAGCAAAAAAACAGGATCATAAGCAGCAGAAACTCCGCCCACGAAATATTTGCTCCCTTGATTTCTTTTTTCTCCATGAAAATCCCCTTATCCACCCTGGCAATGATTGTCCGTTCTGAAATAAGGATAAGGGATTTATCCGGAAAGAGGCAACGACCACTTGGCGGGAAAAGGAGCCGTTCAGAGCTCCATCCGGTATTCCGGCACGGTCCTCACCCCGTACAGCTCACAGCCCTGCGGCACCGGCAGGTCGTAATAAACCCGATCCCCGTAAGGATTATGCAGCGGCTTATCGGTGGGATAAATCCGGATTGTCACCTCCCCCGGATAATGGAAACGCCGCAGCGACATATGCCAGGGCTGCCCCGTGGTAAACCAGTCGTCCGCCAGCTTCCCGTCCAGATATACCTCCGCCCGGTCCCCCGCGTAATCCGTTTCCAGATACAGCTGATGAAGCGCTTCCGGCACTTCGCCCACCGTCACCCGGTACTCTCTCCAGGCAAGCGTCCCATCCCCGTCTCTTTCCTCGCAGACCAGCTCTGCGCAGGCGGGTACGGACACAGCGCCGGCCGCTTCCAGCCTGACAAGGGAAGGCTCCCCGCTCGCCCCATAAACGGTCAGCGTCTCCTGCGCTGCTTTGGACAGCAGGCTCACCCGGCCCTCCCGTTCGATCAGGCAGCTGTCCTCCCGCTCCGTCAGATACAGCTTATCCCCGATCAGAAACGCCCGGTTTGCCTCGGCGGCAGTCAGCACCACCGTATTTTGACGCACCTCTTTCGGCACATCCGCCCAGTCAAAGCAGGGCGTCTCAGCCCCCGACCAGAAAAACAGCCGCTGCCCGATCCGGCACAGCAGGGAAGCGTTGGTCGTCCGGGGCAGCAAAGAGGCGCCGTCCGTTTGGGACAGCCCGGATGCCCCGTCCGTTTGGGACAGCCCGGATGCCCCGTCTTTTTCCCCGCAGAACCGGAAGGGCAGAATCCGGCACTCCCCATCCCGCACCGCAAGATGATCGATTACCAGTCTTTTTTCGCCCCACAAAATCTCTACGGACGCATCCCGATGCTCCTCCATCCTGCGCTTGCGCTGGTGGTTGTTGAGGAACAAAAAGCCTTCCCCCGTCTCCGGATTGAGCCGGGCCGCCGTCCGGAGCGTATGGAGATCCTCCGGGGATTCCGGCTGCTTTTCCGCAAAGAAGGCCAGGCTGCCCGCCAGCTCCTCCCCGAAGGTTTCCGCCAGAAGATGCGGCTTTTTCAGCCTGCCAAAGCTTGGCCGCAGCTCGCCCGATTCCCCGATACAGGTCTGGAAGTCATAGCTTTTTGCCGGGAGATCATTGTTGTAGCCGGTCGCCCTGGTCTCCTGCAGGGTGGACGCCTTCCCGTCCGGATTGATCCCGCCGTGATACATATAGTAGCCCAGCAGATTCGCGCCGCCGCCCATCATACACAGCGCCTGCGCCTCAATATCCTCCGGATAAGGATAGGTGCGCCGGTGGGAGGTAACCTGCAGGCCGCCGCCCAGCTCCGCCGTCAGATAAGGGCTCAGGCTCGTGTCGAAGGTAAAATCATCGCCTGCCTTCACCTTCAGATCGGAGCCGATGGTGGAATCCTCCTTGTATGCGGAAAACAGGAAGTTGGCGCTGGCAGGCATCTCGTCCACATGCTCCGCCCAGGGCGCATCCACATAGCCGCCCAGCACGGGCAGCACCTCCCGGTCCGGCGCATACGCCCCGCCCCAGCCGGTGGCCGTATAGTAGGGCACGACAAAGCCTGCCTCTTTTGCCATGCGCTTCAGGGTCAGCATGTGCCGCATCCCTTCCTCCCGGTCGGAGGGCCCGCCGCAGTGGCCGTATTCGTTTTCCAGCTGCAGTCCCAGGACCGGGCCGCCGTCCTTTGCCATCATTCCCTGCGCCTGCTGCCCCAGCTTTTCCCAGAAGCGTCTCACCCGCTCCAGGTACACCGGATCGTCGGTCCGCACCGGCGCCTTGTCTTTCACCAGCCAGTCGGGAAAGCCGCCGTTTCTGCACTCGCCGTGGGCCCAGGGCCCGATCCGCAGCCATACCGGCAGATCGATTTTCCGGCAGATCTGCAAAAACCGCCGCAGGTCGCGGCAGCCGGAAAAATCCCACTCGCCTTCCCGCTCCTCGTGGTGGATCCAAAAAACATAGGTCGCCAAAATGCCGATCCCCCCGGCCCGCATTTTCAGCAGCTCCTCCTCCCAGGCCTCCGGCTCATACCTGGAAAAATGAAATTCCCCCATAATCGGGAAAAAACGCTTCCCGTTCTTCAAAAAGCTGATATTGTCCACCTGATACAGGTTTCCCCTGCTGTCCGTGCCCTCCATGGGCAAAAGCTTCGGGCTGCGGCCCTGCTCCGGAATCCGTATAACTGCGTCCATTCTGATTTCTCCTTCTTGCTTGTTGCCAGTTGACTGAACTGTTATTTTTCAGCATACACTATTGTGCAGCCCTGAGCAAGTCCTTTTGCGTAAACGCTTACATTGCAGGTTCCCTCTGCGCCCGTGGATCGGAGCACGGCGAAGGCTTTTCCCGAAAATGCGTGAATATGATCCGCTCTCAGGCTCTCGTGGCCGGAAGGATTTCCGTTGTCCACGCCGATGATCTCACCGGGCCCCTCCACGCCAAAGTGCAGCTCATTCTCCGCCGTCGGGCAGAAATTGCCGTTTTCATCCACCAGCTCTGCTTCCAGCTGCGCCACATCCAGGCCATCCGCCCGCATCCGGCTGCGCCGGCAGGTCAGGCGCACAGCCGCCGGCTTTCCGGCCGTATGGACCGTGTGCCGGGCCGCCTCCTGTCCGTCCTGATAACCCACCAGCTCGATGCAGCCCGGCTCGTAGGGTACGTCCCAGCTCAAAAACAGGTCGTCCGTGGACGCCGGAACCGGATATTTGTCAAAATGTCCGTAGCGCTCCGTCATGCCGTAGTCCGGATAGCTGTAGGCCTTTTTCCCGTAGGATTTTCCGTTCAGAAACAGCTCTGCCGTCTCGCAGCTTGTATAGCCCAGCACCCGCACAATACTGCCCTTCTTTTCCTCCAGGTTCCAGTGCGGCAGAAGATGCGCCATGGGCTTGTCCCTCCGCCAGATGCTCTGGTAAAAATAAAAGCTGTCCTTCTCAAAGCCGCAGGTGTCCAGCACACCGGCCGAGGAGGAGCGGTCCGGCCAGTTTGCCTCCCCCAGGTAATCGACGCCGGTCCACATAAAGTCGCCCGCCACATAATCATGGGTCATCGTAAAGCGCAGCAGCCGTCCCACCTGGACCGGCGCGCTGTAGTAGGGATGCTTCCACCAGCCCGCATGCTCCGTCATTTCCATCTGATAAACGCCCCTGCGCCCGCCCAGGCTGCTGTTTTCGGTGCCGATCATGCACCAGTCCGGATGGGCCCGACGGTCGTCGTCATACATGGTTTCCGCCCGTGTCCGCCAGCGGTTGACATAATTGTATCCCACCACATCCAGCACCTCCAGAAACTCCGCCCGCGCGGCCCTCGGCTCCGCGCAGATCTGATCGTTCGCCTGGGTGACGGCTCTGGTGCCGTCCAGCTCCCTGCAGATCGCCTTCAAGCGCCGGGCCGTCTGGCAGCCCATCGGATCCGTCTGATCCGGCACCTCGTTTCCGATACTCCAGATAACCACGCAGGGATGGTTTCTGTCCCGAAGCAGCATCCCCCGCAGATCCTCCTCGTGGCACTGGTCAAACCACTCCGAATATCCCCGGCTCTCATGCGTATTGCTTCCCAGCTCCTTCCCCTTCAGAATCCGCCACTCGTCGAAGGCCTCGTCCATCACCAGAAAACCCATCCGGTCGCACAGGTCAAGCAGCGCCGGATCCGGCGGATTGTGGGACATCCGCACCGCGTTTACGCCCATCTCCCGAAGCTTTTCCAGCCGCCTCTCCCAGACGGCAGGCGGCACCGCCGCTCCCACGCAGCCGCCGTCGTGATGGATGCAGACGCCGTTTAGCTTGGTGCGCACCCCGTTGAGCAAAAAGCCCTGCTCCGGACAAAAAACCGCGCTGCGAAGGCCGGTCAACGTCTCCTCCTGATCCTGCAGCCTCCCGTCCTGATAGACGCGCGTTATCACCCGGTAGAGGGACGGATGCTCCGTGTCCCACAGGACAGGCTTTTCCAAAGTAATTTTCTGATCAAAAACAAGCTCCGTGCCGTCCCGCGGCAAAAGCAATTCCTGACGCTGCGCGCTCTCTTTAAAGCACAGGATATTGTCCGGCGTCCACACCTGTGTTTCGACCCAAAAAACAGAAGGGCAGTCCGCCTGTCCTTTCCCGGTCGCTACTCTTGTCTGCACCGTCAGCAGGGCCCGCTCTTCGTCCACCTGATCCTGCCGCAGCCACACGCCGCCGAAGGGGATATAGGCAGCGCCCGCCGTACACATCCACACATCCCTTGTGATACCGGAGCCGGAATACCAGCGGGAGCTGGGCTGGGCGGAATTATCCACCTTCACCAGCACCGTATTTTCCTCTCCCGCGCGCACAAGCTCTGTGATGTCCCAGGAAAAAGGAGTATAGCCATACACATGACGGCCCAAATATACGCCGTTTATCCACACCTGGGCCAGCATATACACACCGTCAAACTGCAAAAAGAGCCTCTCCTGCCCGTTTTTTCCTGCGTCTGCCCGAAAGCTTTTCCGATACCAGCCGATTCCCGCCGTCACATAACCGCCGGAGCCGCAGGTAGCCGCCGTTTCCTCAAACGGAAAATCCAGGCTCCAGTCATGCGGCAGCTTTACCGGGCAAAACGCCTCCTCCGGCAGCTTCATCATTTCTTCCGGCGCCGCATCCTCTTTTCCATGGACAAACAGCCATCCCAGGTTAAATTTTTGTTTTTTCATCCTCACACCTCATCCATTTTTTTGATTGATTTTCGGATCAGCAGCTCAAAGCCCAGCATCACCTTCCGGTTATAGGTTTCCCCGCGCAGGCAGCGTATCAGCTCCCGTCCCAGTGTATAGCCGATCTGCCGGGCGGAGCTCCTCACGGCCGTCACCGCCGGCGAAAAGCAGTCCAGGCTGGCGCTGTTGCTGAGGGAGACGGTGGAAATATCTCTCGGGATCCGATAGCCCTCCGCCTGCAGGCCCGACATGATCCGCGTACAGATCACATCATCCCCGCAGACCACGCACTCTATCTTCCGGGAAAGCACTTCCCCCACAATGCTGTCGGCCAGCTCCATCTGCGTCACATTCAGGTGAAAGGAGCTCACATTCCCCGGCACGCCCGCCTTGTCCATAGCCTCGAGACAGCCCTGCAGCCGCTCCTGATTTACCCGGTAGGTGCCGTCCCCCATCACCAGGGCAAAATGCCGGTAGCCCTGTCCGATCAGGAAGGACACCATCTGCCGCGCCGCCAGGCGGTTGTCCGTGTCCACCTGAATCACGCTTTCGTAATCACAGCTCCCCGCAAGCCCGGTCGGAATCCCGGCTTTTACCAGATATTTTAAGGCCTGATCCCCCTCCACATTCCGCATCAGGACAACCCCGTCCGTCTTCTTTCCCTCAACCAGCCGCTGCAGCCCGGAGATATCCCCGACGGCGCCGGCCGTCACCATCACCTGATACTCCAGATGGCGGGCCGCCTCGCTGACGCCCAACAGGCACTCGGAAAAGAATGGAATACTCACCGTGTAGGCATCCGCCGGGATCACCACGGCAATATTTCCCGTTCTCTGCCTTTGTTCCGCACAGATCCCCGCAAGGCGGGCCTGCTCCCGGATCCTCTCCCGGGTCGCCTCCCCGATCCGCCCTTTTCCGGAAAGCGCCCGGGACACCGTACTCTTTGACACGCCAAGCTGTCTTGCCAACTCCTCTATCGTCATACGCTCTCCTCCCATTTCCAAAAGGCCGGCTCATACGGGCCGGCCTTTTGGACCACATTTTTTATCGGGTTGCTTTCCAGGCATCATACTGCGCGTAAAATTCGTCGTATACGTTCTGCAATCCCGCTTCGTAGCACTTCTGAAGCATCTCGTCCAGCGTCGCGTCCACATCATCCACCAGTCCCAGCTCCATCATGGGCACATAGTCCGACAAAACGGTGTTGACGGCAGATACATACGAGCTGACGGCACTGTCGTCAAACACGAAGGTGATGGTGGGATTCATTTCCACACGCTCCTGCCAGGCATCCGTGATCGCCTTCTCCCGCTCCGGCACGCCCGCCTCTTTTAAATCCCCGTTCTTGATTGCCCAGGACACAGAGACTGCAAGGGGCGCATAATCGGCGCTGGCATCCAGCTTTATATACTCGCCCTGTTCGTTCATCTCGTAATGCTGTCCCTCAATGCCAAGGAGCAGCAGTCGGTTTAAGTATGTGTCAAACTTCATCAGATCCAGCACCATGGCCGCCCGCTCCGGATTGGATGAGCCTGCCGCAATCGCCATATCGTTGTTGGAGTAAGCCTCCGCCCCCACCAGGTTATCCTTTGTCAAATCATACGCCATGCAGGAGACGCCCTCCGTTTTCTCCGCCTGCTTCATGTAGGTAAATACGGAAGCGTTCCACGCGATGGACGCGCCCTGCAGATTTCCGAACGCATCGTCGTCTGTCACCGTATTGGTCAGAGCGCTCCGGCTCCAGCACCCGGCATCCGCCAGCGTTTTCATATCCTTCGCGTAATTCCGGAAGGAATCAAACTCATACACAAGCCGGATCTCCTCCTTCGCCGGGATCTCTCCCTTGTACTCATACATCATATCCATGTAATTGCTGTCCAGCGCCAGGAACGTATCCGTCTGCTGTCTGTATATATCCCACAGCTCATTTGTGTCGCCTGCCGCCGCCAAAGCGTAAATTCCGCTCTGGGGCGTCTCCTTCTCCGCAACCGTGGTCATAAAATTCATATAATCGTCCCAGTTCTCCAGCGCGCCGATTTCATATTTATCCGCAATATCCTGGCGGATCGCCACAATTTTCCCCATGGGAGACGCTTCGTTTGAGGGAACTGCGATGGTCTTTCCGGAGATTGTCGTCTCATCCCAGCTCTCCGCCGCCTGATATTTGGAGGCGAGCGGCATGCAGCCTGCGACGAAATCATCCGTCAGCTCATAGAAGGAGCCTTTTGCCGCCTCCGTATACATATAGCACCAGGGCGCCGTGAAAATCAAATCCACCTGCTCGCCGCCCGCCAGCACCAGGGAATACATCGTCTGGTAATCGCTCCAGCTCATAAAGGTCACTGCCAGATCCGTGTTGTACGGCTCCAGATAAGCGTTTACCAGCTCCAGCACCTTGTCCCAGTCGTTGGGCTTATCCCCGATCAGATACATATTGACCGTATAGGGCTTGCTCAGATCCACGGAAGCGTACAGCTCCGGGGACGCGGCGATCGTCCCTTCCCCCACCGCTGCAGGGAGGCTGTCCAGGATAGCCTGGCTGCTCTCCTGCCCTGCCGCCTGACCGGCCGCAGCTCCCGAATCCGTGCCGGAAGCCCCCGATGAAGAAGCGCCTCCCGGATTCCCACCGCAGCCCGCCAGGACGGATACCGCCATGCAAAACGTCATCGCCAGCGCCAATACCTTTTTCCTTTTCACTCTCAATTCCTCTCTTTCTGTCTTTTTTCTGTTTGTATCAATTCATCCCTTGACCGCGCCTATCGTCAATCCCTTGACAAAGTAGCGCTGTACAAACGGATACAGCAGTACAATCGGTCCGGTTGCAATGACCGTCATCGCCATTTTCATGCTTTCCAGCGGAATGGAGGTCAGCGGAAGGCCCGATTTTTCCGCCACGATCCGCATCGCCTCCGCGCTTCCCAGGATCCGCTGCAGATAGTACTGCAGTGTAAACATGTTCTCATCCGTGATATAAAGCATACAATTGTACCAGTCGTTCCAGTAAGCCAGCGCCGAAAACAGGCTCAGCGTAGCGATCAGCGGCTTGCTCAGGGGCAAAATCAGCCGGACAAAAATGACCAGATCGTTTGCCCCGTCGATCTTGGCCGACTCGCTGATGGCGCCGGGGATTCCCGCCATAAAGGATTTGGCGATAATCATATTCCAGACGGAAAACATGAGCGGCAGCAGAAGCCCCAGATAATTGTTCTTAAAATTCAGATACCGCACGCACATCATGTACCAGGGCACCAGTCCGCCGGAAAAAAGGGTGGTAAAGAAAAAGAAGAAGGAAAACCGGTTTCTCCACACAAAGTCCTTTCTCGACAGCACATAGCCTGTCATGGTGGCGATCAGCACCGCAAGCATCGTTCCCAGCAGGGTCACGCCAAAGGTCACCCCATATGCCCTCAGGATCGCCACCGGATTTTTCAGGGCCAGACGATAGCTCTCCAGGCTGAATGCTTTCGGAAAGAGCGGGTATCCCTCCCGGATCAGCAGACTGTCCGGCGTAAAGGACGCAATAATGATCAGATAAAAGGGAATCAGGCAAACCAGGGCAAATAATCCGATCAGCACATAGCCCAGAATATTGACCGCACGCTCGTCCCTTCCCAGTTTTCTTCGATGTATTTTTTGAGCCGCCATAGCCATGCCCTCCTTCCAATTAATATAATGCGTAATCCGGGTTCGCCCTTTTCACCAGCCAGTTGCAGACATTGATCGTCACAAAGCACAGCACCGACTGATACAGACCTGCCGCCGCCGATACGCCGATATCGCTGTTCGTGATCAGCAGCCGGAACACATAGGTATCGATGACATCCGTCACCGGCTGCAGCACCGCGCTCGATTTCACGGTCTGGTAAAACAATCCGAAATCTCCCCGGAAAATATTGCCGATTGCCAGCAGCACGAGAATCATCATCGTGGGACGCAGGGAAGGGATTGTAATATATCGGATTCTCTGCCACGCGTTTGCGCCGTCTATGGACGCCGCCTCAAACATTTCCTGGTCCAGCCCGGTAATCGCCGCCAGGTAAACCACGGAACCGTATCCTGTCTGCTTCCAGATTTTCAGAAAAATCAGGACGGCCGGCCACGCCCCCGGAGAGTTATACAGATCGAAGGGCTGAATACCGATCAGGGTCAGAACATGATTGAACACACCCTTTTCATAGTTGAAAATGTTGTACATGATCGCTCCGGCCACCACCCAGCTGATGAAATAAGGCAGGAACATAAGAGACTGGGCCGTTTTCTTGAAGCGCTTGGAGAGCAGCTCGTTGAGCAAAATCGCGCTTCCCATCTCGAACACCACTCCCAGAAAAATGAAAGCGATATTGTACAAAAGCGTGTTGCGCGTCACCATGCCCAGCTTTCCGGCCACCAAAAGCGCCTTGAAATTATCAAGCCCCGCCCAGGGAGAGCCGTATATGCCGCCCGCATACTGATATTTCTTAAATGCCAGCACGATACCCGTCATCGGAATATAAGAAAACACAATCACATACAAAAGCGCCGGCAGCAGCATCAAAAGAAGCATCCAGTTTTTTCTGAGCGTTTTCCCTATCGGAGGCTTTCCCCCCTTCGGTGCCGTTCTTTTCATTTTTCTCCCAGCCATTTCCTCATCCTCCCATCCCTTCGCAGCAGGGTGCATAGTTGTTGCGCTTGTTGCGCAAGTTTTCTGCATTGTTTCGCTGTGTTTTTTGGATAAATTACTTACTTATTTCGATGAATTCATTATACTTTTGTATGTATTTCCAGTCAATCCGCATAAAAACAAAAATTCAATCTCCATTTCTGTCTGATTTTTATAAATTTTTTAGTTTTTCCCGCGCAACTTAGCGCAACGCTGTTCGTTATTCGCTGTTCGTTATTCGCTGTCCGTTGCCCTGCAAATGGCGGCCCGCGCAAGCACGGCAGCCGCCTGCGGCGGGTCGCGTAAGCGACATTCTTCCATTCCGCCGCAGTGCGATCCCGCGGAGCGTTTTTGTACCATAGGAAATGAAATTTCCTATGGTACAATCGGATAGGGGAGATTTGGTCCTCCCCTTCCACACCACGTAGCGTACCGTTCG